>CAZGJA010000058.1:0-88952 GCA_964526695.1 uncultured Phycisphaeraceae bacterium
GTCGTCGGATCGTTCGAGGGCAACCTGTTGCGGTTGTTCCTGTTGATGTTCTGGAAGCTGCTCTTTCTCGGCGCGCTGGCCGTGCTGATGACGAGCCTCTTTTCCTATCCCGTGGCGTGCCTGGCGTCGTTTGTGGTGTACGCGCTCGCCGGGCTGCAAGCGTTCATGGCCGAGTCGCTGGACCTGATGGACAAGAGCAATGCGCCGGTGGTCGGCGTGATGGGAGCGTTCTTCAAGGAGCTTTTCGGGGGAGATTTCGCGAAGGCTTCCGCCTCGTTTCAGACGTTGGCGATGGAGTTTCTCAATGGTTTCCTCGGGTTGATGTTCAAAATCGTGCCGAATTTCAATGGCTTCGACGGCGTGGAAACCCTGGTCAACGGCGAGAACGTGACGCTCAAGTGGGTTCTGCTGGGATTCTCGCAGCTTGTGCTAATACAGGGCGGCATTGTGTTGGCCCTGGGGATGTTGTTGTTCTATCGACGCGAGGTTTCGGAGACGTCTTTCTAGGGGAAGTTTCAGGGTCGCGTGTGGCACAGGTTTACGACCTGCGGGGCCATGAATCGACGGGCCGGGTGGATACGCAATTAAGAATGTCATCAAGCGCGTCCGTTCATTATGTGCTGCCGGAATACCTTGCGGCGCGCCGCGCGGCGCAGCGGCGGGACTGGCGCGTCCTGGTGCTGAGCGTGACGACCGGGATGGCCTGCCTGATCGGCGCGGGATTCGTGCTGGGTCCGATCAACCGCATTCGCCAGGAGCGTCAACTCGGGCTGGATCAAACCTCCGTGCGCGGGCTGCCCCCGGCCCTGGAGCTGGCAAGCAAGCTGGGTCCGATCAGGGCTCTCGCCATCGACGTGGCGTTCATCCGTTATGAGCGTCTCAAGGAGCAAGGCAAAAACTACGAGGCCTACCAGCTTGCCCAGATTCTCACGAGTCTTCAACCGCGCTTCCCCGGCGTGTGGGCGTACAACTCATGGAACATGGCCTACAACATCTCCGTCGCGTACTACGCGCCCGAGGCGCGGTGGAAATGGGTGACCAACGGCATCCGCGAACTGCGGGACAAGGGCCTTCAATACAATCCACGTGAGATCACGCTTTACAAGGATCTGGCGTACATCTACTGGCACAAGATTGCTGATTTCCTGGATGACGAGCACCTGTCCTACAAGCGCGCGCTCGCCGTGGAAATGGAGCGGGTGCTTGGCGAGCCGCCGGTGATGCTGTCCGCGGAGGAAGAGGCGGCGCTCTTCAAGAAGATCGCGGACGCGCCCCAGGATTGGGGTGCGTTTCTGCAGTCGGACCCGGAGGCTGCCGCGTTCGTGGCCCGGCTGACGGACAAGGAGGACATCGGCCTATCGCCCGATCGTGTGCTGCTGGATTTTGTGGCGCGCCATCTGCGGAGGCAGCGGCGACTTTTCGAAGTGGCCGCGGCGAAGCCGGAAGCGGACGAACAGTTCCAGAAGCGATTGGCGTTCCTGACGGATCCCGCCCACGAGGCGGCGCTCCATCGCGTGCTGGCGGTCATTCGCTCACGCGTGCTGCGCGAAGAGATGCGACTGGACCCGCAGTGGATGCTCAAACTCATGGAGGAGTTCGGGCCGGTGGACTGGCGCGCGGCCTGGGCGCACGCGCTGTACTGGTCGAGCTACGGCGACATGAAGACGGAAGGGCGGTTCAACCTGAATCCCAACGATTCAATGAACACCGTTCGCTTCATCTTCTTTGCATTGCGATATGGCGAGACGCGCGGGCGACTGATCTTTGTGCCGAATTTCGACAAGCCGTTTGATTCGTATATCGACTTCAGACCGGACACGCGCTTTATTCCCTACACGTTTGCGGCCTACCTGAAATACGGCGAGAAGCAATTCAAGGACGACCCGCGATTTGAGGAGGGCACGGCCGGTCCGCAATACCGTTCGGGTTTCTTTAATTGGATTGAGGACTCGATCGGCAACCTTTTCCGCGAGGGCGGCGAGAGCAACCTGAAGCTGGCGCAGGAGTTCCTCGACTACCTCCGCGAGCACAACCGGCATCCCAACGGCGGCATTCAGGACCGCTACGTGCAGCCGCTGCGCGACTTCGTCTTCGGCAATCTCAAAGAGGAGATGATGACGTACAAGCAATCGGACGTCATCGTGCGCGGGTTCATGGATTCTGCCCTGGACAAGCTGGGCGGCGGCGACGTGGCGGGGTTCGAGGGCGACATGGACGCCGCGCGCACCTGTTATGACCACTACATGGCGGAAATGACCAGCGACGTGAAGGACCGCCGCCGTCTTCAGGCCTATGAGTTGATGTTTGCCGAGGAGGCGCTGGGCTATTTCCAGGACGCTCGACGGCATGTGCTGATGAAGAAATGGCTGTGGGACCGGGTGGACCTGCGGCTGCAGCAGATGATCTGGGACGAGGCCCAGCCGTACCTGGTCAAGATCTGCGAGCTGAACGATCCGCCGCTGGACGCCGCCAAGATGTTCCCGGAACCGCCCGGTATGGAGGAGTTCCGCAAGGACGAGGTTTACCAGCGATTCCGGCGGAATCCGACCGTGGAGGAAGGCGAGCGCAAGTAACGCCGACGCGCAGTTTCCGCGCGGGTTTGACGGGAAGCCGGGTCGTTCGTCGCTCCGCGAGCCGGCTAGTTCGTCGTTCCGCGAGCCGGGTAGTTCGTCGCTCCGCGACGAGACTGGATTCCCGCCTGCGCGGGAATGACGAGACCCGGCATTCGCCGCGGAGTGCGCGGAGTCGAACCAACGCCGGGCACGGCGCACGAACACACCGGCACAACATGCGCCTCATCGGCTGAAACCTGCCGCATCGCGGCCAGGCCAACTGAAATCGAGCTCTGCCCCTTCCGATAGATCAGGCGACATGGCCGCCTCCTCGCACGCACAACACTACCTGCGCGAAGCCGTCCTGACCGCCACTCAGGAGCAGCTTCAGCTCATGCTCTATGACGGGGCGATCCGCTTCACGATGCAGGGCCGGGACGCGCTGACGAAGAAGGATTACGAACGCGTCTTCAACTGCCTCTCGCGGGCGCAGAACATCGTGATGGAGATGTACAACGGGCTGAACCACAAGGTGAACCCGGACCTTTGCGAGCGCGTCGGGGCGTTGTACATGTTCATCTATAACAAACTCGTCGATGGCAGCGCCCGCCACGACGTGCAGTCGCTGGACGACGCCCTGAAGATCCTGCGCATGGAGCGGGAGACCTGGCAGATTCTGGTGGACAAGGTGGCCTCGGAGCGCGCCATCGCAGCTCCCGCTGCGGCTGCGTCCATACCCGGCGTGGGCGGCACACTGTGCGTTGACGTATAAGCTGCCTTCCGAGAGCTCAGCGCCCGCGCACGTTTGCCCACGCACGGGACCGCGCCAGTGGACAGCGCGCCCGCCTCAAGCCTCGGTTCAGCACTCCTCCACAGGCCCACATCCGGCATCCCGCCGTCGCTCACGGGCAAGTCGGACGCGACTCGAGCGTGTACCCGCACGGAAAACTGGCGAAGACGAAGTGCAGGCCGCTTTCGGCGTTCGTGAACTTCATCTTGGCCTTGCCGCGATTGCTGATGACGAGCTCCTCGCCTTGACCGCTGTTGGAATCGTTGATCTGCACCAGACCGCCCGGCTGCCCGTTCGTGACCTTGGCGATGATGACGTTTCCGCTGGTCTTCTCGACGCACTTGGCGTTGAACTTCTCGACCCCGGTGCAGGCTCCGCATTCTTCGCTGACCCAGATGGCCAGCGAGAAGCGGTCCGCGCGGGCGGTGTTGCTCTGAATGAAAGCATCGGGTTTGTCCACGCGCCAGAGTCGGCCGATGTCTCCGTTCTCGCGGTCAAAGGTGTCGCAGATGGGGCTGTTGATGATCCGGAAATTGTCCAGCGAGATCTTCTTGCCGTTGCCGCCGAAGCCGACATCCGAGCCGCCGGGCGTATTGACCCAGCCGCCGCGTGAGACGCTCAGGCTGCGGTTGACGTTGCCGTCGAGGTTGGTGAGCGCGAGCGTGACCGTTTGAGCAACGTTGTCATACGTGGCGCGGACATGCGCGGTGAAGAAGCGGTCGCTGATGCCGAAGGTCGGGTTGCCGCCCGTCATGCCGCTCCAGCCGGCCACGTTGTTGCCGTGACCAAACCGGCCGCCGGCGAACTCGCCGGTGTTGGGGTCGATGACCAGTTGGATGTAAATGTTGTCGTTGGCGTCGTCGTCGAGAATTAAGCCGATAGACTGGTCGCCGACGTCGAGCGAAGCGATGTCCGCTTCAAACCCGGTGACGGCCGCTCTTGCCGCCCCCGCACCCACGCAGCATCCGGTCAGCGCGATCAGCGTCCGCGCGCAGCGCCTCCCATTTCGTGACAACGACATAAGCAAGTCCCCTTCCTGGATTCCCTGCCAACCGCGGATGCGGCCCGACGCACCGCGGCTTGGGTTGAATAACTGCCCGGAAGGGATTATAACCCAATCTGGCCATGTCATTCAAGCGAAATCCCAACCCGATGCCCATGCCCATGCCCATGTAGCCGGCCTGCCGTGTTGCGCGAGGCTCGCAAAACCCATCGGAATGGCCGATAATTCAAGACTATCCGATTGCCCCGGGCGTGTGCCGCGGGATTTCCAGGCGAGGGGTGACCGCATGAATTCCAAGTTTCTTTCGTTGCTGCGGGAGCGCGTGCTCGTGCTGGACGGCGCGATGGGCACCTTCATCCACGCGCGCGACCTGACGCTGGCGGACTACGACGGCCATGAGAACTGCGTCGATGTCGTCTCGCTGACGCGCCCGGACGTGCTGCTGGACATTCATCGCTCGTTTCTATCCGTCGGTTGCGACGCGGTGATGACCAACACCTTCGGCGCCAGCAAGCTCACGCTGGGCGAGTTCGGCATTGCCGCGCGGACCTTCGAGATGAACCAGGCCGCCGCGCGCGTGGCCCGCCGCGCTGCCGACGAGTTCAGCCGGCCCGCGCAGCCGCGCTTCGTCGTCGGATCGATGGGGCCCGGCACGAAGCTCATCACCCTCGGCCAGACCCACTGGGACGAGATGCTGGACAGCTACGCCGAACAGGCGCGCGGCCTGCTCGACGGGGGCGTGGACGCGTTGCTCGTGGAGACGTGCCAGGACATTCTGGAATCGAAATGCGCGATCGTGGCGTGCATGGACGCGATGCGCGATAAGGGTCGCGCGGTCCCCATCTTCTGCACGGTCACGATCGAAACGACAGGGACGATGCTGCTGGGCACGGAAATCGCCGCGGCGGTGACGATGCTGAACACCTACGATCCGGTCGCCGCGATCGGGCTGAACTGCGCCACCGGTCCGCAGGAGATGAGCGAGTATGTCCGCTACATTTCGCGCAACACGGACAAGCTCCTGCTCGTGCAGCCCAATGCAGGGCTGCCCCAGCTCGTGGGGGGCAAGCCGCATTACGCGCTGACCCCGGCGGAACTGGCCCGCTGGTTGAAGGAGTTCGTCGAGGCGGACGGCGTCAACATGGTCGGCGGCTGCTGCGGGACGACGCCTCAGCACCTCGCCGCGGTGGTGGACGCGATCGGCCGGCGCGCGCCCGCGCCCCGCACCTTCGCCGTCGAGCCGTCGGTTTCGAGCCTGTATCAGTCCGTGACGCTGCGGCAGGACAACGACATTCTCGCCATCGGCGAGCGCACCAACGCCAACGGCTCGAAGAAGTTCCGCGAGCTGCTCGCCGCCGGCGATCTGGACGGCATGGTGCAGATGGGCCGCGAGCAGGTGAAGCACGGGAGCCACTGCCTCGACGTCTGCGCGGCCTACGTCGGGCGCGACGAAACGGCGGACATGACCGCGCTGCTGCGGCGTTTCGTCACCGACGTGACCGTGCCGCTCGTGATCGACAGCACGGAGACGAACGTGCTCGAGGCCTCGCTGAAGCTGGCGGGCGGCAAGTGCATCATCAACTCGATCAATCTCGAAGACGGCGAGCAGCGCGCCGATGTCGTCTGCGGATTCGCGAAGCGCTACGGCGCGGCGCTGATCGCCCTGACCATCGACGAGGAGGGCATGGCCAAGAGCGCGGAGCGCAAGCTCGCGGTCGCGCGCCGCATCTACGACATCGCGGTGAATCGCCACGGCGTGAAGCCCACGGACCTGATCTTCGACCCGCTGACGTTCACGGTCTGCACGGGCAGTGAAGATGACCGCAAGCTCGCGCTGGAAACGCTCGACGGCTTGCGGCGGATCAAGGCGGAGCTGCCCGGCGTGCACACCGTGCTCGGCGTTTCCAACGTCAGCTTCGGCGTCGCGCCGCCTATTCGCAAAGTCATCAACAGCGTTATGCTGCATCACGCGCGCGAGCACGGTCTCGACGCGGCCATCCTGCACGCGGCGGGCATCGAGCCGCTGTTCAAGATTCCCGAGGACCAGCGTCGAGTGGCGGAGGATCTCCTCTTCGATCGCCGGCGCGAGGGGTACGACCCGCTCGCCGTGCTGCTGAAGATGTTCGAACAGAGCCGCGACCGTAGGGGGGCGGATTCGGCTCATGCGGCGGAAGCTGAAAAGCCCAAAGACGTGCGCGATCGCTTGAAACGGCGCATCATTGACGGCGACCGCGTCGGGCTGGAGGACGACCTCGACGAGGCCATGACGACGTATCGCCCGCTCGACATCATCAACGAGATTCTGCTCGACGGCATGAAGACCGTGGGCGACCTGTTCGGCGCCGGGCAGATGCAACTGCCGTTCGTGCTGCAGTCGGCGGAAACGATGAAGGCTTCGGTGAGGCACCTCGAGCCGCACATGGACCGCGTCGATGGCGAGCAGAAGGGCACGATGGTGCTCGCCACGGTTCGCGGCGACGTGCACGACATCGGCAAGAATCTCGTGGACATCATCCTTACCAACAATGGTTACAAGGTCGTCAACCTTGGGATCAAGCAGCCCGTGGCCGCGATTATTGATGCGTATGAGCAGCACAAGGCCGACGCGATCGGCATGAGCGGTCTGCTGGTGAAATCGACGGTGGTGATGCGCGAGAATCTGGAGGTGCTCAACGAGCGGGGGCTGTCGCCGCATGTCATTCTGGGCGGCGCGGCGCTGACGCGCAAGTACGTGGAGGACGATCTGCGCGGCGTGTATGCCGGCGCCGTCGCGTATGCGAAGGATGCGTTCGAGGGCTTGCACCTGATGCAGGAAATCGTCGAGGGGCGCTTCGAGGAAAAGACGCGAGCCGCGGGCTTGAGCCCGCGCGGTTTGTCGGCTTCGAGGGATGTCACGATTCCATGTGCCGGTTCGCGCGGCAGGGAAATCCTTCGCGGCTCGGACTCGCGCGACACGGCAATGGCGGGGAGCGGAGAGTCCGCGCGGACTGAAGTCCGCGGCTCGCTTCCGCCCGTATCCGACATCTCGCGCAACGAACCCGTTCCGCCCGCGCCGTTCTGGGGATCGCGCGTCGTTGAGCACATCCCCATCAAGACGGTGCTCGCCTGGATCAATGAGAACATGCTCTTCCAGGTCCAATGGGGTTACAAGAAAAACCGGCGCAGCCCCGAGGACTTTGCCCGCTATGTCAATGACGTCGTTCGTCCGGTGTATCGCGACCTGGCCGAGCGCTGCGAGCGCGAGGATATCCTTCGTCCGCAGGCGATTTATGGTTTCTGGCCGTGCCAGTCCGAGGGCGATGATCTTGTGGTATTCGACCCGACCGGTTTCGACGCGGGCCGTCCCCAGCCGACGCGAGCGCTGCGCGAGCTGGCGCGGTTCGACTTCCCCCGGCAGGGCAAGGCGCCGTACTGGTGCCTGGCGGATTTTTTCCGGCCCGTGGAGAGCGGCGAGTTCGACGTCATCGCCTTTCACGTCGTGACCATGGGTCGGCGCGTCAGCGACGTGGCGCGGGAGTGGTTTGCGCAGGACCGCTACCAGGATTATCTGCACCTGCACGGCCTGGGCGTGGAAGGCGCCGAGGCGCTGGCGGAGTTCATCCACAAGCAGATCCGCGCGGAATGGGGCCTCGCCGGCGAGGACGCGCGCGACAAGCAGGAGATCTTCAAGCAGCGCTACCGCGGCTCGCGCTATTCCTTCGGCTACCCGGCCTGCCCCCGGCTCGAAGATCAGCTCAAGCTCTGGCCCCTGCTGGAGCCGGAGCGCATCGGCGTGGCGCTGTCCGAGGAGTTCCAGCTCGAACCGGAGCAGACGACGACGGCGCTGATTACGCACCACCGGCAGGCGAAGTACTTTGCGGTGCTTTGACCGTGGTTTTCAGCAGACCTCGCGCGATGCTAGAATGGTGAGACGAAAGGGAAACCCGATGCTGAACATCCCAAAGAAGATCGTGACCGATGAATCGAACCATCCGGTGGCCGTGCAAATCGGGTACGAGGACTGGTGCCGAATTGAGAAGTTGCTGGAGAACGGTGAAGGGAGAAAGGCTGAGAGCGGGAACATCTCCAGTCTGATCGGCTCGATTCGATGGGGCGAAGATGCGGTCCAGTATCAACGCCGCGCTCGCGAGGAATGGAATTGATGATCGTTGGAGTGTCCGAAGCGCAACGGGTTTTGGAGATCATCAGGTTCGTCTGGCGCCTCCCATCCACACCAAGCGCAAGACACTGGCAGTCCGTGCTCGAAATGTCGCAGCCGCTTGTGGGCAAGTCCACGCTGGAGGGCAGCAAAGGCGCTGGGAACAATGAGAGGCTGTTGTCGCTGATGTGGGCGGTGCGCGGCGATGCCTTCCGTTCACTCGGCGAACCCAGGCTCGCCGCGGATGCCTACGGCACGGCGCATGATTTCATGCCTTCCTCCGGCTTTGCCGGATACTATGCAAAACTCGTCTTGGATCATCGCTTTGAAGATCACTACGGTCGGGCGCTGGCGTCGCTTGATGCTTCCGTCGAAGCGTGGCGCCGACTGTCGCTGTTCCGGAAGGTGTTCGGATGGGCGGTGGCGATACTCCACCGTCCGGTCATCTTCTTTCGTGAAATCTGGCCTCAGGTTCGCAACCGCCATCGGTGGAGGAGCGAATTGCATCGTCGCCTTGAGGCCAGTGCCGCGACGCCGGCATGAGCGGGAATCACTCCGGGTCGGTGAACGACGATGCGCCCACTAGATTTGGACCGGGATTCGAGGCTGAGGGCGCGAATGCGGTTGGGCAGGGCGCGGCAGCCGTTAGCGGGGGTTGCTGGCCGGTGCGGCAGGGCGCGGTCACAGCGCTGGGAGGCGAAGCACTTTGCGGTGCTGTCACCCGCCGAGGATCAAATTGGTTTTAGGGCAGTTCCCCGGTCCAGCTTGCCCCGCTACAATTCGGGTGCGGCAGGTTTCGGATGACTGAGGCCCCGCGGGGACGACGGATGCTATCGACTGGAGCGCAGACCATCATCGAGCAGGTCAAGGCTTTGCCTGCCGACCAGCAGTTGGAGGTGGCCGAGGCGATTGACCGGCTGACCTGGGCACGGCGCTGGCGTCTGGTCTGCGAGCGGATTGAGGCGAGATGTGACCCGCGGCACGCCAGCTCGGACGAGCAGATCGATGCGGAAGTCCGTGCCGTTCGCCGGGAGAAACCCCTATCCACGCGATCCTCGATACGTCCGTCCTGATCAGCGCGCTGATCGGGGGCTGGTGGCGCCAAATCGCCGACGGCGTCGAGGGCGGCGCTCTTTCGCTTGTGGCCTCACCGGACCTGATCGATGAATTCACGGATGTGGTGGCCCGTCCGCACTTCGAGCGGCTGATTCACGCGGACGACGCGATGGCCGTGGCCGACCTGCTCTGTCGAGCTTCCCTTCACAAGCCGATCCACGAGAAGGCCGTGTGCCGTGACTCCAGCGATGACTATCTGCTTGCGCTCGCGGAAGTCTCCGCTGCGGACGTCCTGGTCACGCGGGATGAGGACATGCTCGTTCTCGGGAACTATGGTCGGACCGCCATAATTCACGTCGCAGAGTTGCTGGTTCGGGTTGAGCGACTGTTGCACGGCGACAGACCGCCGTCGTGATGTCGCGTTGTTCGTGAACTTGCCGGACGACGGGATGCTCTGCATGTTCTGAGGAGATCGCCTTCGACCTGCTGAGTCTGAGTTGGCCGCGTGCCGTTCCAGTCACGATTGCCCCTGATCCGCTTTGCGGTTTCCATCGCCCGCGATAGCGTACTGCGGCTCATGGGAGCTGGAGGTTACGCGATGACACGAAGCGGGCAGCAGGCGGTACGGCGGGCGTGTTGGCGGACGGCGGCGGCGCTGGCGGGTTTGTCGTTGCTGGCGGGGGCGGCGGCCTCTGGCGTGGGTTGCCGGACGGCGCCGCAAGGCTCGGACGCAGCGCCTGCGGGCGAAGCGGGCGGGGCTTCAACATCGCGTTCCCCCTTGCCCGCGCACACGGCATCCTCGCCCCCTCCGGCAACGGTCGGCGCTGCGGACGGTGCACCGGCTGGCGCTGCGAACGGTGCGACGACCGGCGCTGCGCATGTTGCGACGACCGGAAATCCGACCTTGCCGTCGGCGGCGCAGGGCGACGCGCAGGCTTCCACTCGCCTACTCACCGCCGACGACCTCAAGGGGCTGACCTGGCGCAACGTCGGTCCCGCCAACATGGGCGGGCGCGTGGCAGATATCGCGCTTGCGCCGGGCAACGCCAAGACTTTCTACGTCGGCTTCGGCACCAGCGGACTGTTCAAGACGACCAACAACGGCACGACCTTCGCGCCGCTTTTCGACAAAGAGGTCACCGCCTCGATCGGGTCCGTCGTGGTGTGTGACGCGCCGCCGGATTGGCCCGGATGGAAAGACGAGCCGGAGGACAGCAAGGCGAAACCCTCTGCAACCGCCGAACCCGCGGGCGCTGCCGCGTCGCCCGCCTCAGCGAAGATCGACAAAGCCGACACCAAGGACGCGGACAGGGCCGACACCGAGGACATGAACAAGGGCGACGCCAGGGACGAAGACAAAGACAAAGACAAAGACAAGGGCAAAGCCAAAATCGTCTGGGTCGGCACGGGTGAAGGCAACGGGCGCAATTCGTCCTCTTACGGCAACGGCGTCTATCGCTCGATCGACGGCGGAGCGACCTTCGTTCACTGCGGGCTCACCGAATCGCATGACATCCCGCGCCTCGCGGTCGATCCGCGCAATCCCGACGTCTGCTACGCGGCCGCGCTCGGCCACCTCTGGGGTCCGAACAAGGAGCGCGGCGTGTACAAGACCACCGACGGCGGCAAGACGTGGAAGCCCGCGCTGCAGATCGACGAGGACACCGGTGCCATCGACGTGCGGATCGATCCGCAG
This sequence comes from uncultured Phycisphaeraceae bacterium, assembly GCA_964526695.1. Taxonomy (GTDB): domain Bacteria; phylum Planctomycetota; class Phycisphaerae; order UBA1845; family UBA1845; genus JABWBH01. The sequence continues at coordinate 11,236 of CAZGJA010000058.1, forward strand.
AACCCCGACATCGTCTACGCGGCCATGTACATGCGCCGCCGCACGCCCTACAGCTACCGCAGCGGCGGACCGAAGGGCGGGCTGTATCGCTCGCTCGACGCCGGCGTCTCGTGGAGCCGGCTGGGCGGCGGGCTTCCGGGTCAGACGGGTCGCATCGGGCTGGACATCTACGCGAAGGACACGCGCATCCTCTACGCCATCGTCGAGTCCGACATCGGCGGCTTCGGTGTCGAGCCGTTCGACGATCGCAGCAGGGCGGGGGGGTTGTTTAGAACCGAGGATCGCGGCGAGACATGGACGCGCGTGCACGATCACTCGCCTCGGGCATTCTACTTCTCCAAGGTCTGCATCGACCCCACCGATGATCAGCGCATCTACGTGCTCGGCTGGGGGCTGAACATCTCCGACGACGGCGGAAAGACGTTCCGCGCCGGCGGAGCGCGTCGGCCTCACGGCGATCTCCACGCGATGGTGATCGACCCCGCCGACAGGGATCATCTCGTCCTCGGCACGGATGGCGGCGTGTATCAATCGTACGATCGCGGCGAGACGTGGGATTTCCTCAATCATCTGGCGGTGGGGGAGTTCTACAACATCGCACTGGACATGTCGGACCCTTATCGCATCGCCGGAGGCTTGCAGGACAACGGGTCGTGGGTCGGGCCCAGCGCGACGATCCGCGACACCGGCGGCGACGAGCCGGATCAGCCCGGCGGCGGCATCACCAATCATGACTGGCAGTTCCTCGGCTGGGGCGACGGGTTCCACTGCGCGTTTGATCCGGTCAATTCCAACCTGTTCTATTCCGAGGCGCAAGGCGGAGAGCTGGTCCGCACCGAGTTCGACACGGGGCGGCGCAAGCTGATCCGCCCGTCGCCCAAGGAAGGCCAGCCGCGATTTCGATTCAACTGGAACAGCCCGTTCTTCGTCTCGCCGCACAACCCGACGACCGTGTACTTCGGCGGCAACCACGTGTTCAAGCTTACGAATCGCGGGGAGCGCTGGGAAAGCATCAGCGAAGACCTGTCCACTCGCGACTTGACAAAGATTCTGACCGTCGGCTCCGAGGCCGAGACGCACGGGACCGTCGTCTCGCTCGCGGAGTCGCCGGTGAAGGCGGGCGTGCTCTGGGCCGGCACGGACGACGGGCTGGTGCATGTGACCTTTGACGACGGCAAGACGTGGACGAACGTCACTCCGGCGGAAGTGGGGGGGCGGTACATCAGCAAGCTCGAGCCATCGCATCACGACGCCGGCCGCGCGTACATGGCGGTCGATGGCCACCGCAACGACGACATGAACCCGCACGTGCTGGTCACGCACGACGGCGGCAAGGCGTGGAGCAACATCACGTCGGACCTTCCGCCCGGCGCGCACGCCAAGGTCATCCGCGAGGACGTCAGAAACCCGAATGTGCTGTACTGCGGAACGGAGCGGGCGGCCTATGTTTCCATCGACGCGGGCGGGCACTGGATCCGCCTGAATGCGGACTCGCTACCCACCGTGGCCGTGGACGATCTTGCGCAGCATCCGCGGGACATGGACCTCGTGGCCGGTACCCACGGCCGCTCGATCTGGATCCTCGACGATGCCGCGCCGCTTTCGCAGCTTTCGCCGCAGGTCGTGCAGTCGCCCCTGCACGCCTTCGACACCCTGCCGGCTAAACCGAAGTTTTTCCTGCCTTACGAGGGGTTCTGGACGGACCGCGTCTTCAAGGCGCCCAACCCGCCGATGGGCGCGCGGATCTACTACTGGCTCCGCGATTACATGACCGAGCCGGTGAAGATCACCATCGCCGACTCCAAGGACGTCACCGTGCGCAGCCTCACGGGCGGCAGTCGCATCGGTCTAAACCGCGTGGTCTGGGACCTCCAGCGTGAAAAACGCGACCAGCTCCCCAACCCCGACGCGGGCTTGGGGCAGACCCAATTCGTCCCGCCGGGTGAGTACGCAGTGACGGTGACCTGCGGGAAGCTCAAGGCAACGACGAAGGTGACAGTGCTTCCGGAGCCGGGCAGCGCCGTCGCGAATCCGTAGCATAAGCCATTCCGAACCCGTAGCGCAGGCCATTCCAAACCCGTAGCGCAAGCCGTTCCGAACCCGTAGCGCAAGCGAGGGCGAACGTCAACGTCGTTGCGACGTCGCGGACCTTCGCCTGTGTCTTCGCTCCCTTGCTTGCGCTGCGGGTTCGGAAAGAGGGGTCGACCCGGCCGGCGCGACTACGCCGCCCCCGCGGCCTGCTCGAACTTCACGCTGACGCGCGTGGACACGCCCGGCTCCTGCATGGTGATGCCGTAGAGCACTTCGGCGATGGACATCGTCCGCTTCGAGTGGGTGATGACGATGAACTGCGAGCTGGTGGTGAACTCCTGCACGATGCGGTTGAAACGCTCGTTGTTCGCTTCATCCAGCGCGGCGTCCACTTCGTCCAGAAACGCGCACGGCGACGGGCGGCTTTTGAAGATGCTCATGACCAGTGCGATGGCCGTCATGGTTTTCTCGCCGCCGGACATCAGCGAGATACTCTGCAATTCCTTGCCCGGCGGCTGCGCGACGATTTCGATGCCGCTTTCCAGGATGTCCTCCGGGTTTTCAAGGTGAATGTCGGCCTTGCCGCCGCCGAAGAGTTTTCTAAACAGCGTGCGGAAGTTCTCGCGGACTTCGTTGAAGGTTTTCTCGAAGCGCTCGCGGGACTCAACGTTGAGTCGCTCGATAAGGTCTTTGAGCTGGCGAATGGAGTCTTCGAGATCCTTGCGCTGGGCGGTGAGGAACTCGTGCCGCTGCTCAAGCTCCGCCAGTTCCGTAATCGCATCGAGATTGACGTTGCCCAGCCGCTCGATCTTGCGCCGCAGCTCGTCGATCTCGCCCTCGACCACCGACCAGTCTTTCTCCGCGTATTCATACGAAGCGTAGCGCTCGGCCAGCTCGATCTTCAGCTCCTCGCGCGTGCGGGCGATCAGCTCGTCACGCCGGACCTGCGACTGCGCCAGCGCCATCTGCGTCTCGTGCAGGCGCTGCTCCGTCTCCTCCAGCGCGGCGCGAGCGGTTCGCACCGCCTCCGTGGTCGATTCCAGCTCGCCGCGGAGCATCTCCCGCTGCTGGCGAAGCTGCAGCGCCTCGGCCTGGAGGCGACGGATGTTGAGTTCGAGGGATTCCAGCGCCTCCCGCGCGGTCAGGAGCGCGGCCTCCGCGTCGGTGATGCGGCCTCGTGATTGCTCGATCTCCGCGTGGCACGACGCCAGCGAGGTCTCCAGCTCGTGGATCGCGCGCCGCTGCGTGTTGATCGAATCGGCAGCCTGCTTGCGGCGCTCGCCAAGCTGCCCCAGTTCCACGCGGGCTTCAGTAAGCCGCTCCTGCAAGGCGCGCCGGTCATCCACGACGCGATCGATGTCCGTCTGCCGCTCGAGGATGCGCGCCTCGCGCTCGGCATTCTGCGCGGTGAGAAGTTGCAACTGCTCCTGTCGCTGCCCGGCGTGCTGCGCCGCTTCGTCCATCTGCTGCTGCAGCAGCGACATCTCCGACGCGAGCAGCGGCTGCTCGTGCGTGAGCCGTCGCAGCGTCTCCTCCACGTTGGACAGCGCCGCCTTCGCCTCGATGCGGGTGGTGTTCGCCTCGTACACAGAAGTGCGAAGCTGCTGCTGAAGGTCCGCGATGTGCCGCGACTCCGCCTGCGTGCGGTTGAGCTGGTCTTCCAGCATCGCCACCTGCGAAGCCGTCTCCGCGAGCCGCTGTTCAATGTCGCGCAGCTCGCTCTTGCGCGAGATCAGCCCCGCGCCGTTGGAGACATGGCGGATGCGCACGCGACCGTCCGGCTCGACGACCTCCCCGGCCAGCGTGACAAAGCGATGACCGAACGGATCCTCCGCGGCCAGATCGAGCGCATCGTCCAGCGCGCGAACGATTACCGTCTTGGCGAGCAGGTGCCGGGCGAGGTGCGTCAGGTCATCCGGGAAGCGCACCCAGTCCAGCGCCTTGGCGACGAAGCCCGGATGATCGGGGAACGAGCGGTCGTTGATTACCGGCGGCAGGCGGTCGAGGCAGATGGCCGTCACGCCGCCCGCCAGCCCCGCCACGAATTCCGGATCCGCCAGGAATCGCCGTCCGTCGTCGATCACGAGGCATTGCACCAGGTCGCCCAGCGCCGCCTCGATGACGCCCGCGTGCTCGACATCGGTCTCAAACACGTCGGCGACCAGCCCGCGAATCGCGCCGAGCGGCCCGCCGTTTTCGTGCTCCCGCGCCTGTTCCAGCAGAACGCGGACGCCTTGCCCCACGCCCTCCATGCGCCGCTCCAGATCGAGCAGCACATCCTGTCGCGAGCGCAGCGAGGTTCGCGTTTCACGGGATTCCGCCAGATGTTCCGTGATTTGCGAAAGCAGTCCGCCGACGCGCTCCGCCTCGGCCTTCTTCTCTTCAAGTCGCATCTGCTCCGCGGCGATCAGCGCGTCGATCTCGCCGACGCGCGCGCGGATGTCCTCGCGCTGCCGCAGGCAGGCGTCCAGCTCCGAAGTGATCGTGGCATGGCGGACCTCCAGCTTCGACTTCTGATCCGACAGCGAGGTACGGTGGCGATCCAGCCCGAGAATCTCGTTATGCACCTGCGCCGTGCGGCGCATCAGCTCGACGATGCCGGCCTTTTCATCCTCAAGCCGCGCCTGCGCCTCGGTCAGCAGCCGCGCCTGCGCCTGGTCCTCGGCCATGAGGCTGTCCACGCGGCCATGCAGCGCGTGCGTCTCATCTTGAAGCCGCTGGGCCTCCTGCTGCACGCGCTCCAGCTCGCCGCGAACCTCGGCCAGCCGCCGGTCGTCGATGCCGAAGCGCTCCGCCAGCCGCGCGAGCAGGGCGTTTTGCTCGTCGATCCGCTGGCGCGAGGCGTGGATCCGCTCCTCCTGCGCCGTCACCGAGGACTGATCGCGGACCAGCTCGTTTTCCGTCTGACCGATCAGGCTGGTGAGCCGATCGAGGTCGGCCGTAAGCTGCGTCTCGTCGGCTTCCCGCCCGTGGATGTCCGTTTTCAGGCCCGTCGCGCGGTCGGCCAGCCCAGTAACTTCGTGCGATTCATCGTCGATGAGACCGGACAGCCGGTGATACTCCGCCAGCGACCGCTCGCTTCGCAGCTCGCGCAGCCGCTGATCGTATTCCTGAAAATTCCGCGCCTTGCCGGCAGCGAGCTTCACGCTGCGCAGCCGCTTTTCCAACTCGTCAACCACGTCCGCCACGCGCAGGAGGTTCTGCTCCGTCCGTTCCAGTCGGCGCTCCGCCTCCTTGCGGCGGGCTTTGTAACGGCTGATGCCGGCCGCCTCCTCAAAGATGGTGCGGCGCTCGCCGGGGCTGCTGCGCAGGAGCACGTCCACCTTGCCCTGCTCGATGATGGAGTACGCCTCGGTGCCGATGCCCGTGTCGAGAAAGGCCTCGCGCACGTCCTTAAGGCGCGTGGACTGGTTGTTGATGAGGTACTCGCTCTCGCCGGAGAGGTAGAGCTTGCGCGAGACGGTGATCTCCGCGGCGTCGAGCGGCAGCTTGCGATCCTCGTTGTCGAAGACCAGGTCCACCCGCGCCATGCCGCTGCTCTTGCGCGTGGACGAGCCGTTGAAGATCATGTCGAGCATCTGCCGCCCGCGCAGGGACTTGGCCGACTGCTCTCCGAGAACCCACTTGAACGCGTCGAGGATGTTGCTCTTGCCGCAGCCGTTGGGTCCGACGACGCAGGTCACGCCCGGACCGAAGTCGAAATCCACGGTGTCGGCAAAGCTCTTGAATCCCGAGAGTGTGATGCGTTTGAGGAACATGCGCTTCGGGCGCCTCCGTGAACCCATGTGCCGCAAGGGCGTCCATGCCCGAAGTCAGTATAACCAACCTCGTGCTCGAAGCCAGCAAAAAAAACGCGGGCGGCGAAAAAAAAAAGGGTGTGGCTGTGGATTCCGGCATTTCAGTTCCTAACCGTCCGGGCTGGAAGCCTGGGGGACAGGCTTCCAGCCTGTCAACCCGTGCAAAAGCCCGGAGAATGACCGGCTGGAAAGCCGGTCCCCCATGTGAAGGAGACTCTCACCCGGACTGCTGGGGTTCAATCGGAAGTCGTCGCGGCCCCGGAAGCCGGTCGTGGCTCCCGGCCGGTGTGCCGAAACCCAGCGCCGCACCCAGGTCAATCCCCTTCGTGGCGACGATTGGTCGAGGCGTGCGCGTCGAGATATACTCCCGCCGCGGATCGTTTGGGCCTTCGCGAGAGGGAGTTGTGCTTGGAAGTTGTCGTGTCCTTTTTCGGCCCGTCGCGGGACTGGGCGGGCGTCGATTCCGACACGCTGCCGCTGCACGACGGCGCGCGTCTCGCCGAGGCGCGCCGCGCGATCGTCGCGCGCCGACCGGGCATGGCCGCGAGAATCGAGCGCGTGCGCCTCGCGGTGAACGAGGAGTTCGTGCCCGGCGATCCGCCGCTGCACGATGGCGACCGCATCGCGGTGATTCCGCCCGTCACCGGCGGCGGCGGCGAGGCTCCGCTGATCGAGCTCGTTTGCGCGCCGATCGACGTGGCGAGGCTGCGCCGGTTCATGAACGGCGACGAGTCCTGCGGCGCGGTGAACACCTTTGACGGGATTGTCCGGGCGCATCGAGACGACCGCCACGGCAACCTCGTTCGGCTGGACTACGAGGCGTATCCCGAGATGGCGTTGCGGCAGATGCACCGCATCGCCGAGGAGGCAATGAGCCGCTGGCCGATCGGGAGGCTGGCGATGGCGCATCGGCTCGGGGCGATCTCGCTGGGCGAGGTGTCGGTCGCCCTGGCCGTGGCGTGTCCGCATCGGCGCGAGAGTTTCGAGGCCTGCCGGTTCCTGATCGACGTGCTGAAGCGCGACGTGCCGATCTGGAAGCGCGACGTTTATGAGGATGGGTTTGTCGAATGGGTCGAGCCGCCGCAAAGTCACGAGTGAAGAGCCGCAGCGCGACAAGCCCGCGCAGCTCGGGCAGGAAGGTCGCGGCCGCGAAGGCAGCCGCCCGACCCCGGCGACCGTCCGCCAATCGCCGCAAGCCCGCGAGCACGCGCGAATCGCTGAAGGACCGCCAGGCGCGCTGCCGCGCGCTGATCGCGCTGCTCCGCAAGCTCTACCCCGACGCGGACTGCGCCCTCGAGCACGGCGGCGCGTGGGAGCTGCTCGTGGCCACCATCCTCTCCGCGCAGTCCACCGACGTGACCATCAACAAGATCACGCCGGTCCTGTTCGCGGCCTACCCGACCCCGCAAGCGCTCGCGGCCGCGCCGATCGAGCACATCGAAGAGATCATCCACAGCAGCGGATTTTTCCGTCAAAAGGCGAAGAACATCCAGGCGTCGGCGCGAAAGCTCGTTGAGGAGTTCGGCGGAGAGGTGCCGGACACGCTCGAGGCGCTGACGACGCTGCCTGGCGTGGCGCGTAAGACGGCGAACGTGGTGCTCGGCACGCACTTCGGCAAGAACGAAGGCGTGGTCGTGGACACGCACGTGGGGCGGCTGGCGGTGCGGCTCGGGCTGACGTGGAACGGGCGCGACGGCAAGGACGCGGTGACGATCGAGAAGGACCTGATGCAGGTCGTGCCGCGCGAGGCGTGGACCTACGTCGGGCACGCGCTGATCCTGCACGGTCGCCAGGTCTGCGACGCCCGAAAGCCCCGGTGCGAGTCCTGCACGCTGGGCGCGCTGTGCCCTTCAGCGGGGACATTCGCTTGAACCATCGTACGGGAATTCGACTACCGGCGGGAGCGGTCACGTCGCCGTCGCAACCGGTTCGCGTAACCGCGGTTTTCCGGCGATGCGTCGCGCGATGGTTGCCCTTCGCGGCGGCGTGCGTGCTGATCGCCGCCGCGCCCGCGCTTGGGCAGGAATCGCGCGAGGTCGGCCTCTTCGCCGGCAAGCGCGTGGTCTGGCTTTATGAACGCGTTTCGGATGGGAACCTCGGCTCGCAGCTTCGGCTGGCGATCCTGCCGCCGGCGGCGGACTCGTCCGCGGAAGCGCGGCTGTACAGCGCGACCGCGATGCGCGGCGTGATTGACGAGGCGGTCGTGGCCGGCGACGCGCTGCACGTCTTCTTCACCGACGGAACGCACAGCCGGTTTCAGTTGCCGCAAACGGGCATCAACGGCGCCACGCCCACCGGTCCGCAGCCGCAGACGCCGCTTCCCGGCATGGCCTCGTGCCCGTTTCGGCTACTCGTCGATGCGCGCGGCGACGCGCTTTACGCGCTCGTCGGATCCGGCATTGCGCGGGAGGTGCTCTCTCAGTCGCTGGAGGTCGAGACCTCGGAATCGAAGCAGGCCGAAGGCGGCGAGGCGCTGCCGCGCCCGGCCGACGCGTCGACCGCCGTCTGGCTCGTGCGCTACTCCGAAGGTCGCTGGCGACCGGATCGACCGCTGCCGGGTGAAGTTCCAGATCGAAGCGAACGCCTGCTTGCGGTGCTGTCGGGCGATCAGCTTGTGGTGGTTTTCGACGGCCGCAGCAGCGACGGCGGCGCCCGCGACGGCGGCTGGCGGATCGGCGTAAGCCACGATGCTTCATCCCCATCATGGGAAGTGCGACCGCTCAACGATTTGAAGCCGGGCGATCAGCCTGTTGCGCTGCAGGCTGAAGCGGATGAGCTTCGCCTGCTGGTTGCAACGGGTCAGGATGCGGAGCGCCGGCTCGTTGCTTTGAAGGGCGATGTCAACGGTTTCAATCAGCGCATTGAGCTGGATTCCCCGTCGCCGCAGCGGCGCTTCGCGCCGGGCGAATCATGGGCGGGGTTCTCCGGCGATCAGGTGCTGGCACTGCTGGAAGGCGAGTCGCACGAGCTTCGTCTGGCGCGATGGGACGCGGGCGGCGCGCTGGTCGGGGAGCCGCGCCCGCTGGTGGTTTTCCAGCAGGTCGGGCAGACGATCGTGCGCGACGCGCTGGTCAGTTGGCTGGAGCTGGCGCTGATTCCGCTCGTGCTGCTGCTCGTGCTGTTTCGCAGAAGGGAGTCGGTCATCCTGCCGGTCAAGCTCGCCGAGGGGCAGACGCTCGCGCCGCTGTCGCGGCGGTGCGTTGCGTTTATCATCGATGGGATGGTGACGGCGCCGATGCTCGTTGCGCTGGGAATGGGGATGATCGCGCGGCCCCTCGATCTTTCGCGCCTGCCGGGTGTGCTGGACGTCATGCGCAGCCTGCGCGCCCTGCCGGTGGATATCTTCTGGACCTTCGTGGCCTGCGGTGCGGCGTTCAGCGCTTACGCTTTCGTGATGGAAGCGTGGGGCGGCGGCACGGTGGGCAAGCGGATGGTCGGTCTGCGGGTGGTGCATGCGGAGGGGCTTCCCTGTCGCACGTGGGCGTCGCTGGTGCGGAACCTGCTTCGCTTCGTGGACGCCTACTTCCCGCCGGGGCTGCTGCTGATGGTGATGACCGTGAACCGGCAGCGCATCGGGGACATCGTCGCGCGGACCGTCGTTGTGGTGCAGGCTCGTGTGCCGCAGGCCGCGCCTGCGCAGCCTGCGCCGGGAGCGGGAGGCGACCCACCGGGAGCGGATGCCGACCCGCCGGGGGGAGAGAATCACTCCTGACGCAGCCGGATGGACGCATGCGCTCCCTTACGGTCGCGGCTCTGTCCACGCGAACCTGACCGCTATGCCGCCGCCTCAAGCGTTTGACGCCTGCATCCGCGACGTTGTACAATCCGCCCACTTGACGACACCGCGAATGCTCCGCTCGCGTCGGCAGGGCCCTCGCGGAGCAAGGTTGGTAGTGCAGCGAACTCAACGTGAAACTCTCTCGGTCGCGCGCGAACGGGCCTTGCTCGTCGGCGTGCTGCTGCCTCACTCCAACGTGGACATGAGCAACCCCCTGGCCGAGCTTGCCGCGCTGGCGGAATCCGCCGGTGCGGAAGTCGTCAGTTCCATCGTGCAGAAGCGACTCAAGCCCCACCCGGGCTTGTTCGTCGGCACGGGCAAGGTAAAAGAGATTGCGGAGCGGGCGGACGCTTTTGAAGCCGACGTGGTCATCTTCGACAACGACCTCAGCCCGCGGCAGATCCGCGGCATCGAGGAAACCGTTCAGCGCAAGATCATCGACCGCAGCGAGCTGATCCTCGACATCTTCGCCGGCCGCGCGCGAACGCACGAGGCGAAGCTGCAGGTGGAGCTGGCGCAGCTTCAGTACACCGCGCCCCGGCTTCGCGGCATGTGGACGCACCTGGAGCGCATTGCAGGCGGGGCGGGCGCGGCGGGCGACGTGGGCGCGAAGGCGGTCGGCGTCGGCACGCGCGGTCCCGGCGAGCGTCAGATCGAAATCGACCGGCGCCTCGTCAAGGACCGCATCCACCAGCTCAAGCTCGAGATCGACCAGATCGACCGCCGCAAGCTCCGCGAAATCCAGGGCCGGCGCGACGAGTTCACCATCTCGCTCGTCGGCTACACCAACTCCGGAAAAACCACGCTGCTCAACCGCCTCGCGGGCGCGGAGCAGTTCGCGCGAGACATGCTTTTCGCCACGCTGGACACCAAGACCACGCGCTGGCGGCTCGGCGACGGATCCAGCGTGCTGCTGTCCGACACCGTCGGGTTCATCCGCGATCTGCCGCACCGGCTCATCGCTTCCTTTCGCGCCACGCTGGAGGAGGCCATTCACGCGGACCTGCTCCTGCACGTGGTGGACGCGGCCTCGCCGTTTGCATTGCACCAGGTGGAGTCGGTGAACGCCGTGCTTAAGGAACTCGGCTGTGAGGAGCGGCCTACGCTGCTGCTGCTTAACAAGGCGGACGCGGTGACCGATGACACCAACCTGCGCATCCTCGCCCGGCGGTTCCCCAGCGCGCTGACGATCAGCGCCGTGCGCGGCGACGGACTTGAGCAGGTTCTGGAGCACGCGCGCAACGCGATGAAGGGCAGGGTCGTCGAGGCCACCCTGCGCATCCCCAGCACCGAGGGGCGCGCCATTTCGGAGATCGAACGGTACGCGCACGTTCTGGGTCGAACGTATGAGGACGCCTCCGTGCTGTTCCACGTCCGCGCGAACCAGTCGCAGCTCGCCCAGCTCAAAGGCCGCCACCCGGCGTTGCAGGAGGTCGTCGGTGTCTGACCCGGCGACCCGGCACGGCAGCGCCGGTCTCGCGCGTCTGGTCTGCGCAGCGTGCGTACAATCACGAGCACCTGAATCTCCATCTGACTCCAGTTGCTGGTTCTTGGAAATGCATGAATTTGCGATCATGCAGGGAAATCGACGGGAGGCGTCGTGCCCCGGAGGGGCGGCCGAGAGTAGCCCAGCGATTTATCGCTGGGATGTTCGCGGCGACGGACCGAAAGTCCCGGAGGGACGGCTGATTGTTGGTGACGACGTTTGCACCACGCGCGGCCATTCAGCCGTCCCTCCGGGACTGCGCGGTCTGCCGCCAGGTCCCCCAGCCATGAATGGCTGGGCTATTCTCGCATGCCCCTCCGGGGCACAAAGACACGCCACGTCGCAACCTCGGGACCATCAAGGCGCTGCCCACCGGAGTCATACGGAGACTCAGGTGCAAGCATTTCGCATCGAAAGGGCCGTGCGTCGCCGGCTGGCCGCGGTGTTTGCGTTTTTAGCGGCAGCATCAGCGGGGCAAGCTCAATCCTCCCCCTCGCCCGACATCACGCCTAAGCCTTCGCCAACGATCGAGGTCACCGTGACGCTGCCGGGCGGCGTGGATTTTTCCGGGAAGGTCGTCGATGACGACGCGCACGGTCTCGTGCTGTGGGACGGCAAGGCCCCGTACGTGTTCGCGTGGAGCGAGATGACGGCGGGGGCGGAATACCGCGTGAAGCTTGCCTTGCTTCAAATGCGAAAGGGCGAGGCGGGCGTGACCGCCGAGGACCACTTCGAACTGGGCGCGACGCTGCTGTCTCGCGGCGACCCGGAGCCGGCGGTGCGGTGCTTCCGCAAAGCCCAGCAACTCGACCGCTCCTACGAAGCGCGGTGGCGCGCACTGATGGAGGAATACGGTCGCCGCCCGCGCGATGAGTCCACGCCTGATTTCCCGGGCGCCTCGGAGCCCCAGGAAACCGGCGAGCCGCAGCCAGGCCTGAAGACGCAGGAGCTGCTTGCCGGTTTTCCGCCGGCCTCGCTCGACGATCTGAGGATAACCCCCGTTCCGGCGGATCAGACGCGGGCGATCGCCGATCGCATCAAGGCGTTCTTCACGCCCCGGCTGCGCGAGTCGATCAACAAGGACATCGACCTTGTGGAGACGGATCACTTTCTGATCTGGACCGACCTGCCGCGCGCGATGCGTGCGCCCCTCTCCGTCGCGGCGGAGGACATGTACGCCGCGCTGTGCCGCCAGTTTGGATACAACGCCGCTGGCAACATCTTCCTGGGCAAGTGCCCGGTGTTCTGCCTGCGCTCGCGCGGCGAGTTTTTCCGCTTCGCGCGCGGCTTCGACGACTACCGCGAATCCGCGGCCGTCGGCTACACGCGCTCCGTGCAGGAGCGCGGTTACGTTCACGTGGTGCTGTTCTATCAGGGACGTTCGGCGCAGGAGTGGCAGCGGTTTGTCGCCACGCTGGTTCACGAGGGGAGCCACGCGTTCCTGCACCGCTTCCACACCAGCCGTCTTATCCCGGTCTGGATCAACGAAGGGTACGCCGAGCTGATGACGGAGCGCGTGCTGAAGGAGCGCAGTCCGGCGGCGGAGAATGCCGATCTGCTCGCGCGGCAATTCGTCAAGTTCGACTGGCCCGTGAGGAACCTGATGCGCGGCACGGGCGCCATCGAGGTGCATCAGTATCCGATTGCGCACAGCCTCCTGGCGTGGCTCGAGGCGCATGATCCGGCGAAGTTCGCGGCGTTCATGGCGGGCATGAAGGATGGCTTGGGCGTTGAGGAGGCGCTGAAGTCGAGCTTTGACGGCATGACGCTCGACGATTGGGAGTTCCGCTGGCGGCAGGCGATCAAGGAAGGACTCTCACCAACGCCGTAGGTCGCCTTCACACGCGGCGCCGGGCCCTGATCCATTGGTCAATCCAGCTCCTCGGTCGCCAGCATGACGTCATCCGCCCGCTCGGCCACCATGACCTCATCCTTGACCGTGTTCTTCAGCGCGTCCTTCTTCTGCTCCTGCTCCAGGCGCTGGCGCGCCGCCTCCGCCTGCTCGGCGTCAAACTGCCGCCGGGCGAACGTCAGCCCGCGCGCACACACGCGCAGGACGAACATCGCGGCCGTGTAGAGCACGAATCCCTTGATGACCCAAGACCATTCACCCATGCGCGCGGAATCCACGGAGGCGCATGGCTTATCGGCGGCGCGAAAGCCGGTCTTCAATTGCGCCGCGCGCGTGGTGAATCAAGCCCCTCGCGGGCGAGAATGGCTGGTCCACTTGGCGAGGGGATCGGGGCGACGTCACACGACGGCCACTCCCTCGGCTTCAGTGAGCTTCCTGAACAGCCCGCTGAGCCTGGCGGTGAGTGGACCGGGGCGTCCCTCGCCGATCGCCCGGCCGTCCACGCTTACGACCGGAGCCAGCTCGCCCATCGTGCCCGTGCAGAACATCTCGTCTGCGCGATACACCTCGCTGAGCGAAACGTCTCGCACCTCGCAGGCGATGGCGTGCGAGCGGCACAGATCCAGCACGGTCGCGCGCGTGATGCCCTCCGGACAGGCCGCGGTGTGCGGCGTGCAAAGCGTGTCGGCGGAGGCGATGAACACGTGCGTGGCATTGGTCTCCGCGACGAATCCGCGCACGTCGAGCATCAGCGCGTCGTCCGCGCCGGCATGGTTGGCCTCGATCTTGGCGAGGATCGACTGGATCAGGTTGCAGTGGTGGATTTTCGGGTCGAGGCAGTCGGGCGGGAAGCGGCGGACGCTGCTGGTGATTAGCGTAATGCCGCCCTTGTCGTACACGGGAGGCTTGTGCTCGGCGAGGATGATCAGCGTGGGTCCGGCGTTGTTAAGGCGCGGGTCCATGCCGCTGGTGTATTTCACCCCGCGCGACAGCGTGAGGCGGATGTGCACGCCGTCGGTCATGTGGTTGGCCGCCAGCGTGCGGCGAAGCTGCCCGGTGATCTCCGCGTCCGTCGGAATCTGCGCAAAGGCCAGCGCCTTCGCCGACCCGCGCAGTCGAGCCAGATGCTCCGCAAGCTTGAAGATGCGCCCCTGATACAGCCGCAACCCCTCCCACACCGCGTCGCCGCCCTGAACGGCGGAGTCAAACGGGCTGATGCCGGCCTCGTCGCGGTGGACCAGCCGACCATTGATGTTCACGAGAAGGTCGTGGTTTCTGGGATCGTAGGTTTGAAGCATGATTCGAACCGGCGTAAGATACGTGTATCCATCAGCGGGACACAGCTTATGCGAGCGAAGGACATCAAGGAAATGCTCAAGGCCCAGCCCTTTTCGCCTGTGCTCATCGGGCTGTCAGACGGCCGTTCGATTCTGGTTCGGCATCCGGATCAGGTTGTTGTCTCCGACCGCTTTCTCTTCGCGGGATTGACCCGCTTGCGGAGATCGCAGCCTCAACAGACGCCGGCTACTTCCGAGGAGGTTGCGCGCGAGGGCGTATTTGTGAACCTGCTCCAAATCACGACCGTCGAGGTCGTCAATGGCAACGGCCGCAAGCCGCGCCGAACCAAGCCGCGAGCCGGCAAATAGAAGCTACCCAGGTCTGCAATGCCATCTACAATGCCGCGATGCCGACTTGGCTCGATTCAACGTGGGGGATCATCGGGTTTGTCGCGTGGCTGTTCCTTGCGGGGCTGGCTGCGGGGCACGCCATCATGTACAAGCGCGACCCGCGCAGCAGCGCCATCTGGGTGCTGCTGATCCTCCTGCTGCCCTACGCGGGTCCGTGGCTTTACTGGGTTCTGGGCATCAACCGGCTGGAGCGCCGCGTCGCGCGCCGGCTGGGCCGGCGCGGTCGCCCCTTCGACGCCTGCGATTTTCCGCGAACGCCGAACCCGCCGCAGGACGTGCGCCAAGCCGTCGGCCACCTCGCCCCGCTGCTGGCCGTTGCCGATCGCGTCACGCGCCTTCCTCTGCTGCCCGGCAACACCATCAAGTCGCTGCACAACGGCGAGCAGGCTTACCCGCGCATGCTGGATGCGATTCGCGGTGCGGAGAAGACCGTCACGCTCGTCAGTTACATCTTTGATCGCGACGAGGTGGGATTTGGGTTTGCCGACGCGCTGTCCGAGGCGGCGTCGCGCGGCGTGCGCGTGCACCTGCTGGTGGACGGCCTGGGGGCGCTGGGCAACTTGTCTCGAATGGGCCGGCATCTGCTGAAGACGAAGGTCGAGACCGCGGCGTTTTTTCCGCTGCGTTTCCCGTTCGGCCGGTTGAGAATCAACCTGCGCAACCACCGCAAGCTCCTCGTCGTGGACGGGCACGTCGGCTTCACCGGCGGCATGAACATCTCGCGGCGGCATCTCCTGTCGGATGAGAAGCCGGGGCGCTCCGAGGATCTGCATTTCGAAATCGCCGGCCCGGTCGTCAGCGAGCTGCAGCACGCATTCGTGGAAGACTGGGCGCTGGCCACCGACAAGGTGCTGGAGGGGGAGGAGTATTTCCCCGTCATCGGCCCCTGCGGATCGGCTTTGTGCCGCGGCATTTCCACCGGGCCGGACGAAGACATGGACATGGTCCACTGCATCCTGCTGGCCGCCATCGCCGCGGCGAAGAGCGTCATCTACGTGGTCACGCCGTACTTTGTTCCGACGATGACGCTGATCTCGGCGTTGACGCTGGCGGCGCTGCGCGGCGTGCGCGTGGTGGTGCTGTTGCCGTCGGAGGTGGATCATCGCTTTCTGCGCTGGGTGGCGGACGCTTACCTGTGGCAGCTTCTGGAGCATGGCATCGAGGTGTATCGCCGTCCTCCGCCGTTCGTGCATACCAAGCTGGTCACGGTGGATGACACATGGGTGCTGCTCGGTTCCGCCAATCTCGACCGGCGCAGCTTTCGACTCAATTTCGAGTTCAACGTGGAAGCGTATGACGCGGCGCTGGCTCGGGAGTTGTCAGCATGGCTGGAGTCGCTGCTGCCCGGTTCCAGGCGGGTGACGCTGGAGGAGGTGGACTCGCGCTCCACGGCGCAGCGCTTGCGCGACGGGGCGTTCAAGTTGCTCTCGCCGCACTTGTGATGGGGATTCCGCTGAATGAACATGCGTCAGGAGGAAGCGACACGGGGTGGCAGGTCTCTCCGGCTCCCTGCGCAAGCCCCTGCGAGTGGATCCTTGAGGATTGACATCCGCGCATGACGCCGAACGAGAGAACGGGAGCCGATTCCGATGCCCACGAGACGTTCGACCAGCGCCGACGGCGGATGATCTACGAGGACATCTACCGGCGCGGCGTGACGGATCCGCGCGTGCTCAAGGCCATGGACGAAGTCCCGCGCGAGCGGTTCCTTCCGCCGGAGTTGCGCGAGGCGGCGTACGAGGACCGCGCGCTGCCCATCGCCGGCGGACAGACGATCAGCCAGCCGTTCATCGTCGCGTACATGACCGAGCGGCTGGAGTTGACGCCGCAATCCCGCGTGCTCGAAATCGGCACGGGCACGGGTTACCAGACCGCCGTCCTCGCCCGCCTCGCCGCGCACGTCTGTTCCATCGAGCGGCTGGAGGGTCTCCACCTTCAGGCCGCAGGGACGCTTGAAGCCCTGGGCGTCGGCAACGTCCGGCTTGTTCGTGGCGACGGATCGCTGGGCTGTCCCACGGAGGCGCCGTTCGATCGCATCCTCATCACCGCGGGCGCTCCTGAAGTTCCGCCCAGCCTGTTGCAGCAGTTGGCGGACGGCGGCGTGCTGGTCGCTCCCATCGGCGGCGAGGTCGAGCAGCGGATCGTCCATGTGCGCCGGCTCGGCGCGCGGACCGTCGAAACCACGCTGATTCCCGTGCGGTTCGTGCGGCTTATCGGAAGCGAAGGCTGGTCCGCGGACTGACAGATGCATGGCACTCTCAAGCCCGGCGCCGCGCGCGGCATGACGGGACAAACCGCCGCAAACCGCTGGAAACCAAGGCCAGGCCTCGCAAGGCGACACCCGGCGCCGGCGAGCGCCGGGCCTTACCGGACGTCGGCGCGCGCCAACGTCCGATCGTGCGGCGATTACCCCACAATCTTGTTCATGAAACCGCAAGCCCGCCCGCGCGAACGCCGATGAACCGGCACGATCGCTGACGGGGTCGCACACTTCCCTCCGCCACGATCACCGGTCTGCATTACTGATTGCGAAGCAGGGCACCGATGTTCCGGATCACCGACACATCCTCGGGGTTCCGCGTTCAGATGTCGTCGCGCCTCGATCTCATCGATCGCGCGGACGAGCTTCTGACGCAGCGCCTCCTCAGCTCCACGTCGAACCTCGACGCGTTCGCCGTCCGCATCCTGCTTCGAGAAGCGCTGCTCAACGCCGTCATGCACGGCGGGCGGCAAGGCGAGGACAGCGCGATCGACCTCGACGTGGAGTTCGACGCGGACGGGCTGACGCTGACGGTTGCGGATCGCGGACCGGGCTTTGACTGGCGGCGGCGGCTCGATCGCCTCGACGTGCTCGCCGACGGCGGACGCGGCATCCCGCTGATGGGGATCTACGCGGACGACATGCAATACGACGAAGGCGGCAATCGCCTCACGCTGCGCAAACGAGCCGTCCTCAAGGACGCCAAGACACTGCAACGAACCTGATGGAGGATCTTTCGACAATGGCGCAATCAACAGCAACCCAGGCTCCCGTGGTCCGTCCCGCGGGAACGATCACGGCTCTGAACGCGGACGAGTTCCGTGCCACGCTTCAGGAGCATCTCGCCGACGGCGCGAAGGACCTGACCATCGACCTCAGCGACGTGGACCTGATCGACTCGCGCGGGCTGGCCGTCTTCGTGGTTTGTCATCAGACGCTGCTCGCCCGCGGAGGCACGCTCACGGTCCGAGGCGCGGACGCGAACCTGAAAGGCCTGTTCCGCGTCATCCGGCTCGACGAGCACTTCCGCGTCCTCGACTGACGAGGACGCCGATCCGGTCGGTCGGTGCAGCGCTGGGCAAACGTATGAACCTCTCAACCATCCACAGGCGGAGAATCAGCCGTGCTTTCGGATCAGAATGAGCTTATCGAATGTTTTGTCACTGAAGCCTCGGAAGGTCTGGACGGCATCGAGACCGACCTTCTAGCCATGGAGGCCGACGGCGCCAACATCAACGTCGAGCGCGTCAACAAGATCTTCCGCAGCATCCACTCCATCAAGGGAACGGCCGGGTTCCTCGGGCTGACGGCGATCGGGGCGCTGTCGCACGAGATGGAGAACGTGTTGAACATGATCCGCAACCGCGAGCTGACGCCGGGCGAGGCCGTCGTCGAGGCGCTCATCCGCGGGTCCGATCTGCTCCGCGGCATGGTGTCCGACCACAGCCGCTCCAACCAGGTGGACGTCTCCCAGCACGTCGCGGCGCTCAAGTCCGCCGTCAAGGGGCTGTCCTCCCCCGCGGAGACCGCAGCGCCGGATCGCGAAATCGACGTGCTCATGCCCACCGGCGGCGTCGCCTTCATGGGCGTCAGCGAGAAAGCGCTCCGCCAGCAGCAGGAGCGCAATTGCCACATCCACATCGTCGAGGCCGATCTCATCAACGACGTGGAGTCGAAAGGGCTTACGCCGGTTCAGTTCCTCCAGCGGGTGTATGCCTGCGCGGAGCTGATGGACAGTTACATCAGCACGTCGGGCGTGGGCACGCTGGACTCGAAGCTGCCGGCGGAGCTGCTCTTCCGCATGTTGCTCGCCTCCGAGCACGGCCCGGACGACCTGCACCTGGAGCTGGGGCTGCCCTCCGACCGCGTGCATCCGATCGCCACGCCCGACCACGGACCGTGGGATTCAACAGGCGCATCGGCTCGCGAAGAGGCCCCGGTCACCCAGACGGCTCGCGCGATGGCGCAGGCCACCGCACCGGAGGGCGGCGCGTCGTCCAAGATCGACGAGCCTGCGGATCCCGCCCGCGCCTCCGCCGCCCCCGTGCGGACGGACGCGACCCTGCGCGTCGGCGTGCGCATCCTCGACAACTTGATGACGCTCGCCGGCGAACTCGTACTCGCGCGGAACCAGCTCCTGCAGATCAGCGCCTCCAAAGGCCAGGCCGGCATCGATTCCGTCGCCAACCGCATTGACCAGGTGACCAGCGACTTGCAGGAAGCCATCATGCAGACGCGCATGCAGCCCGTCGGCACGGTCCTCGGGAAGTTCCAGCGCGTCGTCCGCGACCTCAGCAAGACGCTCAACAAGCAGTGCGACCTCTTCATCGAGGGCAACGAGGTCGAGCTGGACAAGACCATCATCGAGGCCATCGGCGATCCGCTCACGCACCTCGTCCGCAACGCGCTCGATCACGGGCTGGAGAGGCCCGAACTCCGGGAGGCGAAAGGGAAGAAGCCCACCGGGCAGGTGCACATCCGCGCGTTTCATCAGGGCGGCAAAGTCAACATTACGATCAGCGACGACGGCGCCGGCATCGACGGTGAGAAGCTGAAGACCAAGGCCGTCCAAAAGAACGTCATCACCGCGGACCAGGCCCGGACGATGTCCGAGCGCGAGGCGATCCGGCTGATCTTCCACCCCGGATTCTCCATGGCGGAGAAGGTGACCGAGGTCAGCGGGCGCGGCGTCGGCATGGACGTGGTCCGCACCAACATCGAGAAACTCGGCGGGACCGTGGATGTGGAGACGCAGCTCGGCTCGGGCACAACCATCGCCATCCGACTGCCGCTCACGCTGGCCATCATTCCGGCGCTCATCGTGTGGTGCAACGAGAAGAAGTACGCGCTTCCGCAGGTACACATCCATGAGCTGATTCGCGTCAAGGCCTCTGAAGTGCGCACGAAGATCCGCCGCATCAACGACGCGGAGTTGCTCCACGTGCGCGGCTCGCTCCTGCCGCTCGTGCGGCTCAGCACCGCTCTCGGCGTGCCGTCGCGATTCCGCGCCGGATACGATGGCCCCGCGGTGGACAACCACCGCCTCGCGCTGGCGGACCGACGCGACGACGGCGAGCCGCTCGCCGCCGACAACCGGCGCGACGGCGCTTCGGATCGGCGCGAGGACACCAATGAAGGCGCGCTGAACATCATCGTCGCCGAGGCGGGCGCGCTGCGCTACGGGCTGGTCGTGGACGGGCTTGACGACTCGCAGGAAATCGTGGTCAAGCCGCTGGGCCGCCACATGAAGCAGTGCACCTGCCTGGCCGGGGCGACCGTCCTCGGCGACGGCAAGGTGGCAATGATCCTCGATGTCACCGGCATCTCCCAGCACTGCGGTCTGAAAGCGCCGGACGACAAGCAGACCGACGCCGCCGAAGCCGCGACGGACGCCGATGACGCCTGCACCGCCCTGATGTTCCGCAACCACGAGACCGAGCATTTCGCCGTGCCCACGGCGCTGATCTCGCGCATCGAGAACATCAAGGCCGAGCAGATCGACAGCGTCGGCGGGCGGGAGATTCTCCAGTACCGCGGTCGCTCCCTGCCGCTGCTGCGGCTGGATCAACACATCAAGGCGAGGCCCAGCGAGGTGCAGGGCGCTTGCCATGTCGCCGTCTTCAACGTGGCCGACCACGAGGTGGGCCTGGTCATTCCGCACCTCGGCGACATCCGGGACATCAGCACGCACCTCGACACGTCGGCCTTCTGCGAGCCGGGCGTCTTCGGCTCGCTGATCGTGCAGGACGCCACCACGCGCGTCATCGACCTCATCGCCATCACGCGCAGCGCGTACCCGGAGTGGTTCGCCGCCGCGGCGGCCTCCGCGGAAAGGTCCGCGGGCACCGGTGTCCGCATCGTGCTCGCCGAGGATTCCGCCTTCTTCCGCGGTCAGGTGGCCGCGTTCCTGGAATCCGCCGGATTCGAGGTCGAGGCGTTCGACGACGGCGAGGGCGCCTGGGCGCGCCTGCAGAAGCTCAGCCCGCCCGTGGACCTGGTGCTCACGGACATCGAGATGCCGCGCGTCACGGGGCTGGAGCTGACCAGCCGCATCAAAGGGGATTCGCGCCTTCGCTCGATTCCCGTCTTCGCCCTCACCAGCCTCGCCGGCGACGCCAACATCAAGCGCGGGCGCGAGGCGGGCGTGGATGAATACCTCGTGAAGCTCGACCGAGAACTGTTGATCAGCGCGATTCAGAATCGACTGGGAAGCGCCGCCGGCTCTCGCGCGACCGCCGGCAGCGCCGCAGCCCTTGTGGGGAGATCGTCATGACCACGTGCATGGAACCCTCGTCGGCGACGCTGACCGAGGATCGAGAGATCGAACTGGTCACCTTCGCCATCGGCGACCGCATGTTCGGCGCGGACATCGCCGAGGTCTCGGAAATCAACCGCAACCTCGACATGGTTCCCGCGCCCAACGCGCCGCCCTGGGTGCGCGGCGTCATCAACCTCCGCGGCGAGGTCGTCAGCGTCGTGGACCTGCGCGTCCTGCTCGGCAAGCCGCCGGCCGAGATCACCCCGACCAGCCGCAACGTCCTGGTGTACTCGCGCGGCGAGCGCGTCGGGCTGCTCACCGACCGCGTCGGCGAAGTTGTCCGCTGCCGCACGCACGAGCTTGAAGACCCGCCGGCGAACCTCGCCGGCGCGGACGGACTGTTCGTCAAGGCGGTTTACAAGAACAAGGAGGAACTGCTCCTGATCCTCGACGGCGAGGATGCCCTCTCGCGCGATCGTGATGATTCGCCCGCCGACGGCACGGTCAACGCTCGATAACCCATGTCCAGGGGGCGCACTTTCCCCTGCTTTGAATTGTCCACAAATCTGAAAGGAACACGATCTCCATGAAGCTGCGAACACGATTGACGCTGGCGTTTCTGGCCTGTGGCGTGATCCCCATGCTGGCCGCGGTGGTGGTGAGCTACCGCACGGCCGACAAGGGCATGAACTCCATTGAGAGCCGCAGTGAGCAGGAGTTTGAGAACCAGACTCAGAACATGCTCACCGCCGTTCGCTCACAGAAGAAAGCGCAGATCGAAAGCTACTTTAAGGACATCAAGCAGGTGATGACCGGCTTCGCGGAGAACGACATGGTGGTCAGCGCCATGCGCGACCTGAAAGGCGCTTACAAGCAGTTCCGCGAGGACAACGCAGTGACGCCGGAAGAGCTTGAGCGAATGAAGGGTGAATTGACGACCTACTACACGTCTGATTTCAGCGAGGCGTTCAAGAAACAGAATGACAACAAAGCGCCGGACGTGCAAAGCTACCTCGGCCAGTTGGACGAGGACTCCATCGCCTTGCAGTATAATTACATCAAGAAGAACCCCAATCCTGTCGGCTCCAAGCACAAATGGGATCGTGCCGACGATCAGTCCACGTACAGCGAACTTCACTCAAAGTACCACCCCGCCATGCGCGTCTATGTGGATCAGTTTGGGTTTTACGACATATTCCTTGTGGACCCCGAAAACGGCGACATCTTCTACACCTGCTTCAAGGAAACCGACTTCACCACCTCGCTGGTCAACGGTCCCAACGCGCCCACCGGACTGGGCGACGCCTTTCGCAAGGCCATGACCCTCAAGAAGGGCGAGTTTGTCTTTGCCGACTTCCAACTCTATTGGCCATCCTACCAGGTGCCGGCGATGTTCATCGCCGCTCCCGTGTTTGACGGCGAGGAGCGCATCGGCGTCGCCGCGTTCCAGTTGCCCGTGGATCGGATCAACCAGATCGCCACGTCACGCGAAGGGCTGGGCGAGACCGGCGAAATCGTGCTCGTCGGATCTGATTACCAGATGCGCTGTGACTCGTTTCGTGATCCCAAGAACCACAGCGTGATCGCCTCATTCAGAGTTCCGGAAAGCGGGAAGGTCGACACGCCCGCAACCCACGCGGCATTTGAGAAGAGCGAAACCGGCTTCGCAACTATCACGGACTATGTGAAGAACGAATGCCTGATTGCCTTCGGGCCTATCGACATTCTCGGGACCAAATGGTGCATGAACGCCAAGATGGACACTTCCGAGGCGCTTGCCGCGGTCAAAGACCTTAAGGCGAGCGCTCACACTGCGGGTCAGTCGGTCATCAAATGGAGCGTCGGGCTGGCGATTGGGTTTGCCGTGCTCGTCGCGGTTGTCGGGATTGTCCTTTCCATGCGGCTGGCCAAACCCATCGTGGCGGCGGCCAACTGCGTGAAGTCCATTGCCAACGGCGACCTGACCACCACATGCACGGCCAAGGCCAGCGGCGAGGTGGGCGATCTGATCCAATCCATGAACGACATGAGTTCCAAGCTGCGCGACACGGTCCGTCAGATTCGCGAGAACTCGCAGACCGTCGCCAGCTCCTCGACCGAGCTGTCCGCCACCGCCACGCAGCTCGCCGCCGGCGCGGAGCAGACTACGTCTCAGTCCGCCACCGTGGCCGCCGCCGCCGAGGAAATGGCCATCAACATGAACAACATGGCCAGCGCCGCCGAGCAGATGTCCTCCGGCGTCAAGAACGTCTCCGCGGCGATAGAGGAAATGACGGCGAGCATCAACGAAATCTCCAAGAACACGGAGCGCGCCGCCACCGCCGCGGGCAGCGCCGCGAGCCTCGCCAACGTCAGCAACGACAAGGTCGCCCAGCTCGGCACGGCCGCCGACGAGATCGGCAAGGTGGTCACCGTCATCCAGGACATCGCGGAGCAGACCAACCTGCTGGCGCTGAACGCCACGATCGAGGCCGCCCGCGCCGGAGAGGCGGGCAAGGGCTTCGCCGTGGTCGCCAGCGAGGTCAAGGAACTCGCGCGGCAGACGGCCTCGGCGACCGAGGACATCGCCAAGCGCATCTCCGCGATTCAATCCACCACGACGGAATCGGTGAAGGCGATCGGCGAGATCGTCCAGGCCATCGCCAGCGTCAACGATGTGTCCGGCACCATCGCCGCGGCGATTGAAGAGCAGAGCGCGACCACCAAGGAGATCGCGCGCAACATGAGCCAGACGGCCACCGCCGCGGAGACCGTCTCCGTCGGCGTGGCGCAGTCCGCTTCGGCCAGCAAGGAAATCACGCGGAACATCTCCGGCGTGGATCAGTGCGCCAAGCAAACGGCCACCGGCGCCGGCGAAACCCAGCAGGCCGGACAGCGGTTGTCCGGGCTGTCGGAAGGACTCAACTCGCTGGTCGCGCAGTTCCAGGTGTAATGAACGCGGCACCGCGCATCGGCCCCGCAGCGCCTGGCGAGCGGCATGGAGCCGCGCTTGATTGAGAAGTTCGACCGGCGCGCCAGCGCGGCGGTTGACAGGGTTAACAAGTGTCGCGGACCGGTTCGCCGGCCCTTGGGGAGGCGGACCGGTCCGCGAAGGGGTGAAACAAGGGACATGCCGGCCGGCACTGGGGGCGCCGCGCCCGGCGGGGAATCGGGGAATATCAGATGAAGATCCGTACGCAGATCACTATTCTCGCATTGTCGGGCGTCGCCGTCCTCGGAACGAGCACGCTTGTGTTGTGGAACCGCGCCGACCGCGAACTGAAAGCCAAGCAGGACAAGCTGGTCATCGACCAGGCCGCTAACGTCGGCACGTCCGTTGCGGCACAGGTCGCGGCGACGCGCGGCATCTACACCAAGCAGATCGTGGAGAAGCTCAAGCCCCACGGCGTGGACTTCACGCGCGCCCCGCAGGACGGCGAAGGCCCGCTCCCCGCGGTGTTCATGGGCGCGGTCTCGGAAAAGCTCGCGGCAAGTGCCGGTGAGAACGGGACGACCTTCGTGCTGCGCAGCGGCTGGAACATCAACGCCAAGCAGGGCATCAGCTCGGAATTCGAGAAGAACGGCTGGGCGAACCTTTTGGAGCAGGAGAAGCAGCTTGCCGCCAAACCCGTGGCCGAGCGTCAGGCGTTGTACAAACCCTATGTCGAGCGTGGCGTGGACGCCGAGGGGCATGGCGTCGTGAATGTTATGACGCCCGATCTCGCCAGTGCCGAGAGCTGCGTCAACTGTCATAACGCGCTGGAGGCCACGCCGGACGTGATCGCCATGCGCGGCAAGGCGCCGATGAAGCAGTTCGCCCTCGGCGACCTCATGGGCGTCGTATCCACCACCGTGCCCATCGCCGGTTCTGAGGCGATCGTCAAGGAGCTGGCGGCCGCGCAGGCGTCCGTCGGCTCGCAGTTTCGCTGGTTCGCCATCGTCGGCGGTCTGGTCCTCGGCCTCCTGAGTCTCTATGTCGGCGCCCGCATCGCCCGCCCGATCGTCCGCGTCGCCGGCTTTGCGCGAACGATCGCCGACGGTGATCTCACCGCCCGCTGCGACATCCACACGCGTTCAGAGGTCGGAACACTCGTCAGCGCCATGAACGACATGGGCGAAAAGCTGCGGGACACGGTCCGCAAGATTCGTGAAAACGCCCAGACCGTCGCCAGCGCCTCCACCGAGCTGTCGGCCACCGCGAATCAGCTCACCACCGGCGCGGCGCAGACCACCTCGCAGTCCGCCACCGTCGCCGCCGCCTCGGAGGAAATGGCCATCAACATGAACAACATGGCCAGCGCCGCCACGCAGATGTCCGGCAACGTCAAAGGCGTCGCTGCCGCGGTCGAGGAAATGACCGCCAGCATCAACGAGATCACGCGCAACACGGAAAAGGCCTCTTCCGCCGCGAAGAACGCCTCCAGCCTCGCCAACGTCAGCAATGAGAAGATCTCCAAGCTTGGACAGGCGGCCGACGAGATCGGCAAGGTCGTCACCGTTATCCAGGACATCGCCGAGCAGACCAACCTGCTCGCGCTCAACGCCACGATCGAGGCCGCCCGCGCGGGTGAAGCGGGCAAAGGCTTCGCCGTCGTCGCCAGCGAGGTCAAGGAACTCGCGCGCCAGACGGCCGGCGCGACCGAGGACATCGGCAAGCGCATCGCCGCCATCCAGTCGTCCACCGGCGAATCCGTGGACGCGATCAGCCGGATCGTCCAGGCCATCTCCGGCGTCACCGGCGTGTCCAGCACCATCGCGGCGGCGCTCGAGGAGCAGTCCGTCACCACAAAGGAGATCGCCAAGAACATGAGCCAAACGGCCACCGCCGCGGAGACCGTCTCCGTCGGCATCGGGCAGTCCGCGTCGGCCAGCAAGGAGATCACCCGGAACATCTCCGGCGTGGATCTTTGTGCCAAGCAGACGTCCCAGGGCGCCTCGGAGACTCAGCAGGCGGGCGCGCGGCTCTCGGGTCTGGCGGAAAGCCTCAGCTCGCTGGTTGCGCAGTTCAAGGTCTAGGCGTGCGGACTCGACGCCCCTCCCTTCGGCGGAGGGGATGGGGCGTCTGTCTCCCGCGCAGCTCACGTGAGCGCGGCGACAGACTTTCTGAGCCGCGACCGTAAGGGAGCGCTACTTGGATGCGAGCATTGCGGGCGCGTTTCTTGTAAGTGAGCAACTGCAGGAGCGCCGCGCGCAGCACGCGAACTTGGAGGGACGCAGTGGACTCAGCATCACATCTTCGCATTCTCATCGTGGACGACAGCGTCCTGTACCGCAAGATCATCGCATCGGCATTGAATGACCTTCCCGATGCGGAGGTGGTCGGCGTCGCCGCAAACGGTCGCCTCGCCTTGCAGCAGATTGAGCTGCTCCGCCCGGATCTCGTGACGCTCGACCTCGAGATGCCGGAGATGGACGGCCTGCAGGTGCTCGAACGGTTGTCGGACATGCCGAACCCGCCTGGCGCCATCATGCTCAGCGCTCTGAGCTCGCACGGGGCCGAGACGACCGTGCAGGCGCTGCACCTCGGCGCGTTCGAGTTTGTGCTCAAGCCCATCGGCGGCGACGTCACCGCCAACGTCGAGAAACTCAAAAGCTCCCTGCTGGCGAGAGTCGAAGCGTTCCGCGTATCGCGCGGCGGCTCGTGCACCCGACCGGCCGCGCCGCGACCGGTGCGCCGACCGAGTGTCAGCGATGCGTTGCCGGCCCGGCCCGCAACGCCGCCGACGCCGAGCGCGCCGACGCGCGAGCCGGAAGTCGTCCTCATCGGCGTCTCGACGGGCGGACCCTCGGCGTTGAATCAGGTCATCCCGAAGTTCCCGGCGGGCTTTCCGCTTCCCGTGCTCATCGTTCAGCACATGCCTCCGCTCTTCACCCACTCGCTGGCGCGCGACCTGTGCGACCGATCCAAGCTGCGCGTCGAGGAGGCGCGGCACGGACAGATCGTCAGTCCGGGAACCGTGCTCATCGCTCCGGGCGGGCGGCAGATGAAAGTCGTTCGAACGGGGAATCACGTGGAAGTCGTCCTCACCGACGATCCGCCGGAGAACAGTTGCCGGCCCGCCGTCGATTATTTGTTCCGCGCCGCCGTGGAGGCGTACCGCGGCGCATGCCTCGGCGTCATTCTCACGGGCATGGGCAGCGACGGCACGGAGGGCGCGAGGTGCATCAAGCAGCGGGGCGGCACCGTCCTCGCGCAGGATGAGCACACCTGCGTCGTGTACGGCATGCCGCGCAGCGTGGTCGAGCACGGACTGGCCGACGGGGTGTTCCCGCTGGATCAGGTCGAAAAAGAAATCGTCCGCCGCGCGGGCATGAAGGAGGCGGTGTGCATCTGACGCCGGAGGACATCAAAGTCATCTCGCGCCTCGTGGACGACCTGTGCGGCATCGTACTCGACGAGTCGAAGGGGTATCTCATTGAGAGCCGGCTGCGCAAGGTCGCCGAGGCTTCCCAGTGCAAATCCTTCAGCGAGCTGTACTACAAGGCCCGCTACGAGAACAACGTCGCCCTGCGCAGCGACATCATCAACGCCATCACCACCAACGAGACGCTCTTCTTCCGCGACACCTCGCCGTTCGACGTGCTGCAGTTCAAGGTCATTCCCGACCTGATCGACGCGCGGGCGAAGTCGCCGAACCCGCGTCGGCTCGAGTTCTGGTCCGCCGCGTGCAGCACGGGGCAGGAGCCGTACAGCCTCGCCATGACGCTGCGGGAGATGATCCCCGACGTGGACGCGTGGAAGATCCGCATCACCGCGACGGACATTTCCGAAGCGGCCGTCACCGCGGCGAAGCGGGGCACCTACACGGATTTCGAAATCCAGCGCGGCATGAAGCAGGAGCTGCTCGAAAAGTACTTCACGCGCACGACCGGCGGATGGTCCGTCACCGAGAGAATTCGGAAGATGATCGAATTCCGCACGCTCAACCTGCACGAGCCGTTCCCGTGCATCGGGCCGTTCGACGTCGTCCTTTGCCGCAATGTGGCGATTTACTTCAGTGCGACGGCGCGGAAGAAACTCTTCGAGCGGCTCACCCAGTTGCTCGCGCCCGACGGCGCCCTGCTCGTCGGCGCCAGCGAAACGCTGACCGACATGGGCTACGAACCGCTGCATCACTGCCGCGCCGTGTACTATCAGCCCCGGCAACGCACGCTGCGTCCCGCCGCGGCGCTGTGCTGAAGTCCGCCATCAGCCTGTGGCGAAGGGCGACGCTCGTCATTCCCGCGCAGGCGGGAATCCAGTCCGTCCTTCAAGACTTGGCGAGAATCCAGCGATTGAGCGGTGCGCCCTGGACCCCCGCCTGCGCGGGGGTGACAGCGCCTGTACCCAGTCCGAGTTCCACCACGGTCTGTGAACGCCTCACCCGCGGCAACACCGCTTGACCAAGCGCGGCTCCGTTCGCAGAGCGGTTCATCCCCCTGACACGCCCGGGGGTCCGCCCCTCTACTTCGGATTGTTCACCCAGCCGAATTCGTTCTGGTTTGTGGACCAGATCATGTATTCGCCCTTGCCTTCCACCACCAGCCTCAGGTGGCGCACTTTCAAGTCCGTGTTTTCCTGCAAGCGCGGGTTCGGTCCTTTCGGCGACTTGAACCGCCCGGCCGAGCCGTTGAGGTAGGAGAGGTTGCACCCGCCGGAGTGGCGATCGGAGAACTGGTCGAGGTTGGCCCACGTGCCGTCGTCCACCGGCTGGTTGTACCAGAACTCGTCTTCTTCGATGAACAGCGGCATGGCATCGAATCGGCGTCGCGGCGAACTCGAAACCTCCGGCTTCTCCGGATACGTCACATACCAGCGAAGGTCCGTCCGCGCGCCGGAGAAGCGGCACTCCATCGTGTAATCAAACATCGTGTTGGCGTCGCGCTGCGCCGTCGGGCATTCGAGGATGTTGTCGATCCCGCTGATGTAAGGCCACAGGACGGAGGTTTCCATCGGGTGCTTGTAGCGCTCCGGGTTGTCGAGATACTCGGCGTTGCTGCGCCCGCTCCAGTCGAGGTTCATGCCGCCGTGCACGGACACGCCCGGAATCACGCGATCATCCTCGGCGTAGAGGAAGACGGCCTGCATCAACTGCCGCTGGTTCGACAGACAGACGACGGAGCGGCTCTGCTCCCGCGCTTTCTGGAGGGCGGGGAGCAGGATGGAGATGAGCAGCGCGATGATCGCGATCACCACCAGCAGCTCGATCAGCGTGAATCCACGGCGACGCAGCATGGCTTTGGCCTCCCTTCGGGGGTTCGCCGAAACGCTCGACTCCGCATCTGAGCATACCACGGCGGCCCCGGCGCACGAAATCGGAGCTGGGGTCGAATCGAGGCGATCCCCGCCGAGCGGTGCTTCTGCCCGGCAGCGCACGTTTGCGCGGGCTGCGTGGACGTGAAATGGGAGCGAACAGCGCAGCAGAGAAGGGGCGGGCGGCGGCCAGGCGTGACTTGAAGCGGGTCTCTCCAGTTCGGGCGCGTGAGTGAAATCCGCGGCTTTCTTGCGGCAACATCGCATACCCGGCGCCGCCGTGGGCCGGGTACCGCAACACTGAGCTTCTCACGGCACCTGCATCCGCTGGCGAGAAGAGGGCCTGCTTCAGGCTGCGCCGGCTCCATTCTCTCGGTGTTTCGGCTTCGGCGCGGCCGCGCCCTCAGCGAAGCGATTGGGGCGACGATCCGTGCGTTCGCGTCATCAGGGCATGAGGAGCACGCGGGGCCGCATTCTCGGGAAGTACTGCAAGCACTGGCCCTCTTCATCCCACTCCGGGAGCTTGCGAAGGAACTCGATCGTTCGCGCATCCGTTTGGGCCGCAGAGGTGACGACCAGCCCGTTTGCTTCCCAGCGCGCGACAAGTTCGGTCCGGGTGATCGGATCGAAGGCATCCGCGGGATTACCGCCCCCATGCTCCTGGCCGGCGGGATCGTACTCGGCCGCGACCCGCTGCAACGCGCTCCGCGTGGCCGCGGCCCAGGCCCGACCGGGGGAAAGAGTCCCCACCACGTCGCGGAAATAGAGGAATGGGTTTTCACGTGAGCGGCGCTCCCACTCGCCCTCCGCTGCCGCCAGGCCCTCCATGTACTGCGCGTAGGGCATTCGGTCGAAGGCCTCGTAAGCCGAATAGACCCTGTCGATATCATGATGAACCTCAGCGGCAGGAATCACCTCACGGCTGGGCGCGTCGCCGCGCGCCTTCCGCATGTCCGTAAGGAAGCCTCGCCACTCGGCGTCCAGCAGCGGCACGCTGTACCCGCACAGTCTGCCGGACTCGTCGGTGACGGCGGCGAGGCTGACAATGGTGTCATACTTTATCCGAGTGAGGTCCATCACGGGCTGCGTTTCCGGCAGCACGGGGTCGGTGCGCATGAACTCAACGTAGGGCAAAACCTCCGCATCGCCGGCATGGAGATCACGCAGCGCGGCAGCCACCAGCTCGTAGCAGCAACCGCGGTAGTGCAGCCCATTCAGGATGGAGCTGACATGCACCTGGTCGTTGAGGTCGAGGGCGAGCCATCGAATGGCCGTGAGTTTCCGCGCCGCCTCTGCGTGTTCGTTGGCGGAGCAGTCCAACCAGGCCGCGGCGAACAACACGCAGACCGCCCGCCAGACTGAATCGAGGTCTGAACTGTCCTCCGTCATGCCATTCGGCTTGTCATTGCGGATCTCCACGACAACGGGCGCGGATTCCAGTTGTTCCACCAGGTCGGCGATCTCGTCCTTGCGCTCCTGGAGCCAGGCCCGTTCGAACTCACTCAGGGCGCGCGTCGCCGGAGTGGGAGGAACCAGCTTCATGCCATCAGGCAACCCGGATGATACGGAGTCGAGCAGCAACGGCGCCGGCAGGCCCGGCCGCTGGAACCGGTTCACGTACTCGCTCCTCGCGTCGGGCGGCAGCGAGGCTGTTTCGAGGTTCCGATTGAGCCTGGCGCGGGTCCGCGCGACCTCGGGCATCAACTGGGTCTGAATCCGGTAAGCCTCGTTCTGGCGAACGCGAGCCGAAGCGATGTGGCGGCGCATGTTCACCCGGTCGCGAATCCATGCGCCGCCAAGACCGAGCATGACCATGACGACAACGGCGGCGAACGCGAGCGGGCGTCGGCGGCGATGCAGGAACTTGCGCATCCGGTAGCCCCGGCGGCTCCCCCGCGCGGACACCGCTCGACCCTCCGCAAAGGCGTTGAGGTCATCGGCCAGCGCTTCCGCGGAGGGGTAGCGCCGCTCCTTGTGCTTCTCGAGGGCCTTTCCGGCGATCGCCTGAAGATCCTGATCAAGCAGCCTGGCGGCGAGCGGCTCCAGCCCTGCCCGTTGCGCAGCACGGCGCAGGCTCAGCGGCTCATCGTGAATGATCGAATGACGGATGTCGTGCGGGCTTCTCGACGTCTTGAAGGGAAGCACGCCAGTGATTAATTGAAACAGGATGACGCCGAGCGCGTACACGTCGCTGCGCTCATCCACCTCATGGACGGATCCGGATGCCTGCTCCGGGCTGAGGTAGTGCAGCGTTCCGAGGACAAGTCCCGCGCTGGTGAGCGAGGGATCCTCCCCCAGCAGATCTTTGGCGAGACCGAAGTCCAGAACATGGGGATCTCCGCGATCATCCACCAGGATGTTCGAGGGTTTCAGATCGCGATGCACGGCGCGCTTGAGATGCGCCGCGTGGACGGCGCGACAGATCCGCTCCATGAGACCCACCCGCACGCCCAGGGGCGGATCGTGGAAGTCGGCGTAGTCGTCCAGGGGCAGACCATCCACGAACTCCATGGCGAAGTAACAGAACTCGTCCGCAATGCCGCCGTCGAAGGCGGTGACGATGTGCGGGTGCTTCAGCCGGGACAGCAGCTCCAGCTCACGATGGAATCGCTCGCGTTGACGAGGGGGCGCGAACGGTCCCCAGGCTACGACCTTCAGCGCCACCCTTCTGCGGTGGGCCTTCTGGATGGCCTCGTAAACCTCGCCTTGCCCGCCGCGGTGGAGCGGCTTAAGGATCTCATACTGGGTGAGTGTTTCGCGCAGGATGCGCAACCGCCTCCGGGCCGGATCTTCGGGGAAACCCTCGGGGGCTTGACGCAAGGTGCGCGCGATGCGGGCGGCGGAGGCGATTTCCCTCAAAGGCGCAAAATGCTCGTGAACCTCGGATTCAAATCCAACGTGCTCCCGGACAACCCCCTGCTCCAGCAGTTCCTCCCCTCGCAGGAGTCTGTGAAGGATGCTGTCCAGCACATCGTGTCGGGTGATCATCACGGCAAGACCTCCGATGCACTCGACGATTGACGGGCGGGGCTCAAAACCTCAACGCGCTGTGAAGAGGGGGCGTCGCTGAAAAACCGCGCCGCGCGCCCCATGATTTCGGCGAGACGACATCGACCCCGATACAGGCTGCTCCGCGCCTGCCCAGGCGTGAGTCCCAACGATTCGGCAACTTCCTGCACGCCCAGACCCTCGAAGTGGTGAAGCCGGAGGGCGGATTGTTGAGGCTCGGGAAGTCTGGCGATGCCCTTGAGCACCTCCTCGCGCAACTCCCGGCCGGCGGCGTCGCGACTGGGCGTCGGCCCGCCCGACATGGAGGTCAAGGCGGCGGCAAGGGATTCCGGGTTGGACTCGAGCTGCCCTGCGTGGAACACCGTGCCGGCGCCTCGCTTCATGGCGGTTTGCGCGCGAATCTCGTCAATGAGCTTTCGGCGTGCGATCGTGAAAACCCATGCCTCGAATTCCGATTCCTCGCGGAAGATGCAGTCGGGCGCGCCGGCGAGCGCGGCGACGTGCACCTCCTGCAACAGGTCGTCCGGATCGATGGATGCGCGATGTCTTGGGGGAATTCGCTGCGACAGGAAGCCGCGAAGCCTCGGCGTCAACGAAAGAAGGCGGCGGATCAGGTCAAGTTCATGTTCGGGAGTTGAGGCTTCCACGATCCGTCGCTTCTTCAATCGTTCCTATGTGACTTGGGCGCATCCCGCGCAGCGATTCAGCGCCATTCAAACCGCGGTTGAAACCGCAATCGCGGTAGATCTCGCTCCATCGAGGCCGGCTGATTTCTCCTTGCAGCCTGCCCATTCCATCGGAGCATGTCAATTTCCGTAGAATACACGAAATCCTGTGCGCGCCGAGCGTTTCTTCCGTTATCAACCCCAGCGGAAACCCGCGGTCAGGCGATGACCTGGCAGTGCATCCCCGGGACTGCGGCGGTTCCCCGCGCGCTGATGGGCGCCTTCGCAACGAGGAGCTTGTCCGCGGGGATACCCCCGCGCCCCCGTGCCGGCTCGTTGCCCCTTCCCCAACGGCTGCCGCAACCCTCCACCCCGAGGCTCTCCTTGAATGAGGGGGCTTCCCGCAGGCTTCTCGCGCTGGGCGAATCAGCCCCACGCGCGGGTCTGGCCACTCGTCTTCGACCGTGTACCCGGATGCAGAAGGGATTCTGGAAGGCATGGAAGGCTCCGGAAGGCTCCGGAAGGTTCGCAAGGGGCCGTGCGCGGCGGCCGCATTCCGGCTTTCAGGCACGGTGGCTGGGAGGCTCGGCGGTTGGGAAGCACGGTGGCTGGGAGGCAGGGTGTCTGGGAGGCAGGGTGTTTGGGAGGCACGGCGGCTGAGAGACAGGGTGGCTTGGAGGCAGGGTGGCTTAGAGGGGGGGTGGCTGGGACGCGGGGGTGGCACGGTCTGGCGTACTCGCCAGGCCGTGGCGAGTGAGCAACCCGCCGGCGCCGCGACGCCAGACGGGTCCGCTGCTGCCGACGCTTGCCACCCGGGCGCTCGGCTACGCGTGAAACGCGGTTGCCCTGGGGGGGCGTCGCAAGACAGCCGGAGGGCTGAGGC
The DNA here is from genome assembly GCA_964526695.1 of uncultured Phycisphaeraceae bacterium. Lineage (GTDB taxonomy): Bacteria > Planctomycetota > Phycisphaerae > UBA1845 > UBA1845 > JABWBH01. The sequence continues at coordinate 45,155 of CAZGJA010000058.1, forward strand.
CGGCCGGGTCTGACAGCGGGCGGGGGGCAAAACGCTACAACTTGAGGGCATAGTGACATACGTATGTCGCTGAGCGGTCACCGGCGCGCTGCGGACGGTTCTGGAGGTGGTTAAATGAGTCGAAAGGTTTATCACGGGCGGCGGAGGTAAGGCTAAAGTGCGACCCCGATCGTGCCTCCGCCGCCCACCCCCTTTCACCCGCGATACCCAGCGCCTCGATGATGATGCGGATTGATCCCCTGCGGTGGATCGCGCCGAACGTGCCGGTGCGGCGGCGGCGTGATCGGGGTGGACCCGCGACGCGGCGCTCGCTGCCCTGAAGCGGAAGGAGCGTGTGCGACCGCGAAAAGGCGCTAAAGCGAACGCGCCGCGGCGATGTTGCTGAGACGGCACAACTGAGACGGCAGAACTGAGACGACGACACGGAGACGGCGACGCGGAGACGTTTACACGGAGGCGATGACGTCATTGCTCCGCTCATCAAACAGTTGAAAACGCGAAGGTCATGACTTCCGAAACGATTTGATGATTACCAATTGCGGGCAGCCCAACGGATGCGAATTGTTGGATGCCCGGTGCAACAGATGCACCGGCTGCTCGCCAAACACAGTCCCACAGATGGCACGGGTTCGCGTCGGGTGTCACGGATCCCCAGCCGCGGACCCGGGCCACGCGGCATTCCGCATGGTTTTTTTCGCCAAGGCCGCTTCAGTGGTGTTCCCGGCGGACCGGCGGGCTGCTCGGCTACGGCCTGACATGTGCATCCTCTCGCTCGATTTCCAGCCGGGTCAGCTCATGACCATGCCGGTGATCGTGGCCTCGAACACCAGCGACGTTCCCACCCACCCCTGCGTGGCCGAGATGAAGCGGCGCGGGCGGTTGTCCACCTCTGTGCAGAGGATGTGCAGCCGGGCGGGAGGAATCACGGCGTCGCGGAACTTGCAGTCCGAAACGCCGCCGAAGCCTACAAAGGGGCGTCTCGCCGCGCCGCGATGCTCGTCCAGCAGCGTGATGCCCACGCTGGCGGTCTGGGCGGCCATCTCCAGCATCAGCACCCCCGGCAGCAGCGGGCGACCCGGGACGTGCCCCTTGACCCACCAGTCCTCCGGTCGCGCGTCGTAGGCGCCGACGATGCAGGCGTGGTCCGCGTCAAAGTGGCAGATGCCGCTGAGCAGCATGAACTCATGCCGATGCGGCAGAAACCGGGTGTAGATCTCCTCGCGCGAGATCACCGTCCGGTCGAGATCCAGCCCCTCGAGCTCAAACAACGGCGGCGGCGGCATGAAATCCCCTCATCTCTCAAGTGAAGCCACCCGGCCGGGCGACCTGACCCACGCGCCAAGGCAACCGGACCGGTGCGCCAAGTCGACGTGACTCGAGCCTGTCGGCTTCGGCTGCGGGGAAGATTATGCGGCATGGGACGATGGGTTGCCAGCCGGTGCCGATCTGATCAGGCAAACAGCGCGTCGATCGGATGCAGGTTGACATCCTGCACGACGCGGATGGGTCGGCCATCGGGGGCGTAGTTTTGCGCGGTGGGGTCGATCCCGAGGGATTTGCAGACGGTGGCGTGCAGCTCGCCGATTTGCACCGGGCGCTCCGCCGGCTCGCTGCCGGTGGCGTCCGTGCTGCCGATGACCTTTCCGCCCACAATGCCGCCGCCCGCCAGCAGCGCACTCCAGGCGCGAGGCCAATGGTCGCGGCCTTGATTGCCGTTGATCGTCGGCGTGCGGCCGAACTCGCTGCACAGCAGGACGAGCGTGCGGTCGAGCATGTCGAGGCGGCGAAGGTCCGAGAGGAGGGCGCTGACGCCCTGATCGAGCGCCGCCGACAGCTCCGTGACGCGCTCGAAGTTGTCCTGGTGCGTATCCCAGCCGCCGAAGCTGACCTCAACGAAGCGGACGCCGGCCTGCACCAGCCGACGCGAGAGCAGGCACCCCTGACCGAAGAACGTCAGCCCGTAGCGCTCGCGAATCGCCTGCGCCTCGCCCGAGAGGTCGAATGCCGCGACGCTTTTGCTTTTCATCAGCTTGTACGCGGCCTTGTAGTGGTTGGCGTACGCCTCGATGACGTCCGCGCCGCGATGCTCGGCGGCGAACTTCTTGTCGAACTCGTTGAGGAGCTTCAGCCGCGACTGGAAGTGCTTGTCGTCCACGGAGCGGTGGTATTCGAGGTTCTGCGCGGGGCGGTCCGGGTTTTCAATCTGGAACGGCGCGAAGGACGAACCGAGGAAGCCCGCGGGCCAGGTCTCGCGTCCGATGGTGATGTACGCCGGCAGGTCGGGGTTTTTCGCGCCGAGCGACCTCCACGTCACGGAGCCGAGCGTGCTGTGCTGAAAGCTCGACAGCGGCATGTAGCCGGTGTGCATGAGGTAGGTGGCGCGCTCGTGCGAGCCTTCCTTGCTGGTCAGCGAGCGGATCAGCGAGATGTCGTTGAAGTCTTTGGCGAGCAACGGGAGTTTTTCGCTGATGCGGATGTCCTTGGCGCTGGTGGCGATGGCCTCGAACGGTCCGCCGGTGGCGACGCCGGGCTTGGGGTCGAGCGTGTCGATGTGGCTCATGCCGCCGCCCATCCACAGCAGGATGACGCTGTCGGCCTTGCGCTTGCCCGATGGCTGGGCGAAGAGAATCTCCGGGCGCAGCAGTCCCAGGAACGAGCCTGCGCCCGCGCCGATCGCGCCGCCGAGAAGCTGGCGTCGCGTGAACCGGCGGTGTTCCGGACAATCGTAGCAAGTCATGGGTTTGGTCTCCGGCCTGCGCACGTCTCTGATTATAGCTTCGCCTGCTGTGGAGATCGACCGGCGAATGTCGCGGCTTGATGGATGCGTGAGGGCAACATGCCCTTGAGCGGAGTGAGTTCGCGGAGTGGCGCGGGCTCGCCGTAGTGGACCGTTGGAGTGCGCAAAGCGGCGCTTCTTCTTCACTCGTCATGGCCAGGCGAGTACGCCAGGCCATGCCACCCATCGTCATGGCCAGGCGAGTACACCAGGCCATGCCACCCGCTGCCACGGGCAGGTGAATACGCCAGGTCATGTCACCCACCGTCATGGCCAGGCGAGTACGCCAGGCCATGCCACCCACAGGCAGGGGTTTTCAACGAATGGCGCATGAAAAAGCCCCATCCTCACGGCGAGGAGGATGGGGCGGCGCGCGTCGTCCGGCCTGCGGAAGCCAATCCCGCCTGATCGACGCGGCCTGCTTCGTTTGTTGCGCAGCTCGACTATTCTGTCGTGCGAGCCGCTTCGCCTGTTGCGCGGCCCGCTTCGGCTGTTGCGCGGCGCGCGTCAGCCGCCGAGCAGGGTCAGTACGTTCTGCGACTGCGCGTTGGCGATGGCGAGAATCGAGTTGCCCGCCTGCACCAGAATCTGCGCCCGCGTCAGTTCCGACGTTTCCTCGGCGAAGTCCGTGTCGCGGATGGTGGACTCGGACGAGGTCAAGTTCTCCGTCGTGATCTGCAGGGCGTTGATGTTGGTCTGCAGCGTGTTGCGCTCGAACGCGCCGAGTCGCCCTCGCAGCACGGCCACCTGCGTGATGACCTCGTTGATGATGTCCGACGCCTGCTTGAACTCGCCGCTGCGCAGGGCGTAGTCCTGTCCGCTCTGAAGCTGTGACAGGAAGCCGACGAGGCGGCTGCCCAGCTTGTTGGCCTGCATCGCCTTGACGCCGACGTTCTCCTGCTGATTCGTGTTGACGTCCGGCCCGAGCTGGAAGAGCGCTCCGCCGCCGGTGATGGTGAAGCTGCTGGTGCCGGCCCCAAAGGTCGAATCCAGCACGACCGTCATCTTCAGCAGCGGGGAGCTGACGGACAGCTCCAGACCATCGCCGACGGACTGGAAGCCGTTGATCGTCGCCAGGGCGTCGCGCCCGGTGACCCGGCTGGCGTTCTGTCCGCTGCTGTTCTTCGTCGTGAATGTGCCGCTCGTGCTGACCGTACTCACGCTGATGAAGGCGTCCGTGCCGTACTGGCTGGTGTTGAGGCGCACACCGGTAGTGCTGCTGGCGATGGCCGAGACGCCGGTCGCATCCACCTGGGCGTTGATGGCGGTCACGATGTCGTTGGCCGTGGCGTTGGCCGGGAACGACAGCGTGATGATGCCGTCCGGACCGGACACGTCGATGGACACGGCGCTGGGCAGGGGCACGCTGCTGACGCCCAGTTGCGCGGTGAGCGCGGATTGCGACACCGAGACTTCCACGGGGATGTAATCCCGGTTGCCGAACTTGGCGCTGTGCACGTTCACGTCGGAAAGTTCCGAGGAGACCACGCTGCTGGTGACATAGTCGAGCTGGCCGTTGAGCAGCTTGCGCCCGGCGAACGTCGAGGTGTTGGCGATGCGCGTGATGGACTCGATGGCCGAGTCGATCTGAAGCTGGTTCGCCTCGATTTCCTCGTCGGAGAAGGCGCCCTTGTTGGCGGCCTCGACGATCAGGCCTTTGATGTCGGTCAGCAGGGAGGACACTTCATCGAGCGCGCCTTCGGTGGTGGCGATGACGTTGATGGCTCGCGTCGTGTTGTCGATGCCCTGCTTGACCGCGGAGATTTCCGAGCGCAAGCGCTCGGACACGATCAGCCCCGCCGGATCGTCCGCGCCTTTGTTGATGCGCAGACCGCTGGAGAGCCGTTCGAGAGACGTGCTCAGCGATCGCTGGGCATACGCGAGATGACGCTGAGAAATGAGTGCCGGTACGTTTGAGTTAATCGTTGACATGAGCAATCCTCCGTGATGTCCCCTGCCTTAAGCAGCCGGTCAGGCTCTCAGGCGTCGCCGTCGCGGCGGACATGGGTCCGTGACGCGGTCCCCGGCGAGGGGGCTCGATGATTCAAATCCTTGAAACCACAACGGACTTCCGTTCGGGCGCCAGTACGGGGCGGATCTGATCCGGGTCAAGCCTTGCGGCCTCGCGGTTCTCCCGCTGGATCGCCTCGTACACTTCCTGACGATGGACTTTCACATGGCGGGGCGCGGTGACGCCCAGCCGGACTTTGTCTCCCCGAATATCCACAACGGTGATGCATACGTCCTCACCGATCATGATCGTTTCATCGCGCGTGCGTGACAGCACCAACATAGGCAAGCTCCTTCCTGATGCCTCATAGATCAATCGATGGCGAGCGTTCCACGAAGCCCGGTCGCATTCGCGACGGCGGCGGCGCGGCGCACTCCCCACACGGCATCTTCCCTCCCGCGACCGGTCTATTAAGCGCTCATTTCCATGGCGACCGGCTCGGGGAGGCGCATCAGGGGGTGACGGGTGCCGTAACGGCGATCCGACAGAACCCACTGCCGGGCCTGCCGCGACGCCACGTTGACCACCAGCGGGCCCTGCAAATTGCCCGTCAACATGCCGTTGACCTTGTTGGCGATGATGAAAACCTGTGCCTGCTCAAAGTCCGTCAGACCGATGCAGGCCAGCTCCTCGGAATTGACCGGCACCTGGTAATCCGCGACAAACAGCCGCGGATCGCAAACCACAAACGCAAGCTCGGGGCGATCCACGGACTGCAACCAATAAAACGCGCTGCCGTCCCCGGTCTGGATCAGCGCGTAGTCGTGCTGCTGGGGAAACCCGAGCACGCCCTCGGAAAACGTGATCAGCCGGGAATCATCCACCACCAACTGACCAAAACGAGACGTCTGAACGATCATGCTGCGATCTCCAGTGACCCATCCATGTCGGTCCGCGGGCTTGGACTCCACGTCCCGCATCCGCGCCTCCATCGCGCGGACCCTGGTTCCACGTCCGGGCGACCGTTTCCCCGCCAGAGCCGCCGGGTCACGGCGACGGTCTGGCGCGACTGTTGTTGTCTTTCCCCGCCTCTAGCCCAAGTAATCCATCAATGACAGGTTCATCAAGCGTGAGTTTGTAAGAAGGCTCGCTTGAAGCACCGTCTGCGTGGACTGCAATTCTGTAATCGCGCGCGTAAAATCCAGATCCTCGACCTGCGACAGGAACTGCTCGGTTGAAATCGAGGCGTCTTCCAACTGATGGAATTCCCGCTCGACACTTTGCGCCCTGGCGCCCACCAGGCCGTGCTGGCGCGCCAGATCGTCCACAATGGTCTCCACGCGCTCGGCCGCAAGGGAAATGGCGCGGTCGTCGTCCGTTCGCAGCGCGGCGGTCAGCCGCATCATTGCGTCCAGCACTCCCGGAGCCGTGACGGGGTTGACATCGCGCCCGATGAGGGTTCCGTCCTCGGCCACGGTGGCGCGCGTAAGCCCGAGATCTTCCGCGGCGTACGAGCCCGTCGCATTCTCGATAATGATCGTGGCGCCCAGACTTGTGGTGCCGGAGATCGCGATGCCGTTGGTCTGTTCGTCCAGATCTGCCACCAGGCCCGCGGTGGCTTCCTTTGAGGCATCATTGATCTTCTCGATGACATCGTCCAATGTCAGCGCGCCGGCCAGCCTGACTTCAAGGATGACCGCGCCGGTATCATCTTTGAACACAAGGTCCGGCGCTTCCGCTTCGGAGGTCATTTCCACGCCGCGACCATAATTCATGTCAGAAAGCGGCGTGGTCAGGTCGAACGTGCGCAGTCCCAGGTTCGTGGCCGTGGCTCCGCCGTTTTCCGTGACGCGTAGATCCACGCCGGACACGCGGCTGTACAGGTCGATGGACGTTCCGTCCGCGCTGATCCTGGCCTCAACGTATGTATTGGAAGCGTTAATGGTGTTGAGCAGATCCTGAACGGTCTCCGCTGAGGACAAATCGATCACGGCGGACTTGGATCCGTTTGTGATAACCAGCCCGTTTTCCAGATCCAAAGTCGCGCCGCCCGCCAGAGCACTGATGGGGGTCAACGGGGTAAGTCGCGGCGACAGTCCGCCCGCCTCAAGTTCGCCCTGAATGGAGGTTTCCGAGGACAAACCGAGATCAGCGGCGAGCGTGGAGCTGACGCCATCCGCGACAACCACGGTCTTGGAACCTGAGTCGAGTTTCAATCCGACGTCCGTGAGAGTCGCCGTCAAACCCGATCCAGCCTCTGTCGCGGCGGCATTGATAAGCTCAACAACGTCCCCGATCGTGTCCGCGGTGCTCAAGTCAACGGTGAACGACCCGACGCCGTCCGTCTCATCAAACGCAAGTGTGCCTTTGCGAATGCCCTGCCCCACGGCGCCGCTGAGGTCTTCCAGTCGTGTTTCCGGAAGCAGTTTGGGCGTCAAATCCGCGCTGCCTGACACGGATGCGGAAATGGCCCCATACAGCTCATTGCCCGGCATGGAAACGCTTTCCATGCGGCCATTGCCGACGTGCATTTCCAATGATTCGGTGTCCCCGAGATAGGCAATGCCTCCGCCCGCCTCCTGAAATCCCATGACATCCGAATCGCGCCCGGAGAACAGATATCGCCCGCCGAACTGGCGATTGCCCACGTTGACCAGTTGATGAAGAATGGCGTCGAGCACTTCGGCTTCGGCCTCGCGCTCGGCTTCGCTGGTGAGGTTGCTGATGTTCTGCCCCGCCACGGCCTGCACTTGAGTGAGAAGGTCGCTGACTTCGCTGATGGCGGCGTCGGAGGCGGAAAGAAGATCCGAGGCCGTTCGCAGGTTGCCGCTGATCTGTTGCTGGCGCGCAAGCTGATCATGGAGGTCGCGTGCCCGCGCGGCCGCGGTGGGGTTTTCGCTCGGCGTCACAAAGGACCGACCCGCGGCGATGCGCACTTCATTGAGGTAGAGCGACCTCTGATTGCGCGTGATCGCATCGACGGTGAGGTTCAGCCGCAGGTTCTGGCTGATGCGCGAGATGTTGATCGGGCTGACTGACATAGGCAATCTCATTCAACAGATGCGACGGGGCGGCAGCGACTTCCAGAGCCGCGCCCATCAGGAAGCGGTGATTCTCCGACCAGTGATATCCTCATGCACGTCAAGAGAGTCGCACGGTCTCAGGTTAAACTGTGCCATGAGCGCCACTCAAATCGCAATTGCGTCCTACCTGAGGATGGTCATCAATTCTCCAATAAGCCGATCCACTACGCTGACGTAGCGCGAGGCGCCCTGGAACGCCCGTTCGAATTTGACGAGCTCGATCGCCTCCTCGTCGAGACTGACGCCGCTGATGCTCTCCTTCTGCGCGAGCAAGGCGGAGCGGATGCCGTCGGCGCTCTCCACGGCGGAGTTCACCGCCCCGGCGCGCACCGCCACGTCATTGGTGATCGCGTTCAATCGCTCCTGAATTGCCGGTCCATTCGACGTGTCCGAGGGCGTGTCGAGGAGCTGCGACAGGCGAAAAGCGTTGGCCGCATCGCCGCCGCGATTGACCGAGGATGCGGCTAGGAACTGTCCATTCGCCTGCACGGTCTCGTTGACGGCGATGTCCGCCGCGCCGCTACCGGTGAAGAACGTGTTGACGCCGAGCGCCGCCAGCACGCCGGAGGTGTCCTTCCTCGCCTGCTGACCGTCGTGGCCGAAGGTGAACGTGAACCCGGCGTCCGTCGAGAGTGCCAGCCTGTTGTCGGCCGTGATCTCCGCGTGCAGATGCTCAACGCCGTTAAGCTGATCGACGAGTGATTGCAACGATGCGTCGTCGTCGTTCAGGCCGTCGAGGTCCACGCTGACGACGTGAACGCTGAGGCCGCCCGGCGAGCCGTCGGAAAGCACGACGTGGAACGCACCGTTCTGGACGCTGGTAGGCAGGCCGGCTTCGTCGGTGTTGAGCACCGCGTCCGTGCGCGTCAGGCGCGTCGTGCCCTCAAGCTCGGTAAAGCCGGCCAATCCCTGGCCGTCGGCATGAACGCGGTTGACTTCGGCGATCAGCGCGCCGGCGAATTCGTCCAGCTCTGCGAGTCGAGAGAAGGCGTGCTCGTCGCGCGCGGCCATCAGGCCGGCGATGCGTCCTCCGCGCGGGGAGATGACCGAGCCGCTGTCGGTGAAGACGACGCTCGTGCGCTTGTACCCATCCACGACGCGAGCCTGGGTGGACAGCCCGCGCGACAGACCGCCCTGAACGAGCGCTTCATTGCCGATGTACACATTGACGACGCCGTTGGGCTGCTCGCGCACGGTGACGTCCACCAGCGTGCCCAGGTCGCGCAGGACCGCGTCGCGCTGGTCGCGCAGTCCCGCGGCATCGCCCCGCGAGCGACCCTCGGCCACCATGATCCGCGCGTTCAAGTCCGCCACGCGTGCGGCGAGGCTGCCGGCTTCCTCCGTGAGGCCTTCGATTTGCTGATCGAGGCCTTCGCCCAGTTCGGCGACCTGCTCGCGAAGGCGACTGAGCGCCAACGCCAGTTCCTCGCCCTTGCGCACGGCGAGGCCGCGATCCGCCAGCGGATCCTTGCCGACTTGCTCGAACGCGCCAAAGAACTCAGAGAGCAGCGTGGGAATGCCCGTGCCGCCGACGTCATCGAAGTATGTTTCCAGTTCAGCCAGACTCGATTGCTGTGCACTGAGTGATTCGACTTCGCCGGTCGCGAGGCGCAGACGGTTCTCCAAAGCGTTGTCGATGTTGCGGCGGATGTCAGTGAGGGCGACGCCGGCGCCGGGCTGGAGCGCGCCGCCGCCGAGGTTTGGCAGCGGATCCAATTGCGGCGTTAGGCGCGTGTAATCCGCGCTGCCTGCGCCGCTGATGTTTCCGCCGACGACTTGCAGAGCGCTCTGGTATCCCAGCAGCGCGTTTCGGCCTATGTGCAGTGCAGAGTTCATTTCAAGCGTGCTCCAGAGCTGTCCGCCGACGACTCGATCTCAAATCCGAAACGAAAAAGTCCTCGCTGCGCAGCCAGCACCTTCTCCCACTCATCCCCGACCCATCGACCCATCACCCGACGGCATCCACAAGCTTGTGTTCCAGGCCCGACACCAGGTTGCCGTTGTGGGCATATCCCAGTGCGTTGCAGCCGGTCTGACGCACCGACTCGAATATGCGCTCGAAATGCCGCACCATTTCCCGGCTGATGGCGCCGGCCAGGCGGTTGGCTTTGGCCAGCTTAACCGCCACGCCGCGAAGTGATTGTGCCGCGGTCATGAGTTTCGCGGCGCCGGCCTGGTCAAGTCGAACGGCAAGCTGTGACGCGGTGAGCTTGCGCGCCTGCGGCCCAGACATTCCCAGCTCTCGTCCGATCTGATCCATCAGCAGCCGGCGGCAGCTCTCACGCTCCTGTACGCGCTCGATCAAATCGCCCTCTCGTTCAACAATCATCGCCAGCGCGTCTCGATTCGCGCTTCGCAGCGCGTCCACCTTCGCGTTGACGGTTTCCAACAGTTCGCCGTGCAGCGCGTGAAGATCCTCCAGAAGGCGCAACAAGTCCCGCAGACGGCTTCGCAGATTGTGACTCACGCTTTCCCTCCTTCGTGCGCCGCCGGCCTTGCCCGATCGACGCGCGCCTGCTGACGAATCAAGTGCCCATAAAGCGCATCCGCGAGGCCGCCGCGCTCACGGTTCCCCATCTTCTCCGCATACAGGGCGTCAAGCTGCCCGCCGAATGCGGACTCCGCCCGCCCGCCGGAAATCAGGCCGCTCTTCATCGAGCTGTTGCGCGCCTGCGCCATCAGCGTTCCGTAGAACACGTGTGCGGTCATTTGGCGCGTCACCTCGCGCAATGGCTTTGACTCCGCCAATGGCGGCGCGAGCGGCATTTCCCGAATAGCCTGTGTTGGCCGAATCATCATCCCTCGTCGTGCACCTTTGCGTGAAGATTCCCAGACTGCTCCAAAGTGGTGAGAATCTGGACACGGCTCTCAAAGGGAACCTTGAGGCGATTGAGCGCTTCCAACAGTTGATTCATGTTGCCCTGCCGGGCGGCAACTTCATCCAGTGGAACGAACACCTGGGGTTCGGTGCTGGTCGTGGACGCGGCGCCGTTTGCTGGGGGGGCGACGGTCAAGGTCAATCCCTGGTGCGACACGACGGTGGGGGAGATCTTCACATCGCCGCTTACGACAATGGTTTGCAGCTTGCGGTTGATGGTCACCCGCGCCTCGTTGGAGTCCATAAGCAAAGGCAACTGGGTAACGTCGCGAATAAAGCTCGCCGGATCGTCGTACTGCACCTGCGGGAGCAGCACAACAATGTTCTTGGAGTCGATGGCCAGAGCCGCCCGGCCACCGGTTTCGGTGGTTTCTTCCTCGCCCAGCGCCGTCTTGACTTCATTGTCCACGGCTGTGGCGACGGCCGCAGCGGCGCTCCAGCCGGCGTGGGATTCGGTAAGCACAAGGGTAATGTAACGGCGGCTGGAATGAATCCAACTGCTGGTCAACCCCGCGTTCTGCAGGTCCGCGCCGCTGACCACGACATTATGGAAGACGTCTTCTTCCATCAGTGCCCCGCCGCGGATGACGCCGGTCGTTGGATGCTTAGGATCCTGCAGTTCGATGGGGCCGGTGGCCTTGGCGAGCACGGCGGCGACGGCCGGATCATCATAAACCATGGGCGCTACGAGGAGGTGGCCTCCCTCGAGGCTCTTCGCCGCGTATGCGGAAACGAAGACGTCAATCCGCTCACCCTCGCGGATGCCTTCCTCTGGGATGAACGCCTGCAATCGCACGATGGCGGCGTCTTTGGCGTCCTTGATGTCGTCCAGAGTTTCCACATTGGCGGCGAAGTAATTGAGTTCGCGAGCAAGCGCCTGCATGGTCGGCAGGAACTTCGCCCCGTCGCCGCTCTGCTTCAGGCCGGTGACCAGGCCCATGCCGATGAGCGTGTTGCGACCCAGGCCGTGGACTCTTGTGACGTCGCCGACTCGCGCGGTGACCGGCTGGCCCCAGGCGCCGCCGGAAAAAGCCGCAAGGGCGAGCAGGAGGGGCAGGACGCGGTTGCAAAGTCTTGCTGGGCAGCTCGCTTGTTCGCGAGTTGCAGAGCGTTGCAAAGTCTTAGGGTGCCGCATTGATTTCATTCCCGGGTTGTTGCTGGTCTTGCAATCCATGCTGATTGACCTGCGAAGCGTATCGACAGGGCGGCAGCGAACGGCGCTAGAACGGCTTGACCGAATCCAATATCTTGGAAAGCCATCCTCTGCGCGCGCCGTCGTTGACCACGCCGTTGTTTTCAATCTTGATGCGCTTGTCGGCCATGTCCGTGCTGAGCACGCTGTCATCGGCGGAGAGCTTCTTGCGGCTGCAGGTGCCGGTCAGCGTAATGAGATTCTTTTCCTCTCCATGCTCAATCTGCGCCGTGGCACAGAGGACGAGGTTGCCATTGGGTTTGATGTCGACAATCTCTCCCGTCAAGCGTGTCACAAGCCTGTTCTCGCTGGAGACGTCGGCCTCGTTCTTGCGGTTCTGCTTGTATTTGTAATCTACATTGGGCTTGCCGCGTGCGAATCCCGTCGAGCCGAGACCTCCGTCGATCGGTTTGAAGAAGGCCTCAAGCTCGCTTTGCACCTGAAAGTCGTTCTTGGACTGTGAATCCGCGTCGGACTTGAAGGACAATTGCTCGCGGACAATGATAGTGACGTGGTCGCCCACGGCGAAGACGCGCGGCGGCTTCGGCTCTACGGAAATCAGTGAGCGCTTCTGCACCGCCGGATGGATGCGTGGAGCGGGTTCCGCGTCGGCGCGGGCGGCGACGACCGGAGCTTCCTCGATCACGCGCTGTCGGGCGCGCTTTCCCAGCGAGGAGGTTTGGCCCAGCGCAACGTGCGCACAGACGATTGCGACGCAAAAGCATGTTTTCAGACAAACCATATACAAACTCCCAATGCGAAGGCACACACGATCGATGCGGTGCGGTCATTTCCGGGCGAGACGAGGCGGGCTTTGATCGAGCGGCTTGCTCGAAGATCGCTGGAACGGCGATTTCGTCGAAGGAGGGGGAGGAATTACGCTCGTCACCGTGATTTCCCCAGGACCGCTCACCATACCGGCAAGCTGCTCATCCTTGCGATCCAGCAGCGTGACACGAACCACGTCGCCGGATGCACCGCCGGCCTGCGCTTCACCAATGCTTTCGAGTCGAATGCCGCCGACCAGCGCCAGGACGCGCACGAGCTGTCCGCGACTGACCAAAGGCACGGCTGAAAGCTGCGTGGGATCGATGGCTTCGCCTTGCGCGAAGAACCTGCCGGCGCGGCGACCCAGCACGAGCGCCGTATCCGCCACCGTTGCGGCCGATGCGGTTTGCGAAGGCACCTCATCCAGACAAACATCCTCCGGCACGACGAGTGCGTCTTTGAGGATGGGTCTGGCGGCCACGAGCACTTCGCGCACGACGGTTACATCCGCACGCACCGTGAGGCTCTGCACGCGGCGGTCATGCTGAAACACATCCACCTCATAACTGACCGAGCCGAGGACTGCTCCAGTGCGACGGACGAGACGGAATTGGAACGGCGGAGTGGTCATGTCCAGCAGGCTCTGGTCGGCCTGGGCAAACGCCAACCGGGCGCGCCCGCCGAACTTTTCGGTTTCCTCGCTGGCTTTCTCTTCGAGGAATTGACGAAGGGATTGAGCACCCGCTTGGACTGCCGACTCCGGAAGGGTAGGATTGCGGACCGCGACGCTGGATGCCTGGGCTAGTGCCGAGGGGATAGGGGTGCCCAGCGGTCGGGTTACGGCGCACGTTGTCGAGCCGACCAGGCGCAGGCGCGACGACTTGGAATCATGTTCTGCAAGTGCGGCGCGAATGCGGTCGAGGTGAATCAGGCGCGATCCGCCCGGGGGGGGGGACTGCGCCACTGGAATGGAGCGGATGCGATCCGTCTCCTCCGCCGTCAGGCCCGCGGCTTCGCAGGCATCTCCTATGAGAACCTGTTCTCCGGTGCAGACCGCGGTTGGATGGACACGGAGCGTTCCTGTCTGAGCCTGTGTGGACGCGGTCGAGTTTGCAAAAAGTGTGCAAACCACAGCAAGCAGCGCGGACCGCAACCTGCTGCAGGCGTCGGTTGTCCGGTGGGTCCCAGGCCGCGCTGAGCGATTCGCACTCGACGGTCCACTCATGTTACGCATCACGACGGCCTCCATGCCTGTCTCAAGGGCCATAGAACACGCTCAGTGCAGGGTCATCATGCCCCGCGAGAAGTCATTACCTGCGCAGCGTCGTCACCACTTCCAGCGACTCGTCCGCTGATTTGATCGACTGACTGTTCAGCTCGAAGGCCCGTTGAGATTGAATGAGGTCGATTAATTCTCGCACGGGATCCACATTGCTCATTTCCAATTGCCCCTGATTAATGGCGCCCATGCCATCCTGGTTGGGCGTCCCGGTGACGGAGGCGCCCGATGCATCATTGGCAATGTACAAGTTGCGCCCGATCTGCTTCAGGCCTTCAGGGTTGACGAAGCGAGCCAGCTCAATCTGACCCACGGTGGTCAGCGTGTTGGAACCGGCAAGCCGGGCGCGGACTTCACCATTGCGCCCGACGACGATTTCGGTGGCTTCCGCGGGCACGTTGACGGGAGGTTCGAGAATGGCGCCATCGCTGTTGGCCAAAACGATGTTGCCTTCCGGATTGCGGACGAAGTTGCCCGCACGACTGTAGGCGATCACTTCGGTCCCGTCATGGACGGTGCGAACCTGGAAGAACCCCTGGCCTTCGATCTGCAAGTCATAGGGTTTGCCCGTGGTGTCCACGGACCCCTGGCTGAAATTGATCTGCGTGCCGGACACTTTCACGCCGGTGCCCACCTGAATGCCGTGCGGAATCGGCTCGTCGTCGAGATTGGGGATGCCCGGCTCGCGCTTGATCTGATACAGCAGGTCTTCGAAGTTTACACGGGAGCGCTTGAAACCCACGGTGTTGATGTTCGACAGATTGTTGGCGACGACGTTGAGCTTTTCGTCGAGCGCCCTCATGCCGGAAGCCGCCGAATGCAGTGCTGTTACACCCATGTCAACCTCTTGCCACAAAGCCCGGGCTGCATGACATTGATCACGACACGCCCGCGAATCTTTTCAGTGCCTCTGCCCGGCCTGCCGGACAATCGGAAGTGCGGTCGTGCCTGAGCTCATGCTCCCACACGGTTACGCGACGCGACCGACCGACTGGATCAAGCGACCCATCGACTCATCCTGCAGCGTCAGCAGACGCGCGTTAATCTCATACGCTCTTTGAACTTCGATCATGCCGGTCAGTCCCTTGATGGCGTCAAACGTGGACTGTTCCAATACATTGGGGACGACCTTTGCCGTCGCCGGGATCTGCTCCGCCTCGCCGGCCTCAAAGAGGTTGGATCCCACTTTGCGAAGGCGATTCAGGTCGGCGAAGGACGTCACGCCGATGCGTCCGATCTCGGCGCCATCCTGCTGGACCACACCGTCGCCGGTGATCGACACTTCGCCGCCGCCTTCCTGACGGCGAATCGGCGAGCCGGCACGATCCAGCACGCGAAGCTGGCCGTCGCCGGCACTCAGCACCAGTTCCCCGTTCGCGTTGAACGTCATCCGTCCGTCGCGCGTGTAGCGCACCCGGTCGCCGTCCTGGACCGCGAAAAATCCATCTCCCTCAATGGCAGCGTCGAGCGGTTGCCCGGTGTGTTCGATCGCGCCCTGCTGGAAGCTGTGAACCGTGGGTCGCACGCTCAGCCCGCCGCTCATGCCGTCGAGCACCGGATGCCGCATCGAAAGAGCCCCGGGCGCCATGCGACTGGCGACCGGTCGTTGTGAGAACACGGCGAGATCGTGCTTGAAGCCGTGCGTGTCGGCGTTGGCCAGGTTGTTCGCCATGATGTTCTGGCGATACTCGTTGGCCTGCATGCCGGCGGTGGAAAGATAAGCGCCGTAGGTCATGACGAAGACTCCGTCAGCGCGATCCGCGTCTGCACGTGCTGAGCGTGCAGCAGGAACTGATCCGCCAGCGCCTTCAGCGCCTCAGCCCGCACGATCGCGCCAAGCGCCGACCAGTCATGCCGATCCGACAGGGTGTCCGCGTGGCATTGGGTCTGATGAAGAAAGAGGCATCCGTTCCTCTCGTTCATGCGCTTCTCCATAAGCGTGTCGAACGGTTGATGTCCGAACGGGGCGTGCCTTAGACAATCCGCGTGCCAGAGGAGAACGCTCGTGCCCGGACCGAGGAGCTTCCAAGATCCGGCCGGGTCGCAAGTTGCCGAAAACACTGGGGTTGTGTGATGCTGGTCATCAGTGAGCAGGGAGCGCGAGTCGCGGCGAAGGCACTGAGCAGACGCGCAAGGAGCGCCGGAGGTCGGCAGGAATTGTTGCGCGGTCGCCTGGTGAGACGAGGCGTTTCGGCAACCACAGGGTGCGCGCAAGGCGTATGCCGCGCGACGGGTGATCCGCTCGACCTGTGCAAGCGCCCGGCGTATTCCGAGCCGGGGCGCGAGGCTTCAGCCCGTGCGAATTCTCGCGCGGGCTGAGGTCATGCGACTCGGGACTGAAATGAAACCGCCCTCGCTGGCGCTACGGGTTCGGAAGGTGACCGGCGGCGCCGACTACGGCTTGGCGAAGCGGTCCGCGACGTCGTCCCAGTTGATCGTGTTCCACCAGGCCGTGATGTAGTCGGGCCGGCGGTTCTGATACTTGAGGTAGTAGGCGTGCTCCCAGACATCCAGCCCGAGCAGCGGCTTCAGCCCCTTGGTGTATGGGCTGTCCTGGTTCGGGAAGTCCTGGATGACGAGCTTGCCGGAGGCGTCCTTGCACAGCCAGGCCCAGCCGCTGCCGAACCGCGCCGTGGCCGCAGCGCCGAACTTGGCCTTGAAATCGTCGAAACCGCCCCATGCGCCTTTGATCGCGTCGGCGAGCGGACCTTTCGGCTGACCGCCGCCGCCGGGCTTCAGGTTCTTCCAGAAGATGGAATGGTTGCTGTGCCCGCCGCCGTGGTTGTTCACCGCGCCGCGAATGTCTTCGGGAACGGCGGCAAGCCCTTTGAGCAGGTCTTCCAGCGGCTTCTTGTGCAGGTCGGGGTGCTTGTCCAGTGCTTCGTTGAGCTTGGCGACGTAGGTGGCGTGGTGCTTGCCGTGATGGATGCGCATCGTCTGCTCGTCGATGTGTGGCTCGAGCGCGTTGAACTCATACGGCAAGGGCGGCAATTCATGCGCCATGGGTGAATCTCCTTCTCCTGTTGCTGCGTCCGAACGAAAACTGGGGCGACTCCGGTCGCATGACGGTACGGCGCACGCGGCGCGGCGTCAATCCGATCGCCGCTTAACTCGCCACCGCGGGCAGGTTGACGGCATCGTGCACGCAGGCACGCCTACCGGGTGCGTGGGCTCCCAAACTGGCACGGGTCTGCAGCCGCAGGCTCTAGCGGTCTAAACGTTGCAGTTGCGATTCGTGCGCCACGGCCTGGCGAGTACGCCAGACCGTGCCACCCTCCGACCGCCGGCTTAGGCCGGGCAGTTTTCTGGAGCGAGCCAGAGCGTGCGACCCCCGCGGTTACGGCCTCCGGGAGTTGCGGAGCCTCATGCGGCAGTCGGTGATTTCCTGGAACGGCGCGTCACCGCGCGGAATGGGCAGCCGGATGGCCGCCCAGTCGTTGAAGTCCCGCAGCGTCGTGCACACGCGGTCGTCGCAGACGCCGTTGTCGGTGCCGCACTCCGCGGAGAGACGTGCGATGCAGTTGATGTTGCGCTGGAGATTGCGCTTGATGCGTCCGTCGCCGTTCCAGTCCACGGGCGTGTCGCCGCAGACGCCGAGGTTCTCGTCCAGCTCCGCTTCCGGCAGGTTTGCCCGCGACCCGTCGGAGTAGTTCACCCCGCCGTCGCCCACCGCGTCGCAGTCGGTGTCCGTGCCGGGGAACGCGTAGCGGTAGTTCATCACCGAGTTGTAGTTGGGCTTGTAGGTCTTGTCCTCGAATCCGCCGTGACGCAGGAAGAGGTTGTGCCCCAGCTCGTGCATGCACACCGTCGCCACGCGCAGCGCGTTGCCGAACCAATTGTCCGACGACACGATGAAGTCATCCCCCGGCAGCTCCGCGATTCCGGAGTTGCCGTTGCTGTTGAACGCATGACAGAAAATGGAGTAGTGGAACAGATCCTCGCGCAGAGGGTCGAAGTTCGCGGCCTTGTAGGTGTTGAACTCGCTGTCGAAAAGCACCATGGCGTCGTTGCCGAGGAAATTGCCGCCGGTGAACACGCCTCCCTGTCCGTAGTCCACGTGAAGCCGGATGCCGCGCGGCAGTCCGTAGGGGTTCACCACGGGTGAAGCCGCGAACGCATCAACGAGCATCTGGACGGATTCCCCCCGCGGCTGGTGCGTGTGGCTTCCGCCGGTGGCGTCGTCTGTCCAGTCAATCTCAAGGAAGATGTCCCTGAGCACGGGATGGGCGCCGAGCGCCGGCAGGTCAAGGCCCGCAAGCGTGCCGAGGATTTCATCGCCGTCTTTCAGGCCGTCGCCGTCGGTGTCCGAGTTGTTCGGGTCCGTGCCCGTGTGCGTGATGCCCGTGTAATCTCCGTCGTTGCTCTCCCAGACGTCCCAGAGCCGGTCCTCGTCGGTGTCGAGAATGAACAGCCTGTCGCCGTGGCTCTCGCCGGTGGTGTCGCCGCGCGGGTTGTCCGGGCGGATCGGCGCGGTGGACGTCACGCGGAGCGGATCGCCGACCTCTCCTTCAGGGGATTCGCCCAGCCAGCCGTGCCGGTCGTGGCCGCTGTAATCGAGAATCGCCTGCTCGCCGGCGTTTTCATCAAGCCGCCAATATCCGGCCAGCCCCTGCCCGCGGAAAGGCGCTTGCCGGTCGAACTGCTCGAGCATGTCCGCGTCGGACAGGGCGAGATCCCACAGGCGGACTTCCTCAAGCGTGCCGCGGTAGAAGGCGCCCAGCTCGCCGCCGTCGCCGACCAGCCCGGCTCCAAACAGCACCGGCTCCGTCGAGTCCAGGTCCGCGCTGACGGACGTCGCCTTCGCAGTTACGCGACGGCCGTTGACATAGAGTCGAAGTTCGCTCGCCGCGCCGTCGAGGACCATCCCGACATGCGTCCACTTTTCGGGTGTCACCCTCTTGGCAGAGACGCTGATGGCGTCCGCGCCGTTGGAGCCGGACACGCGCCCCACGAGCTGCCCGTCCCAGAACTCGAGGGTGTATTCACGACCGCCGCCGATGGCGTCGGACCATTTCGAGACCAGGCGCTGGCGCGTCTCCACGTCGGGCGTCAGGAGCCAGCACTCGACGGTGAAGCTCGATCCGGCGGGCGCGGCGCCGAGGTCCGGGATCATCGCCCGCGCGGCGATTCCGTCGAACGACAACGCACGCCCCGCGCGAAACTCCTCGAACGCCGCCGCGCCGGCGGAACCGCATACCCACGCCGCCAACACCGCCACGACCAACATCCGGTTCATGTTCCTGCTCCCAATTCTCTGCGGGGCGGGCGCGCACCCGCCCGACCGACGTCCTCGCCTTGACGCACCGGTGACCTTCTGGGGTGGGTTCGTTGGGATTCTATCCGATTCGGGGCCGCTGGAACAGGGGCCCTCGCCGCCTATCGGTCGCGCGTCGGTGGTCTGATGTCGCGGGTGGCAAACGAGACCCACAGGATCGGGTGGAGGCTTACGCAGCAGCGACGGGACCGGGGTGGCAGGGTCCGGCGGCTGGGTGGCATGGCCTGGCGTACTCGCCTGGCCATGCTTCGGGAGAAGCGTGCCCATTCCTGTGGTGCACGGGTCCGCTGCTGCGGACCCGTGCCATCCGGCAAGCGCCGCTGCAACCGTGCCCGGGTCTGCTCCGCTCCGCGCCGTTCCCGTGCAGTCCCCGGCAGACTCGATCATCCCGGCGCCCAGCGCGGCTTGCGCTTTTCCATGAACGCCCTCATGCCCGGATGACCGTCCGCGTCGTCGAGGAAGCAATCGGCAAACGCCGTCACGTCGTCACCGTCGCGCATGGCCCGCTTGGCCGCGGCGATGGCGTGGGGGCCGGCGGAGAAGAACGATTTGGCGACGGCCTCGACGCGATGCGCGAGGTCCTCGACCGAGTTCACGGCCTCGTCGATCAGTCCCATGGCGACGGCGTCCTCGGCCTTGATCGCCTCGCCGGAGAAGATCATCCGCTTGGCCTGCGCCGGACCGACCAGCTCGGGCAGGCGGCGCACGCCTCCCCAGCCGGGGATCAGTCCCAGCGTGGTCTCCGGCAGCCCGACCTTGGCGGTGCGCACGGCATATCGGAAGTCGCACGCCAGCGCCAGCTCCAGCCCGCCGCCCAGCGCCGCCCCGTTCAGTGCCGCGATCGTGACACACGGCAGCGCCGCCACGGCGTCGAACACGTCGCTGCCGTGCTGGCCGAATCGCCGCGCGCCCTCCACGTCGCAGCCGCTCATCTCCTTGATGTCCGCCCCGGCGAAAAACACCTTGCCCTCCCCGGCAAGCACGCACACCCGGACCACGTCCGACACGCCGCCCGGCTGCGCGCACTGCCGCGCCACCTCACCCACGGCCGCGTCCAGCTTGTTGAGCACCGCGCTGGAGAAGATGTTCAACCCGCCGTCCGTGGAAAACGTCACATGCACCAGCGGACCCCTGCGCGACACGCTGACTTTGGTTTCGCTCATGATCTCAGGCTCCTCCTCGAATGACCGCGACCGGCGCATGCTCCATGCGCCGGACGAATGAGCAGAGCGTACACCCACGACGATGCGCAGGGAATCAAAGGCGGGTGGCATGGCCTGGCGTACTCGCCTGGCCATGAGCATCGACCCTTGCATCCACGATCACGGCGCCAGCGCCGCCTCGATCGTGTACGTTTCCGGACCTATCTCACGCGCGTCGCCCTCCCCCCATCCCCGGCGCCCTCTGGTGGGGCTTCTACACGCGCACCATCGTCGCCAATGTCATCGACGGTATCATCTACGCCGCGATCACCGGAGCCATCCTCGCTTGGCGGTGGCCCAATTGACGTTGCAACTCCGCCGTGCCACTGACCTTGGCTCTGCAAGGTCAGTGCGCCAGCCGCGACCTCCCCTCCCACAACGGATATCAGTGCCACGGCTCCTCCACGGTTTTTGGGCGGGTGGCCGACCTTAGCGTGGCGGGAACGATCTGCAGAGACAATGCGAGCCTGTGCCCCTATTCCCCGAGCGCCGAGCGCGCAAGTTGGGGCCATTTGGCCCTAACGTCTCTTAGATTGAGCTGGGCAAGCACAAGCGTCTCCTGAAGACGAATGCGACGGGTGTCGTCTGTAAGGGCAGCGTCGATGAGTGCTTCGTCCAAGTAGTCTTTATATCCCAGGATGTACCTAGCGTAGTCCTCGAATCTCTCTGGGCCGTCCTTTCCAACGAAGAGCGGAAGGACAGTGTCGAGAAGGAGCACGACTCCCGCCAAGAGGGACACAACACTTACACCAGTAGTTCCAATTTGCGCACGGAATTCAGGGATCAAGCTCACAAATACCGTCATACTAACAGCGACATTGATGATGCGCATCACCACCACACGTCGTCCAACCCTTTCACTCTTGGCCGCAAGCACATTGCCAACGTGTAAACAGTCCTCGCCGATCTTCCGTGCCTTATCCTCCAGGGTCGTCTGTGCGGTCATGGTCTTCTCCATCGGGTGTAAACTTGACTGATTGATCCGCCTGTTGGCGGTGTCGCTCGTTCAGGTCGGCGAGTGGATATGCTAGCAGCACAGACCACCGCTCGCAAGGCGCACAAAGACTACAAGGCCGCCCCACCCACCTGCCCCTGCAGGCGTTAGCACGAAGAGATGAGCCTCGCGCGGATTCGTCTTCGCCCCAACGGGGCGACGGGCTGTAGCCACGGGTGAAGCGACGCGGCTCTGAGTGTCGCTTCACCCGTGGAAAGCATGAAGGGAACGCCGGCCGCCCCGGCAGGGGCGGAGGAAACTATTCGTTGCCCTTGTTGCGTAACTCGTCGATGAAGCTCGCCGAACATCGCTCAAGAGCCCAGTCGTGACCGCGGTAGTAGTCGAGCAGGTATAGCACGTCGCGCACGGCTCGAAGGATCCTGTCGAGCTTTTCGGGCTCTATCCCCTTGTCCCGCCCGTGCACAAGTTTGTTGCGGAGTTCGACGCCATCTTTGATGAGCGTAATGGCGGCCTTCGGTGGCCGGCGGACCTTGTCATCGATTTTCCGACGAGCCGGAAGTAGTTGAACATAGTCCCTCAGCATCCGATCGAGCGGTGGCGACGGGAGATTCTCAAATACCCACTCCGTGCCCAGGTTGTCGTAGAGATCGACTGCGGTGGTTTTGAGCGCAGTCTCCGCAGCGGCCATGGCCATGACGAGTGAGCTGCGCGGGTTGTCGGCCCTATTCTGCCACGCTTCACGAAACAGGTGATGGTACAGCGGCTGTGCCGTGCCTATGCGAAACATCTTCTCGATTATCTCGGCGCTTTCCCGATTCAGAGCCACTTCCTTCATTTCGGGCACCTCAATCGTGAACACCCCCGCCGGAACCTGACGGTTGAGGAATCCATGCTCGTCGATGGGTCTGTCGGTAGGCGGGCCGCTGTGCCAGCGCATGAACGCCCAATCGCTCGATAGAGACAAGGGGCCACCATCGATCCCGAAGCGCCAGCGAATCATGTTGAAGAGAGTTGTGGCGGTCCGATCCATGTGCTGATGCACGCGAAGCACGAACTCGCGATAACTGGCGGGATACGCGGAAAAGCCGTCGCCGCCCTTCAGTATGAGTTCGAGAGGCTTGTCGAGGCCACCTGCAAGGATCGCCGCAACGTCCGCGGGCACGTCATCGCAATGATAAAGGGTGCGTAGCTGTAACTCAGCCTCGCGCTCACCTTCTCGCGCATGAATGTATTGAACGTAGAGCGAGAACTTCTCGTTGCTCAAGTCGAAGCGGAGCGGCGCGAACGATTCCACAGGAGGCTCAAAGAGCCAAGGATCAAGGCGGTAATAGGTCTGAATGAGCATGCGGAATGGTACCTTTCCCTCCGCCCCTCCGGGGCGGTCCGTTGAATCGTCACGCTTTCCACGGGTTCCGCGTCGGCGGGCTTCGCCGCGCCGCCGCTCCACCCGTGGCTACAGCCCGTCGCCCCGTTGGGGCGAAGAGCGGAGGCCGCGTCGTTTCCGCGCGGTCGATCGCCGGCAAAAGGACCGTATCAGCAGCCGCGCCACCATCAACCGGCGATTCGCCACCGCCGACACGAGAATCAAGTTACGAAGGCTGAACCCGGAGGTTAACGAGTGACGCAGGACCAGGCATCGAACTTCCCACGCGCTCTCACGGCGCCAGCGCCGCCTCGATCGTGTACGTGCCCGAGCCCAGCTCATACATCGCCGCCCCCGCGACCGCGCGCAGGAACTTCGCCCCCGCCGCCTTCGCCAGCGGCTTGCCGTCCTCGGTGACGCTCGCCGGGTCCGACGTCGGCACGTGAACTTCGGCAGTGGCGTTCGGCGGAACTTCAACGGAAAGCCGCAGCAGCTTCGCCTCCAGCTTCCAACTGACCGCGACCCGGCCTCGTAGCGAGTCGTATGAACCCTTCGCCCAGGTGACTCCGCTGCCGGGCTGCGGGCGGATGAGGACGCGATGAAAACCCGGCGCGGCCGGGTGCGGGTTGATGCCCACGATGGTCTTCATCATCCACTCAGTCACGGAGCCGATGGCGTAATGCGCGAACGAGTTCATGCCGGGATCCTGAAACCCGCGACCTTCGACATATCCATCCCAGCGCTCCCAGATGGTCGTTGCGCCGTGGTCGATGGCGTATCCCCATGACGGCATCTTGCGGTTGAGCACGAGCCGGTAGGCCTCGTCGTTGTGGCCCCGCCGCGACAGCTCCAGCATGAGCGGCACGGTGGAGTGGAAGCCGGTTGAAATCTGACCGCCATACGTCGTGAAGCGCTCGACCATGTAAGACGCCGCCTTCGACTGCAACGCTTCGGGCAGCAGATCGAAGTTCAGCGCGATCGCATACCCGGCCTGCGTGTCGCCCTCGATGCGCCCGTCCGGCTTGACGTAGGCCTTGTTGAAGGCCTCGCGGATGCCGGAGGCGAGCGTGCCGTACTTGGCGGCGTCCTTGGTCTTGCCGAGCACCGCGGCCATTTGCGCGACGATCTGCGTCGAACGGAAGAAGAACATCGTGGCGAAGACGTCCTTGGGCACCTCCGCGCCCTTGGCGGGCCAGCCTTCGAGCTTGAGCGTGTCAGCGTTGAGCCAGTCGCCATAGTCGTTGTGCCGCGCGTTCTTCCAGAGCAGGTCGGGGTTCTGGGCGCGGATCCACTCGACCCAGCGCACGGCCGCGGGATATTGCTCCTCGATGATGCGTTTGTCCGCGTAGAACTCGTAGGCGGTCCACGGTACGAACACGCCCGCATCGCCCCAGGCCGGCACGCCGGACATGCGCACGTTCGAGTCGTAGGGGTTGGGCGAGAAGTCGGCGAAGCGCCCGTCGTCGGCCTGCGCGTCGCGCGTGTCGCGCAGCCATTTCGTGAGAAACGCGCCCATGTCCATGTTGAAGCATGCGCTGGGCCCGAAGGCGAGAATGTCGCCCATCCAGCCGCAGCGTTCGTCGCGCTGCGGGCAGTCCGTCGGCGTGCTGTGCATGTTGGCGCGCTGCGTCCACAGGATGTTCTGCCACAGCTTGTTGAGCATGGGGTCGGAGCATTCGAACCCGCCGACCTCGCGCGCGGCGGAGTGCAGCACGCGACCGGTGATCGCATCGAGCGCCGGCTTGGTGGTCAGCCCGGTGACTTCGACGTAGCGGAAGCCGTGATAGGTGAAATGCGGCTCGAAGACTTCCTCGCCGCCGCCTTTCAGCGTGAAGCGGTCCGTCTGCGCCGCGCCGCGCAGGTTGGCCGTGTAGATCGTGCCGTCGGGGTTGAGCACCTCAGCATGGCGCAGCGTGACCGTCGTGCCCGCTGCCCCGCTGACGCGGAGGCGACACCAGCCGACCATGTTCTGCCCGAGGTCGTAAACGTACACGCCGGGCTTTGGCTCATTGACGGCGACGGGCTTGATGTCGCGCGTCACGCGGATCGGCTCATTGGGCTGCGCGACGAGCGCTGCGGAGGGCGCTTCGCAAACCGCGGCCGGCTTCCAAGCCTTGTCGTCGAAGCCGGGCTTGTCCCATCCCGGAATTTCCTTGCGGGCGTCGTAGGTCTCGCCGTCGAGCAGGTCGCCCGCGCGGATGGGTCCGTCGAGCGTGCTGCGCCACTGGGCGTCGGAGTCCACGCTTTCCGTGCTGCCGTCGGCGTGCTCGATGACGAGCTTCAGCAGCAGCCGCGGCAGGCGCCCGTAGATGGCGCGCGGCGGCCCGCCCGGCACAACGCCCGCCAGCCCGATCTCTCCCGCATACCAGCCGTCGCCGAGGATCGCGCCGACGGCGTTCGCGCCCGGCTGTACGAACGGCGTGACATCGTACGTCTGCACCTGGACGCGCTTGTGGTAATCGGTCCACTCCGGCGCGAGCAGGTGATCGCCGACGCGCCGCCCGTTGAGTCGCAGTTCATACAAGCCCAGCGCGGTGACGTACGCCGTCGCGCGGCGGATATCGCCGGGCGAAGTGGCCTTGCTCGCGAACTCGCGGCGAAGCATCGGCGCCGGCAGCGGGTCGTATCCGCGCCTCGCGTGCGAGGTCAGATCCCCGTCCGTCAGGTTCTTCGCCGACCAGTCGTGGTGCTCGATGCTGTCCTTGGCGGTCACCGGCTTTCCTGCGGACACCACCTCGTTGCCGTGCAGCACCTGCATCTCCGCCAGCGCGGCCGCGAAGTGACCGGGATCGCGCTCGCGCAGCTCCGAGATGAGGAGGCGCACGTAACGCGCGTGGCCGGCGGGGAAACGGAAGGTCTGCGGCGCTTCACCCGGCGGAGGCTGGGGCTCTCTCGTCCGATCGACGACCGGCTTGGCGTCGCTTCCGTCCGCTTCGTCGCCCGCCAGCACGCGGAAGCGCACGGGGAACATCAGTCCCGGCGCGTCGGAGGTCCAGTCATGCGGACGCGCGGGATGCAGCGTGACGCCGTCGATCACCGTCGGCGCGCCGAGGTCGATCTGCACCCACTTGGCCTCGTTGGGGGTGGAGGCCAGTTCGGTGTGGTAGCCGTTGTGCGCCGGCGTGAGGGGCGGTGCGGGGGTCGCGTCGCCGATCCACTTGGCCGATCCCCAGTCGCCGGGCTGAAGAAGTCCCATGCTCCAGCGCGCCGGCTCGCTCCACGCCGAAGGGCGGCCGGCGCCGTCCCAGACTCGCACCTTCCAGAAGATCGGCTGACGAGAGGCGAGCGGCTTGCCCGCATATTCGACGTGAGCCGTCTGAGCCGACGCGACCTGTCCGCTGTCCCACAGATCGCCCGTGTCCTTGGCCAGCAGATCAAGGCTCGAGGCCGCGAGAATCTGATAAGCGGTCTGCTTCAGCCCGCGCGCGTCCGGATCCGTCGGCGCCAGAACCCAGCTCAGCCGCGGCAGGCGGACGTCGATCCCCATCGGATTCTCAAGGTACTCGCAGCGAAGCAAGCCCGGTCGCACAGCGGCCTCCTGCGCGAAGGCAGGGGCTGCCCACGCGGTGGAAACGCCGACGGCCACGATCAGGATCATTGTCTTTTGCAGCGATGTCATTCCATACTCCTCTGCTTCGTGCGTTCGTGCCGTCAGCGCGGACCCGCGCGAGGCGTGGCGTTTCGCAAGACGCTCTGCAAGGCGCGGCGCGGTTCCGCAAGGCGTGCGATTATGCACGGGAGGTGGAGGCCGTGCCACCGGAGGCATCGCGGATCAGGCGCTCAACGAAAACTTCCAACGCGGCTGAAGCCCAGGCGAGGGTATTGAGCACCGCTGAGACGTCGGCGAGAACCTGCACGGCTGATGCCGCGTCGTCGCGAGTGAGCGGCGGTTCCGCAGGAAGGCGGCGGCTGGGCGGTGGGGGCGCGCCGGTTTGGGATGTGCGTCGGCGGCGACGCCCCGGTGCGGCTGGCGAGCCGGTGCCCGCAGCGCCGTTTCCGGGGTGCGCCAAGTCGGTTAAGCTAGAGGCAGCGGAGCGTAGCGGTAGTGGAGGTTCGTTCTCCATCCCCGCGACGCGCCCCGAATGCGCCGGTAGCTCAGGTGGACAGAGCATCGGATTTCTAATCCGACGGTCGGGGGTTCGAGTCCCTCCCGGCGTGGTTTCATGCAGCCTTGCCGTTGCAGCTTCGGCTGTGCGATTTCCCGCTCGGAAGAACGCGGAAGCGCCGATCACATCGAGCGGATCGTGCATCCATGAAAACGGACCTGCGAAGGGATCGCCCTCGCAGGCCCGTGCCGGAGTCTGGAAAACTCGAACGATACAGGTCGCGCACTCAGTCCGGCGCCGCTTGAAGAAACCAGACGAGCGCTGACGAGGTCGAACAACCGACGGGGTCGTTCAATCTACGGCTTGGGCTTCGGCTCTCCGCCGGCGGGTTTTTCCGGCGCGGGCTTGGTCGGGTCCGTCGCCGGCTTCTCGGATCCGGGAGCGGGCTTGTCGCCGGCGGCCTTGTCAAGTTCCGCGTTTTCCTTCTGAAGATCCTTGATCTCCTGCGGGAGGTCGAACACCTTCGGATCGACGGTGTCGTACTCGACCGAGTTGATGGTGATGGTCTGCTCCATGCCCATCGCCTTCATCAGCATCTTGCAGGGCGTCTTGATGCCGCCGAATTCCTTGTACTCGACGAACACCATCGTCGCTTCCATCGAACCGCCCATACCGGGGCGCTCCGAGATCTGACCGGCCTGCAGACCCGTCTCCGCGTCGTAGAACTCGAACGTCTCCTCCGCCTTCTCGCCTTCGCCTTCGACGAGGCGCAGCTTGTAGCACTTGCGCCCCTCGAAATCCGCCAGATCCACCGTGTCCACCGACTTGTACTTCTTCAGGTCGCGGATCTCGTCGTGGAACTCGGCCTGCTTCTTGAGCGCCTCGGCCTGCTCGCCTTCCATGATCGACGGGCCCATCATGGAGAGGCTCCACGCGACCGTTCCGTCGAAGCCCGCGGTCATCTCGCCCATCTGACCCATGACCACGCGCTGGAACATCTTGTTCGGCTCGGCGCCGTAGATTTCCATCTGCATGTCGCCGCCCATCTGCGGCATGGAGACCGTTCCCTTCACGGTCTTGGACTTGTGCTTGAGCACCGCTTCCTTGCCGCCGATGGCCTTGAGGTGCTTCTCGATGATGTCCTTGCCGGCGGGGAGATCCTTCCTCGGTTCTATGCTCGGCTTGGCGGGCGGCTGGGCCGGAGTGGGGTCCGCCGGCTTGGCGGGCGGAGTGGCAGGCGGCTGCGCCTCGCCCGGCTTCGCATCTTGAGCTGCGGCAAACCCCGCAAAGCCGACGCAGAGCACTACTCCTAAGAGCAACGTCTGGCACCCTCGCCAGCAGCTATTCAAGCCGTTCATTTGCATTTTCCCTTTATTCAGACAAGCACGGCTGATTAGCCTCAACACGAGGTGACAGCGCGGCCGGATTTCGCCAACCCAAAAAGCGCCGCAGTCTAGCCCGGGGGGATGCGGTTGCACAGTGGTTGGCGTGAAATCTTGTCACCTCAAGATGATGAGATGTGCTCGGGTGGCATGACCAGTCGTACTCGCATGGCAGTGCAGGTGGGTGGCATGGCCTGGCGTACTCGCCTGGCCATGCAGGTGGGTGGCATGGCCTGGCCTACTCGCCAGGCCATGAAGCGGGAGCCGCATATCCATTCCTGCGAACATGCCTCCGCCGCTGCGGATCCGCGTCACCGCCCGCGGTCGTGCCACCTCCCAGCATGCGCGTCCCCGTGGCAGTGTGGAACGGTGGGGCGCGATGGCTTGCTCCTGAGAGGAATCGGGCTATACTGCGCGGCTCGCGTATCGGGTGGGTTCGTAGAAGGCTGAGCGACGACAGAAAGGGCAACCATGCCTCGCGTATGCAGATTCACGGGCAAGAAGACCGGTGCGGGCAATCAGATCGCCCGGCGCGGCAAGGCCAAGTACCTCGGCGGCGTGGGTAAGAAGACCACCGGCATTACCAAGCGCAAGTTCAAGCCGAATATCCAGACGGTGCGCGCGGTGATCGACGGCAGGGTCTGCCGCATCCGCGCCTCGGCCAAGGCGCTGCGCATGGGCCTGGTGACCAAGCCGCAGAAGCGCCAGTGGAAGGGCAAGGAAGAGCACGCGGCGTGACGTCGCCGGGCGGCGCCCCTGCTCGCGTCCATGCGCCGGCGTTTCCGACTCCGTTGCTGCACCGCACCGAGTTGACGTGAGCCGGTTGCAGCGCGTGTGCCTGAAATGAGCTGAGGCGCCTTCCGGGCGCTTTCCGCTGAAATTGCAGCGCTGGACGGCGAGCGTGACCTGCGGCTTGCGTCGCAGGCTCTGATCCAGACGGCTTGCGCCGTCGGCGCTGAATCCGCCGTGCGACGGGACGAGTTGAAACACCATGCCGCTTCCCGTTGTTGCCATCGTGGGTCGTCCGAACGTGGGCAAAAGCTCGCTGTTCAACGCGCTGGCGGGCGAGCGCATCAGCATCGTCGATCCCACCCCGGGCGTGACGCGCGACCGCGTCAGCACCATCGTCGAGCTGAACGATCGCTACTTCGAGCTGGTTGACACGGGCGGGTTCGGCATCGTGGATCGCGACGATCTCGGCGAGCACGTCGAGCGCCAGATCCGCTTCGCCATCGAGCGGGCCAGCCTGATTCTCTTCGTCGTGGACGTGCGCGACGGGCTGACCGCGCTCGACCGCGACACCTCGCGGCTGCTCCAGCGGCATCACGAGCGAACGCGCCTCATCGCCAACAAGGTCGATGATCCCCGCCTCGAACCGCAGGCCTCGGAGTTCATCCGCCTCGGC
The DNA here is from genome assembly GCA_964526695.1 of uncultured Phycisphaeraceae bacterium. Classification (GTDB taxonomy): domain Bacteria; phylum Planctomycetota; class Phycisphaerae; order UBA1845; family UBA1845; genus JABWBH01. The sequence continues at coordinate 74,710 of CAZGJA010000058.1, forward strand.
TTCGGCGAGCCGCTGTGCGTCAGCGCCACGGGCGGCGCGGGCCGGACGGCGCTGAAGGAACTCATCCGCGACGCCCTTTCAGCTTTGCCGGGCGAGGCGCCGGACGATCCGGTGATGAAGATCGCCCTCGTGGGCCGGCGCAACGTGGGCAAGAGCACGTTCATCAACGCCCTCGCGCGCGAGGAGCGCGTCATCGTCAGCGAGATCCCGGGCACGACGCGCGACAGCATTGACGTGGCCATCGAGAAGGACGGGCGGCGGATCATCGTGATCGACACGGCCGGGGTGCGCAAGGTCGGCAAGATGATCGACGCGGTGGAGTATTACGGCTACGACCGTGCGGTGCGCTCGATCGGTCGTGCGGATGTGGTGCTGCTGCTGCTCGACGCGACCTCGCCGGTGGGGCAAGTGGACAAGAAGCTGGCGCAGCTCATTGCGTCGGAGTACAAGCCGGTCATTCTGGTGGTCAACAAGTGGGATCTGGCGGTGGACCGGACCGGCGCGGAAGCGTTCGGCGAATACCTGGGGAAGACGCTGCCGCACGTGAATTACGCCCCGATTGCGTTCACCACGGCGAAGGACTCGCGCAACGTGTTCTCGACGATCGACCTCGCCGCGGCGCTGTTGAAGCAGTCGCGCCGGCGCGTCGCCACGGCGCGGATCAACGAAGTGCTCCATGCCGCCCTCGCGGAGCGCGCCCCCAAAGCCAAGCATGGCACGCGGCTTCCGAAACTGCTGTACGCCACGCAGGTGGCCGTCTCGCCGCCGACGATCGTGCTCTTCGTCGACCGCCCGGCGGCGGTCACGGCGTCGTATGAGCGGTTCCTCATCAACCGGCTGCGCGAGAACTTGCCATTCGACGAAGCGCCCATACGATTATGGTTCAGGGCGAGGACGCGCCGGGTGCTGGAGCCGTTGAGCCGTTCCATCATCGAGGCACGAGAGCGTCGAAAGGCCAAAGCGCCGAAACGCGGCGACGCTGATACGCCGAAACGCCGAATCGCCAAGACGCCGAAAAGTCGAAACGCAGAAGCGCCGAAACGTCGAAACGCAGAAACGCCGAAGCGTCGAACGAAGGCGGCAGGCAACAGGCGTTAGCAGGCTGTGGCAGAACTCGGAACTGGGCTTTCGCCTCGTCACCCCCGCGCAGGCAGGGGTCCAGGGCGCACCGCCAGGCCGCTGGATTCCCGCCTGCGCGGGGATGACGAGCTTCGCTTTTCGCCACGGGCTTAGGCGACGTGGCTCGACGGCTGTGAGAGAGATGCGGGGTCGGCTCTGAATCGGGATTCATCGTCATGCCCATTGAAATCCACTGTCCCGCGTGCAGCAAGGGCATCCGTGCCCCTGACGACGCCGGAGGCAAGACCGGCAAATGCCCGTACTGCGGAGCGGCCGTTTACATCCCCATGCCCGCTGCCGAGCTGGATGAAATTCCGCTGGCGCCGGTCGATCCCAAGCTGGAACGGGAACGCGAGAAGCTGCGGAAGGATTCGATCACGTACGCGGCCTCGGTCGATCAGGAGCAGGGGGGCAAGTACGACGTCACGCCCTCGGCGAAGGGCGGCAAGTCCTCCGGCGCCACGGGGCGCGAGCGCCCGGCGTCGGCACGCGATGAAGAGCCGATCGACGTTCATGACCTGGTCGAGAAGTTCATCTTCGCCATGCGCGACAGCGACCTCAACGAGGCCGATCGCATCGCCACGCGCCTCAAGCGCCGCAAGGACCAGACGCACGAGTACGTTCAAGGCCTGCTGCTGGATCAGATGGGGCTGAGCGTGAAAGGCGTGCCGCAGGCGGTGGTCAACGGGTTTCTCAAGAATCTGCTCGAACGGCTGGGGTAGCCTGCTCCGCCGTGCGGCCTGCGGCTCATAAGCGGCTCCCGGGCATCCAGGTGATTTGCACGCGCAACGGTGTTATCCTCAGACCCAGGTGGTTTGAATCACCGCGTCTCTCCTTTGACGGAGGAAACCTCCACAACGGCGGACTTCGCTCGCCTCGCGGGCGCCCCAAGAACCCCCAGCGCCGCCACAAGTCCGACGACGCCCACGGGCCAGAATTCGCCTCCGAAACCGCGCAGCTTCACCGCATCCACCGCCAGACCCAGCAGCGGCGCGAGCGCCATGGTCGCCAGACGCTGCGCCTGGCTTTCGATCGACATCACCGTCGCGCCCTGCGTTTCGTCGCAGTGGCTGTCGAAGCGCGCGATCAGGATCGGTCGCCAGACGTTCTGCAGCACGTGCAGCAGCAGAAACGCCAAGATCAGCGCGGGCATGAGGCGCGTGTACCCCGCGGCCGCGATGCCCGCATACACGACGACCGCCGCGATCCACAGCCAGCGCGCCGCGCGATCCTCGTGACCCGCGCGATCCGAAAGCCGGTGCGACTGGCGGCTGCCCACGGCCGTCAGCAGGTAGATGACGAAGTACACCGGCCCGATGAGCATCGCGCCTTTCTGCGTTTCCGTGAAGCGATCCACGGCGATCCAATGGGCCGCCGCCGCCAGCGCCGCGGCCTTGAGCACCGGCTGCAAGTAATCCTTCGCCGCGTCGAACACGCCTTCAAAGCCCATCGACTCGAGCACCAGCCTGCGCAGCGCCGGTCGCCGCACGGCCGCAACGAGCGACCTCCATGTGTGCCGCGCCAGCGCCCCGAGCGAGACCGCCGTGAGCCGCTCGCCGTCCACCTCCTTCGGGTAGCCGAGGAAGTTGAGGATGTTCAGGAAGTATGGAATCGTCGCCAGGTAGAAGACGTGCGTGTAGCTGTCGCTGAGGAAGACGAACAGCGCGCCGATGAGCACCGACGCCGCCGAGCCGATCTGGCTCCATGAGCGCGTGAAGCCGTACACGCGCGTGCGCTCCTCCTGTCGTCCTTGCAGGCGCAGCCACGTGAAAATCATGGCCTTGTGCGTGCCCGAGCGGAACGCCTCGCCGATGCCGAACAGGAACATGGCCGGAAAGAGCAGCCACAACCGCTGCGACGCGGCGAAGGTGAGGAAGCTGGCGATGTACGCGGCGAAGGAGAGGATCATCGATGCCCGCCGCCCGCACACGTCGGCAATCGCGCCGGTGGGCACTTCCAACAGATTGATGGTCAGCTCGCGGAAGGCGATCAGCGACCCGATCGCCGTGTACGACAGGCCCTTGTCCAGCAGCACGAGCACCAGAAACGGCTCGAAATACCGTTGGTTCTTGAGGAATCCGTAGAGGCTGAATCGAAAAAGCATGAGGTTGCTCAAGACCCCCTTGACACGCCGCCGAAGACATCGTACAGTTCCGGCGAATCATGCGATACGGCTTCTTCACAACTCAGCCGCAAACGATGGCGATGCGTCGCCCGAGCACGGGGTCGAACCTGTGCCGGGTTGAGCGGATCGGCTGATCCACCTTTCCCCGCACTTTTTCCGACTCCGGCTGCTCGGGCTTCCTGAAGACCACGACCGGTCCGCGCCCTGTGCTTGACCGCGCGGCCTGATCCATGCACGTGAACACAACCGCTCGGCGCGCTGCACGCGCGCCGGCGCGGCGGGGCGCACTCCGCGCGCCGCGAATCCTCTGTGGTGCGACCTTGAATTCGCATCCGAACAGAGCCGCGACCGTAAGGGAGCGAACGACGAAAAACCGGGCCGCGACCGTCGGAGAGCAAACTGCAAAGAACGAAGCCGCGACCATCCTCGGTCAAGGCGCGCTTCCTTACGGGCGCGGCTATGAAACGCAGCGGCTGCGAAATCGCTGGGGCGGTCCCCAACGCGATCTTTGATTCCCGAGTCACCTTGAACAGGAACCCTGGCACATGGCCATTACCAGTACAAAGCATCACGATACGCATGAACCCACGCACCGCTACGGATTCGACACGCTCGCCATCCATGCAGGACAGCCGAACGATCCGCTGACCGGTGCGGTGAACTTTCCGATCTACCAGACCTCGACTTACGGGCAGGAGGAAATCGGCGGGAAGCCGGACTTCTGCTACACGCGGACGGGACATCCCACCCGCGCCGCGCTGGAGGCGAACCTCGCCGCGCTCGAAGGGGCGCGCTTCGGGCTGGCGTTTTCCAGCGGAATGGCCGCGATCAACAACGTCCTCAACCTGCTGCAGGCCGGCGATCATGTCATCGCCTGCCGCGATCTCTACGGCGGCGCGTACCGCATCTTCACGAAGCTGTACGCCAAGTTTGACGTGAGCTTCACGTTCGTGGACACGCGCGATCCGGCAAACGTCCGCCGCGCCCTCCGCGACAACACGCGCCTGCTGTGGCTGGAGACGCCGTCGAACCCGCTGCTCACGCTGACGGACATCGAGGCGTGTGCGACCCTCGCCCGCCGCGCCGGCGTGTGGACCGTGGTGGACAACACGTTCGCCACGCCCGTGCTTCAGCGCCCGCTGCGCCTCGGTGCCGACATCGTGGTCCATTCGACGACGAAATACCTCAACGGGCACAGCGACGTGCTCGGCGGGGCCGTGATTACCAGCGACGCGGAGCTGCACGAGAAGCTCAAGTTCTTTCAGAACTGCGTCGGGGCCGTGCCGGGACCGCAGGATTGCTTCCTCACGCTGCGCGGGCTGAAGACGCTGAGCCTGCGCGTGCAGCGCCATTGCGACAACGCCCGCAAGATCGCCGCGTTTCTCGAATCGCACCCGGCCATCAAGCGGGTGCATTACCCCGGCGCGGCGAATCACCCGCAGGCCGAGCTGGCACGGCGGCAGCTCAGCGATTTCGGCGGGGTGATCTCCTTCGAGTTGGAGGACGACATCGAGCGGGTGAAGCGGTTCTCGCGCGGCTGTCGCCTGTGGACGCTGGCGGAGAGCCTCGGCGGCGTGAAGTCTCTTTTCTGCCATCCCGCGACGATGACCCACGCCTCGGTCGAGCCGGACGTGCGCCGCGCCAACGGCATCACGGACGGCCTGATCCGTTTGTCCGTCGGTCTGGAGGATGTGGGCGACCTGATCAGCGATCTGGATTCGGCGCTGGATGCGGCATGTGACGCACAAGCGATCCGCCAGCGAGTGGAGGCCTAGATCATGTCGCAGCGTCGGATTCGAATCGGATTGCTCGGATGCGGCACCGTCGGCGGCGGGGTGGTGGAGTTGCTGCGGCGCAACGGCGACGACATCGCGCGGCGGACGGGGATTTCGCTGGAGGTGGAGAAAGTCCTCGTGCGCGATCTCGAACGCCCGCGAGGTCTGGATCGCTCGCTGCTGACGAATCGCCCGGCCGACGTCGTGCAAAACGGCGTGGACGTGGTGGTCGAGCTGCTCGGCGGGATCGAGCCGGCGCTGTCGCTGGTCAGCGAATCGCTGCAGCGCGGCAAGCCGGTGGTGACGGCCAACAAGCGGCTGCTCGCCAACCATCATCCGTGGTTGCGCGGGCTGTCGTCGAGGCACGTCGTTCCGCTGGCGTATGAAGCCAGCGCCTGCGCGGGGCTGCCGGTGATCCGCTCGCTCTCCACGGCGCTCGCCGGCGATCGCGTCCATGCGTTCGAGGGCGTGGTCAACGGCACCAGCAATTACATCCTCAGCCGGCTGGAGGAAGGGCTGTCGTTCGAGGCCGCGTTGGAGACGGCGCGTCAGCGGGGCTTTGCCGAGGCCGACGCCTCCGCCGACATCGACGGCCACGACGCCGCCGAGAAGACGGCGATTCTCTGCGGCGAGGCGTTCGGTCGAACGGTGGCGGTGCGCGATCTCGAAGCCACGGGCATCCGCGGCTGGACGCCTGCGGACGTGGAGTGCGCCCGACGGCTGGGCTACGCCGTCAAGCTGACGACGCAGGCTCGACTCCTGCCCGACGGACGCATCTTGGCTCGCGTCGGTCCCATGCTCGTCCCCCGGGGCAGCGCGCTGGCGCGCGTTGAGGACGAGCAGAACGCGCTCATCGTGTACGGCGAGGCCAGCGGCGCGCTGACGTTCACCGGGAAAGGCGCCGGCGCCGGACCGACCGCGGCCGCCGTCCTGTCGGACATTCTGGACGTCGCCGGCGGCGCGGCGAGACCTTGCGCCGGCACATGGGAACGGGCGGTGCGAGTCAGACCGGCGGCCTCGTCATGGTTCGTGCGCGTTCTTGAAGGCGCGGACGCGCACTCGCCGCATCAGTGGCTCGACCGCCTCCATCGCGCGGGAATCGAGACATGGTGGATTCACGTGCAGCGCAATCATGGAGCGCCGGGCGGGCGAGCCGTCTCACTGTTGACCGCTGCCTGCCATGAAGAGAGTCTGCGGCAGATCATCGAACGAGCCGGGGCGCAGGGATCGAGCGTGCTCGCGCGCGTCGAAGGGAGAGAATCGGCGGCGTCCCCGGGCGGCGTCTGCAAGGCTGACTCTCCGCTTGGCGGGCATCCGGCGAAGCGGTAGCCTATCCAGCCGTGCCGGGGCTTCGGCGCGAACCTGCAGGAGGTCTGACCATGGCCTGTCTCGTCGTCATCGCCGGTCCGCAGGAAGGCAAGTACTTTCAACTCACCAAGCGCACGCTGGTGGCCGGGCGCGATCCCGCGCGCGACATTCAGATCACCGACCCCAAGGTGTCCCGCCGCCATTTTCAGATCGCCTTCCACGAGGAGAGCTACCGCCTCACGGAGATGAAGCCGCTCAACGGCGTGTTCATCAACGGCGAGCGGGCGCCGGAAAAGACGCTCGTGGACGGCGATCAGATTCAGGTCGGTGACACGGTCCTGGCATTCTTCGCGGACGACAACCCCGACCGCACCGACGCGGTGAAACAGTACAAGAAGGCTGACCGCGCGCTGCGCGAGAACAAGACGCTGATGGACTAGCATCGTGCCTGAACTGTTGCCTTGAGTTCCACGGCCGGCGATCCGAACCCGAAGCGCAAGCGAGGGCGTCCATCCGAACCCGAAGCGCAAGCGAGGGCGTCCAGTGACCTTCGCTAATTCCCCGGCCTCCTGTGTCCCTTGGCTGACGACCCTCGCTGGCGCCCCTCGATGCCGTCCTTGGCTGACGACCCTCGCTGGCGCTACGGGTTCGGAAAGAGGCAGATGCTCGCGGAGCGCCCTTGCCGGCGCTTGACATAACCCCGAACCGGCCCGATACCCGCACGAAAACGTTGGAAGGGATCCCAACTCTGCACCTGAAGCTCGACAACGCGACGCTCGATCAAACCCGGCGCCGGGCCGTCACGATCTGCATCCTCACCACCGCCACCGTCGCGCTCGCCGAAATCCTCATCGGCGTCCTCTTCAACCTCATCAGCATCACCGCCGAAGGCCTGCACACCGGCGCCGACCTCTTCGACTCGCTGATCGCCTACTTCCTCATCATGGTGGCCTCGCTCCCCGCCGACCGGAACCACCCCTACGGACACGGCAAGTTCGACAGCCTCGGCGCGCTGATTGAGGGCAGCTTCGTCGTCATCACCGGCGGCTGGGCCGCATTCAAGGGGTCCGCCATTCTGATCGGCTCGGTGCAGCCGCAGCCGCACCCGGAAGTCGTGACCCTGCTGGTCATGGTGGCCGCGAGCGTGCTGTACATCGGCGTCTCCGGATATGTGCTGCGGCTCGCGCGGCAAACCGAATCACCGCTCGTGTATGCCGAAGCCATGCACCTGCGCACGCACGTGTACATCACGCTGGGGCTGGCGGCGGGGCTGGGGCTGTCGCGCGTGGGGCTGGCGGCCGGGTGGAGCGGCGCGGATCACATCGACGCGCTGGTGGCCGTGGTGCTGGGCGCGTACCTGATCAGCGTGGGCGTGAAGATCGTCCGCCCGGGTTTTCGTCAACTGATGGACACGGCCTTGCCGGAGGAGGATGTGGCGCGCATCGCGGCGCGGCTGGAGGAGTTCCGCGACGACTTCGTCGAAGTGCACGGCATCCGCACGCGCGGCGCGGGGACGGACCGGCACGTGGACATCCATCTGGTCGTGCAGGGGGATCGCAGCGTGCAGTCCGCGCACGATCTGGCGCATCATATCGAGCGCCGCCTGCGCGACTCGATGCCCGGCGTGCGGTTGCTCGTTCACGTCGAGCCGGCGCTGGGCCGCGCCTGGCAGGACTACCTCGCCCGCAACCGCGTGGGCCGCGTCGTCATGGACGCCTCCACGCCCTTCGAGGCCGAAGCGGACCACCACGAAGACGCGCTAGCCCACCGCGGGTAAGCCTGCGCCCACTGCGGGTAATCCTGCGTCCAGCGCGCTTCCGGGCGAGACGCGAGATTCTCCCCCCTCCCCCCGGGAGGGGGTCAGGGGGAGGGCTTTCTCGTCGAGCGGCAGAGCGATAGGAGATGATCAGAGGCGCCGTGTTCTCAATTCTCACGGCATGAAGGAACGCCCGCGTTGCAGGCGGCTGCCGGTCCAGTCGTGCTCGCCGCGAACATGCCAATCACCCTTGCTTCCGCGTATTCATCCCGCCGCCCATGCCCTGCATCTGCCGGCGTTTGTACCACCACAATCCGCCGATGATGGGCAGGCCCAGGGCGATGAGGGCGTTGTTGACCACGAGCGCCCAGAACACCGAGGCGTCGTTGAAGGTGTCGCCGCGCCGGCTCTGGCTGTGCACGTCAACCTGCGCTGCGACGCCCGCTCCCTGCCCCTGCGCCATCGGCTCGCGCAGGCTCGCGCACCCCGCCGCGAAAGGAATCCACGTTGCCGCCAGCGCCACGGCGAAACGCTTCGGCAGGCTCGTCGGGCGGCGTCCCTCCGTTGGCCGAAAACGCGGCAGACCGCTCGAACATCGGGCCATGCGCCGCGCGGGAATCGTGCGGGACGCTCGATCCTGAAACACCGCCCAGCTCGCTCTCCGCGCCCGATCCGGCCGGCGCGCCCTCCGTGCCTGCATTGGATTTCGCATTGCCGAAAACTCCCAGGCGGATGCGGATGGGTATGCGCAGCCCCGCGCTTTGCTTGAGATACGCCTCCGCGTCTTCGCCGTCGTACTCGAACTCCGCCGTGTAGGCCGCGTCCGTTCGCTCCGCCAGATGGACGAGGTGCTCGGTCGTCAGCTTGAAGGCCTCGATCTGCTCGCCCAGCGAAGCCTCGCTGAACGCCCGAGTGCACCCGCCGCCCAAACAGCCGCCCAGTGACAAAGTTATGGCACTCACCGCGCCCCACAGCCCGTTCCGCAAGTCGAACATGCGACTCCCTCCCGCAACACCCCGACCCGCCCGCGCCGCCGCCGGCGCGCCCGCGCGAGTCCGCGGAGGACAACGCCGGCAGCGCTCACGCGCGGAGCAGAAAGCCTCGCGCAGGGCAGGATGGCCCGCGCAGAAGAGGAAGAGGGCGCGGATCGGGGAGGCGCGCGCAGAGCCGCAGAGGCCGCGGAGGGTGGGGCCGCGCCGGTGGGGCCGCTCTCTGAGCGGCCACCGGTCTGCCGGCTCTCCGAGCCGGCGCGACGTAGGAATCGCGGGGCGGGCGGGCCGTGGCGATGAATGACTCCGAGTGCGGGCGGTCACTTCGCCGGCCAGTCGCATTGCCGGTCGATCACTTCGCCGGTCGAACCAGCGCGGCTTCGATTGCCGTGGCCATCATGTCGCCGAACGTGTTGGGGCATTCGATCAGCCCGCTCTTGCCCACGATCACCATGTGCGGGATTCCTTCCACGCCGTAGGCCTTCTTGATCTTCTCGCCCGCCTCGTCGATGACCATCGCTTGCGGCCAGCTCAGCTTGTGTTCGTCGATCCCTCGCTTCAAGTCCTCGACGGTCTTGTCGAGGCTCAGCCCGATCATGACGAAGTCCTCCCGCTTGCCGAAGCGCTCGTGGAGATCGGTGAGGAACGGAACCTGCCGGATGCACGGTCCACACCACGTCGCCCAGAAGTCCAGCAGCACGACCTTGCCCTTCAGCTCCGACAGCGACACCCTCTTGCCGTCCAGTGTGGTGACGGTGAACTCCGGCGCAGGCTGGCCGACCTGGAGTTCCACCGGACGTTCATGCGGCGGCAGCAGGCGGATATCGCCCAGATCAAACGACTCAGGGCCGTCGGCGGGCGGAATCTCATAGATGTGCTCGCTATCGGCCCGACCGAGCGATCCGCGAAAGTCGCGGGGATCCCTCAAATATCCGGAAACGAAGAACCGCCCCGGCACGACGTTTTCAATTCTGAAGCGACCATCCTGGTCAAGCTGGATCCGGTAATTGCTTGGCAGAGCCATGTGCGCGCGGATCGGACGCGAGTTGATCCACTGGTCATACGCCTCGCGGTTGATGGAGCCGTCGGAGGATTTCACAGATTCCGGCTGCTCCGGAAAGACGCGGTCAAGCTCGAAGTCGCTGGACGCGGCGACCGGTTGGCCGTCGATCCCGATGATCCGTCCGGCGACGGCGCGACCGCCGCGGCCGAACTCCGCGGATGAATGCTCGCCGGGTTCGAGCTGCATCCACGCCATCCAAAGGTTTCGGAACCCATCCGGCGTTCTGTAGCCGTCCGCCTTGACTCCCTCAACCCAACACATCGCGGATACCATGGACTGTCCTGCGTGACACATGAGCGTGAAACGCCCCGCGTCGTCGGACTTTGCTTCGGATGAGAAGCTCACGTCTGGCACTTTGGGTTCATGCGGCGCGTTGGTCCAAGCGCGCACGACTCGCGCCGCGTCCGGCACATGGCCATTGAACACGCGCCCCTCAATCCACGCCCACGGTTCGAGCTTCAGATGTCCCACGCTGGTGGAGGGATGGTATGAGATGACCGAACCGGATTTGTGGATCACCAGCAGGACCGCCGGGTCTTCCTCGCAGCGAAACACGAACTCCCCCGCGGCGTTCGTCCGGCACTCCCATGTGCGATTCTGGCTGTTGAGCGGTGGTTCGAGCACCAGATCTCGAACGGAAATCAAGTCGTTGGCGTCGCCGACCCAACCATACACACGTGCTCCATCCACGGGCGCGCCGGTCGCATCGAGGATGCGCCCCGCGTAGGAGCCGGCCTCATCCAGAGCCACGTCCCACTGTAGGGAGGTCGTACCGACTTGAAACACGGGAGATTCGACGGTCCGGAACCCATCGGCTTCGACCTTCACCTTGAACAAGCCGTTGGTGTAGCGAGCCGGCATCTCCAGGCGATAGGCTCCATCATGGAACGGCGCCGGAATCATCCCGCCCGTGTCCCAACCCACGCTTCCCTCTGAGAGGATTGAACCTAGGACGGCGGTGAATTGAGGTACGAGTGCGCCATCCGATTTTCTTGTGACGCGACCCTCAACAAAGGCTCTCGCGCCCAGGGTGACCGTGAGGGGCGAGTTCCGGAATGTCCCACTCTCAGAGAACGTCTGGAGGTCTCCTTTCGACACCTGCAGGTTGAGCGGGCCCTCCGCCGGTGACAAGCATTCGAAGCGTCCGTCCGGTCCCGTTTTCGTTGCCCAGTGCCAGGCACGCCTTGGGAAGCTGTTGGGTCTGCCCACCGCCAGCGCGACGCTTGCCCCTTCCACGGGTTTGGAATCCGCGTCCACGACCAGGCCTCGGACCGGGTCCGTCGGATTGAGCTTGAAGTCCAGATGGTCAACCGCTTCGAATCTGACGAGCTTGGCCTGACCCGCATAGCCGTCCTTCTCGACCGTGAGGATGGCGTTCAGCTCGAAAGGCTCCCTCGGCGGCATTGCCTCCAAGACGTACCGTCCGTCAGGACCGGTTTCCGTTGAACTCATGGCTTTCGGCAGAGTGGAGCTGGCGAGCGAAACTCGAACCGACGCCAGCGGTTGCGCGGACGGATCATCCACCCTCCCTGTGATTTGGAAGGGTTTGCGGTTGTCCGGCTCCAGCCGAAATACCGCTTGATTGGACAGAAAGGTGCTGAGGGGCACAGAGTTTGACCGTGAGATAAAAACGAGCGGCTCGCTCCCTTTCATGGTGTTCAACTGCGCGGGAAGGAACGCGGGATGATCCATGCGCAACAACCACATTTCCATCGTCTCGATGGGCGAGGCGGGCTTTGCGATTACCTCAAACCAGCCTTCCGCGTCCGTCGTGGTCCTGAAACTATCCGAAAGGAGAGGCACACCGTCCCTGCGCATCGGCTCACGCAGGTTCAGCTCCACCGCCACATCCGCAATCGGCTTGCCGTCCGTGTCGGTTACTCTTGCGCGGATCGGCTCCGCCTTGGTGAGCCGCAGCGTGCAGGCCTCGGGAATGGGGGGCGGTTCCTCCAGATGGCCCTCAAACAAGGCGGATTGTCCGATGAAGCCGCGCTTGGTCGCACGGATCGAGAAGTTCTGCTTGATGTCCGAGGGAAGCGCTGCGGCACCGCGACCCTCCGCGCCGGTTGTTGCAACCTGCTCTTCCTTGTTACCCCGCAGCGTGACCTCCACGCCTTCGATGGGTTGATTCGTGGTCGCGTCCAGCACGGTGACAACGATCCGCCGAGCTTGTGATTCGGAGGACTTCTGAGACTCACTCGATGCAGCCGCCTTGGCATCGGCGGATTGCGATGATTCTCCCCCCGGCACGGCCGTCCCGTCGCCGACTGTCTTCGGCAGCGGACTCATCTCTCCCCGTGCAATCACGGAAGTCCCGCCGGCTTTCTGCTCCGCCGTCGAATCCGTTGGCCGCGCCGCGAAACCCGGCAGAACCGCCAGCGCGGCCGCGGCAAGGATCACCACCCCCGTCAGAGACAACCGTGCCGAGCGGCGGAGCGTGCAGTCCATGATGCGACGGATGCGCCCTCCCAGTGGGTGAAGCCGCGGAGCAAAACCCAGCGCCCCCCCCGACAGCGCGGTCGGGTTCACCAGCTCGCGTGCCACGTGGACCAGCGTCTGCCCGTACGCGTCCGCGTCCGCTTCACGCAGCGCGAGCACCAGGTCGTCGCAGCACTCCTCGCGCACGCGCCGGATCGAACGGTTCAGCAGCCACAGCACGGGGTTGAACCACCACGCGCCCGTCAGCAGCAGTTGCACCCAGTTTACCCAGAGATCGCCGCGCCGGTGATGCGCCAGCTCGTGCGCGAGCACCGCCTCAAGCTCACGCGGCTCAAGGCGATAGAGTAGGGCGGCGGGAATCACGACGCGCCGCCGCCACAAGCCCAGCGCCATCGGCGGAATCGGGCCGTCATGGATGAGGAGCGCGGGCATGTTTCGAATGCCCATCCGGCCCGCAATCAATCGAAATCGCGCGTGCAGCGGATCAGCCTCTTCCACACGCCGCGCGCCTACGCACAGCCGATGGAGCAAGAACAACTGCCTCGCCGCCCACGTCAGGAGAAAGAGCAAGACGCCCGCGTGAACCCACGGCCAAGCCGACTGCATTCCGGCAGACCCACCGGCAACGGGCGCGGTTTGAATCTCTTGTAAAGCGCCCGGTTCCGTCGAAGCGCGGAACGCGCCGGGGGCTTGGGCGGTGGAGGGCCATCCCTCCATCCGCCCAGGCACGGCGCATTCTTGGCCTCGATTGTGGGCGTTGTTCAATTCGCCGATGTCAGCGGCAGACGACAGAGGACTGGCCGCCGGATCCCCGGTCTGCATGATCGACGCGAGCGACGCGGGCATGGCTCGCCCTGCCATCGGCAGGACGCCCGTCGGCAGCGCGGGCAGCGGAGGCAGCGCGAACCGCACCAGACCCAGCAGCAAAAGCCCATACCGCAGCGGCGAAGGCCAACGACGTCCCAGCCTGACTACCGCCAGCAGCAGCAGTGCAATCAGGCTGCTCTGCAGCGTGATCTGCACGACCACGGACGTGTAGGCGGCGAGCGTCGCGGGTGACAGGGTCATGGCGATTTCCTCCGTGTGTTGTCGCGGCATTGGTCGAGCATGGCCTGAATCCGCTCGATTTCCGCAGCGGTCGGGGGCCGGCTTTCAAACAGGGAGGCGACGAGCGCGACGCCGTCGCCGCCGAAAAGTCGTTCAAGGAGATCGCCCAGCACGCGCCGGTGCAGCGGCCTGGCCTTGCGCGTGGGCGCATAGATGAACGCGCGGCTGCCTTCCGCCTTGACGCGCGACACCCAGCCCTTCTCCATCAGCCGCTTCAGGAGCGTCACCACGGAGCCGTGCGCCATCGGGCGGTACCGCGCCAGCGCCGCCCGGACCTGTCCCGCCGTGGCCTCGCCGCGCTGAAGCACGCACGCCAGCACTTCCCGCTCCGCATCCGGCAACGATGATTCAACCCGCCGCGTCATGGCGGCCAGTATAATAGACGCCCGTCTATTTGCAAGCAAAAAAAAGACGGGCGTCTATCTCGACTTTTGCCGTTTCTAACGGCCCGCTTCCACGATCCAGGGGCTACAAGAAATCGGACTCCCCCGTACATTCGCGGGTGTGTTAAACCCGGCGAATCGGAAAGGCGTCCGACGTGCTCACGTTTCCCCAAGCGGCG
>CAZGJA010000059.1:0-23951 GCA_964526695.1 uncultured Phycisphaeraceae bacterium
AGACCGACGTAAACCTGGTCCTCCAAGCCGCTCCTGTTATCATGTCCCATGTCCGTTGCTCCTTTCTAAGCCAAAGGACTCCTCGAGCCGGTGTAAGGTACCGGCCCGAGCAACGGACGCTCATCCCCATCTATTCACGTGGTTTCCTTCGGGAGACAGTCCAATCGGCGTATCCATCCATGCTCGCCCGTCGGCGCATCCATCCCTGTTCAGGGATGTCCCGGCTGAATCGATGTTTCGGGGCAGCGCTCTGTAAACGAAGTGCGAACCGCCGTTTCGATAGCGCCAGTGGGGGTGAGCACGTGCTGCCGTCGCGTTCAATGTCTTGCCCGAAAACATGGGCGCGCCCCTCCCGCGGCATTCCACGCGTTTCCTTGACGCCACGCCCGATTTGCGGGATCGTGTATCCGTTCGCGCGGCCGTTGGCGCAACCGCGCGAGCCTGACATCGCCGGCTTTACTGGGGCGCGGCGTTTTTCTTTATTTAGCAGAAGGAGTCCTTTCAATGAAGGCATTTGCACGAACCGCCTTGTTCCTCGCGGTGGTCGCGGGGCTGACGCTGACGTTTGGCGCTTGCGCGCCCGGCGGCGGCGGCGGAAACGAGAATCAGAACGTGGACAACGGCAACGACAACGTTGTCGAGAACCAGTCCCCGACCGCGCAGGCCGGCGACAATCAGACCGTCAGCGGCGGCGATGCCGTCAGCCTCGACGGCAGCAACAGCTCCGATCCGGACGGCGACACACTCACGTTCGCGTGGACCCAGGCCGCCGGCGAGGCCGTCACGCTGACCGGCGCGGACACGGATTCGCCCAGCTTCACCGCACCGAACGTGGACGGCACGCTCACGTTTCAACTGACGGTCGATGACGGCAACGGCGGCACGGACAGCGACACGGTGAACGTCACCGTCGGCGAAGTGCACACCGTCCTGTTCATCGCCAACTTCACCGGCAACAACGTGACCAGCTACGAAGACCCGGACACGGTCAACGGGAACATTACGCCCGATACGAATCTCGAAGGCGGATCCACTCAGCTTGCCAGTCCCGCCGACATCATCGTGGACGCTGGCGGCGCGCTGATCGCGGGCAACTTCGGCGCTCCGTCCATCACGGCCTACGACGACGCGGTGGCCACCAACGGCAACCTCGCGCCGGATCGCAACGTCCAGGGTGCGGCCACCACGCTGCTGGGACCGACGACCTTGGCCGTCAGCCCGGGGAGCGACCTGGCGTTCGTGGCCGATATCACGCTGGATCAGGTGCTCGTGTTCGCCGACGCCTCGACCGACGACTTCAACGGCAACCTCGCGCCGACGCGAACGATCGCCAGCGGAGACCTGAACAATCCCACCGGCATCAACCTTGACGACGACGACAACCTCTACGTCGCCAACAGCGGCAATAACAACGTCCTCGTCTTTGCGGACGCCAGCACGACCAACGGGACCGTGGCCGCCACGCGCATCCTGACCGGCGCGGTCTTCACCAACGTGTTCGACGTGTACATCGACGCCAACGACAACCTCTTCGTCGTGGACTTCACCAATAACCAGGTGTACGTCTTCAACGACGCCTCCACGCTGAACGGCGCGGTCAGTCCCGATTTCACGCTGACCGTGGCCGGGGCGGTGTCCCTGACGGCCATCGCGGTGGACGCAGGCGGCACCGGCTATCTCGTGGATTTCGGCGCCAACGCCGTCTATTCCTATGACGGCATCGCCACGTTGAACGGCACGATCCCGCCGGATCGCACGATCCAGGGCGCTAATACGCAGCTCGACGGTCCGATCCGCGTGTTCCTGCTGGAGCCGTGAGTCGGAGCTGATTTGAACTGATGTGGGCAGATTCGGACCCCGGGCGGGCGCGTGAGCGCCCGCTCGGGGTTCGCTCGTTGGCTCGCAACATTCAAGCTCAGGTCCGGGTTCTATGTCGGGGCAGCCGCATTCCGCAAATCGCCGGGCGACGGCGTGGCACCGGTTCGCCGCGGTGGACCGTGGCGTGCGCGAACGGGTGTCGGTGGCTCACTCCCCACGGCCTGGCGAGTACGCCAGACCGTGCCACCCTGGATTGAGATCAGAATACCGCTGCCCTGGGGTTCAACATGGCCGGCCGCCCCAGACGTTTGACGTCAAATCACGGCTTTTCTAGCATCGGCTGCACTATGATTCACCGCCATGCCATCGGGTTGCTTCCTTCGAAACCGCACACCGCTCTGCGCGACGACGCAGGCAAGCTCATGATGGAGGTCTGCGTCACGCGCGAGGGCTTCCACGGTCCGTTCTCCATCCTCTACTACAAGCGACCGCCCACCGACGAGTTCGCCGTCGAGAAGCTGGCGCTGCCGGGTTTCTGCCCGTTCACGCTTGTCGAGGATCAGCCGCTCCACCGCCGCCACGTCCGCACGCAGGACATGAAACCCGGCGGCGACTTCCTCACCGGCCGCCGGATGATGCTCGTCAACACTGACGTGCAGATCAGCCTCTGCAAACCGACCGATCCGCCGAAGCAGTTCTTCTCCAACGGCGACGGCGACGAGCTGTACTTCATCAAGGAGGGCAGCGGATACGTCGAGAGCGTTTACGGCATCCTCCCGTTCCGCAAGCTCGATTACGTCTTAATTCCCAAGTCCACGCCGCACCGCGTTCACCTCGATGGAAACAAGGGCGTCATGCTCGTTTTCGAGGGCCGGCCTTACCTGGGGATTCCCGGAGAATACCGCAACGCCTACGGTCAGCTCACCGACTACGCCCCGTTCAGCCACCGCGACTTCCGCCTGCCCGTCGAGCTGCTGACGTTCGACGCCAGGAAGCACGGAACCGGGCCGTATCCCGTCGTCGTGAAAATGAGCGACACGCTGACCGTGCATCAGTATGCGCACTTCCCGCACGAGGTCGTCGGCTGGGACGGGGCGATCTACCCCGTCGCGTTCAACATCCTCGACTATCAGCCCAAGACGGGGCTGGTGCACCTGCCGCCGACGATCCATACTACGTTCGCGGGCAACGGCTTCGTCGTCTGCTCGTTCGTGCCGCGCCTCGTCGATTACCACGAGCAGGCCATTCCCTGCCCGTATGGTCACGCGAGCGTGGACATGGACGAGATTCTCTACTACGTGGACGGCAACTTCACGTCGCGGCGCGGCATCGAGTCCGAGTCGATCAGCCTACATCCCCAGGGCGTCCCCCACGGCCCGCACCCCGGAACCTACGAGCGCTCGATCGGCACCAAGCACACCGGCGAGCTGGCCGTCATGTGCGACACCTACAAGCCGCTGCGCCTCACGACGGTGGCCGCGGGCGTGGAGGACAAGGACTACCACATGAGCTGGGTGAAGAAGGAAGCGCCGGAGGCTTGGACGTCGAAGTAGGGGCGCGAGGTGTGGGGTGGGGTCGTCCGTGAGCGCGACGTTCTTGGCAGCCCGGAAGCGCTGACGGGGCGTGGCAGAACTCGGAACTTGGCTTGGGGACTGTCACCCCCGCGCCGGCGGCGAGCTTCACCCGAAGGGCGCACGAGGGTTGCCAGTGAGCTCAGTCACTGGCAGGGAAGCCCTCCACCACCTTTTTCCCTCCCGGAGGGCGGACGAGGTTCGCTCCGAGTGTTTCGTCTGCCCTCCGGGCGAAAGAAAACGAGGGGGAGATCCTCGCTCTCTAGGGGCTCGAAGGCCCTAGCAATGTCCGTGCCGGCCCCCGGCTCGGCCGTGCCCTTCATTGGCTTGGCTGAACATCCCCCCGGCCCAGCCGGATCATGCCCCGCTTCCGTTGGAACGGCCCACGCCCCGGTCTTGGACCCTGAACACACGGCTAGAGCATTCTCTGTTTTTGTGTACCGAGCCGCGGGGCTTCAGCCCGCGCGAACCCGCGTCAGAATGGGCGATTCAGTCGAGCCGCAGTTGCTGCACGAAAACGCAGTCTGCTCTAATGAACTCCATCGCTGTGCCCGGCCTGGATGTGGGCGACAGGACGCCTGTTCCAGCCGTCGCGTTTTGTTAAGATACGAGCATGGGCATGTTTCAGATCAAAGTCACCGTTGCCAATCCGCAGGCGCCCGAGCGCGCGTTTGTAGAGCCGTTCTGGGTCGATACCGGAGCGCTCTACAGTTTCGCACCCGAGGATCGGCTGCGGAGCATCGGGCTCGTGCCGAAGTTCACGCGCGATTTCGTGTTCGCCGACGACAAGAAAAATCGTCGGCTGGTGGGTGAGGCCGCGTTTACGATCGAGGGCACCGACGAGACCATCACCTGCCTGATCGTGTTCTGTCCGCCCGGATCATTGCTTCTGCTGGGCGCGACGGCGCTCGAGAACTTCGGCGTCCAGGCTGATCCGACGACTCAGAAACTACGCCCCATTACCGCGGTCATTGGAACGGCGTAGGCGAGTCGAATCTCCGCCTGCTGATGGACGGCGACGTGGAGATTCACGGCTTTGATCCCGCCGCGGCGACAAGGTCGCCGCTGAATTCGGTCGTTAGCCGACCGGAGAGCCTCCACTCGGGCTGTTTGGGCTGAGCCGTCATGACGAACGTCGACCAGATACATAGCAGACTTAAGCGGCTGTACGAAGAGTTCGAAAAGTCGAGCATCAGGGTTCCGCTCGCGCTGCAAGCTTATGAGCTGGCTCAGGTCGCCGCCGAGTACATTGGGGCCGCGTCAGTACTCGAAAAGGAAAGTCCCCGTTTCTGGCTGCCGACGCTGCAGCTAACGGGTCATGCTATGGAATGCTCCATCAAGGCGTATCTGGCAGCCGCGGATTCACCACCTCCAAGCAAGCACGACTTGGTCGAGTTGTCCAAGATTGCCGGGGCCTCAGGCTTCGCCTTGGACGACGCCAGCTTGGCGATGATTGTCCATCTGAACCATCTTTACTATCAGGACCTGGCAACAGGAACGAAGTTCAAGACTCGTTACCCTGCAAGGGCTGTGGAGCAACTTGGGGGTGCAGTCCCAAGCCATTCCACCTTTGTTGCGATCATCCGCAATATCGTCGAACAAGCTCGGCAGCAAACAGCGCCTCCTTACCAAGTAATGTTCGACACGCTTCAACTGCCGTAGTGCAACCGAGGAGTACCAGGGTATCGCATTATCACATCACCGCAGTCCTGGAGTGAACACAATGGGCGACACGGACTTTGCGAAGCTCATCCCCGAATTGCCGACCTGGAACAACGGCGCCGGCATCTCTGTTGAGGCGTGGGTCGGATGTTCGGGCAGCGTCGAACTGGCAATCGGCTGCAGTCGGCTGTTCTGGCCCGACTTCGTGGAACGTGAGGGCTGCGTGTTTTTCGCCGACTTCTCGATCGAGAGTTACCGCGGTTTCATGGACCCATGCCAGGGAGATCGCCGACGCGTCGAGGCCGTGATGAACCACGTGCACATACTCGAATACTTTACGCACCCCTACGGATCGGCGACCGCTGAACAGATCGTGTACTTGGGTCGCCTGCTCAAGAACATCTGGCAGACCAAGCTCGCGCACGACTTTCCCAGTCGCCAGTTCGTGGTCAGCTTCCCTGAAGGGCCCTTCGACAACCTGATGGATTACGAAGTCACGATCTGGCAGGAGTCGGCGGCGGATAGCAGTCCGCAAGGTCAGGAAGGACACACCCGTGCCGCCGAGAAATAACTCCATAGCGCCGAGCTCCGCCGCGCGGATGATTGACCAGCGCATAGGTGAGCCCGGCGATCCCCAAACCGCTTCCAAGATCCGATTCAGTGCGACGCTGCTGCGGCCGAAGGCGGACGGCAAGGCCGTCGTTTGGACATTCCTGACCCTGCCCAAGGAAGCCAGCCGCAAGCTCCCCTCGTGGGGACAGGTGACCATTGAAGGCACGCTCAATGGCCACCCCTTCACGGCCACGCTCGAGCCGGACGGCCAGGGAGGGCACTGGCTCAAAGTGGACGGCAAGCTGCTCAAAGCGCAGGGGCGGGCGGGCGAAGAACATCCCAAGTCGCTTCCGAAGGCGGGCGATGTCGTCACGCTGGAAATCGCACCGGTGGCCCAGGAGCCGGAACCGAAGGTGCCGGCCGATCTGCGGAAGGTGCTCGCGGCCGCACCCAAGGGGGCGCCGGGCAAACCGGGGGCGCGGGAGGCGTGGTCGGACATCACACCCGCCGCGCGGCGGGATTTCATTCACTGGATCACCTCCCCCAAGAAGCCCGAGACACGCGCCAGGCGGATCGCCACCGCCTGCGACATGCTCGCCAAAGGGAAGCGCCGGCCCTGCTGCTTCGATCGGTCGGGGATGTATGACAAGAGTCTGAGCTGCCCGGTTGCGGAGGACACGGCAAGTGACACGGGGCGCTAAGTCGAGCACGCATGCTCACGCGGAGTACCGCGAGAGCATGCCACCCATCGCGAGAGCATGCCACCCGCCGCTAAAGCATCCCACCCGCCGCTTACCAATGTTGCGGCACAACGGACGATCGTCGTGGACGGGGTCCTTCAGTTACAATCGAACCGACGGCACAGCGACAACTCGTCGCATCCTTCGAGGCAGACTTCATACTCTGCTTTCTGAAGTACGGTCCAACACACTGCCGCGCGACCTCGGTTGTCGATGGCAAGCGTTCGCGGATCAACTCCGTTCAAGGTTGCGGTGACGGCGACGCCTTCGGCGAGTTGTGTCCGCAGCCGCAAACAGATCCGTAGATGATCATTAGGTCTAACAGAGCAGTAGGCTTTCATGGCTACGATATGCTCACACGGTTCGCACTCATCAGGGATCCCGTTGCTGTTGCGGTCGCCGGACGTGCCGTCTGAGATGTCACATTCATCAGGGTGGGCATTGGCGTTGCAGTCCATCGAGAAACCGCGATCGATGTCCGAGGCATCGCTGATTTGATTGCAATTGCAGTCTTTCCCGGACTCAAGCACCCACGAGATGTTCTCGCCGTAACGGTCGCTCCCGAACATAAGGATCTGTTCGCGTGTGCTCTCATAGGCCATCGCAAGGTCGTAGCGTCCGCCCGGGGGCGCACAGATGTCCAGCTCTTGCCAAGTCTTCCCGTCCCACTGCCAAGTATCGTCCTCACCCTGGCCATCGAATCCCCCAAAGAGAATGACGGTGCCGCGTCGCTCATCGTAGACCATTTCAGCCTGTGTTCGTGGAGACGGTCCGCCGTCGGTAACAAAACGCCACACGCCGCCGGCGAATTCCCACGTCTGCGCGACGTATCCATGGTCCCATCCCCCGAAAAGCACGACCACGTGGCGAGTGCGGTCGTAGGCCATCGCATTTCCGATACGCATCGGCGGACCCAGGTGGGTCACCAAGCGCCACGATGCCCCATTCCATTCCCATGTTTCGTCGCTGTCGGGATCTGCACGACCTCCATAAAGGACTGCCACACCGCGGCCAGAATCATAGACCATGCACGCTTCCCATCTGGGAGACGGGCCGCTGGTTGCAGCCAATCGCCATGTCGCGCCATCCCAAGTCCATGTGTTACTGTCGGCTGCGCCTCCAAACATGACGGTCTGGTTGCGTAACTCGTCAAAAACCATCACGTGGCTGTACCGCGCAGACGGTCCTCCCGGCGAAAATAGGGTCCAAGCGTGCCCATTCCACTCCCATGTATCGGCCTGGTTCCCGCCGCCGCCAAAAAGAACGGTGACGCCGCGCCCGCGATCATGTGCCATTGCCGGATTCACCTGAGGACTCGGGCCGCAGTGATGGGCAAGCTGGAAGCTGTTGCCGTCGAAGGCCCACAATTCGCCGCCATTCACACCATTGTCGCCGCCAAACATCATCGTCGTTCCGCGCCACGAGTCGAAGCACATTGCGTGTTGGACACACGGCAGCGGACGGTCGCCGAGGGGCTTCGCTTCGCGCCATGCGACCCCGTCCCACTCCCATACATCACCCTTGCGGATCCCGTCTGTGCCGCCGATCAGCACCGTCACGCCGCGACGCTCATCATAGGCCATGGCATGTTGCCAGCGAGGCGACGGACCGGTTGTAGCAACCTGACTCCAGGCGCTCCCATCCCATTCCCAAGTCGCGCCATCCGCGCTGTCACCCAAGCCGCCGAAGAGCACGGTGACGCCGCGCCGGGTGTCATACGCCAACGCGTGCCACTGCCTGCGCCTTGGCCCGGTTGTCGTTCGCCGTTGCCAAGTGTTGCCATCCCACTCCCATGTTTCACCGTTCTCGCCCGACGCGTAGCCGCCAAACAAGACGGTAACCCCGCGCCGCTCGTCGTACGCCATCGCGTGCCGATAGCGATTGCTCGGCCCCGAATCCGTTCGATATCGCCAGGAAATGCCGTCCCACTCCCATGTGTCGCGCCGAGATCCACCATCATTCCCTCCGAAAAGCACCGTCACGCCCCTGCGGCTGTCGTAGGCCATTGCGATATCGCTGCGAGCGGATGGGCCGCTCGTCGTCGCGAGACGCCACAGGGAACCATCCCACTCCCATGTTTCTTGCTCACGCCTGTTGAGGCCCCAGATGCCTCCGAACAGAACTGCGACGCCACGAGTGGAATCAAAAGCCATCGCGCTGCGCGTACGACCGTTGGGAATCGCTTGTGACCAAATCAGGTTGTCCTCCGCAAGAGTGGATTGCACAGCCAGCATGAGCGTCGCCAAGGCAAAGACGAGCCGTCGACTGCACGAGGATGGATAGGTTCCCGCGTCGGGCCGAGATGAACAGGACGAACGGACTGCTGTGTGTTCCGCCGGCGACAGGCGGAGACTTCGAGGAAAAGTCATGATAGAAGGGAAATATTGGCCGGGCGTTCCCGTTACCGAATGTGACCACATCACTTCGCTCCCTGGCACGTCGAGTGGAATGGCCAGGCCACAGCGAACGCTCGCTTTGGACTGGGTGAATCCTGGGTCATTATACCGAGCCTCCGTCAAACCGATCACGCGGAATTCCTAGCACGACCCAGGCCATGAGCCGAGAATTGCTTTGAGCGTCATGCGGTTTTTCGTGGCTGCCAGCACTTGAAACCGATCTCTCGTAACTCTTCAGCCGTTTGCGTTCAAGCCTGCCGCAAGATGTTAAAATAGGCAATTTGCGCCCTCCGTCAAAGCGCGGTATCTCAGCGGCGTGACACGGAAGTCGTTGGCCGATAGCACGGATCAGCTTTGGGCGGCGGCGCTGCGCGGGGAACTGAACGAAGCTCAGGCGCGACAGCTCTCGCGGCCGCGCCGAAGGGGGCGCCGGGGAAACCGGGGGCGCGGGAGGCGTGGTCGGACATCACGCCCGCCGCGCGGCGGGATTTCATTCACTGGATCACCTCCCCCAAGAAGCCCGAGACGCGCGCCAAGCGGATCGCCACCGCCTGCGACATGCTCGCCAAGGGGAAGTGCCGCCCTTGTTGCTTCGATCGGTCGGGGATGTATGACAAGAGCCTGAGCTGCCCGGTTGCGGATGACACGTCGGGTGACATAACGCGCTGAAATCGCCCTGGCACGTGACATGCTCACGCTGAGTACAGCGAGAGCATGCCACCCCAGCGCCCTGCCACATGACATGCTCACGCTGAGTACAGCGAGAGCATGACACCCAACCGTAGCCGCTGAATCGTCGGGGCGATGGATCGCGATTCGCTTGAAGGCGAGGTTGCCCTTTTGCTACAATCGCGGCCTGAAACTCCAGGAAACGACGGCCATGAACCTCAAGGAAACGCTGGCGAAACTCGAATCGATGGGCGATGAAAAGCGGCGGGCGCACAACGCCAAGCCCTGGGCCGGCAACCCCGGGGGTGCGGCCAAGCTCAAGCAGTTCGGCTGCGCGATGGGCGACATCCGCGCGCTGGCGAAGAAGATCAAGACCGATCACGCGCTGGCGCTGGAACTCTGGAAGACCGGCAACATCGATGCCCAACTGCTGGCGATCCTGCTGATGAAGCCGAAGGAGCTTTCCGCGAAGGAGCTGGACAAGATGGTGCGCACGGCCCGGTTCGGGTGGGTGGCCGACTGGCTCAATGCGTACCTCGTCAAGGAACAGCCCCCCGCCGACAAGGAGTCGCTTCGGATCAAGTGGATGGAGGATAAGGATGGCTGGGCGGCCCGCGCGGGGTGGAACCTGACGGCAGCGAAGATCGCGAGTGGTGAACAGAGCCGCGACCGTAAGGGAGCGGACGGGGGTGAACTTGATCTGCCGGCGCTGCTGGATCGCATCGAGTCGGAGATGGCCGCTGCGCCGCCGGAGACGCAATGGACGATGAACAACACGCTCATGGCGATCGGCATTCATCACGCCAAGCATCGCAAGCGGGCCATCGCCATCGGCGAGAAGATTGGCTTGTACAAGGACTGGCCGGTCTCAAAGGGCTGCACGCCGCCGTACGCGCCGACCGCGATCCATGAGTTGGTGAAGCGGCAGGGGTGACGACCGCTGGTCGGCGATCGTCTTGCCCCACCTGGAGTGCTGGCGCCCTCGAAGCGCCGGCGGTAGGCGTCGGTATGCTTCGCCCGTCAGGGCGCACGAGCGTTGCCAGGGGGCTTCGAGCCCCTGGAAAGCGAACCCCTTCTCCCCTCCCTCTTCTTTCCGCCCGGAGGGCGGACGAAGCTCACTTGAAGACCTCGTTCTCGTCGAACGCGATGCCGTGCCGGCGCAGCAACTCCATGAACTCGGTCTTGAAGTCGAACCGCTGGTGATGCTCCTTCTGCCGCGCGATATACGCTTCGACTGCGGGGACAGCCGACTTGCTCACGGTGAATCCGCCGTAACCCTCCTGCCACGAGAAGTGCCCGCGCTGGGGCCAAGTCTCGTTGATCCACTTCGAGGACCGGCCTTTGATTTGCTGGAGCATTTCCGAGTGCGACAGATCGGCGCGATAGCGGATCAGCGCGTGAACGTGGTCGGCCATGCCGTTGATGGCCAGCAGGGTGCAGCGCAGGTCGCGCAAGATGCCGCCCATGAAAGGATACAGGCGTTCCTCCAAATCGGGCGTGATCAGCATTGCTCGATGCTTTGTGCTGAAGACCGTGTGATAGAAGTTCTGCGTGTAGGCGCTCGGCATGGCGACCTCCGTCCGCCCTCCGGGCGGAAGAAGAGAAAAACGGGTGTCGCTTACCAGTGACTGAAGTCACTGGCAACCCTCGTGCGCCCTACGGGCGAAAACGGGTGTGGCCACGGGTTTTTGCAAACCGCCTCGGTGGCACGCCGGGAAGCCCGCGGTCCGCGCGAAACCGTGCCACCCGCCAAGGGTCGTTCCTTCTGCGTTTCGGTTTGGCGAGGGCTGCGACGGGTCACCCTCGCCCGATTCCCTTCGCCGCCGCCGCGTAGCGCGTGAGCTGATCGATGTGCGACAGGTCATGCCCCGCGATCATCTTCAGCATGATCCCCAGCGATTCCTCGCCGCGCTCGTTGTGCAGGCCGATGCGC
Organism: uncultured Phycisphaeraceae bacterium; assembly: GCA_964526695.1. GTDB lineage: Bacteria > Planctomycetota > Phycisphaerae > UBA1845 > UBA1845 > JABWBH01. The sequence continues at coordinate 11,342 of CAZGJA010000059.1, forward strand.
TCAAGGTCCGCCGGGCGCAGCATGCGCCAGATGCCGAGGTTGAACGTGCGCAGGCTGCGGAACTCGGCGAGCTGGTCGGCCGGGCTTCGCTCGTTGCGCCGCTGGCCCGCGACCCATTTCTCCTGATCCATGCCGAGAATCGTCGGCTGGTCCTCGCAGAGGATCAGGCGCATGCGGAAGCCGTACACCCACTCCGTGTCCGCAAGGTGGCCGATCACTTCATTCGGCGTCCACTTGCCCTCGAAGGGGCGGGACTGCAGCACACGCGCCGGATGCTCACGCACGATTTTCTCGATCACATCCGGCGTCGCGGCTAATACGTCAAGCGGATCGCGCGAGCCGAGCAGCCCCAGGAGCTTGCTTACATACGCGGATGGCTGTGCGAGTTCGGGACGATTGTTGTTATGTTGTGTGCCCACGCAAACTCCCTTTCTCTACCGGCGGAATCCAGCGGCGGTCGAACGATCCACTCGCGATGTGTGCCCCTGCATCGCGAAGTCAGGGCTTAACGCGCGTCATCATACCCTGAGAGGCGGGCGCTGGCGAACCTTGTCGTGATGAGCGACAAGACCGCTTCCTTACGGGCGCGGCTCTGATGGAGCGGCTTTGATGGAGCGGCTCTGGCTGAGCGGTTCGGATGGAGCGGTTCGGACGGGTCGCTTCCTTACGGGCGCGGCTCTGACGGCGCGGCTCTGTTGGCGCTGCGTTGTCGGTGCGGCGTTTCTGTCACGCAGCCCTGCGGGTTCTCTGATTTCGGCGTTTTGACTTTTCGGCGTTTCGGCGTTTACCTCTTCGACTGCCATGTATCTCGATCTTCAGAACGAACTGGGTGCGGCGAGCGCGGCGGTGGCCGCGCGCGATTTGTACCGCCTGGCCATCACGTTCGTCGTGCCGCGGCCCATCGCCCTGGTCTCCTCCATATCCGCCGACGGCCGGCGCAACCTGGCGCCGTTCAGCTTTTACAACTGGGTCTCGGCCAACCCGCCGGTGTTGATCGTCTGCCCGGCGCTGAAGCGCGACGGCTCGCCGAAGGACACGCTGGCGAACATCCTTGAGACGAAGGAGTTCGTCGTCGCCACGGTCACCGAGAGCCTGGCCGAGCGGATGAACCAGTGCTCCGCGCCATACCCGCGCGGCGTGGACGAGTTCGTCGAATCGGGCCTGACGCCGAAGCCCGCGACCCGGGTCAAGGCGTCGCTCGTCGGCGAGGCCGCGGTGAACCTCGAATGCCGGTTGCGACAGCACGTCAGCTTCGGTGGGCACGGCGGCGCGGGGCAGGCGATCCTCGGCGACGTGCTCGCGATCCACATCGACGACGCCGTGCTCGCCGCGGACGGATTCGTCGATGAGCAGAAGCTGCACGCGATCGGACGGCTCGGGCGGCAGGGTTACGCGCGAACGCGCGACGCCTTCGATCTTCCGCCGCCGCGGTAGCGCCTTCAGGAAATCTGCATTCTGACCTTACATCAGGGTGGCATGCTCTGGCCGTGCTCGGCGTGAGCATGGCTACCCGCTGCGCGTGAAGCCATGCCACCCGTCCTTGCATCAGGGTGGCATGCTCTCGCCGTACTCGGCGTGAGCATGGCTACCCGCTGCGCGTGAAGCCATGCCACCCGGCCGTGCCACCCAGCCATGCCACCCGGCCGTGTCACCCGTCGGTCGGGTGATTCCCGGAATGCGGATGCTCTGGACAAACTGTCCGTGCGACCGTACTTCCTTGGCGGCGGCGCGTTTTTCATGCGAGAATGCGTGTGCGGGAGCGAGGTCATGGATCTGACAGCCAAGGACGCGGCACGGATGCTCAATCTCCCCGAGGAGCAGATCTATGCGTGGGTTCGCAACGGCACGCTGCCAAGCTATCGAATCAAGGACCGGTATCGCCTGAACCGGGTCGAGCTGCTCGAATGGGCGGCGGCGCGGGACATCAAGGTTGCGCCTGAGTTCTTCCGCGAGAATCAAGAGACAAACGGCGACCTGATCCTGACGAATTCATTGACGCGAGGTGGAGTCCTGACGGACGTCGCCGGCAAGGACAAGTCGTCGGTGCTGAAGGAGGTCTGTGCGCGGCTGAGATTGCCGGACCCCGTGGACCGGGAGGAGTTGCACAGCGTGCTCGTGGCGCGGGAGGCGCTGTGCTCGACGGGCATCGGGAAGGGCATTGCGATTCCGCACCCTAGAGGCCCCATTGTGCTCGGCTTGTCGGATCCGCACGTGACGTTGGCGTTTCTGCGCGAGCCGATCGACTACCATGCGATCGACAAGAAGCCGGTCAGCGTCCTCTTCGTGATCATCAGCACGACCGTGCATGTCCACCTGATGCTGCTGAGCCGCCTGATGTTCGCTCTGCAGGATGTCGAGTTCCGCCAGATGCTCCACACGCGCGCCGGCGAGGCAACCCTCCTCGCCAGGGCCGCGGACATCGAGCGTCGCATGGTGCAGGCCGACAAGGCCAAGGGGGGCGAGCCGTGATCGGCGTGCCGCTGACACTTGCGGTGCTGGCAGGCGGCGCCGCCGGCGCGCTGGTCTTGGCGCGCCGGCCCGCGGCTTCGCTGTTTGTTTCGCTTACGAGCCTCGTCGTGGCGGGGGTCGTCTGCTGCGGGGTGGCCGTGCGCATCCTGCTCGGCGCGGAGGGTCCGGGCGCGGTCATTGCCCAGTGGCCGTTGCCGGTGGGCTCGGCGACGCTTGCGCTCGACGGTCTGTCGGCGTGGTTCCTGCTGGTGATCGGCGTGGCGAGCACGGCGGTGGCGGTTTATTCCTGGGACTACTTTCGAGCCGCCATCGGCCGCGAGGCGATCTGGGCGGCCTCGGCGCTGCTGAACGTGCTCGTGGCGGCGATGGTGATCACGGTTTGCGCCGGCGACGTCATCCTGTTCATGGTCGGATGGGAGTTGATGAGCCTGTCCGCGTTCCTCCTCGTGGGATTTCACCATCGCGATCCGCGCACGCGCCACGGCGCATGGATGTATCTGATCGCCACGCATCTGGGCACCGCGCTGGGCGTGCTGCCGGTGTTCGGGGTCTTCGCGGCGTCCAGCGGCTCGACGTCGTTTGGCGATTTCGCGGGCGCCCTGGATTCCTCCCGGACCGCCATCTGCGCGGTGGTGTTTTTCCTTGGGCTGCTGGGCTTTGGGACCAAGGCCGGCATCATGCCGATGCACGTCTGGCTGCCGGAAGCGCATCCGGTCGCGCCCAGCCCCGTATCGGCGCTGATGTCCGGCGTCGTGATCAAGACGGGCATCTACGGATTGTTGCGATTGATCACCTGGCTGCCGCCGCTGCCTCGCACGTGCGCTCTGGCGGTCATCGCCGTGGCCGTCGCCACCGGCGTCATGGCGATTCTCTACGCGCTGGCGCAACGGCAATACAAGCGGATGCTGGCTTACTCGAGCATCGAGAACATCGGCATCATTACGCTGGGAATCGGCCTTGGGATGCTGGGTCGCGCGACGCAGCAGCCGACGCTGGCAGCGCTGGGGTTCGGCGGCGCGCTGCTGCACGTCCTGAATCACGCCCTCTTCAAGGGCCTCTTGTTCCTGTCGGCCGGCGCGGTGTGGCATGGGACGGGTGTGGACAACATCGAACGGCTGGGCGGGATAGCCCGTCGCGATCCCCTGAACTCGATCCTCTTTGCGGTGGGCTGCGTGGCGATTTGCGGTCTGCCGCCTCTGAATGGGTTCGTCGGCGAATTCCTGATCTACAGCGGACTGATGCGCGGCGCGGCCATGGACTGCGTGCCCGTCGCCGCGTTCGCCCTGATCGGCGTGGCGGCGCTGGCGCTGATCGGCGGATTGGCGCTGGCGGGCTTCTCCAAGCTCTATGGGGTGATGTTCCTCGGCGAGCCGCGCGATGCGCAGGTTCAGGTGCACGCCGCGCCTCCGTCGATGCTTGCAGGAATGTCCATTCTGGCGCTCGGGTGCATCCTCGTCGCCGTTGGAGCGCCCGGCTTCGGCGGATTCCTGAAGGCTCCGCTGGCTGCGATCCTTGGCGAGCGCCTCGACGCGCCGCCATACTGGGATGCGGTTTCCTCTCCGCTCATCTGGATCAGCGCGATGTCGCTTGTTGCGACGGTCGCCGCCGCGGCCTTGATCGCGCTTCGCCGTTGGAGGGGGCTGCCGCAGCCGGCGCCCGATCGCCCGGTTACGTGGGGATGCGGCTTTGCAGCGCCGACCGCACGCATGCAGTACACCGGATCGTCGTACATGTGGAAGCTGGCGCACAGCTTCCGTGGTCTGCTGAGGCCGCTTCGAGACGCGGCGCGACCGGAAGGCTGCTTCGCCTCGCCGGCCCGTCTGGAGGCGCACGCGCAGGACGCCGCCATCCAGCGGGGATACCAGCCCCTGTTCCGTGCTGTCGCGCGGGGCTGCGAGCGACTTCGGCCTCTTCAGCACGGACGCATCCAGCTCTATCTGATGTACATCGTCGCCACGCTGGTGATCGTGTTCGCGGTCGAGGCTTGGCAGGCGCCGTTTTCCGGCGACTTGCGGGACAAGAGGACGCCGGGCGATTCGCTGCGCGCGTCCGTGGAGGAAGGCGCTCCGCGCGGAGGTGACGCATCGCGGTGAGCGCGATCCTCATCAGTCTGGCGATGCTCCTTGGCGGCGCGGCGCTGGCGGCGTTGCTGTCGCGCACGGCTCGCCTCGCCCTGGCAGTGGCCGTCGTGTCGATGATCGGCGCGTCGATTCTCTGCCTCGCCGCGGCTTGGCCCTGCCTTACGGCCGGGTCCGAGGTGGCGCCCGTGACCCTGGCCTGGCCGACGCCTCTGGGAGAAGCACGGTTGGCGGTGGACGGACTGTCGGCGTGGTTTCTGGTGACGATCGCCGTCTTGAGCGCCACGGTTGCCATCTACGCCTGGTCCTACATGCAAACTGAGATCGGCCGAGCACGCGTCCCGGCGCTCGGTGCTTTCCTCTGCATTCTGGTCGCCGCGCTGATGCTTGTGGTTACCGCGACGGATGCGGTGTTGTTCCTTATGGGTTGGGAAACGATGATGCTCGCGTCGTTCTTCCTGGTCTCGTTCCACCATCGTCAGCCGGAGGTGCGTCGCGCGGCGTGGATCTATCTGATCGCCAACCACCTGGGGACCGCTCTATTTGTATTGCCTCTCTTCGGGATTCTCGCGGCGAAGGCCGGATCCTCCGACTTCCAGACCTTTCATGCCGCTCTGCAAGGCGAGGGCCGGGAAACGACCACGGTGCTTTTCATGTTGGGGCTGCTTGGTTTCGGCACAAAAGCGGGCTTCATGCCGATGCACATATGGCTCCCCGTCGCGCACCCCGCCGCGCCGACGCCGGTGTCGGCGTTGCTGTCGGGCGTGGTGATCAAGGCCGGCATATACGGTCTGTTGCGTCTGCTCAGTTGGCTTCCGGCGCTGTCCCTGCGGTGCGCGATTGTGATGCTCGTGTTCGGCATGGTGAGCGGGTGCCTTGGCGTTCTCTACGCACTGGCGCAGCACGACATCAAACGCCTGCTCGCTTACCACAGCATTGAGAATATTGGAATCATCGGTCTGGGCATGGGGATGGGGATGCTCGGTCAGACCCTGAACCAGCCGGTGCTCATGGCGCTGGGGTATGGCGGGGCGTTGCTGCACGTGCTGAATCACGCGCTGTTCAAAGGGCTGCTCTTCCTTTCAGCCGGCGCCGTGATCCACGCGACGGGGACTGGCGACATTGAGCGTCTTGGCGGACTGATCCGTAAGACGCCCGTCAACGCGGGGCTGTTCCTTCTGGCGGCCGTTTCAATCTGCGGCTTGCCCCCTTTCAATGGTTTTGTGAGCGAATGGATGGTCTTTGGGTCGCTGTTCCGCGGCACGTGGTGTGCATCGCGGGCGGCCGCGGGGACAGCCGCGATGGGGGCGCTCTCGCTCGCCTTGATGGGGGGGTTGGCGCTGGCCTGTTTCTCAAAGGTCTTTGGCGTGGCGTTCCTGGGGGAACGGCGAGACAACGCCCTTTTGGCGCGAGCAACCCCTCCGTGGATGCGAATGGCCATGCTTATCCCGGCGATCCTGTGCGCCGGGATCGGGATCCTGCCGGGAGTGTTTGTCCCGCTCGCGGCGGCCGGTGTGCGCACGGTGACCGGAATGGGAATGAGCGAGATGGGCGGGGTCATGCGGTCCACGCTGCCGCCCATGACGCAACTGAGTCTTGTTGCGACTGTGTTGGCGGCGATGGTCATTGTGCTTGGGCTGTTGAGGCGCATACTGATGCGATCATCCGGAGACATTCCGGCGCCAGCGGTCATGACGTGGGGGTGCGGTTACGCCAGCCCCTCCGCAAGAATGCAGTACACGGCGTCTTCATTCGCCTGGCCGCTCATTCAGAGTTTTCGCAATCTGCTGTGGCCTCAGCGCCGCATCGTCGCGCCTGCCGGTCCGTTCGCCGCGCCGGCCGAGCTGGAGACTCATACTCCGGACATGGCGGAGCAAGATGTGTTTGCGCCGCTGATGCGCAGCGTCGGACGGGTTTTTCTCATGATTCGCACCGTTTCGTGGACCGGAGAGCCGGCGTTGTCCGCAAAACCGGTGGATGCCGGCGGTCGGGCGCGCCCGGCGCGCATGCTCGTGGCGGGAGTCGTGTCCGCGCTGCGGCAGGGGCGGATTCACGTCTGTCTGGCTTGCATTGTTCTGACGTTGCTGGCGGTGTTCTTTGTTGAGTCGCTCTCGTCGCGAGATTCATCCGTGCTGTTCTCCGCCCCGGCGGACGGCGTCATTGACGGAGTTTCCCGGTGATTGTTATTCGAGTGATCGCGGCGATGGTGGAAGGCGTGCTGGTCTTGGCGCTGCCGCCGCTGCTTATGAGCATTGTCGCCAAGACAAAAGCCTGGTTTGCAGGTCGGACCGGGCCGGCGTGGTTGCAACCCTATTATGACTTACACAAGCTCCTGAACAAAGGCGCCGTGTACAGCAAGACGACAACCTGGGTCTTTCGCGCCGGACCCATTGTGAATCTGGCCGCGATGCTCACAGCCGCAACGCTGGTGCCCGTCTTGACGCCTGAATCCGTTTTCGGGTTTGCGGGGGACGTCATCCTGGTTGCCTACCTTTTCGCGCTGGGGAGGATGTTCACCGTGTTGGCGGCGCTGGACACGGGCAGCAGCTTCGAGGGCATGGGCGCCTCGCGCGAAGTGACGTTCGGCGCGATGTCCGAACCGGCGCTGTTTCTGTCGTTGATTGTGCTTGCCATGGCGACAAAGAGTCTGCAACTCAGCCACATGATCGGACCGCAGCTCTTCGCGGCGCGGGGAACGGTGGGGCCGGCTTTGCTGCTGGTCGTGGGCGCGCTGCTGATCGTGCTGCTGAGCGAGACGTGCCGCGTTCCCGTTGACGACCCGGCGACTCACCTGGAGTTAACCATGATTCATGAAGTCATGGTTTTGGATCACAGCGGCCCCGATTTCGCGTTCATCACTTACGGCGCGGCGCTGAAGTTCCTGCTGTTGGGATCCATCCTCCTGCACGCGGCATTCCCGCATCCCGGCCAGCCCCCCTGGATCGATGCGCCCCTTCGCCTCCTTGAACTGGCCGGTCTGGCCGCCGTCGTTGGCGTCATTGAATGCTCCATGGCGCGATTGCGATTGAACCGCGTACCGCTGCTGCTCGCCGGCGCTACCGTGCTTTCGGCGCTGGCCGCGGTACTGACCCTCACGGGGAGCAAGACGTGAGCGCACAGTTTACCACCGATGCCGTGCTGGTGCTCGTTATTCTGCTGAATCTGGGCATGCTCGCCAGCAGTCGATTGGCGACCGGAGTCAGGCTTTTCGCGCTTCAAAGCCTTCTGCTCGCATTCCTGCCGCCGGCGGAGGAGGTTCTGGAAGGTCAATTGCCGGGAATGCACGCATTCATCATTGGCGGCGGGACCATCGCCTTGAAGGTCATCCTGATTCCCTACATTCTGCTGCGCATCATCCGCACGGGTGAAGTGCACCGCGAGGTTGAGCCGTTCATCGGTTTCACGGCATCGGTATTTGTCGGGGCGTTGCTGGTGATCGGAAGCTTTGCCGTGGCGATGCGCCTGCCGCTGCCGGCGCCTCCCGTGTCGGAACTGATTGTCCCCGCAGCTTTATCGACGCTCCTGCTTGGAATGCTGACGCTGGTCAGCCGCCTGAAGGCCATCACACAGGTGCTGGGCTTTCTGGTTCTTGAGAATGGGGTTTTTATTCTGGGGCTGCTGCTGCTGAAACAGACGCCGCTCCTGGTGGAGCTGGGCATCCTGCTCGACCTCTTCGTCGGCGTTTTTGTCATGGCGATCGTCGTTTACCACATCCGGCGCGAGTTCGACCACATGGATACGCACCTGTTGGATGCGCTGAAGGAATCCTGAAGTGACGCTTCTTCTTCTGGTTGTTGCCGTTCCGCTTGGATTTGGCGCGATGTGCCTTGTCCTGCCGACGTCGCCGCTCCGCATGGCGGCGCTGGTCGCCGGCGCGCTGACGCATCTGGCGGTGGTGATTCGATCCTGGCCGGCCGCGGAAACGCCTTTGCGGGACGATTTCCTCGGCCTGGATCCGCTCGGGCACCTGTTCCTGACGCTTATCAGTGCGCTGTTTGCCGCCACGTGCGTGTACTTTGTGGGATACCACCGGAAGCGACTGATATCGCAGCGGGTCTTTCAGGCCTGTATTCTCGCACTGCTCTCCGCACTGAGCCTCCTGTGCATCAGTCAGCACCTCGGTCTTCTGTGGGTCGCATTGGAATCGGCGTCACTGGCGGTCACGCCGCTGATTTACTTTCGGCTCGGGCCACGAGCCTTGGAGGCGACGTGGAAGTTTCTGCTCATGAACTCGGTCGGCGTCGCGCTGGCACTGCTGGGGATTTTTTGCGTGGCCATTGCGACAACGCGGCAGGAGGCGCCCGTCGTTCTCACGATCACCGATCTCGTTCGCAACGCGGCCTTGCTCGATCCGACCTGGCTGCGCGTCGGGTTTCTGCTGGGCCTTGTGGGCTTCGGCACCAAGATGGGGCTGGCGCCGCTGCATAGTTGGAAGCCCGATGCCTATGGCGAGGCGCCTCCGCCGGTGGCGGCGCTCATGGCCGGCGGAATGACGCTCGGCGCCTTCGCCGGTCTGTTGCGCATGTTTCAAGTCTGTGCCGCCGCTGGTCTGGGCACGTTCGCCGGCTCCTGGCTGATCGTCTTCGGGCTGATGTCGATCGGCACCGCGGCCATATTTATTGTGGGCAACAACGACTATCGCCGGATACTCGCCTACACCAGCGTGGAGCACATGGGGGTGCTGGTGATCGGCGTCGGGCTGGGATCGGCCGGCGGTTATGCCAGCATGTTGCACGCGATGCACAACATGCTCAACAAGGGCGCGATGTTCTTTCTCGCTGGATTCATCTGGCGGATTTATGAGAGCAATGAGATTCGAGCCGTTCGTGGAACACTGATTCGCAGTCCTCTGGCCGGCGTTCTCCTGCTGGCGGCGCTCTGTGCCACGTGCGGGTTGCCTCCCTTCGGCATGTTCTTCAGCGAGTTGGGCATCGTGCTTGCCGCGGCGCAGGCCGGGCGCTGGTGGGTGCTGGGCTTGTTCGTGCTCACGCTCGCGGTCGTCTTCGTCGGGGTCATGACGGCCCTGCTGCCGATGGTCTTCGGAGACCCGCCCGAGAATGCGAGCGTCAGCGAGGCGGAGCTTCCTTCCGATCGCTGGAGACGATGGACGATGCTCGGCGCCGCGACGGCGCTGCTGGCGCTGGGTTTCGGACTGGGCGCCTATCAACCCAGGGCCGTCCGCGATGCGCTGGTGCGGGCGGCGGACTCGGTCTGCCGGCCGCACGTCGAGTCCACGGCTTTAGCGCGCGCGGCGGAGGTGCAACCGTGAACGGAAAAGGGGGCTGGTTGCCGGTTCGGCAGGGACAGGCGGTTGACATCGCCTCGATCCCCCTCGTGGCGGCAGAGGAGTTTGCAGGCCAGGTCGTGCGTGTTCGGTCCCGCGGCGGCCGGCTGTCCCATCTGTTCGGCCGGCGGACGTCCGTTGATGCGATTCGCCTGTACGCGTTTGTGGCTTTCGATTCAGCAAGCCGCTTTGAGGTGTGCTGCGCCGAGGTGCGGGGTGGAGCATCCGGCGGGGTTCAGCCGCCGGCCTACCCGTCGATCAGCCGTGCCTGGCCCGCCGCGCAGGCGTTTGAAAGGGAAATCGCCGAGCAGTATGGCGTAAGTCCGCTCGGGCATCCCTGGCTTAAGCCTCTGCGATATCACGCCACGGACGATGGATCGCCCGCGCCGTGGGGACCGTTCGATGCCACCCGGACGATCCCCGGGGACTATCCGTTCTATCGCGTCGAGGGCGAAGAAGTGCATGAGGTCGCGGTGGGGCCTGTGCACGCGGGTATCATCGAGCCGGGGCACTTCCGGTTCCAATGCCACGGCGAGGAAGTGCTGCACCTCGAAATCATGCTGGGGTATCAGCATCGTGGAGTGGAGCGGCTGCTGCTGCACCCGAACGCGGCGCGCTCCGCGATCGTGGCCGAGACGATCGCGGGCGATGCGTCGATCGGCCATGCCGCCGCCTACTGTACCGCCCTCGAAGGTCTGGCCGGCGCCAAGGTCAGCCTGAGGGCGGCGGCGATTCGGGGGATTGCGCTGGAGCTGGAGCGCCTGGCCAATCACGTCGGCGACCTTGGCGCGCTCTGCACCGACGTCGCCTTCCTCCCCGCTTCGGCCTACCTCGGGCGCCTCCGCGGAGAGTACCTGAACCTGACGCTGGAAATCTGCGGCAACCGCTTCGGTCGAAACCTGCTGCGGCCGGGCGGCGTGCGCTTCGACATTCCGTTCGAGACGGCCGAACGGATGCGGAGGCGGGTGGAAAGCCTGCACCGCGAGACGCTGGAAGTTCTGGACCTGATGTTCGATCAATCCTCCGTGCTGGCGCGTTTCGAGGGGATTGGCGTGCTGACCGAAGCGCAGGCGAACGAGATCGGCATGGTCGGTCCGGCCGCCCGCGCGAGTGGGTGCCGCCGGGACGTGCGCTGCGATCACCCCCACGGCGTGTTTCAGTTCAGCCACATCCCGATCGCGGTCGAGACGACGGGGGATGTCTATGCGCGCGCCGCGGTGCGCTGGCTGGAGGTTCAGCGCTCGCTTGAATTCCTGATGGAGCTGCTCGGAAACAAGCCCGAGGGAGTGACCTTCGGGCGCATCGCGGCGCTCAAGCCAAACGCGATGGCGTTCGGCGTTTCGGAAACATGGCGCGGCGAGGCGATGCACGTGGCCTTCACCGACGACGCCGGCAGGCCGGCGTTCATGAAAGTGAAGGATCCTTCCATCCATAACTGGTTCGGCCTGGCGCTGGCGCTGCGCGGCATGGCGATTTCCGATTTTCCGGTGTGCAACAAGAGTTTCAACTTGAGTTACGCGGGGCATGATCTCTAATGCAGTGTTAACAGGACGTGGCGGACTTCGGAACCGGTCCTTGACTTCGTCACCCCCGCGCAGGCGGGGGTCCAGGGCTCCCGCCCAAACGCTGGGTTCCCGCCTGCGCGGGAATGACGAGCTTTGTCTTTCGCCGCGGGCTGACAAAGCCGCTGCCTTGAGCAACGGACAGTGAACGAACCATGCTGCAAATCTTGAAAACCCGGCTGCATCAGGGGCACCGCACCACGAAGTTCCCTCTTGAGTTGCCCGTGCTGCCAGAGGCGTACCGCGGGCGGCCGCGGATCGACGCCTCCAAGTGCCCGGAGGGCTGCCGGGAATGCGTGGAGGCCTGTCCTTCGGAGGCGCTCATCGCGAACGGCCGCTTGACGCTCGACCTTGGGAAATGCCTGTTTTGCACCGAGTGCGTGGACGCCTGCCCCGAAGGCGCCGTGCGCTACACGCGGGATTACCGCATGGCGACCTCGTGCCGCGGCGATCTCGTGCTCTCCAACGAAGAGCTGAAACTCGCGGAGCGCATGGCGGACGACCTGCATCGCATTCTGGGCCGCGCGCTGCGGCTGCGCGAGGTCTGCGCAGGAAGCTGCAACGCGTGCGACCTCGACACCAACGTCTTGAACACCGTCGGTTGGGACTTGTCGCGCTTCGGGATTCAGTTCGTCGCCTCGCCGCGCCATGCCGATGGCCTGGTGGTCACCGGCGCGATCTCACGGAACATGCACGCCGCGCTGCTGAGCACCTACGAGGCGCTGCCGAAGCCGCGGGTGGTGATTGCGGTGGGCGCCTGCGCGATCAGCGGCGGTCCGTTCCGCGGGAGCGCGGACGTGCTCAACGGCGTGGAAGACCTGCTGGCGGTGGACCTCTTCATCCCCGGCTGCCCGCCGCACCCGGTTACGATCCTGGACGGATTGTTGCGGCTCATCGGACGGATGGATGGACGCGCCGCGGCGCAGGGAGGATGAGGACGCAACGATGGAATCGCCCGGCCAGGCTCCGGAGCCGCTGCGGTATCAGACGGCGATCCCCCAGAACGATACGTGCGATGGGCAGGCGGAAGCCGCGGAAGCGATCTTCGTTTTGGATTGCGGCGGCCGGCATGCCGAAATCCGGCGGGCATCCTTTTCATAAGCAGGTGAACCGCATTCTCGACGCCGGGGGGGGGGGGGGGGGGGGTGGGGCCCGGCGAAAGGATGGGACCGCCGAACGGGCCCCAAAAGCCCCCCACCCGGGCGCGGTGTGGGCCC
>CAZGJA010000060.1:0-3314 GCA_964526695.1 uncultured Phycisphaeraceae bacterium
GGCGAGGCTCAGTGCCGTCACCGTCTTGCCGCATCCGCTCTCGCCGACGATCGCCAGCGTACGGTTGGCGGAAACGGCGAAAGACACGCGGTCCACCAGCTCGACCGCACCGCTGGGCCGCGACAGCGAGATGGACAGATCGCGGACCTCCAGCAGCACCCGGCTGACGGCGGGAGGGGCGCTTCCACTTCCCGGCGGAGCGGGGACGGTCGCCGCAGACGTCGGGGATCCCACTCCAACGTCCACATCGGCGGCGGACCGGTCGCTAAGGGGAGGGTGTGCCGAGTTCGTCATGGGTCTTCATGTACTCCTCCACGCGCTGCCGGTCGTCCGCCATGCGGGCTTCGTACGAGCCTTTCATCAGGAACTCGGCGTGACCGTCGGAGAACAGCAGGGCGCCCCCGTCGCCGTCGTGGTTGGAGAGCGGCTCATAGGCGATCACGTGAACGAAAGGCAGGGCGATGGCCGGGCGGATGTCGCGCTCGAAGCCTCCGCCGCTGCGCGGGCAGCGCAGCGACTCGAAGGCCGACTTGCCGGCGTAGAACGATTTGAGGTTTTCGCAGCAGTCCATGCGCCGCTGGAACTCCCGGGCCGGCAGGTACGCGTAGGCGAGCATCCCCGCCACGGCGAGAATCACGATGCCGACGCGAACGGCCTGCCCGCGGCCGGAAATGCGCGGCGGCGGGGTGCCGGTGCCGGCAGCGTCGGCGACCGAGTCGTCCCCGGTTGCGAGGTTCTTCTCCATTCGCCTTGATGCTACTCCATCGCGGCCCGCGCGTCCCGTCTTTTTGCCGACATGGCCCGGACATTTGCGTGGAGGGCACAGCGCCGGAGGCTGCGGCCTGGCGCAGGTGGCGCGGCGCGTGGCATGCTCTCGCCGCACTCGGCGTGAGCATGTGGATTCCCCGGTGCGCAGAAGCATGGCTACCCGCCGCGGGTGAAGCCATGCCACCCGGCCGACGTCGGAATACCCCACCGAGGACAGAATGCCCCCTACCGCAGCCAGAATGCGGTTCGCCTCGGTAGGCGTTTGGAGGGCTTCGGAGGGGGGCTTGATCTTTCCCGGACGGGCGACGATAATCCTAAGTGGGAAGCGCTGGCTATTATTTATCTTCATCTTCCCGAATCGGATTCCGGGCTAACTGAGTGGTCTTGGGGGCAAGCTCAGCGAAGGTTGAACCGCGGCGATCCACCTCTCTTCAAGCAGAGGTGACGGTCCGCGCATCGCGCTGCGCCTGTTCTCGACTTTCAGGCAGGGAAGAAGATATGCCGGCGTTTCTGAACTCCGACCTCTCGCAGCTCGCACACCAGCTTACGCTGTCCCCCAAGCGTCTTCGCGTCGATCAGCTTGCGGGCATCGAGACCGTCCTGTCCCTCGTGGTCCCGGACAAGACCTATCCTTTCGACTGGGTCTGCTACCACATCACCAAGTATCAAAAGCGCAGCACCGAGGCGAGCGCCTCCATCCCCGGCAAAGTCATCACCGCCGACCTCGTCAACATGGCCGAGCACATCAGCCGCAAGGCCGCCGTGCCGGTTTCCGAATTCACCGAGCCGTACTGGACGCAGGAAGGCGCGGCGAAGGAGCTTTGCGTCAGCACGAAGACCCTGCGGCGATGGCGGCGGCGGGGGCTTCTGGGCATTCGCGCGGTGTTCGAGGACGGCGTCAGCCGGCTGATCTTCCTCTGCGCCGGCATCGAGCGATTCCGCCGGCAGAACGCCACGCTGGTCACCAAGGCAGCCTCGTTCCGTCAGCTTTCCACCGAAGAGCGCGATCAGATCATCCGGCAAGCGAAGGAGCTGGTCGGCGCCCGGCGCATCCGCCTGCATGAGACGGCGCGGCTCATCGCCGCACAGACGGGTCGGGCGATCGAGACGATCCGTTACACGCTTCGCCGGTACGATCGCGCCCACAAGGACGCCATGCTGTTTACGAGCGCTTCCGACCCCGTGCTCACCGACGTGCAGCAGGCGATGTGGGATGCCCGCAAGAACGGCGCCTCAATCGAAGATCTGGCCCATGCCTACGCCTGCGACGGCGCCGAGGTGCAGCGGTCGCTGCGCGAGATTCAGCTTCGCTTGTGGAAGCAGGTCAAGGTCGAGTGCGTTCACCACGAGTTGTTCGACGCGCCGAACGCGGACGCGCTGATCCTGGACATCGCCGAACCGTCAGGCGTCCTGGCGTCACCGGCGCCGAACGATCTGGACATGCCGCCCTACCTGCGCTCGCTGTACCTGACGCCACTGCTGACGCAGGCGCAGGAGGCGGACCTCTTCCGCCGCTACAATTACACGAAGTACAAGCTGTCGCGGGCGCTGGGAGCCATCCGCGGCTTCAACGCGACGCAGGAGCAGGTTGACGCCATCGCCAGGCTCTTCTCCGCGGTGGATGGTTATCGCTCGCGCATCGTGCAGGCGAACCTGAGGCTCGTGGTCAGCATCGCCAAGCGGCACGTCGGCTGGTCGGACCAGTTCTTCGAGGTGGTCAGCGACGGCAACATGTCGCTGCTCCGCGCCGTGGAGAAGTTCGACTTCGCGCGCGGCTACCGCTTCAGCACGTACGCCTCCTGGGCCGTCATGAAAAACTACGCCCGCACGATTCCGGAGGAGCGATACTTGGCCGCCCGCTTCGTCACCGGGCAGGATGAGATGCTCGCGGCCGCGCCGGACACGGGGTTGATCGAGGCGTCGGACAGCGATCTCGCCCGCGTGCGGGAGGTGATCCGCGAGGGGCTTGCGGAGCTGTCCCCGCGCGAGCGGGAAGTGGTCACCAACCACTTCGGCCTGTTCGAGCCGGATGGCGCGGCCATGACGCTGGAAGACCTCGGTCGCCGTTACGGCGTGACCAAGGAGCGCGTCCGCCAGATCGAGAAGCGCGCGATGAACAAGCTCCGCGAGCTTCTGCCGTCGTCGCTGGCGTCGGTCTTCGTCACCGCGTAGCCGCCCGCGGCGTAGCCATCGACTGCAAGGCGTAAGATCCGTCGTTCCCGCGCAGGCGGGAATCCAGCTCTGTCATTCCCGCGCAGGCGGGAATCCGATCTGGGCGCGGAGCGATCCGGGTAGTTCGCCACTCCGTGGCGAGCGTTCGTCGCGGAGCGACGAACTACCCTTCGCGTCGCGGAGCGACGAACTACCCTTCGCGTCGCGGAGCGACGAACTACCCAGAATCCCGACGTAGGGCGGGCTATGCCCCATAAGCGTTAACTTAACGACTGTCTTTTTCGTTTCCTCGGGGCGTCGCACAGGCCCCGTGCGATGGCTCTCCAGTTTTGCATCGTCTTTTGCAATCCGAAACGCGGCAGGATCGCTCCCGC
>CAZGJA010000061.1:0-4322 GCA_964526695.1 uncultured Phycisphaeraceae bacterium
CCCCCAAGGCGCAAGCCAGGGCGAAGACGACGAGTCTGCCTTTCGCGCCGGAGCGCCGGATGCCCGTACTTGAAGTTACGGTTGAAACGGATCGACAGTTCGGAGTCATAACCATCCTCCCCTAAAGAGGGCCGGCGGGACCACGCCGGGCGGAACACCCGCTCAGGCCAGCGGTCCCGCGAATGCGCATGGGAGTTCCCCATCCTCCGCCCGGAGTCTGGCCGGTTCTGTCGCAAGTCCGCCTGCGGTCAGCCCGTGCTCGGCCTACGGTCAGCCCGTGCTCGGCTCGTGCTCGGCCCGCAGGGTCAGGCTCAGGGCGATGAAGCTGCGGACCATCTTATCGGGTGTGCCGTGCCCGGTCAAGTGAAATCCGAAACCTCGCCGCCGCGCGGGTGTGGCAATGTTTTTTGGGCAAACGCCAAAACGCCAGGCCTCAAACCGCGTTTCCGGCGCAGGAACAGGGGTCGTGGCAGCCCGTCGCCTCTACTTCCCTTCCTTGCGAGGCAGGATCAGCGTGTCGTACACGAACCCCGCCAGGAGTCCGCCCGCGATCGGTCCGACCCAGTACACCCAGTGCTGCGCCCACAGCGCCTGCGTCGCGCCGCCTCCGCCGATCAGCGTGCCGATCGTCCGCGCCGGGTTCATCGCCCCGCCGGTGATCGGTCCGCCCGCGAGAATGTCGATCGTCACCGCAAGCCCGATGCCGAAACCCGCGATGCGCGGACACCGCCCGTCCACCGCCGTGCCGAACACCGCAAACAGCAGCACGAAGGTCAGCAGCGCCTCGGTCAACACGGCAATCCCCGCGGGAACGGCCGCGCCGAACGCCGGCGTCCCCAGCTTGCACATCTCGATGGCCTTGGCGCCGGTGATGCCCCCCACATCGTGGGCACCGAGAGAGCTGAAGATAACGTTCAGCAGCAGCCCGGCGACGATCGCGCCGGCGCATTGGGAGATGATGTACGCGACGGCGTCCGCCGCCTTGATGCGCCCCGTGGCGAGCATCGTCACGGTGACCGCGGGGTTGATGTGCCCGCCGCTGAGGTTCATGGCCGCGGACACGGCGATCGCCAGCGCGACGCCGTGTGCAATGGCGATGCCCACAAGCCCCGGCGTGCCGTCGGTCCACGTCGTCGTGAGGATCGAGCCTGCGCCGATGAAGGTCAGCAGGAAGGTTCCAATCAACTCGCACGTCAGATTGCGGACGCGATCGTTCATGAGTGTGCCCCAAGATTGGTTGAATTGCAGCGCGCTTAGGATCCCCGCTCCCCGGCGGGCGGATCTTCCTGCGGCGTTGCGGGCTGCGGCGGAGCCGGCTCTTCCTCCGGCGGTGTAGCCGGCTCGTCCGTCGGCGACGGCGCAGGCTCATCCACCGGCGACGGCGCAGATGCTTCGACGCTGGACATCGCCGCTCGTTCAAGGATGCGCCGCAGGAGGTACGATTCCATCGCCGCATCGCGCCCGATCTCGACCCAGCGATCATCCTCCGGACGAATCTGCGCCTCGCCCGTCGTGGACGGCAGGACATAACCGAAGAACTGGAACAACGCGCCGCTCTCGTTGAACTGACGGTCGGGGGACGCGAGCCGCTCCTTGATCACGCTCAACGTGAGTTGCGTGGAGGTTCCGCCTTCCTCAGGCTGCGGCAGCGTCAGATCGACCCGGCGGCGAATGGGCGCGATCGTCGCCTCCGCCCAGTCGTAGGACGATTCCACGTCGTGTCGCCAGAACTCAAAGAAGTGCTGTGAACCGACCGCGCGAGTCGTAAGCCGACCCTGCGAGCGGTCCACCAGTTCGGCCAGGTATCCGTCCTCGCGCAGCGACTCTCGCGCCGCGCTCCACAGGCGGTCGAAGTCCTCCGCGGTATGAATCTCAACGCGAAGCGTCGTCGGCGCAAGCGGCGCGGCCGGCTTGTGACAGCCGCAAAGCCCGGCCCCCACGATCAACCCCGCCATGCCCATCCACCGCGCCATGAGGAAACCTATACGCTCGGCGGAGCGGGGGGTCAACGGGAATCGGCTGTCGCGCGTCGCCTGACTTGACGATTCCTTGACGCCGCCTGCACCCTTGCACTTCAGGCACGCGGCTTGCAAGGATAACATTCTGCAATCATGAACCCGACCGACACCCATTGGACCCGGCGCTACCCGGACAAGGTGGCGACCGCGCCGCAGGCCGTCGCGCCGATCCGCCCCGGGCAGCGCGTCTTCATCGGCTCCGGCGCCGGCGAGCCGCAGATGCTCGTCGAAGCCCTCGCCGAGCGCGCCGACCTCAGCGACACGGAAATCATCCACATCCTCACGCTGGGCATCGCGCCGTACGCCGAGCCGCGCCTCGGCGACCGCTTTCGCCACAACGCTTATTTCATCGGACCCAACGTCCGCGGCGCGATCAACGAAGGGCGCGCGGACTACACCCCCATCTTCCTCTCCGAGATTCCGGCCCTGTTCCGCTCCGGGCGCGTGGTCATCGACACCGCGCTGATCTGCGTCAGCCCGCCGGACGAGCACGGGTACTGCAGCTACGGCGTGGCCACCGACATCGTCAAGGCCGCCGCGGAAACCGCGCGCTGCGTCGTGGCCGAGGTGAACGAGCGCATGCCGCGGGCGCTGGGCGACTGCTTCATCCACGTGCGCGACCTCGACGTTCTCGTGCCCAGCGAGCGACCGATTCTCGAAACCGCGCACGGCGAGCCGGACGAGCTGTCGCGCCGCATCGCCCGGCACATCGCCGCGCTGGTCGAGGACGGCGCCACGCTGCAACTGGGCATCGGCACGATCCCCGACGCCGTGCTCTCCTGCCTCACGGAATTCAAGGATCTGGGCATCCACACCGAAATGTTCAGCGACGGCGTCATCCCGCTCGTGGAGAAGGGCGTCATCACCAACGCGCGCAAGACGCTGCACCGCGGCAAGATCGTCGCCGGCTTCGTCCTCGGCACGCGACGCCTCTACGACTTCATCGACAACAACCCGCTCGTCGAGTTTCACCCCACCGAGTACGTCAACGACCCGTTCATCATCGCCCAGAACGAGAAGCTGATCTCGATCAACTCGGCCATCGAGGTGGATCTGACAGGGCAGGTCTGCGCCGATTCGCTGGGTCCGATGTTCTACAGCGGCATCGGCGGGCAGGTGGACTTCACCCGCGGCGCGGCGCGCTCGCGCGGCGGCAAGCCGATCATCGCCCTGCCCTCCACCGCGGAAAGCGAGACCATCTCCCGCATCGTCGCCACCCTCAAACCCGGCGCGGGCGTCGTCACCAGCCGCGGCGACGTCCACTACGTCGTGACCGAATACGGAACGGCCTATCTGCACGGCAAGAGCATTCGCGAGCGGGCGCTGGCGCTCATCCAGATCGCCCATCCGAAGTTTCAGCCCTGGCTGTTCGGCGAGGCCAAGGCGCGGCACATGATCTACGCCGATCAGATCGAGCTGCCGGTGCATACGCACGCGTACCCCGACGCGCTGGAGCGGATGCTGCTGCTGAAGGACAAGTCGCGCGCGTTCCTGCGCCCGCTGAAGCTGACGGACGAGCCGCTGGTGCGCGAGCTGTTCTACCGGCTTTCCGCGCAGTCCGTGCACTACCGGTTCTTCCACATGATCAAGTCCATGCCGCACCACCAGCTTCAGGAACTGCTGCGCGTGGACTACGAGAACGACATGGTGCTCGTCGTGCTGACGTCGAGCGCGCAGGATGCCGCCGTCGTCGCCATCGCGCATTATCGCCGCGAGCCGCACTCGAACATGGCGGAGGCCGCCTTCCTCGTGCGCGACGACTGGCAGGGCAAGGGCGTCGGCACGGCGCTGATGCAGGCGCTGGTGGAGGCCGCCCGCCGCAACGGCATCGCGGGGTTCACCGCCGACGTGCTGCTGGAGAATCACGGGATGCTGCGCATCTTCCACCGCTGCGGGTTCCCCGTGGAGAGCCGGCTGCAGGACGGCGTCTATCAGCTTGATATCCGCTTCACCGCCCCGCCGCGCGCCGCCGCGCCGCGCCCCGCGGCCCAGCCGCACGTCTTCACCGAAGGCCCGCCCGGCGGCGCCTGAGCGGGACCGCAGGATGATTGACCTTCTCCGAGCCGCGGGGTTCACCCCCAGGGCAACCGCATTCTGACTTCGAATCAGGGTGGCTATGGGGGCAGAAAGCCCATTCTTTCCGGACACGGGTCCGCTGCTGCGGACCCGTGCCATCTATGAAGCAGTGTTTGTCAAGCCGCCGGTGCAAGGAATTTTTGACGGAAGTCCGCGCACGTTCCCTCTCGCCGTCGGCGTCGGTTGATCTGCCCATTTCAGCCGTCGCGGGCAAGTCCGGTCGTGCCT
>CAZGJA010000062.1:0-17159 GCA_964526695.1 uncultured Phycisphaeraceae bacterium
CCCTCAAGCCCACCTCCCCAAGCCCGCCTCCCCAAGCCCGCCCCAACCGAGATTGAACGCTTCGATATTTGCGAGGCCCTCGTAGAATAAGTGCCTTGCCGGGGATCCGGGTCTCATCGCGAGGATGTTGGATCCTCCGGCGGACGTTGGGGATCAGCCTGGGGCGGGTTCGAGATGACGGGCCATTCACCCAACAGGAGCAGGCGCATTGCGGATTATTGCAGTATCCAATCGACTTCCCGTCACGATCGAGCGCGACGAGGCCGGCATGCGTGTCAGGCTCGCTTCGGGCGGGCTGGTGACGGCGCTGGGTCCGGTGATGGCGCGGAGGGGGGGGGTATGGAGCGGCTGGCCCGGGACCGTCGGCACGGACGTGCGCGAGATCGAGGCCCAACTGAGCCTTCACGGGCGCGAATTCGGGTTCGAGCTGAAGGCCGTGCCGATGTCGAAGGAAGACGTGGAGGGCTTCTACCAGGGGTTTTCCAACGAGATCATCTGGCCCTTGTTTCACGATCTGCAATCGCGGTGCAACTTCGTGCCGGACTACTGGACGCGCTACGTCGCGATCCGCCACGCCTTCGCGGATGTGGTTCTGGAACACGTCCAGCCGGAGGACTTCGTGTGGGTGCAGGATTATCACCTCATGGGGATGGGTCGCCGCTTGCGGGAGCGCGGGCTGGGCAACCGCATGGGCTTCTTCCTGCACATTCCCTTCCCGCCGCCCGACATCTTCTGCAAGCTGCCCTGGCGCCACGACGTGCTCGAAGGGCTGCTGCATCACGACCTCATCGGGTTTCAGACTCCGCACGACGTTGAGAACTTTCTCGATTGCGTCCAGAGGCTGCTGCCGACTGCCAAGGCGCGGCGGCGACAGCGCGTCATCGAATGCGACACCACCCAACGGCGCTGCTCTATCGGCGCTTTTCCCATTGGCATCGACTTTCAGCAATTCGCCAAGGCGGCCGCCGGTCCCGAGGTGACCGCGCGCACCGCGGCGCTGCGCGCGGACATGCGCATCCGCGCAGGCACCGCGAAGACGAGCGGGGTTGAACCGCGGAGGCGCTGTACCGCTTGGGCGCCTCACTGCGAAATCGACGGGAGAGCGCCGCGGCTCGGCGCTGCCGGCGTCGGGGCGAGACCGAACGGCGAAGTCACCGCATCTGAGCATCACGCAGCGACTTGACCTCGACCACGTCCAGCTTCAGCCGCCCGAAGACTTCCATCAGCTTGAAGCTCATTTCCACCAGCGCCGTCTCCCGCAGCGAACTGACGTCGAAGGCGATGCGCGTCGGGCTGCAATCGGACTCGGGAAGGGCCGCGTCGAAATCGACCCAGGCGCCGTGCACGAGGAACTGCGTCCACATGTGGAAGCCGAAGATGTTCTGCTGATTGCCGAAGAGCGGCACGTACGCCAGTCCGACGGCCACGCGCGAGGGCAGCCCGTTGACCCGCCCCAGCGCCGCCAGCAACACGGCGTGCTCGCTGCAATCGCCCTTTCTGGAGCGGCAGACTTCCCCCGCGGTGGCAAAGCCCACGTCCATTCCCTTGGCGTCGATGTAGTCGGTGACGAAGACGCGCAGCTTGTCCGCCAGCTTCAGCGGATCCTTCTCGCCGCCGCCGGCCTTCTTCGCCAGCTCGATGAGTTGCGGATCCTTGGTGTTGATGAGGATGTTGCTTTCGAGGAACTCGGAAACGTCCGCGGGCGCGGCTGCGGGCGCTGGGGCGGGATTCGCATCCGACCCGTGCGTGGCGGGCGCCGGGGCGGGATTTCCGGTCAGCGAGCCGATTTCCGCCAGCGCCCTCTGGTCCACGCGCGTCAGTTGCAGCGTCACCGTGTCGCCTTCGCGAGCAATGACCTTCTGCATGGACGTCTCCGGAAGGTCGAACTTCACCACGGCGCCGTCCTTGGGCGAGAGACGATACGTGATCTGCCTAGCTTCTTTATAAGCGATCGGCTTGTCCACCGGGATGGTATTGGTCATGAACAGCTCGGCCGGGACGAAATCCGCCACGGCGCTGGCCTGGTCCACGCTGTACATTTCCATCGAGATGCCGCCCATGGCGACGGTGCTGCGGAGGGTGGTGGCGTCGGAGGGGTCGATCCAGCTCGTCGTGTCCACCTTGCCCAGCGGCGTGACGATGCTCAACTCCACGCGACGGCCTTTCATCGGCTTGCCGCGGTGCTGAAACGTCTCGTCCTGGCCGATCTTCGTGACCGCCTCGACCAGTCCGTCCATGCGCACCTCGGGCGAGTATGTGAGCAGGGTGTACTGCGTGCCCGGCTCGAACCCGCGCAGGAGCGACTCGCGCAGCAGCCCCCACGCCATCAGACACGGGTGCGACTTGCCGTCCGGGCCTTTCAGCTCGTAGGACTGCTTGTTCTCCATGCCGAACTGCGACGACGTGCAGTGGACGGTGTGCCCTTCGAACACGCCCCTGGTGCGCACGGGATTGTTGGGGTCGCCCATGAGCATCACGCTCTCGAACTCGACGGCCTCGCCGGCCAGCGTTTCGACGGTGGACTGCTGCACCTCGATGCTCACGCTGATGCTGGCGCGGGCGAGCTTCATTTTCATGGTCGTAGCGGTGCGGATCTGGTCGCCGTGGCGCGTGACGGTGGTGTGCCCGTAGCCGACCTTCGACCCCTGCATGAGCACCTCGGCCCATTCGTCGATGAACATGCCCTGCGGCGGGTTTTTCGGGTCGATCGTTTCACCTGAGAAGGCGACGAACGGGGTGACGAGCGGGAGGGTCAGCGCGGCGGCGAGCGCGAGGCACAAGTGCTTTTTGGATTTCCAGCCCGGCGAGTTCATCGTCTTCTCCATCTGGGTGCGAACGAATCGTTCAAATCAAGACAAGTCGCTGACACCGCGCGCGCTGACGCGCTCAGTTCAGTCGGAAGTTCCGTGAAGGTCCGGCACGTCGATCAGAGCCGCGCCCGTAAGGAAGCGCACCTCTCTCGAACGAAGTCGCGGACCCGTTCTCGGATGGCGCTCCCTGACGGTCGCGGCTCGGATCAGAGGCGACTCCCGTAAGTCGCGGCGCTAGCGCATCGACGCCGTTCGTTCCTTGCCCGCGTAGCCGAGGAAGTGCAGGAACACGTCCTGCGTCAGCACGGGAACGCCCAGCGTCCGTGCGTTCTCGATGATCTTGTCGTATCGGTCGCGCCGCATCTGGGCGGCCTTGTCCTTTTCCGTCACGTCCGCGGGGATGTTCCCGGCCGGGACTTTCGCGCCCTTCGGAGCGATGCCGATGACGACGAAATCCGTCAGCGCGGTCAGCTCGTTGGACACCTCGCCGCCCCAGTCCTTCACGATGGACTCGACGGGCATCTCGCCGCTCGGGTCCGTGTCGCCGTCGCGGTTGATGTCGAAGTCGCCGGCCACCACGAAGCTCAGCGGGCGTTGGCGGTCGTAGACCGGGTTGGCGATCAGGTCGCCTTCGAGAATGGTCTCATTGCGATAGACGTGCAGCACTTTGCACTCGGCGGAAGACTCATGGATGGCTTCCACGCGGATCTGCGCCTTGGCACGACCGTCCGCCGGAATGCCCGTGTCCGCGCTGTACACCGCGAACTGCATCCCCAGCACCAGCGCGTCGCGCGCCCCCAGGTTCACGTACACGGCTTCGTCGCCCGCGACGGCCTTGAGGATGCGCCCGTCGGCCTGGCGCGCGGTGACGTTGACGTCCGGCGAAACCTGAAGCGAGCCGAGCTTGCCCTGAAGCTCGGTGTAGCGGTGCAGCAACTCGGCGTAGCGCTCCTGCATGGCCGACTTCTGCTGGCGCTCGTCGCTGATCGACTTGTTCATGTCCGCGCGAAGTTCGTTGAACTGCTTCTCCAGATCGGCGAGCTGGGACTTGTGGTCCGACTCGAACGAGTCGCGCGACGCCTGGCAGTCGGAGAGCTTGGCCTGCAGCGCGTTGACCTGCTCGTCAAAGCCGGTCTTCTGCGAGGTGTTCTCGGTGACGGCCTGCCCGTGCTGCTGCTCGATCGACGTGGCGCGCTTCTCCGCCTCCAGGCGCAGACCATGCTCTGTGCGGAACAACTCGTAGAGGCGGTCGAGCGACTGGTAGAGCGACAGGTCGGCGAACTGGCGCCCGTCGGGCACGAGGCTCTCCGTGGCCATGCGCTCCTGCAGCGTGCTGAGCTTGGTCTGAATGGCCGGCGGCTCGTCCTCGACGGCGCCCGTGGCCAGCCGGGCCGTCTCCGCCCGGGCGGCCTCGATGATGCCGACCATCGTCGTGCTTCCGCCGCCCTGACCGGAGCGAAGGGTGGCGATGGAGCTCTCCTCCGAAGTGGAAACCGCCAGCTCCTTGCGCCGCTTATAGTCGTCAGCCTCCTGGCGGAGCTTCTCCTGATCGGTGTAAAGAATGACCAGAAAGACGGTGGACGTCAGGAACAAACCCGCGAACACGATCAATCCGATCGTGGTCCCGCTGACGCCGCGCTGCTGGGTTCTTGCCATGTACACATGCCTCCCGCTCAAAAGCCCGTCGAGAGCGTCTCACCGGCAGACCGTCTGAGGCCTGCCTCAAGCCGACCCGGTTGTCCGTTTCGCACGCCGCGAAACCACGAAGCCGAACCGTCAAGCCCGGATGCTGAAGCCACCAAGCCGGACTTGGCCATACTCCGCCGGACAACCCCTTGGCACCCGTTCATCGGTCGCCCCCGACACACTCCCCCGTCAAGCACCGATCGATGGATAAAGAGGGTTGATTCTTGTGACCGAGGGGCGGGGTGTCAAGGCGGACCGAACGGCTGGCGCCTGCCACTCCCGGGCACCCGCATTCTGCAAATCGCAGGACCGGCGGGTGGCACGGGTCCGCAGCAGCGGACCCGTGTATCGCTCGAATCCGCTCGGGTTGCCTCCTCACCCCGGTCTGGCGAGTAGGCCAAGCTGTTGGATGCTCCGCAGGAACGCGGAGATTGCGACGCTCCTTGGAGAGCGGCATGGGTCCGCAGCGCAGAACCCTCCCCCAACCCCTCCCTGACAGGGAGGGGGGTTATTGCAACGACGGCACAGTGGGCCATCGACGGAACGGGGGGCATGGTGTCCCTCTTACATCTGCTCCAGTGTCCTGATGCCCAGGAGGGACAAACCCAGTGCCAGGGCGCGGGCGGTGAGGTCGCAAAGGCGCAGGCGCGAGAGGCGCAGCTCGGCGGTCGGGGCGTCGATCACGCGGACGCCGAGCTTGCGATCGTAAAAGCGACTGAAGCTCTTGCTGAGGTCGTAGAGGTAATCCGTCAGCAGGTTGGGCTTCAGGTCGGCGGCGGCCTGGTCGAGGATCTCCGGCAGGCGCAGCACCGCCTTGGCCAGCGCGATCTCCGACGGATGCTCCAGCGTGATCGCCGCGCCGGAGGGGAGGTCCGCGTAGTCCACGCCCGCCTTGCGTCCGATGGCGCGAATGCGGGCATAGGCGTACAGCATGTACGGCGCGGTGTTGCCTTCCAGCGAGGTCATGGCGTCGAGGTCGAAGCGGTAGTCCTTGGCGAGGTTGTGCGACAGGTCGAAGTACTTCACCGCTGCAAGCCCCACCACTTCGGCGATGTCGTCCATCTGCGCCGGGGTGAGCGAGCGCCGCGTCGAAGCGGCGGCGGCGGTCGGGTCGTCGCAGGCTTCGTCCGAACCGACGCAAGCTCCAGCCAAATCGGCAGCGGTCTCCTGCGGCGCGGCGGAGGATTCGATCACCTGCCGCGCGCGGGCGACGGCGGAATCGAGCAGATCCTTGAGCTTGATCGTCCCGCCCTCGCGCGTCTTGAAGGGCGCGCCGGACTTCGCCAACATGCTGCCGAACGCGAGATGCTCGAGGCGCGCTCCCGCCGGGGCGATGCCGGATTTGTACGCGGCCGCGAAGAGCATCTCGAAATGCAGCTTCTGCGGCATGCCGACGACGTAGATGACGCGGCGCGCGCGGAGCGTCTCGAAGCGGTGGACGAGCGTGGCGAGATCGGACGTGGCGTAATTGTACCCGCCGTCGGACTTGCGGATCAGCAGCGGCAGCGGCTCGCCCTCCTTGGTCTTGAAGCCGTCGAGGAACATGCACAGCGCGCCCTGGCTCTCCACGGCCTGTCCGTCGCGCACGAGCCGATCGAGCACCTTCGGCATGAGGTCGTTGTAGAAGCTCTCGCCGCGGTCGGTCACGGTGACGCCGAGCCGGTCGAGAATCCGATGGCAGTGGCGCAGCGACTCCTTGCAGAACGCCTGCCACACGAGCCGCGTCGCCGCGTCGCCCTGCTGCAGCGCCACGACTGACTCCTGCGACTCCTTCTTGAAGTCGGCGTCGGCGTCGAACAGCGCCTTGGCCTGGATGTAGAAGGACTCGAGGTCCGCGATCGCGATCGCGTCGGGGCTTGCCAACACGTGCGGCTGCGTGCGGCGAAGGATCGCGACCAACATGCCGAACTGCGTGCCCCAGTCGCCGACGTGGTTCTCGCGGATCACGTCGTGACCGAGGAACTCGAGAATGCGGCAGACGCAGTCGCCAATCACCGTGCTGCGCAGGTGACCGACGTGCATCTCCTTGGCGAGGTTCGGACTGGAGAGGTCCACCACGACGGTTTCACGCTGCTCGACGGGGTCGATGCCGAGCCGGTCGCCGCCCGTTGATGGTGCGGCGGGGATTGCCGCGAGGCGCGACGCCAGCGCGTCCGGTCGAAGGCGCAGGTTGATGAACCCCGGGCCGGCAACCTGCGGCGGCTCGCACAGATCCGCGACGTCGAGCGAGCGGAGGATATCCTCGGCTACCTCGCGCGGAGGCCTGCCGAGCTTCTTCGCCAGGCTCATGGCGCAGTTGGACTGGTAGTCGCCAAGCTGCTCTTCCGCGGAGGCGCGGACGAGCGGATCCGCCTCCGCGTCGAGCCGCCGGACGGCCTGTCCCACGCGGGTCTTCAATTCCTGCAAGATCGATTTCAAGATCCCGAGTCTCCGTTCGACTCCGCAGCGCAGCGCATGGATTGTCTTGAGGTTGCGGTGTGGCGTTTCTTTGTGCCCCGGAGGGGCATCCGAGAGTAGCCCGGCCATTCATGGCTGGGGGATCCGGGGTTCGGACAGCACAGTCCCGGAGGGACGGCTGAATGGCCGCGCGTTGTGCGTGCGTCGTTTCCGAGATTCATCCGTCCCTCCGGGACTTTCGGCCCATCCTCGCCTGGATCCCAGCACTGAAGGTGCTGGGCTATTCTCACAGGCCCCTCCGGGGCAACAAGACGTCCAGTCGATTTCCCCGCATGATCGCAAGTTCATGCGATTCCAAAGCCCGGCAACCGGAGCCAACTGGAGACTCGATTTCAAGATTTCCAGCGCTCCTGACGCCGTCAGCAGCGAGCAGTGTATGAGCAAACCGCTGGCTGGGTAGCCCGCTGCAACCTTTCCGCCGGGTTAACGAATATCATGGAAGGGCGTCAGAAGATGAAAGGGCCGCGTTGTCCCTGACGGGGGGGCGTCCTAGAATCCGCTGCCCGGCGCGGCGCAGAGCGGCGAACGGGCGGGTGTGAACACGGATGATGGGGGGATCGCCATGACCCAGCGACCATGCGACCTGCGTGGCGGGCACGTGCCGCGTGCCCCGCTGTTGCTGATCGCGCTCGTCTTTTTGCTCGCCGCAGCGCCCGCCCGGTCCGGCGTCATCGTGCAGAGCATCGCCGTGGGTTTCAAAGCCCGGGCGCTGGGCAATTCGTTCCATCAGGGCGTCTATCGGCTGGGTTCGTGGGCACCGGTGGTCGTCGATCTTCAACTCGAGAACCAGGCGTCGTTCGACGGGCTGCTCCGCGTGGCGCAGTTCGACAACGACGGCGACGTGTGCTTTGACGAGGTTCCGGTCCACCTGCTGGCGTCCTCCGGCGGGGCGCAGCGCTACTTCCTCTACATCCTCCCTTCCGGCGAGGACAGCGACGCCAATCTCCGCGTGGACGTGCTGGACGAGCGGGGCGAGGCCGTCACCGCGATCTACAACGGCGTGCCGAAGCGGACGGTCCGCGTGGAGGATCGCCCGACGAGCCTTGAGGAGGAGTCCCTCCTGCTGGTGGACATTTCCGTCGGCAGCGGAGCGCATGCCGGCGATCTCAGCGACGCGGAGCTGACCGGGCATTTTCACCGCGACGTGTATACCGCGCGCCTCGCCGCCGGGGATCTGCCGGAGCACTGGATCGGGCTGGAGGCGGTGGACTTCATCGTCTGGGACGAGGCCGACCCGGCGGATTTCAAGAGCGAGGCCCAGCTTCGCGCCCTGGTGGACTGGGTGCGCCACGGCGGAACGCTCGTCGTGGCCGCGGCGCGGACGGCCGGCTCGCTGGCGACGACGGAGCTGATCGACGCGATCCTGCCGGTGGACATCGCGGCCGTGACGCAAGTGAGCAACCTCGGCGCGATTCCGCAGCGGCTGCTCGGCGTTGAGGGGAAGTTCCGGGCCGCGGACGAGAAGGAGAAGTTCATCCCCGATCCGCTGCTCGAGCCGGTGACCGTCGCGCCGTGCAAGCCGCGCAAGCCCGCGGCGACGCTTTCGTATTACTCTGATGACGATCGCCCGGACCTCGATGCGCTGATCACGCGACATCAGGTCGGGCAGGGGTATGTCGTGTTCTGCGGCGTCACGCTGCACGACCTGTTCACCAAGGTGCAGGGGCTGACGAGCAACTCGACGGATCCGACGCGCGGCGGACTGGCCCGCCCCGGCAGCTCCGTGGAGCTGTTCAAGCGGTTGCTGTTCCTGCGCACGGAGATTCGCAACGACCATCCCGGCTCCGCGGCGCTCTACCCGCATATTCAGGCGCCCATCAACTTCGTCGCCAACACGGCCTTGTTCCTTCTGCTGAGCTTCACGTTCATTCTCGCGTACGGGTCGGTGGCGACGTTCTTTTCATGGTGGTTTCTCAATCGTCGCGGATGGACGCGGCACAGTTGGAGCGCCTTTGCCGTGATCGCCATGGCCGCCAGCGTGCTGAGCGTGATGGTGGTGCAGAGCGTGCGCGGGTTCGGGCAGACGGTGGAGCAGCTTTCCATTGTGGACGTGTCCGCGGGCGCAATGCGCGGCAGCGGGATGGCGCTCTTCGGGCTGAAGACGGGAACGCACACGACGCTGGACGCATGGGTTCCGTCCGATCCGCTCATGGACCGCGAGCCGGGCGCCTCGCCGTGCTTCCTGCGCCCGGCGCCGCGCGTGAAGATCACCGGGCAGGAGTCCGAATCCGCCACGACTTACGCCAGCCCGGGGAAGTATCGCCTTATCCCCGCCAGCGCGGTGATCGAGGGCGTACCGGTACGCGCCACGCTGAAGAAACTCGAGGGTCGCTGGGAAGGGCCGATCAAGGGGACGGTGGACGGGACGCTGACGGTGATCGCCGACCGCAACGCGCGCAAGCAGGCCGGCTCGCTCTTTACGCCGGACAGCATCATCCACAATCGGCTCGACGTGGACCTGACGAAATGCTGCCTGCTCTACGCCGATCGTGATTTCCTGCAGGCGGACGGCAATTACTGGGACGAAATCTCCGAGCGGCATGACCAGGTGTACGCCCTGCCGCTGGGCAACGTCGCCGCGGGCAAGAGCTTTTCGCTGGGGCAACTGGCGCACCTCGGCGAGCGCGGCAGCGCCTCCGCCGACGATCAGGGAAACGTGCCCGACATCCTCGCCAAGTACATTCTGCACGAAGAGCAGAAACGCTGGCGTAGCCCGCTGCGCGGGTTCGTGGACGCGGTCAGCGGGGCCGAGTCGCCCGCCGGCTCGTTCGACATGCGGCTCGAACCGTTTCAGGCGTCGCTCATGCTGGCTTCGACGCTCGGCGAGATGGAGCGCCCGTCGCAGTCGCAGTGGCAGGCGCCGACGGTGCTCTCGCGCGACCATTTGCGATTGCTCGACCTGCACGGGTCGCTGAGACCGGACACGGCGATCCTCATTGGCTTCGCGCGCGACGCCGGGCCGATCCGCCTGGCGACGCGCAAGAGCGGCAGTGAGGGCGAGTTCCACACGGTCACGCCGCGCAAGGGCGGCTCATGGACGATGTACCGCGTATTCATTCCTGTGCGAAGGCAATAGGGAACAGGCAAAGGGCAAAAGGCAAAAGGCAACAAGGCAACAACGCAAGAGGGTGAATGGGCGACCAAGTTGCCCGGATTGAAAGGGGACCGGTCAATGCTTCCGGCTAACAGCCAACAGCTAAGAGCCAACAGCCATTCATGATTATTCAGACCATCAATCTCACAAAACGCTATGGCAAGCTCGTTGCCCTGGACAATCTCCACCTCAACATTGAGGACGGCGAGTGTTTTGGGTACATCGGCCCCAACGGCGCGGGCAAGACGACGACGATCAAGATCCTGGCGACGCTGCTGCAGCCGACGTGGGGCGAGGCGCGCGTCTGCGGATATGTCGTCGGCTATGAGTCGCGGAAGATACGGCCGCTGATCGGCTATGTGCCCGACTTTTTCGGCGCCTATGAGGACATGGTGGTGCAGGAGTACCTGGAGTTTTTCGCCAGCGCTTACAATATCACGGGCAAGCAGCGCGAGCGCATCGTCGGCGACGTGTTGGAATTGACGGATCTGGCGTACAAGAAAGACACGCTGGTGGACTCGCTCTCGCGCGGCATGCAGCAGCGGCTCTCGATCGCGCGCGTGCTGCTGCACGATCCGCGCGTGCTGCTGCTCGACGAGCCGGCCAGCGGTCTGGACCCCCGCGCCCGCATCGAAATCCGCGAGCTGCTCAAAGAGCTGCGGCGCATGGGCAAGACCATTATCATCAGCTCGCACATCCTGCCGGAACTGGCCGACCTGTGCACCACGGTCGGCATCCTCGAACAGGGCAAGCTCCTCTACCACGGGCCGATCAAGGACATCATCGCCCGGGCGAAAACGGGCACCAAAGTCTGCGTGGCCGTCACCGAGCAGCAGGATCTCGCCGCAATGCTCATCGAAAAAGCCAACGGCGTGAAAGGCGTCGAGCTGCGCGACGGGCACATCGTCGTCGAACTGGAGAAGACCACGCATGACTTCACCGGGCTGACGCGGCTCCTGCTGGACAACAACTTCCGCATCAGAGAAATCCGGGAAGAGGAAGTGAATCTGGAAACCGCGTTCATGCGCCTCACTAAGGGAATGGTTCAATAAATATCCGCAGAGGACGCAGATGGACGCAGAAGGTAGAGATCCACAGACGCATGCAATCCTCGGCGCCGCGATTGAGGTACATCGGAATCTCGGTACGGGGTTCCTGGAAGCCGTTTACCAAGAATCGCTGGGGTGCGAGTTTCTGGTTCGCGGTATTCCCTTCCAATCGCAGGCCGAACTTCCCGTGTTCTACAAGAGGACAAGACTGGCGTGCACTTACAGAGCGGATTTTGTATGCTTCAATTCTGTCATAGTCGAATTGAAAGCTCTGTCCGCACTCACGACCTTGGAGCAGGCCCAGGTATTGAACTACCTTAAGGCCAGCGGTTTCGAACGCGCGCTTCTACTGAACTTCGGCAAGACAAAGCTCGACTTCCAACGCATGGTCCGTTCATCTTCTCTGCGTTCCTCTGCGCCCTCTGCGGATGAAACCTCAGCGGCGCCGGTGGAAATCAGCGGCTCGGAAGTTGCCTGAGAGAAACGACGGTGACAGATGTCCACAATTCCAGCCAAACTCGGCTTGGCCTTCTGGCGGCTTCTTCCGGCCAACCCGATTCTCGTCCGCGTCGTCGGCGGCGCGAGCAAGCGGACGCGGCATTTCTGGCTGCGCACCGGATACCTGGCGCTGCTGCTGGCGGTGGTGCTCATGTCGCTGGCGGTGTTCATGAGCGGCGCGTCGGGGCTCAATGAACTCGCCAAGGGGGCGTCGCAGACGTTCAAGTACGCAGCCACCCTGCAGCTCGGGCTGATGTGCTTCCTCGCGCCGGTGTTCACCGCGGGCGCGATCACGCAGGAGCGCGACGCCCAGACGTACAACATCCTCCTGTCCACACCGCTGACCAACGCGCAGATTATCCTCGGCTCGCTCATGAGCCGCATGTACTTCCTCATCATGCTGCTCGTCGCCGGGCTGCCCGTGTTTTTCACCACGATGGTGTACGGCGGCGTCACCGCGGCCCAGATCGTCGAGAGCTTCGCCCTTGCGGCCGCCACCGCGGTCATCACCGGGGCGCTCGCCATCTTCATCAGCGTCGTGCGCATCGGCACGCGGCGCACCATCTTCTCGTTCTTCATGGCCATCGCCGTCTATCTGCTTGCGGTGTACATGCTGGGGCAGTGGAGCGGCACGTGGGTGGAGGACGCGCCGAGCAACATCGAGAATCAGCGCATGAGCTGGATGGCCTGCCTGCACCCGTTCCTCTCGCTCGACGTGGCGCTGAATCGCGTGCAGGCGCCGGAGTATTCGCTCGTCGCCGCCAAGGGGCGCATCGCCGCCTACGCCCTGGCCTACCCGTCCGCGACGTACATCACGTGGACGCTCACGCTCGCGCTGCTGCTGACGCTGCTGAGCATGTTCTTCGTGCGCAGCGGCGCGAAGCAGGGCGAGCCGACGATCTTCAGCCGCCTGCGGCAGAACGTCATGCCGCGCGGCAATGAGGAGCGCTTCCGCAAGCCGCGCCACGTCTGGAGCAACCCCGTCGCCTGGCGCGAGGCGAAGACCAAAGCGACCGCGGCCGGCGGCGTGACGCGCTGGGGGCTGATCATCTGCGGCGCGGCCGTGGCGGTGACGCTCCTGATCGCGCACCTGACGGACTCGAAGCGCATGCCCGTCGCCACCACGCAGGAGTGGCTGGCGGCCACGTTGATGATCGAGTTCGCCCTCGCGCTGCTGATCGCCACGAACACGGCCGCGACCTCGATGACGAAGGAGAAGGAATCGAAAAGCATGGAGGTGCTGCTGACCACGCCGCTGACGAGCCAGTACATCATCTTCGGCAAGCTCCGCGGGCTGGTGAGCTTCGCCGCGCCGCTGATCGCCGTGCCGGTAGGGAGTTTGCTGCTGTTCGGGCTGGTCGGGCTGATCCCGCGCGGCAAGGAGCCGCTGGCGTGGGTGGAGACGTCGATCGAGCTGGGCGCCGTGCTGATCATGTCGCTGGCGCTGGCGTGCGTGGTGTGCCTGAAGTTCTCGCTGACGAGCAAGACGACGGTCAAGGCCACCATGATGAGCATCGCCGTGATCCTCATTGCCGCGGGCATCCTGTCGGCCATCGGCTTTGCCATCGTGGACTCGCCCGCGGACGGGCACATCGGCGCCTTTTTCGCGCCGTTCACGCCGTTCACCGCGATCTACGCGCTCACGGAGCCGGCCAAGCTGTTCGACGGCGACGCGGACCGGCTGATCCGCAACGGCGCGTCCGTGCGCGTGGCGATGTTCATTGGAAGCGTGCTGTCGGCGGGGATGTACGCGCTGATCGTCTGGAGCGTCTATCGCGCGCTGGTCCGCAACTTCGACATGATCGTGCGCAAGCAGACGGCGGCGTAGGCCGACGGTCGTGGGGAATCCGAGGCACTCGACCGCCTCGCCGCGCGCGGAAGGCTACGCCCGCGGCCAGAACATCGCCCCGTAGCGCGCCGCGTCGCCGAGGTGCTGCTCGATCTTCAGCAGGCGGTTATACTTGGCGATGCGGTCGCTGCGGCACAGGCTTCCCGTCTTGATCTGCCCCGCATTCGTGGCCACCGCGAGGTCGGCGATGATCGTGTCCTCCGTCTCGCCGCTGCGGTGGCTGATGACCGTGGACCAGCCGCGGCGATGCGCCATCTCGATGGCCTCGAGCGTCTCCGTCAGCGTGCCGATCTGGTTGACCTTGATGAGAATCGAGTTGGCGGATTTCTGCTGAATGCCCTTCGCCAGCCGCTTCGTGCTGGTCACGAACAGATCATCGCCGACGAGCTGCACCCGGTCGCCCAGCGCCGCCGTCAGCTTCGACCAGCCTTCCCAGTCGTCCTCGGCCAGGCCGTCCTCGATGCTGCGAATCTTGTATTTGTCGCACCAGCCCTTCCAGTGGGCGATCATCTCGTCGGATGTGACGCCGCGATCCGGAGCGGACTTGAAGAACCGGTATTTCTTCGTCTTCTCGTCGAACATCTCCGTCGTGGCCGGGTCGAGCGCGATGTACACGTCCTTGCCCAGCCCGTACCCCGCCGCCTGCACGGCCTCGCCGATGACCTCCAGCGCCTCTTCGTTGGACTTGAGGTTCGGCGCAAAGCCGCCTTCATCGCCGACGGCCGTGCTCAGGCCCTTCTTCGAGAGCACTTTCTTCAGCGCGTGGAAGATCTCCGCGCCCATGCGCAGCCCCTCGGCGAACGAGGGCGCGCCCCACGGCTGGATCATGAACTCCTGAAAATCGACGTTGTTGTCCGCGTGCCGCCCGCCGTTGAGGATGTTCATCATGGGCACGGGCAGGACGTTGGCGCCCGGTCCGCCCAGGTAGCGGAAGAGCGGCTGACCGACGGACTCCGCGGCGGCTTTGGCCGTCGCCAGCGAGACCGCGAGAATGGCGTTGGCGCCCAAGCGGGCCTTGTTGGGCGTGCAGTCCAGCTCGATCATCGAGCGGTCCACGTCCTCCTGATCCGTCGCCTCCAGCCCGAGCACGGCCTCGGCGATTTCCTCGTGCACGTGC
This sequence comes from uncultured Phycisphaeraceae bacterium, assembly GCA_964526695.1. GTDB lineage: Bacteria > Planctomycetota > Phycisphaerae > UBA1845 > UBA1845 > JABWBH01. The sequence continues at coordinate 14,561 of CAZGJA010000062.1, forward strand.
TTGATCGCGGTGAGCATGCCCTTGCCGCCGTAGCGCTTCGCGTCGCCGTCGCGCAGCTCGACGGCCTCATGCGCGCCCGTGGACGCGCCGGAGGGGACCATGGCCTCGCCGACGCTGCCGTCTTCGAGAATGACCGTGGCTTCGAGAGTCGGGTTTCCGCGGGAATCCAGGATTTCCCGCCCTTCGACGTGGGTGATGATGCGCGACATGGGCGCGATTATCCGCGGGCGCTACGCAGCGTCAACCCGATCGGCCGGCGCGGTCCACCGCATCAGACTTCCGTCTGCCTTCTGTCTGCATCACCAAGCACACACCCACGGTCAACGTGGCGCCGTGGCTCCACCTGATCCTTACCCCACTTCAGTGCATCGGCATGACTGAGAATCGCAGCTTGGACATTTCGACGTCTTTGGGCGCCGTTCATCCGCTCACTCGCAAGGGCCGAATCGACGAGAAGGCCCCTCACTTGCGTGAGGGGTTCTGATTTCGGCATTTCGGCGTTTCGGCGTTTTCCTCAAGGGCACGTTTGCTGCTTGCAGGGCTGGGAGCAGCCCTCGATGCAGACGGCGGCGTCGGAGTCCGGTCGCCACTTGGCGACGGCCTTGGCGCGGCGGTTGACGGCGGCGGGGTGCGCCTTGGGTCTGCCCTGCGCGTCGGGCTGGGTGAAGCGGACGGTGGCGCCTTCCGGCAGGGTGGTCGTGGCGGTCGCTTTCAGCTTGCCGCTGTTGGTGCATTTCAGATCAAGGGCGACGATGGCCGGGCAGAGGGATTCGTAGCACCCGATGTCCACGCGCGCGCCGAGGATGCGCGGGTTGCCGTCGAGGTCGGTGGGTTGGGTGACGACGGAATCGTCCCCGGCATCGACGCACGGCGAATCGTCGCGCAGCCGCAGGTTCTCCTTGTCGGCATCCACAAACCGCGGGTCGTCGCCGAAGTTGCCGACGCCGCCCAGATCTCCAGTCCATCCCTCGATGCAGCAGTAGTTCACTGACCCCGCGTGAAGGGCAAGCTGATAGCGTTCAAGCGAGCTGCCGCGCTCGGCGGTGTTACCCCACAGCAGGCAATTGGTGATGATCGGCGTGGAATCATCAGAGTGCGTGAATATTCCGCCAACCAGGAAGTCAGAGTGATTGCGGAACAGCGTGCAGTTCGTAAATCGCGCCGTGCCTACGTGAAGATAGGCGACGCCGGCATAATCACCTGCAGTGTTGTCAACAAAGAAACAATCCACGAACGCCGGGTCTCCAACGCCATAATATGCTCCACCCAGACCATCAGCATGGTTGCGCAGAAACTGGCACGAAAAGAAAGTTGATTGGTGGTAGTACGTCCACGCATTGAAGGCTCCGCCCCTCGCCCGAGTGTCATTGTCGGCGAACTCACATTCAATACACGACATGTTCCCTCCGGACCAGTTGATGACCCCACAATAGCTGTTGTGACGAAGGGCCGTACGAATTAACGTCGGCGATGCATTCTCATTCCAAACGCCACCGCCACCAAGGGCGTAGTTGTCCTCAATGATGCAGTCCAACAGCGCCACGTCGGCCCTAAGATTGTAAACACCGCCGCCACGCCCATCGGCTTCAGAGCGGTCGTTGTATGCGTCACGAATGACAATGCCGTCAAGCAGGGGTGGCGGTGAAAGATCCATGCACTGCACCACACGGAACGTGTTGTCGGTATTGGAATCTTGGTTCCCGATGTTGCCGCTGAGAATCGTTGGATACTTCAGTGGATTCCGGTCGTCTCTGTTGTCTTCACCACCCAAGAAGCCGCCTAATATGCTTGTTCCGGCTCGCGGATTGAAGCTCACCGCTCGATCGAGAGATTGCGTTGGAATGTAGATTCCCTGCGCCACCCAGATCTCATCGCCTGACGATGACCTGGCTATTGCGGTTTGCAAGTCACAATGAGCGTTCGTCCAGTCAGCGCCCGTGTCCGCGCCGGTCGCGTTCAAGTCAACATAGATCACGTCGCCATGGCCTGAACGGATTGAAATGAGCAGGCACGGGATCATGTATCCGATTTTGAGTGCGCGCATGGTCTTGCCTCCACAGGGATTGAAGAGTTGGAGAATCAGAGCGGGATCACACAGAAACAGAGGACAGCCGTCGGGCATGACGGCTGTCCTCCATTCGTCAGTTGAGGGCTACTCGCTGGATTGAGTTTCCCAGCAACCCATGTCGACCGTGACGGTATTATCGCCGTCGCGATCGATCTTGCGGGTTCGCTTGCCTAAGTCGCAGGATTCGCTGATCGAATCGTTGTCGCCTCGATCAATCGAAAGGGATTCGCAAATGCCATTCCCACAATCCGTTCCATCCATGACGAGATTTGAATTGATGTTCTTGAAGTTTGGACTGACGGCGGTGTTTGCATCCAGTTCATCCGTCCATGTTTCCAGATCCTCGACGCAGGTGTGATCGACCTCCGCCTGCACGTCGTCGTCGAAGAAGATCTGATCGACCTCGTTGTTGTGATTGGTGGACTCATTGCCCCAGAGAATGCAGTTGGTCATCAGCACCATGGACTCCGACTGCCAGCTCGTTGTGTCCACATAGAGGCCTCCGCCCTTGTTGGATTCGCTGCACGTGTT
>CAZGJA010000063.1:0-5514 GCA_964526695.1 uncultured Phycisphaeraceae bacterium
CCACGGACCCTCGGCTGCGGGTGGCGTTGTGGCTGTACGCGGCGGTGGAGGGCGGGTGTGCATGGAGAAGCAAGGCGATCTTCCGGGCGTGGCCGCGTGGCGCCGGCGGATGACGTCGCAGGAAGGACAGGCGACGTACAAGTTGCGGAGCTCGACGATGGAGACGGTGGACGCGGACTTGAAGACGTACCGGGGCTTGGGCCCGTTCCTGGTGCGCGGGCTGCGCAAGGTGCGATGCGTGGCGCTATGGTCGGCGCTGGCGTACAACGTGATGCACCTCGCCGGCGTGCCGCTGAGTTGAGGGAATGAACGATCGAACGAAGAACGGATGAAGGGCAAATGAAGGCCGAATCAGGTGCAGTTGAACGCCGGAGGAGGTGCGGTCGAAGGCCGGATGAAGGGCAAATGAAGGCCGGATCAGGTGCGGTCGAAGGCCGGAGGAGGTGCGGTTAAGCGCCGGATGAGGTGCGGTCGAGGTCCGAGCGGATGAACGAGAGGATGCACCCGCTGAACAACGAAATCGGGAAACAAGAGGCGCAGCCAGGTTCCGCGATCCGAACGCGCCCCCAACAAGCCTCGACCGCTCAAAGTGGTCGTCGAGACGAAAAAAGTCCCAGGCTCGGAGGGGCGCAGAGCCTCCAGACGATTTCCCGGCGCGATCGTAAGTTCATGCCGTTCCAAAGCCTGGCGACCGGAGCCAACTGGAGACTCAGTAGAACCGAATATCCTCTGGACATTCTCCACGGCCTGGCGAGTACGCCAGACCGTGCCACCCATGGTCCGCCGCTTCCTCATGGAATCTGCTCTATTCCTTCGCGCGCAGTGCGGTTTGGGCGTGGTACGGTTCGGGCGAGGCGAGGATCTTCCAGGCGCGGACCGACACTCAGACGCGGCGCTTCACCGGATGGGGATGCACACCCGTTCAATCGACTTCGCACGCCCCGTCGAGGGCTCGATATCGACCAGCACCCCGCACATGCGCACGTCCCCCTCCGCCACGTCGAACGTCTGCGGCACGCCGTTGATCATCGCCGACATGACGCGGTCCTTGCGCCGCCCCAGCACCGAGTCGTACGGACCGGTCATGCCCAGATCGGTGATGTACGCCGTCCCTTTCGGCAGGATGCGCTCGTCGGCCGTGGGCACGTGCGTGTGCGTTCCGAAGACGATGCTCGCGCGCCCGTCCAGATGCCACCCCAGCGCCACTTTCTCGCTGGTGGCCTCGGCGTGCATGTCCACCACCACGATGCGCACATCGGATGGAATCGACGCGAGCACGCGGTCGGCCGCGCGAAACGGGCAGTCCACCGGCAGCTTCATGAAGAGCCGCCCCAGGAGGGACACGACCGCGACGCCCTGGTGATTCGGCGTGTGATACACCGCGAACTCACGTCCGGGCGCGGTCTTCGGAAGATTGGCGGCTCGAACCGCGCAGTCCGACGTTTCGAGGACCGGGATGATTTCCTTGCGGCGGTAGAGATGATCGCCGAGCGTGATGAGATGCGCGCCCACCTTGCGCAGGCTCTCGTAGATCATCGGCGTGATGCCCGAACCGCCGGCCGTGTTCTCCGCGTTGACGATCACGCAGTCCACGCCGCGCTGGGGCACGATCTGCTCCAGTCCGGACTTCAGCGCCCGCCGACCGGGATCGCCCACCACGTCGCCCACGCAAAGGATTCGCACACCCATCCGGGCGATTATGGAGACCGGCGAAGGGACGGGCAAATCGCCGGCAGCATGGGTGCATGGGTATGCGGATTGCCGAACCGCGGCAGCGGGTGGCGCGGGTCCGCGGCAGCGGACGCCCGGCGGGGGGCGCGGGTGGCATGCATCGCCGAGAGCTATGACGCCTCGGCGAGGCAGAGTCGAGACGTGGCGCGGGGGTTCAGGGTGGGCGGTAGCGTGTTTTTCACCCTTTCGGTTGTCGGCGCCTGAATAGCCCATCCCTGCGCCGTTTCCACGTCCCGCTCATCGAACCGGACAGGCGGATTTGCCGCATCCGGCTCTCGGACAAGGCTTCAGGCTTTCGCGCACGGCCCGCTGCCGGCGTGACCCCTCAGGTGGATTCGATCGAAGCGGCAGTTCGGCGGCCCTTCGCTTTTGCCTGCAACGCCGTCTGCAACTTCCGAATCTTCTCCGGAGGCTCCACACGAAGCGAGCAGCCAAGCCGCCCGACGCCTGGGCCGCCCGACGCCTGGGCCATCGCATGCTCACGCTGAGTACAGCGAGAGCATGCCACCCAGAATGAGATGCGCTGCGGCTCAGGTCAGGCGCAGGGCGTGCGGCCCGCGAGGCTCGACCGCTCCGATGGCTGCCGCGTGGGCAACGCCCTTGCGTTGGAGAGCCGTCAGAAGCATGTCGGCCCTGCCCGCCGGCACGCTGATGAGGAGGCCGCCGGAAGTCTGCGCGTCGGCGAGCACGGTGAGCAGCGCGGGCTCGATCGCGCCGGCGTCGAGGGCGGCGCCGAGGTGCTCGGTGTTCGACTTCCACGCGCGCGTGCCCACGCCGTCGCGCGCCAGGCGCAGGGCTTCGCGCATCAGCGGCACGGACGATGCCGCGATGCGCAGCGTCACGCCGCCCGCCTGCGCGACCTCGAAGGCGTGCCCGACCAGCCCGAATCCGGTGATGTCCGTGGCCGCGTGAACGCCGACGTCCATCATGGCCTCGCACGCGGCGGCGTTTAGCTCGCTCATCACCGCTATCGCCTCGGCCAGCTCCGCCTCGGTGATGACCCCCTTCTTCGCGGCGGTGGTCAGCGTGCCGGAACCGATGGACTTGGTGAGGATGAGCACGTCGCCGGGCCTGGCGCCGGCGTTGGTGACGACGCGCGACGGATCGACCAGCCCGGTGACCGCCAGCCCGTACTTGATCTCCGCATCGCGGACGCTGTGCCCGCCGACGATGACCGCGCCGGCCGCGTGGACGCGCTCCGCGCCGCCGCGCAGGATATCAGAGAGCACCTCACCGGGCAGATCCTTGTCGGGAAAGCCGACGATGTTGAGCACGGTGAGCGGCCGGCCGCCCATGGCGTACACGTCGGAGAGCGCGTTGGCGGCGGCGATGCGTCCGAAGGCGAAGGGATCGTCCACGAGCGGCGGGAAGAAATCGACGGTTTGCACCAGCGCAAGGTTGGCGTTGAGACGAAACACCCCCGCATCGTCGAACGTCTCGGTTCCGACGAGGAGGTTGGGGTCCATCGACTTCGGCAAGTCGCGCAGCACCTGCGCGGTCAGCCCCGCGGGGAGCTTGCCCGCTCAGCCGGCGCAGCTTGCGTAGTCGGTCAGCCGGATTTTTCTCGACGGCGTCATGCCGGTCCGTGCCTCATCATGCCAAATCCACGAAAAGCACACCCTCCAACACGCGGCAGGGATACACCTTTGCCCGCGCCAGGGGCGAGTGAGTGCAGACTCCTGTCTCCAGATCAAACGTCCAGTGGTGCCAGGGGCATGACACCGTCCCGTTGGCGACTTCACCTCCGGACAGGTTCCCGCTGGCGTGCGGGCAACTGTTGTCCAGGACGGTGAAGCGCGGCGATTCGTCACGACGAAAGACGGCCAGCTCGCGTCCGGCGACCTCGACGAAGACACCCCTATTCAGCGGGCATCGCTCGACTTCGATGACTCGCGTCCACGCGGGCGCCTTCGATTCTGAGTCTGAGTCAGTCACCGCTGTTCTGCAACTCTTGCTGAGACGACGCTGCAGCACGACGCGATTGGGCAATCGAACCTCTCCTGGGCCGGACCACCCTCCCCCTGCCCCTCCCTTGAAGGGAGGGGGGTAAGAGGATCGCCCCTAATTCCGGATTCTGCCTGGTTTCTTCGCTTCGCCTGCGTTGGTCGCTTCGCCTTCCTTCTTGGACTCGCCTTCCTTCTTGAACTCGCCGTCCTTCTTGGACTCGCCGTCCTTCTTGGACTCGCCCATGGGAGACGCAAGCTGCTCCGGCGTGATGGGACCGGGCGTGGCACCGACGGGGGCCGTCAGCAGCTTCAACTCGGATCCGCCCGTCTTGTTGAAATACTCGACGCGGATGGCGTGATGCCCCGCGGCCAGCGGCGCAACGCCCCGCTTCTCGACCGCGCCATGCAGACCGTCGTTGTCCACCACCAGCTTCTCGTCGATGTACAACTTGGACCCGTCGTCCGAGGTGAGCGCGAAGACATAAGCGTCCGTCGTGGCCACGCGCAGCAAGCCCGAAAACACCAGACCCTGCTTCTCCGCCCGATCCTCTTTCTCCAGCTCGATGCCCGTGCGCGCCGCCTTGCGCGTCGGCGTCAGCGCCGCGAAATCGGGTAGACGGTCCCACTCGCCGCTGTACGTTCGAAGTCGCAGGCCTCGCCCAGTGCCGCTCACGCCTTCAACCGCAGGCCAGGCCGGCACTTTCTTAAACTCCGCGGCAGCGGCGGACGAAACGGCCTTGCCCCGGTGGAACGCGCGGGCCTTGACGGTGGCCGTGTCGGAGAGACGCAGCGGCGACTTGTACACCGCCGAGTTGGCGGTCGGCTCGGAGCCGTCCTGCGTGTAACGAATCTCCATCTCAGCGGAGTTCACCTTGATCTCCACCGGCAGCGTGTTCACGAAGATGTCCGCCGGGGCGCTGATCCTGGGCGTCTCATAAACGATGGGCTTGCCCACAACATCCAGCGCGATCACCGTGCAGTCCGCATCGGGCATCTGCGCGGGAATGTGAATCACAAGGTCGGATTCCTTGCGCTCCGTCTTGAGCGGTTCGCCATTCCCCGCAAGCAGCCGAGCGGTTTTCAGCTCATTGCCCAGCCCGCCGAGCGTCAGCTTCGCATCCGTCGGCCAGTCGAACACGTGCAGGAACAGCCGCGTGCCGCCGCCCATCGCCTTCGCCGTGCATCGCCCCCAGGGCAACCCCTCGGTGAATGGGCCTGCGGTGGTCCCGTGGATGGCGTCGCCGTTGACCTTCATCCACCGGCCCATCGCCGCGAGGCGCTCGACGCTTTCCGCGGGGAATTCGCCTTCGGCGGTGGGGCCGACGTTCAGCAGGAAATTGCCGCCCTTGGAGGCGATGTCCACGAGCAGGCGAATCAGATCGCGCGAGGACTTGAAGTTCTTGTCGTGCTTGTTGAATCCCCAGTGGTCGTTCATCGTCATGCACGATTCCCAGTCCACCCCCGGGATGCCGGTGCGCGGCACCTCCTGCTCCGGCGTGCCGAAGTCGCCGGCATACTTGGCGTCCTCCGTCAGGCCGGCCATGCCGCCGCGCCCCTTGTCCACGCGGTTGTTGACGATGACGCCGGGCTGGAGCTTGCGGCACAGGTCGTACAACGGCTGCCCGTACTCGTGAGACCATGTCGCCTCCCACTCGCCGTCGAACCACATGACGCCGATGTCTCCGTAGTTGGTCAGCAGCTCGGTGATCTGGCCCTTGAGGTGCTCGAAGTACTTGGGGAACGTCGCCCCTCGGGCGTCGGGGTGATGCCAATCCATGATCGAGTAGTAGAAGCAGAGCTTCATACCCTGCTTCTTGCACTCGGCGGCGAGCTCCTT
>CAZGJA010000064.1:0-47077 GCA_964526695.1 uncultured Phycisphaeraceae bacterium
GCCCCTCCCTGGGAGGGAGGGGAGTTGAAGAACCCTCCCCCGGCCCTTCCCTGGGAGGGAGGGGGGGCAGCGCGTGGAAAGCGTGAACCGGGCCGGAAGTTGATCCGATATCTGTCTGCAGAGAGGGCGAGAATTGCGCGGCGGGGGGCTGTCGCGTTTGGAGGCGGAGCAATGCAAGGACTGCGGGGATGGGCTGCGCTGGCGGGGATGATGGGCTTGGGGGCTGCGGGTGCTGACGCGGTGCGGGCGGATGTGATCGCTTCGAGCACTTTCGATGCGGACGCGGAGGGCTGGGGCATCTTTTTTCGAGGGGATCGGTTCTCGCCGCAGTACATCCGCGACGGCGGGAATCCGGGCGGGTACGTCTCCGGCGATGATGCGCACATCGGGCAGCGGTGGTTCTGGGAGGCGCCGGCGAAGTTCCTTGGCGATATTTCCATCGCCTACAACGATGAGCTGGGCTTCGATCTGATCTCCATTCCCGGTAAAGGCTCGCCGGACGCGCTGCCGCTGACTCAGCAGGATGTGCTGCTGACGCGAGGCGATACGACCTTGTCCTACAATGATCCGCAAACGCCGGGGCGGGCGTGGACGGAGTATCACGTCGGGCTTGGCGAAGCGGGGTGGGTGAATCAGACGACCGGGCTGCCAGCCTCGCAGGATGACATGGTGTTCGTTCTCGGGGGTCTGGAGCAGTTGATGCTCCGGGGCGATTACACCGGCGGGGATCAGGTGGGCGGGCTGGATAATGTCGTGCTGACGCCGGAGCCGGCCACGGGGCTGCTGGCGCTGCTTGGGATCGGGGTTTTGCTGCGCAGGGACGGATCCAAGAGACAGGAGAGAGTTGACGGTTTGACAGCGGGCGCTGCCTAAGCTAGGATGATTATCTCTACATGGATCATGCGATTTTCATCTTGGCAAGCTGGCGCGTTCGGGCGGAAGGTCCGGTAGTGTCGTCGCGCGCGTGGATGGGGGCCTGCATGTGTTGTTGCTGCTGTTGTTCGCCGAACAACAGGGGGAGGTCATCCTAGCGGCAGCACGGATCGGAACGGTGGAGCGAGTGCAACAAGCCCGCGGGATGCGTCCCGCGGGTTTTTTTGTTGCGCCGCATGGAGCGAGGAGCGGGGCATGAGGGACTCAACCATTCGTGAGGCGACCGCGGCAGATGGAGGCGCGCTGCGCGCCGACGCCGGCCTGAGTCGCGCCGTCGATGCGCCGGCACGCACGAGCGGCGAGGCGGGATCTGCGTCGGTGCGGCTGCGGCTGGCGGAGCAGGCGGAGGTTGCGGAGCCGATCGGCGAAACGAGTTCGACCGAGGAGCTGATCGCGTGGTCGCTGGAGCGCTTCCGCGATGCGACGATGGTGATGACCACGTCGTTCGGCATGGAGGGGTGCGCGCTGATCGACATGGTGGCGCGGCACGGCCGTCCGCTGACTGTCGTGTATCTCGATACGATGTTCTTCTTCGCTGAGACGTACGAGCTGCGCGACGAGGCGGCGCGGCGCTATCCGCACCTTCGATTCGAGAACCGGGGCACGGCGCTGACGCCGGATGAGCAGGAGCGGCAATTCGGTCCGCAGCTCTGGAAGACGAATCCGACGCTATGCTGCCGGATGCGCAAGGTGGACCCGATGGTGGCGGCGCTGCGCGGCGTGGATGTGTGGATGACAGGGCTGATGCGCTCGCAGTCGGCGACGCGCGCGAACATCAACACGATCGACTGGGACTGGAAGTATCAACTGATCAAGTTCAACCCGCTGGCGTTCTGGACGCGCGAGCGCGTTTGGGAGTACGTGCGGGACAACCGCGTGCCGTACAATAAGCTGCATGAGCAGGGCTACCCCACGGTCGGCTGCACGCACTGCACCAAGCCGGTGGAGGGCGTCAAGCTCGGAGAATACACGCGGGCGGGGCGCTGGACGGATTTTGAGAAGACCGAATGCGGACTGCACGGGGGAGCGGGAATATGAGAATGCTGAATGGCGAATGCCGAATGGCGAATGCCATATGACGAAATCTCAGCTTTGAGGTTTTCATTCAGCATTCAGCATTCGGCATTCAGCATTTTGCATTTCCGGAGCGATTCATGTCGGATACACCTGACAAGACGGAATCCAAAGTCGAGGCCGCCAAGCGGGCCAGCCGGCATTTGCGCGGGACGATCGAGGAGACGCTGCGCGGGGAGGCTCCCGGCTTCAGCGAGGCTGACGGCGGTCTGCTGAAGTTTCACGGCATCTACCAGCAGGATGACCGAGATGTTCGCCAGGAGCGGCGGAAGGCGGGGCTTGGCGAGAAGACGATGTTCATGGTTCGTCTGGCCATCCCCGGAGGCGGACTCAGTGCGGATCAATACCTGCGGCTCGACGAGCTGGCCGACGGGCATGAGATTCAATCGCTGCGCGTGACGACGCGTCAGGGGCTGCAGTTTCACGGCGTGCTGAAGGATAACCTCAAGCACACCATCGCGTCGGTGAACCAGGCTCTGCTCACGACGATCTCGGCCTGCGGCGACGTTGAGCGCAATGTGATGACCTGCCCGGCGCCGCTGGGCGACCGGGATCATGTCCGTCTGCACGCATTGGCCGGGGAGATTGCGCGCGACCTTCGGCCCGCGTCGCGCGCCTATTATGAGATATGGCTGGACGAGGAGAAGGTCGTCTCCACCGAGGGCGAAGAGCCATTCTATGGGGAGCAATACCTTCCGCGCAAGTTCAAGACGGGCATTGCGCTGGCGTCGGACAATTGCATTGATGTCTATACGTATGACTGCGGGCTGGTGGCGATTACCGATGGACCGGAGATTCGCGGATTCAATCTGATTGTGGCCGGCGGGCTGGGACTGACGCACAACAAGCCGGACACGTTTGCGGCGCTGGGGCCGACGGTGGGGTTTATTAAGCCGCAATATGCGGTGCAGGCGGTGCGCGCGGTGTGCACCGTTTTTCGCGATTACGGAAACCGCGTGGACCGGCGACACGCGCGCCTGAAATACCTGCTCGAGCAGTGGGGACTTGAGCGCTTCCGCGAGGAATTCGTATGTCATATTCCGTTCGAGCTGGCGCCGCCGGTGGAGCTTCCCAGGCCGGGATTCGAGGATCACCTCGGTCCTCATCGGCAGAGCGACGGGCGGATGTTGTATGGCATTTACATCGAGAATGGCCGGATCATCGACCGCGACGACTGCCGGATGAAGTCGGCGCTGCGCACGATCATGCGCGAGCACCAACCGCGAATACGACTGACGCCGCATCAGAACATGCTCCTGTTGGATTTGTCTGACGAGCAGATTACCAGCATTGAGGCGACGGTGCGCGACCACGGCGTGCGGCTTGTGCAGGAGCTGTCGGCCGCGCGGCGGTATTCGATGGCGTGCCCGGCGCTGCCGACGTGCGGACTGTCGATGGCGGAGTCGGAGCGGATCATGCCATCGGTGGTGGATGGATTTGAGACGGAGCTGGAGCGGCTTGGGCTGCGCGACGCGCCGATCACGCTGCGCATGACCGGATGCCCGAACGGCTGCTCCCGTCCGTACACGGCGGACATCGCGTTTGTGGGCCGCCGTCCCGACGTGTATCACGTGTATGTGGGGGGGGGGCTGCCCGGGACGCGGATGGCGGACCTGTATGCGGCGGATGTGGCGACGGGGGAATTGGTCCATGTATTGCGGCCTCTGCTGGAGGCGTGGGCGGCGCGGCGTGGGAGCGGAGAGTCGCTGGGGGATTTTTATCAGCGGGTGCTGGCGCGCTCGACGGTGCGGCGGACGATTACGGGCAAGGAAGAGGCGACAGAGGCGCTGGTGCAGCTTGGGATAGAGCGGCTTCGAGGGTGAGGCCGGGGCTGCACAGGTTGGACACCTGTGCACCACACACCGGTTGGAAACCGGTGCCACAGAGACCGGCGCCACACAGATCGATGCCACATGGTGTTGGAAGGTCAATAGGGGTGCTCAGACTTCTATATGTTGGGTTCACTCATCGCAGCACGCCGTTGAGCGTGCGCGAGCGGATCATGCCAACACCGGCGGGGTTGGAGGTCTATCGGCGGTCTGTGCAATCCATCGCGGCGGAGTCGGCAGTCTTGCGCACGTGCGGTCGGTTCGAGACTTTTGTCGTGACGGTGCCGGTGGAGCGATGTGCTGCATCATCCACGGACGCGCCGTCTGTCAGTGCCGGCGGTGTGCTGGCGGCGCTCTCGGCGGCGACGGGGCGATGTGTGGCGGAGTTGGGCGAACATGCCTGCGTTTTGACGGGCGATGAGGCGGCGGCGCATTTGCTTCGCGTGGCGGGCGGATTGGATTCGCCGATTCCCGGTGAAGACCACGTGCTTGGACAAGTGCGGGAGTGCTTCGAGCGTGCGAGGGCGGAAGGCTCGGCGGGTGCGATGCTGTCCGCGCTGTTTCGCGCGGCGATACGTGCAGGGCGGCGCGTGCGCAGTGAGACGGGCATTCAACGCGTTGCCGCGTCGTTTACGACTGCCGCGGCGGATGTCTTGCGAGAAGCCAGGGCGCGCGGCGGCGGCGGGCGGCTGCTGGTGATCGGCAGCGGAGCGATGGCCGTGGAGATCGCGGAAAGCGCCGGCGCGTGCGGTTACCGCGACATCGTGATTGCGGCGCGCCATGCGAATCGCGCGGCGGAGCTTGCCGTTCGCGTTGGGGGGCGCGTTGTGGGTTTTGACGAACTGGGCGGCGAGCTGGCGAAGGCGGATGCCGTGGTGGCCTGCACGTCCGCTTCGACGCCCCTGTTGACTACGCGGACGTGCGGCGATGCGCTGGGTCGTGTGCGGAGAACTGGCTCGCCGCGGCGGAACATCCTCCTCATCGACCTGGGCATGCCGCGAAACGTGGAGGCGGACGTGGCGCGGCTGCCCAGCGTCGAGCTTTACGATTTGGACGCGCTGGCGCGACGGCACGGGGCCGGCGCGGCGCCGGCGGGCGAGTCGGAGCTGCGTCACGCGGAGCGCATCGTCGAAGAGGAACTGAGGCGGTTTCAGCGCTGGCTGGCGGCGCGCGAGCGGTTCAACCTGCCTGGGATGCAGACGTTGGCGAGGCCGTGGAGCCGGACGGGATGAAACGGACCTCGCTGATTCTCGCGGCGCACGGGGGGGGGGACAGCTCCGCGGCGAATCTTCACGTCGAGACGTGCGCGAGGCGGCTGGCGGCGACGGGGCGGTTTGCCGAGGTCTTTGCGGCGCTGCGGCTGGGAACGCCCTCGTGGCAGGACGCGCTGGGGCTGGCGAAGGGCGATGAGGTCGTCGTCGTCCCGTTCATGACGAGTGAGGGGTACTTCTGCCGCGAGGCGCTGCCGGAAGCGCTGGGGACTTTTGCGGCGGAAGAGGGGCGCAGCGTGCGGATCACGCCGCCGGTGGGCACGCATCCGTGCGTGACACGGATCGCGGCGCAGCGGCTGAGCGCGTTGATCGACGGGTATGGGCTTGAGCCGGATAGGACCGTCGCCATCCTCTGCGGGCACGGAACGCCCCGGCATCCCGAAAGCCGTCGAGCGGCGGTGAACCTCGCGTTGCGGCTGGCGCGGCAGCGGCTTTGCGTCTCCTGCATTCCTGCTTACCTGGAGGAAAATCTGCGCATCGAGGACGCGCCGCGACGGCTGCGCGGGTATCACCTTGTGGTGCTGCCGTTTCTGATCGGGGGCGCGTTTCATGCGATGCACGACATCCCGCGGCGGCTGGGCCTGTCGTTGCCGGATGCGGATGGCGGGGAAGCGGGGAGCCTTGGAGGCGAGGCGAGCTTCCCATTCGCCCGACGGGATCAGGATCGGTGGATCGTCTGCGACGATGCGCTGGGGCAGCATGAGGGGATCGTCGAAGCGATTTTCGATCTGGCGTGCGAGGGGGTGGAGGCCGGTGATCGTCCGGCAAGTGACGTCGGATGCTGCGGGCGGAAGTCCGCGTCTGCTGAACCCAACGGCAGTGCGGCGGATGGCGGGGTTCCACGGCCGGCGGGATCTGCGGCGAAGACTGAATCCGGGCGGCATCGGCTTCGACTGGGCACGCGTGCCAGTGCATTGGCACTGTGGCAGGCGAGGCACGCGGCGGCGTTTCTGCGCGAGGGGGGCGCGGATGTCCAAGTGGTTGAGCTGACCACGTCGGGCGATCGTGACCTGTTGCGGGCGATTGCGGAACTGCCGGGCGACGCCCCTTTTACGGATGATCTGGACGACGCGTTGCGGCGGGGTGAGATCGACGCCGCGGTTCATGCGCTCAAGGACGTGCCGCTGAATTTCGCCGCGGATCTGGAGCTGGCGGCCGTCCTGCCGCGAGGAGAAGTGACGGAGTCGCTGGTGTCGCGCGATGGGCTGGGGTTGCATGCGCTGCCTGCCGGGGCGCGGGTCGGCACGAGCAGTCCGCGCCGGCGGGCGCAGCTTCGGGCCGTGCGCCCGGACCTGGCGCCGACGATCCTGCGCGGGCCGGTCGATGCGCGGGTTCGTCAGGTGCGGGAGGGTCGGTTTGACGCAGCGATTCTGGCGACGGCGGGATTGGTGCGGCTGGGGCTTGAGCACGAGATCGCGGAGCGTTTGTCGCTGGATGAGTTTCTTCCCGCGCCGGGTCAGGGCGCACTGGTGATTGTGGTGCGAAAGGCGGATGATGCCGTGGCGGCGAGGGTGCGTGCCTTGGATGACACGGCGACGCGGGCGGCGGTGACGGCGGAGTTGGAGTTTCTCCGGGCTTTCGACGGGAAAGACGGCATGGTGGCGGCGGCGTGGGCGACGTGGGGAACATGCGGCGACGGCTTGTTGCTGCGGGCGCGACTGCTGACGGCGGGCGGGCTGCGGGTGTGGGACGGCTGCGCGAAAGGGACGGACCCGCTCGCGGCGGCGCGCTCGGCGATCCGTCGGGCGCGACGGGCGATGATGTGGTCGACGTGCCTGACAGCGTGTTGAAGACGTGGGAGGGTGGACTTCAGAGTCCGAGCGACCGGCTGGAAAGCCGGTCCCCCAAGCTTGAAAGGGACTCGAACTTCTGGCTGCAGGAAGCGCGGCGGGGGCGGGTGGTGTCGCGGGAGATGGTGTGTTGAAGCGACGCAGGGGCAGGGTGGCGCTGGTCGGCGCGGGTCCGGGGGATCCGAGGCTGATCACGTTGAAAGGTCTGCGGCGGCTGCGGCGCGCGGATGTGGTGGTGTACGACCGGCTGATCGGTCCTCGCCTGATCGAGCTGGCGCGTGCGGAGGCGGAGCGCATCGACGTGGGCAAGGCGCCGGGCGAGCTGCACTGGGAGCAGGGGCAGATCAGCGCGCTGATCGTCGAGCGGGCGAAGCGCGGGCAGCGCGTCGTGCGCCTGAAGGGCGGCGACCCGTTCATGTTCGGTCGGGGTGGGGAGGAGCTGGCCGCGTGCGCGGATGCGGGCGTGTTTTGCGAGGTGATTCCCGGGGTGACCAGCGCGCTGGCGGCGCCGGAGAGCATCGGCGTGAGCGTGACGCACCGGCCTTACTCGGACTCGGTGGCGATCATCACCGGTCGCAGCGCGGGCAGCGCGGGGCCGCCGGTGCACGATTACGCGGCGCTGGCGAAGATCGACGCGCTGGTGGTGCTGATGGGGCGCGCCTCGATCCGCGACATCGCGCGGGAGCTGATCCGCCACGGACGCGATCCGCGAACGCCCGTGGCCGCGATTGAATCCGCGACGACGACGCGACAGCGACACGTGCTTGGCACGATCCACGACATTGCCGATCGTCTCGACGAGTTCCGCGTGGAAGCGCCGGTGGTGATCGTGATCGGCGAGGTCGCGCGGATGGCCGAGCGGTTCGCGCCGCTGCTGAACCGAGCGACGCGGATCGGAAGCAAACGCAGGCCGCTTCGCGGTCGGCGCGTGGCGGTGACGCGGGCGGCTTCTTCCTCGGACGAGTTGTTCCGGCTGCTGCGGCGGGCGGGGGCGGAAGCGATTTCGTGTCCGCTGATTCGTACGAGTTTTCCCGCGTCGGCGGAAGGGGCGGACCGTGCGGTGGGCCGGCTGGAGGAGTTCGACTGGCTGGCGTTCACGTCGATGCACGGCGTCGAGGGGTTCTGGCGGCGGCTGGAACATGCGGGTTTGGACACGCGATCGCTTGCGCGGTTGCGGATCGCGGCCATCGGTCCGGGCACGGCCGCGGCGCTGGCGAGTCGAGGCGTTCGCGCGGACGTGATGCCGGAGACGTACAACGGGCGGAGCCTGGCGGATGCGATGCTGCGCGCGGCGGACGCGGCTTCTCACGCTGCGAGTATTCCATCGGTGAAGGGCGAGCTGCGGGTGCTGTGCCCTCGCGGGAACCTTGCGCGCACCGAGCTGGAGGCGATTCTCAAGGGGCGCGGGGCGCACGTCGAGGTGGTCGAAGTATATCACACGGATCTGGTTGAACCTCCACCGCCGGCGGTCGCTGAGCTGCGGCGCGGCGTGGATGCGATTCTGTTCTGCAGTCCGTCGGCGGTGCGGCAGTTTGCGGCGCTGCAGCTTCCGCGCGGCCGGGCCATGGTCGGGTGTCTGGGTCCGACGACGGGTCGCACGTTGGCCGAATGCGGATTGCCCGCGGACCTGGTGCCGGAAAGCTCAGACGTGCAGGCGCTGGTGGGGGAGTTGATCAAGCGAATTCAAGTCGCGGAGGCGAAGGCGTGAGGCAGTTTCCACATACACGCTTGAGGCGCTTGCGGGCCGTGCCGGCGCTGCGCGAGCTTGTATGTGAAACGCGGCTGTCGCCGAGGGATTTCATCTATCCGATCTTCGTCGTCGAGCGGCCGGAATCCGCTGGCGCGGTGGGGTCGATGCCGGGCGTGGAGCGGCAGACGCTGGATTCACTGCCCCGGCTGTTGGAACGGGTCGCGGCGCTGCGCATTCCCGCGGTGATGCTGTTCGGCATTCCCGAGCAGAAGGACGCGAGCGGTTCGCAGGCATGGGCGGCGGAGGGCGTGATCGTCCGCGCGATCGAGCGCGCCCGGCGGGCGGCTGGGGAGGCGGTCGCGGTCATCGCCGACGTGTGCCTGTGCGAGTACACCGACCACGGGCATTGCGGGGTGCTTCGGCAGGAGCGCATCGACAACGACGCGACGCTGGAGCTTCTGGGCAAGGCGGCGGCGGCGTACGCGCAGGCGGGGGCGGACATGGTTGCGCCCAGCGGCATGATGGACGGGATGGTCGGGGCGATTCGCGGGGCGCTGGACGCGGCAGGGCGCACGGACACGGCGATCCTCTCTTACGCGGTGAAGTATGCGTCGGCGTTCTACGGTCCGTTCCGCGATGCGGCCCAGTGCGCGCCGAAGCAGGGCGATCGGCGAAGCCATCAGATGGATCCGGGCAACGCGCGTGAGGCGCTTGCGGAGGTGGAGCTGGATCTGTGCGAGGGGGCGGACATGGTGATGGTCAAGCCGGCGATGCCGTATCTGGACGTGGTGCGGCGCGTGCGGGAGGCGCATCCTTCCGTTCCGCTGGCGGCGTATCAGGTGAGCGGCGAGTACAGCATGATCAAAGCGGCCGCGGCGAATGGCTGGATCGACGAACGTCGGGTGGCGATGGAGGCGCTGGCGGGCATCAAGCGGGCGGGGGCGGACGCGATCATCACGTATTACGCGCTCGAAGCGGCGGGGTGGTTGGGCGCGCAGGGGTGATCGGCATAAGCCATCGCATCGTGTGGCTGCGCGATTGCGCGGAAGATCTCGCGTTTGCGGCAGAGCCATGGTTGACCCCAGGCTTGGCGGATTTCAGTCGTCCCTCCGGGACTTCGATGCAGAGCGCATCGCGCGCGCGGCGATGAATCGCTGGGCTATCCTCGGTTGTCCCTCCGAGCTTGGGATTTTTTCCGACCGACCCCTCACGAACACCCATGTTTTGGGTCAGGAACCTACGTTCCGGTACCCGAATTTGGTGTTTCGTGGGCGGGTCATTCAAAAAATCCCAAGCTCTCCGGGACACGCGAGATGACCGCCCTTCAATGTTCTCGTTGTAGTTGTCCACTGGTTTCATGCCATGCGTCGGCATCGGCGCGGTGCTGACGGGGTCGCGTTCATTGTGGCGCGGCGGCGGTGAAGTCCGCTTCCTTACGGGCGCGGCGGCGGTGAAGACCGCTTCCTTACGGGCGCGGCTCGGACGGACCGCTTCCTGACGGGCGCGGCGCTGTTGGGAAGCAGGCGCCGAGTCCGAAGGTCCAGGCGGTTCCGATGATGATCCACCAAGGCCAGACGATGTGGTCGAACGCCGGAGGGAAGAAGCGGTCGCGCCAGTCGGGGGGGATGTGGAGCAGCGCAACTCCGTCCGCGGAACGTGAGAATTGGCCGAAGCGGATCCACAGAAGAACGGCGACCGAGGAGAGCATGATCCACAGGTTGAAGCGGTCGCTGCCGCGCGTTTTCGTCAGCACTCCGAGCAGGAAGACGCCGAGCATGGCGCCGAACACCATGCCCACCCATTGCAGGGCTTCCCACAGCAGGGCCTTTGACGTGAGGTTGAAGATGAAGGCCACCGTCGCCAGCGCGGCGCCGAAGAGGAACGTCGAAATGCGTGCCACGCGCAAGTGGTGCTGCTCGGATGCCTTCGCGCCGAACCACGGGCGGTAGATGTCGGTCACGGCGCTGGACGAAAGCGCGCCGATGGCCGACGCGAGGCTGGACATCGAAGCCGCGAGGATCGCGGTGACGAGCAGCCCGCGAAGCCCGACGTTGTGAGGCAGCGCGTGGGCGATGAAATGAGGGAAAATGCGATCAGGCTTCAGGTCCGCAGGGGGCTGCGGGCCCGCACCGCCGGCGTAGTACAGATACAACAGCGTGCCGATCGATAGGAACAGCACAGGGATCGGGAAGCCGGCGAAGAGGTTGAAGATCAGGGAACGTTGACTTTGGCGCAGATCCTTGCAGGTGAGCATCCGCTGCGTCAGATCCTGGTCCGTGCCCAGCGCGGCCATGTTGGAGAGCGTGGTGCTGACCAGCAGGAGCCAGAAGAGCTTTTCCGCCGGGACGCCCTCGGTGGGCTTCCATGTGAAGGTGTGCAGCTTGCCCGCGTCCCAGGCGGCTTGCACGTTTTCAGGCCACGTGCCCGGCACTGCGTTGAACAGAAACAGCAAGGCGGCCAACCCTCCGATCACGAACGTGCTGGCCTGCAACAGATCCGTCCACAGGATCGCCTTGATGCCGCCGTGCATGGTGTAGGCGGTGCAGAGCACGAGGGTTCCCAGCACGACGACTTCGAGTCGCCAGTGGAAGACCTCCGCCACGGCGATCGAGGCGGCCAGCAGTCGGATGCCGCTGCCGACGAGCCTGGAAGACATGAAGCACAGGGAGGCTGTCGTCTGGGTGCGTCGTCCGAAGCGCTGCCCGAGGTACTGATAAACGGTGGTGACGGAGCCGCCGTAGAACGCCGGCAGCAGCAGGAACACGATGAGCCAGCGACCGACGAACGCGCCGGCGTAGAGCTGCAGGTAGTTCCAGTCGCCGCGGTAGGCGTCGGCCGGCACGCCGACGATGGTGAGGGCGCTGACCTCCGTGGCGATGATGGAGATGCCGGCGAGGAGCCAGTGCTGTCGCCGCCCGCCGAGGAAAAAGTCCTTCGTGTCGCGCTCGTGACGGCCTGCCCAGAAGCCGACGCCAAGCACGAGTATGAAGTAACCGACGAAGACCAGCCAGTCGATCGGCCCGAAGACCATGTCAAAACATCCGTGTTTCAGCCGTCCGGGATGCCGCGTCTGGCGTTCCCTTGCTGGGCAGCATAACCTTGTCCGCGCCTCGGTGACAGAAGAAAATCGGCGGTCGCCCGAGACGGCAATGCGCTGGCGCGAGACGGCGAGGAATCGGCGCGCGGCGTTGAGCGACCGACCTGGAGCTTGGTGCCCCGGACGGGAGTTTGTGAGGAAAGGTGAACACGATGTTGAAGCGATGTGCATGGTTGATGTCGGCGGCGGTGGCGATCGGACTGGCGGGATGCGCCACGGATGGGAAGCAGGCGCCGGCTACGGGTGAACCCAATTCCGCTTCCAAGGCGCCCGCCGCGGCCGGTCCTTCGCCTGCGACAGCCGCGACCGCGCCTCCGGCGACTGCAAATCCGCCTGCCGGCGGCGCGCAGACCGGCGGCGCGGCCGCTCCCCCCGCGGCGACGCCTCCGAAGGATGAAGCCAAGGAGGCCAAGGAAAAGGAGCGAAAGCTGGCGGACCTGCTCAACAAACTGGCGGTGGGCAAGCAGCGTCTGCGCAAGGCGCGGCTGTCGGTGGATCAGCATGAGGAAGAGCACAAGTCCACGATGACACGGCTGACGGCGGAGCTGGCGCTGGCGAAGAAGCGGCTGGAGGACTTTGAGCAGAACACCATGCAGTCGCGGATTGACCGGGGGACGCTGGGCTTGCAGTGGGCCGAGGACGGCATCAAGGAGCAGGAGGAGGAGCTCTCGCAGCTCGAGATCACCTACAAGGCCGATGAGATCGCCAAGGAAACGAAGGAGATCGTGCTGGAGCGCGCGCGTCGGCGGCTGGAGCGATCGCGCCGCGACGTGGTGCTCCAGAAGAAGGAGTTCAACACGCTGAAGACGGAAACGCTGCCGCGGGAGAAGGAAGAACTGAAGCTGGCGGTGGAGAACAAAGAGCGCGAGCTTGCGGCCGCGCAGCGCGGCGTGATCCTCGCGCGGATCGACCGGCGCATGGAGATCATGAACGCCGAGCAGGAGGTGACCAAGACGGAGCTGGAGATCACGGACATCGATCCGGAGGCGCTGAAGAAGGCGCAGGCGGAGGACAAGGACGAGGCGAAGAAGGAAGAGCCGAAGCCGGACGCGACTAAGAAGGATGAGCCCAAAAAGGATGCAGCGAAGCCGGCCGAGGAAAAGCCCGCGACGGAGAAGAAGTAACATGGCGCCTACCCGATCCTTCCATGCTGCGTGCGGGATTGCGTCGTCGATTCGCCCTGTAGGGCGCGGCCGCGCGGTTGTGTTCCACGGTTTGATTTGCCTGTCCCTGATGGGGTTTGCGTCCTCTGTGCCGACTGCAGCTGCGGCCGGCGAGTCCGATCAGGATATCAAGACAAAGGAGACCGCGGCTGAGATTAAGCCGTTGCCAACGCCTGAGCAGGTGCAGACCGCGATCGCGCGAGGGCTGGAGTTTCTGCAAAAGGACCAGAACCCGGACGGCTCGTGGGGCGGGCTGAAGGACGGGACCAACACGTTCACCGGGGACGTGTGGGGCAACCCGGAGACGCACGTGTCGTGGAAGGTGGCGACGACGGGCCTGTGCGTGCTGGCCCTGATGGAGACGGGCAAGTCGCCGGAGGCGCTCGCCTCGCTGGACAAGGGCGTCAACTATCTGCTGGCCAATCCCGTCATCCGCCGGCCCAGCGAGTGGGACACGATGAACTGCTGGGCGAACATCTACGCGATCCAGGCGCTGGCCGAGGCGAGCGTGCATCCGCATTTCAAAGGCTCGCCGCTCCTGGAGAAGATTCGCGCGGTGGCGGCGGGTCATGCCGAGCAGATGGGCAAGTGCCAGTCGATCAACGGCGGATGGGGCTACCTTGAATTCGACATGCCGCGCACGCGACGCCCGCAATGGTCCACGAGCTTCACGACCGCGGCGGGCGTAATCGCGCTGCAGGACGCGAAGCGCTGCGGCATCCCCGTGGAGGACAAGGTGATCGCCAGCGGCGTTCGCGCGGTCAAGCAGTGCAAGCTGCCGACGGGCGCGTTCACCTACAGCGTCAGCGCCATCCCCAGCCCCGGCGGGGCCACGTGGATCGACCAGATCAAAGGGTCGCTGTCGCGCATTCAGGTGTGCAACCTCGCGCTCTTCCTCTCCGGCGAGCCGATCACGCAGGACACGTTCCGCTGGGGCATGGACGTGTTCTTCGAGCACCACCGCTGGCTGGACAACGCGCTGCACAAGCCCGTGCCGCACGAGACGTATTACCTCAACTCCGGCTACTTCTACCTGTTCGGGCACTATTACGCGGCGCGCGTGATGGAGCTTCTGCCCGAGGAGGACCGGGCGAAGTATCGCGCGTCGCTCCAGCATGAGGTCATGAAGATCCAGGGCACGGACGGAGCGATGTGGGATTACCCGATGCACGCGTACGACAAGCCGTACGGCGCGGCGTTCGGGTTGATGACGCTGCAGCGAAGTTTGCAGGGGCCGGATACGCCGAAGGGGTGAGGGAGGTTGATGGGGGGGCGGGCATCCTGCCCGCCTCGTCTGCAACGGTGGCAGCGTTTCCGCCTGATCACCGGTCTCCGGCGTCTTGCCCCCGACAGAGCGATTTCAGTTCCATGAGTGACGAAGCGATTCAAGACGGAGGGAGAGGCGGGCGAGACGCCCGCCCCCCGCGAGACGCCTGCCCCCCGCATGACGCCTGCCCCCCGCTCGACGCCCGCCCCCCGCAAGACGCCCGCCCCCCGGTGCTCAAGGGGTGGTATCGTCGGGGCGACCAACATCCGCCGCATTTCGATGGTGGTGAAATCGGGCAATTCGTCACTTTCCGGTTAGCCGACTCTTTGCCCCGGCTGTTGCTTTGCGAATGGAAGCGCCTTCTGGAGACCCGGCAAATCGACGAAGAGGAGCTTCATGATCGGGTTGAATCATTTCTGGATAGCGGCGCTGGCGAGTGTTGGCTGTCCCGACCGGACGTCGCTTCTTTGGTGGCCAGGGCGTTTCATTGCTTTGACGCGGAACGCTACGACCTCGACGCTTTTGTGATCATGCCCAATCACGTGCACGTCCTCATCTGTCCCCATACGACGCACCGGCTCCCGGACATTGTTCACTCCTGGAAATCCTTCACTTCAAAGCAGGCAAACAAGCTTCTGGGGCGCGCAAGTGCGTTCTGGCAGGACGACTACTTCGATCGTTTCATTCGCGATGAAGGTCATCGGTTGCGAGTCATTCAGTACTTTCTGGACAATCCGGTACGCGCGAACCTCTGCCAACGTTCAGAACAGTGGCCTTACCTGTATGTTCGCTGGGCTTGTTGAGGCGCTGAGGCGGGCGAGACGCCCGCCCCCCATCCCCCCCGACGACTGAGGCGGGCGGGACGACCGAGGCGGGCGAGACGCCCGCCCCCCATCCCCCCCGACGACCGAGGCGGGCGAGACGCCCGCCCCCCATCCCCCCGACGACTGAGGCGGGCGAGACGCCCGCCCCCCGCGAGACGCCCGCCCCCCGCGAGACGCCCGCCCCCCGCGAGACGCCCGCCCCCCGCGAGACGCCCGTCCCCCATCGTCCAGCGAGCCCGGACTTCGCGCCGTAATCGGGTTCTTGAATACAACCGAGCCCGGAGGCAATCTCATTGGGCTTGCCCCGGCGCGACCAGAAGTTTCACGCTGCGCGCCGCGGCGACGTCTTCCAAGGCTGAGTTCAGCGAATCGAGACCCCGTCGCTCGCAGTGCATGTGACCCCACGTGCGCTGTCCGTACTCCGTTCGCAGCACTTCGACCGCGCGGTGGAAGTGGGAATAGTCGCTGCCCCAGCAGCCTCGGATGTCGAGGTGCTTGTGGTTGATGTCGGCGTGAGGGCTGAGGCTGACGTCGCCGGCGTCGGTGTACTGGCCGACGATGACGGCGCGACCGGCGTCGCGGGTGAAGCGCATGGCCTGCACGGCGGCGGCGGGTGCGCCGGCGGCTTCGATGGTCACATCCGCGCCGCGGCCTTGCGTGAGAGCGCGGACCCAGTCTGCGCGCTGCGACTCCTGCAATCCCGTGAAGTTGAGGACGTGATCAGCGCCCATCTGGCGCGCGACTTCGAGCCGCGCGTCGGGCGCGCCGATGCACAGCACCCGTCCCGCGCCGCACATTTTGGCGAATGCCACGCAAGACAGGCCCACTGGGCCGGCCCCCAAAACCAGCACGGTGTCGCCGATGCGGATTTCCGCCCGCTCCGCCGCGTGCAGCGCCGTCGGCAGCGAGCATCCGCCGGCCATGAACAACTCGGAGGGTACGTTGGCGGATGGTCCATCGGCGCGATTCGCCGGTGCATCGAGTCGGATGCAAATCGTTCCCGGCTTGATGTAGATGTACTGCGCCCAGCCGCCGGTCAGTCCGTCCGCCAGGCCGTAGGTGATGCCGTACACCCTTCGCTGCGGGCAGCGCGTCGAGGCCTTGTCAATCAAGCAGGCGCGGCAGCGGTGGCAGGTGCGATGCACGTCGAGGAACGTGACGCGGTCGCCCTCGGCGAAGGGGCGACCGTCCACATCGAGCAGGCTGCCGCGGATTCTCTCCAGCACGCCGACGCTGACGTGACCGGGGATGATCGGATACGGCACGCCCGCAAGCCGCCCTTCGTGGAGATGCACGTCCGTCCCACAGATTTCGGACAGCTCGACGCGAAGCAGCGCGGAGTCTGGCTCCAACTCAGGAAATGGCAGCTCGCGCAGCTCAATGGGCTGGCGCGGCGCGGTCATCACGGCGGCGAGAACGGATGGCATGGCAGCTTTCCTCAAAGTTGCGGTGGATTGTAGCCATGCATGCCGTGCGGGCGAGTCAGCGAGGCTGAAGCGGCGCGTGTTGCGGCCAGAGGTCCACGCCGGCGCCGAGGTAGAGCGCGCGGGCGCCGCCTCGCGGGAGCGGGTCGGTCGGCGAGGCGTACTGGAACTGCGGGACGGCCGGCCGGGCAACGCCCTGGCCGTCGAGGAACTGCGGATCGGTTCGGCAAGGCCATTGCGGCGCGTGCTTGAACCTCATGCGGAAATCACGCGAGGCCGGGTCCACAAGCGCGGGGTGGTCGTCCCTGCTTTGTCCGTGATACGTGGTCTGCGGGTCCATTCCGGTCCGGGAGGCGTCGTAGCCCGCGCTGAGCCAGTTGTGGTCGCCGGTGATGACGCGCGGGTCGTCGATGCGGACGAGGTCATACAGACGCGGGCTGCTTTGGTGCGGGTTGTAGATCACGTTGTTGACGAGGTGGGCGCGGACCCTGGATGCCGAGAGGAAAACGATCGATCCGTTGTGAGCCGTGACGATCGTGTTGTTCAGAAGAAAGAGCGTGCCGTCATGCTCGCCGCCGCCGTCCTGGCCGAAGTGGATGACGTTGGTGTTGCCGTCGATGGGGTCGCGCTTTTCGATGAAGTTGCCGAGCAGGACGGCGTGGGCGTTGGGCAGGGCGGTGACGGCGTCGTCCACGAGGTCGAACTCGCGGTTGGCGGAGTCGTGGACGTGATTGTACTGAAAGAGGTTGAAGCGGGCGCGGCTCTTGACGTTGTGCCCGGTCAGCGAGTCGTGCACGTCGCAGAATTGCATCGTGACGCTTCCGCCGCCGAGGTAGAGATTGTGGTTGTAACCGGGGTCGTTCGCGTCGCCGTTGTGGTGGATCGTGCAGGATTCGATGAGTTGGTCGATCGCGGTGGAGCCGTCGGCGGCGCCGTTGGACATGATGCCCATCTGGTTGTCGTGGATGTCGCAGCGGCGGACGGTGACGCGATTGGCCTGATTGATGCGCACGCCCGCGGCGTTGTGCGACGTGTTCCTGGCGCCGCGCAGCTCGAAGCCGTCGATGACCACGTCGTCGGCGCCGAGGTTCAACTGGAAGATCGCGCGCGGCGTGCTGCCCCGACCGCTGTAGTCGAACACGTCGCCGTCGAGCACGATGCGGCCGGCGTCCGCGGGCTTGGCGAGGAATCGCAGGCCGGGCTGCGTGACATACACGGCGGGGGAGCGGTACACGCCGTCGCCGTCGGCGGGATAGACTTCGATGGCGTCGTTGGGATGAGCGGCGGCGTTGGCGGCCTCGATCGTGGGGAAAGTCTTGCCGGCGCCGACGGTCAGGACGTCAGCGTGGAGCGATACGGCCAGCAGTGGCAGGCCGAGGATGGACAAGCGCATTCGCACGAAGCGATGTTACGCGCGAGTGCGCCGGTCTGAAAGTCACCCGAAGGTGTTTGGGTCAGTGCGGGCGGGATAATCGCATTCCACTTTCATCGGGTATGTCGCGTGGCACGGGTCCGCAGCAGCGGACCCGTGAGAGGTGGGCAAGGGCGAATCCTCTCACAATCCACCACGGCCTGGCGAGTACGCCAGACCGTGCCACCCAGCCGGACCGTGCCACCCAGCCGGACCGTGCCACCGAGTGTCGATGCTCCGTCGAGCAAGCCATTCCACTCAATGGGTCCGGCTGCGGTCGTGCGTCATTCAGAGTGAAATGAAAGCGGCCTCGCCGCGGGGTTGCGCGGAGAGGCCGCCGGTCATACTGACGCGCCGTGTCTTGCGCTGCGCCCAGTCTCGCTTCGCTGCGCAGCGCTGCATCGAGTCGCGCTTCGAGGCGCGGTGCCTTGAATCTTACGCCGCGCGATACTGTCCGCGACCGACGCGCTTGGCGCCCTTGAGCTTGCCCATGGTGTTGTTGATCGCATTGGCGAGCTTGGCGGACTTGGTCTTGTAACCCGCCTTGATGACGGCCTGCTCGATGTCGGCGATGGTCATGACCGCGCCGGACTGCTTGAGGGCGCCGAGGATGTGGTCATTGAGCGAGCCGGCGCGATAGGCTCCGCCGGAGCCCTTCGGACGACCCCTCTTGCCCTTCTTGGGAGGTCCGAGCTTGGCGCCGGCGGGACGACCGGGCTTGCCCTTGCCTTTGCCCTTGCTGCCCTTGGGTCGTCCCGGTCCGCGCTTCGGCGCCGCGACGCCCATGGCCATGCCGAGCGATTCCATGGCGATCTGATAGGCGGACAACCGGGCGTCGATGGCGTTGCGCTGCGCGAGCAGCTCATTGCAGGCCGCGGTCAGGGCGCCGGAGATATCGGGCATTCCGCTGACGGCGGGTGCGGCCACGACTTTCCTCGGGCGTCCGCGCTTGCCGCCCTTCTTCTTGGCCTTGGTGGAACTGCGGGAAGGCGCGCCGTGCATCGCGGACATGTGGCGTCCCAGATGCGCCGGCATCGCGAACTTCTGACCGCAGACCGTACACGAAAGACTTTTCGCCATTTAGAAAACTCCTAAAAAACAACAAGACTCAACGCGACCCGGGCCCGGCGACCCCTCGCGGGACTGGGCGCTCGTTTCGTAATCTGAATCAACCCCTGCGCTCACGATCGTCAAGAATCGGCGCCAATCCGACTCCACTATTATTTGGCATATGTTTGGTTGGGTTCATGCCCCATTCGCCCGCAAGGCCAGCCACCGCGACTGGAGCCTTGAGCTGCGTCTAACGTGTGCCAGCGCATGTCCTCCATATCCCAGTGGCGGCAACCACTATCAGGTCAGCGGCTCATAGGCCGGGATGCGGTACAGCAATTTCCGCGCCACGCTGCCCGCAGCCACCCCGACCCATCCGTCTTTCCCGCGTCCGCCGGCCTCCCTTCCGTCATTCCCGCGAAGGCGGGAATCCAGAGGCCCCAAGGTGCGCCCAAGACCCCCGCCTGCGCGGGCGTGATGATGCGAGTGCCCATTCGCGAGTTTCACCACAGTCTGCAAATCGGAATCGCAGAGAGTTTCGAAGATCGCGCGGCACCCGGCTTGGATCCCGTCTGCCCACCGCACGCGGGCCCGCTGCCGCGGACCCGTGCCACCCCGACTCATGTCGTTCATTCTGAGTTCCGGCTGAGGCCGCTCCACGAAAGCGGGTGCCCGGCGTGACGGTCAGGGATTTCCACCTGCTGCGAAGGACAGCCTCGCATCCCAAGTCCGCGCCGACTTTGATGCGACGGTCCGAATGTAAAGGGGTTCGATTGGCGGGTGGTAAACGGGAGCAGTCACCGCACGGAATCGACATTCAGTTTCCTGTCCATTGGCGTCCGCCCATCGAGCGAGCAGACAGGCCGCGTTTCTCGACTTTTCCCCCATGCGGGGCTTGTCCAATCCTGTACATCCCGTCTATGCACAACAGGATGACCGGAGTATAACCTCAAGCCACGGCGGGTACTCTACGACATGCCCTGTCCCGCTGTCCAGTGCCACATGCAAAAAAAAATAACCAATGCGGCGCGACGGGTGGGCGGGCTCCTCAGCCGATCCGTTGGCGCAGGTTTCCCCCGGTCCACTTCATCTGTGAGTTTTCGAGCGGATCGATCACCGCAAGGCGTGCCAAGGGCCGACGCAATGAGGGCAATGCCATACGCACAGGGGTCAGATGGCCGCCGGAGGCATTGGGCGGGTTGCGTCAGCGCCATTGCCATCTGGGCGGTTTGCGGCGCAATCAATTGGGTAAATGCCCAAGAGACTCCGAAGGATGCAATCCTGGATTTCCTCTCGGGTCGCGGAGGGGAAGAGGCTTCCGCCGAGGCGGCAATCGAAAGCCGCCCGGACATTTCGCACCTGCTGGAGCAGGCTGAAGAAGCGATCGGGCGGCAGGACTGGAAGCTGGCGATTGACTCATTGCAACGGGTGGTCGAGCAGGGCGATCGCGCCCTGATGCCCGTTCACGAGTCGGCTGTCAATCGAGCGTCCGGCACAAAGCCGCCTGAACAGCTTTATGAGCCGGCCGTGCGGGCGGCACTGAAGCGGCTGGCGTCGCTGCCGCCGGAGGGTCGCGACGCCTACCAACTGCTTTATGGCGGCGCGGCGCGCCGTTGGGTCGAGGAGGGTGTTGCCAGCCGCAATCCTCAACTGCTGCGGCGCGTCATCCAGCAGTTTCCACTGACGGCGTCGGCGTCGAAGGCCTTTGATTCGCTGTCGGCATGGCTGCTGGATGAGGGATCGCCGCGAGAGGTGCTGAGCGTCACCGCGGAATACGCGGAGTGGTTTCCCGCCGAGGGGCGAAGCGCGCCGGTGCTGGCGCGGCGCGCGGCGGCGCTGGCGATGATGGGTCGTCAGGCGGAGGCGCGTGTGGCCATGCAAGAGGCGCTCGCGGCATCCCAGGGTGGATCGGCAGAGTCGCTCGCGTGGGTAGCTGCGCTTGAAAAAGAAGTGACAGTAGGCTCGCTGGCTCTTGGTGAGTTGTCGGCGGCGGGTGCCTCCGGCGGATCGCTGACCATCAACTTCCTGGAAGTTGGAGGACCGGCGACGGGCGTGGCGCCGTGGTCGTTTTCGCTGTCGCCGGGATTTCCCCGGCGATGGGCCTATGTGGAGATGGCGGGCGGGGCGTGGGAGTTGGCGTTGCCTCTGGCGCCAAACTTCGCATGGGACGATCGGGTGGCGTACGTTCGAACACCCGAAGGTTGCGTCGCGCTGGATCTGCAACGACTCAAGCCCTTGTGGGAATGGTCGGGCGATGCGCCGGCGACCGATACGCCATCCATGCCGAGTGCCTATTCGTCGCGCTCGATTCTCAGCCGGTGGATGGCCGCGACGTGCGCCGATTACCTGGCATCGGGCGTCAGCGTCGGCGCGGGCAAGGTGTTTGTCATCGAGCGGCACCCGGAATGGAAAACGCCGGACTACCTTCTGTTGCGTCTGCGGTTCGGGCGCATGTTTGATGAGATGGAGCCGCCGTCGCTGCTGGACCTCCTGGGCGGCCCGCCGACGCGGCTGATCGCCCTGGATGCGGCCAGCGGAGCGCCGGTGTGGCAACTGGATTCCACGACGGATCCATCCGGCCCCTTTCATGAAGCGCGGTTCCTCGGCGCGCCCTTGTGCATGGGTAACGAGGCATGGTTCATTTACGCGCAGGGGCACGATCTTTTCGTCGGCATTGTGGACGCGGAGCGCGGCGATCTGCTGGATCGCGTGCATTTGTGTTCCGTAGGCTCGCTGGAGGCCGGCGCGGGCGCGGCGCTGCAGCCGGCGACCGACGGGCTGCGGGTGTATGCCCCGACGGGTCACGGATTGCTGTTCGCGCTGGACGCGCGCGACCACGCATTGCAGTGGGCCGCGCGATACAACGACGGGAGCGACTACTCAGTCTGGGCGCGGCGCGGCGAGCAGATGTCGGGGAAGCTCGGCTGGATTCCATCGCCGCCGGTTCCGACGGGCGGTCGCGTAATTCACGCTCCGCACGATTACCACCAACTGCTGGTTCACGACGCGCGAACCGGCGAAGTCGTATGGCGGGCGGAGACGGGTGAGCACAGCTACATCCTGGCCGCGGATGAGGAATGCGTCTGGCTGGGAGGGCGGCGATTGACGTGTCTGGCGATGGCGGACGGCGCGGTGCGATGGTCCGTGGATCAGGCGGTTCTGGCCGCGTCAAAGTCGCGGCCAAGTCGCGCGGTTCGCTGCGGCGAGGAAATCGTGCTCCCGACGGCTGACGGCGTGATTCGACTGTCCGCAAAGACAGGCGAGGTGCTGCAGCGGCGCGTGCTGGGCGGCTTGGATTCGCCGCTGGGACTGCTCTTCGCGGCGAACCACGGGCTGTTCAGCGTTGACCCCGATCGCGTCCGCGCTTTCCCTGACGTCGAGAAGGCGTATCCCGAGGCGCTGGCGCGACATGCGAAGTCCCCGCTAGATGCGGGCAACAGCCTGAGGCTCGCATGGCTGGAGCATTTGCAGGGGCGCTCCGGTCGCGCGATCGAGTTGCTGGATGAGCTTGAGGCCGGCGGATCAGGGAAGGCCCTGGCGGACGAGATCGGACCTCTACGCGTGGCGGCGCACCTGCGGATCTGCGCGGATACGACGGACAAGGAAGCTCGGCTTTCCCATGCGGAGGCGGCGCTGGTCGCGGCGAGTTCCGTCAGAGAGCGGCTGGATGCGGGGCTGCTCGTGGCGCAGGCAACGGCGGAATCGGGCGACGGCGTCGCGGCGGCGAAGTCGTTGTGGACGCTTGCGAGTCTCGCGGGGGCGGGGGAGCTGGAAGCTGAGGCCGTGCGGCGGCTCCGCTTGGTTCGAGACGAGTGCAACCGGATCATTCGCGACCTGAATGAAGGTCGGCGACGTCAGGTTCGACAGTGGGCAGAAGCGCAGATCGAGCAGGTGGTCCGGAAGGGGACGGCGCAAGAGCCGCAAGACCCTGAGGCGGCGCTGCTCTCTGTTGCGAGAATGAACGCGCCCGCGGCCGGGTCCGCCGCCGCGTGGCTGGAACTGGGGAAACTCTACGCCGGGCAGCAGCGGTTTGAGTCCGCGGAGATTGCCTACCAGTCGGCCGTGCGGATCGGCGATCGCCCGGCGCAGTCGATCGAGGCGCTGCTTCGGTTGGAGGGTTTGTACGGGCCCACACTGCTTAACCAGCCGTACCTTTCCGCGGAAGCTCGGCGGGAGCTGGGATCGCGGTTCAAATCGGTCGCGCTTCCCCCGGCGTTTGCGGATGAGCAGCACGGCGTGCGAAGCGTTGAGGAGTGGCTTGCGCGCTGGCAGACGCCTCCGCCCTGGCGCGGACTCGACAAGCTTCCCATCGGCGGGGCGATCCGGTTGACGCGCGAGCTGACTCCGGGCGTTCGCGGCAGCGCGGAGGAGTATCGTCCGATGGACATGGGAGCGCGGCAGGGGGCAAGCTCCTGGGAGGACGTGATTTTCCTCAGCGAGGGGCGGCGGCTCGTGTCGCGGCGCATCGAGAACGGCGTGGTGAACTGGTCGTGCGACCTGCGCCTCAGCGGCGACTGGCAGGACGAAGCGCGTGACGAAGATCATTCAGCGCTGTGGCTGACACGGCGCGGGATCATGCAGGGATCCAGCGTGTTCATGGTGAACCGCAGCGGGCTTCACGCCGTCGGCGCGCGCACGGGCAAGCGCGTGTGGAGCCGGGCCTACGACCTGTCGCCCACCGCGCTCGGCGAGTGGTCGCAGGCCTGGCGCTATTGCGCGGCGGGCGATCGCGGCATCGTCTTCGTGCCCGCCTGGAGCGTCGTGGCGATGCAGGATCCGCTCGACGGCTCGACGGTCTGGGAGGCCGACCTGCCGACGCTGCCCATCACCTCGGTGCGATATGTCGGCGATCGCGTGCTGGCGGGCGAACTGGGATTCGGCGGCGTGTATGTGCTGGAAGCTTCGACGGGTCGCCGGCTCGCGCGGGCGCACTTTCAGACGCAGGAGACGGACGAGCGGCGCGAGCAACGCGGCGTTCCCGTGGTCTCGGGTGAACGGCTCATCGGGGTGGCGGCCGACGACGAGCATGCGCTGATCGCCTATCATCTTGCGGACGGGGGCGTGGCGTGGCGGCTTTCGCTGGAGAGCGCGCCGCTGGCACTGTTCGAGGCCGGGGAGGATCGGATCGGCGTCGGCTTTCGCGGCGGGCGGATCGTGCTGGTGGAGGCGAGCACGGGGAGGGTCACGCTGGACACGACGCTCTCGGATACGGGCGGGGTGTTCGACGGGATGCTCATCGGCGAGGTGCTGCTGGTGCAGCATGGGCGAACGCCGTCGGAGGATCTGCCGCCGGTCCTGACGGCAGTGAAGGCTGCATCCGGCGGCGTGCTGTGGCGACGGGAGGATCTGGTCATTCCGGAGATTCCACGCGACGTCTGGCGGGAATGCGCGGGGCGGCTGCCGGTGTTGTTCGAGGTGGAGGACGGTCATGCGCGGCAGTTCAACCCGGTGATGGCGACGGTGCTGGATGCACGGACAGGCAGGCCGGTGGGCCCGACGCTGCCCTTTCTGGAGACGGACGCGCGCGACCGGCCTCTGGGGGAGATGAGCCTGTGTCCGGGTCGGCTGCTGATTCACACGATGGCGGGCGTGCGCGTGTTCGAGGTGGCCACGGCGGAAACGAAATGAGCATGAAGCGCAGGCGTTGGCGAATCCGGTTGACGGGCGGTCGAGTGCTCAGGGTGATCGTGGGGGTTGTTGCCCTTGCGCCTTTGGTTGCGCCGCGCGTGCAGGGACAGCAGTCGTTGGCGGCGCAAGCGCCTGTGCAGCAAGCGCCTGTGCAGCAGCCGCCGACGCCTCCGGCGCCGCCGCAGCCCGCTGCGGCGCAGAAGCCTCCAGTGCCGCAGCCCGGCTCGCTGCCGCGCCACATCACGCCCGAGGCGAAGCAGGCCATCGACAAGGGTCTCGCATACCTGACGCGCATTCAGAATCGCGACGGCTCATGGGCCAACCGCGCCGGATCGGAGGGGTTCCCCGTGGCGATGACCGCGTTGTGCGGCGTCGCGCTGCTCATGGACGGCAACACGACGACGCAGGGGCGCTACGCGGAAAACGTGGACCGCGCCGCGCGCTACGTCATGGCCTCGCAGATCTCGACCGGGTTGATCGCGCGCGAGACGCTGGAGAGCCGGCCCATGTACGGGCACGGGTTTTCCATGCTCTTTCTCGGCGAGCTTCAGGGCATGGTTGAAAGCCCGCGTCGCCAGCAGGAGATTCAGGCGGTCCTCAACCGCGCCGTGGTGCTGACGGCGCGGAGCCAAAGCCGGCTGGGCGGGTGGATCTACACGCCCGACTCGCGCGGCGACGAAGGCTCGGTCACCATCACGCAGGTGCAGGGGCTTCGCTCCTGCCGCAACGGCGGGGTCGAGGTGCCCAAGGATCTCATCGACGAGGCCATGCGCTATCTGGATCGCTCGCAGAACCCGGACGGCGGGATGCAGTACACGGCGTCGCGCCCCGGTCCTTCGCGGATCGCGATCACCGCGGCGGCGGCGGCGTGCTGGCTCAACGCGGGCATGTTCGACGAGCCGCGACTGAAGCGCGCGATGGACTTCTGCAAGCGCACGATCGGACCGGAGGGCGTGGTCGCGGAACACTTCTTTTACACGAACCTGTACTGGTCGCAGTCGGTGTACCTGTCGGGCGACATGATGTGGGACGAGTACTTTCCGAAGGTGCGCGACCGGCTGGTGTCGATGCAGAACGGGGAGGAAGGCTCCTGGCCCGGCGAGGGCATCGGCGAAGTGTACGGCACGGCGACGGCGCTGATTATTCTGCAGCTTCCGTACAACCGGCTGCCGATCATGCAGCGGTAGGGTTCAACTTCCTTAGCGGCGAGTGGCGAGCTTCCGTTCGTGCGGAACCGCTTTGCACGTGTCAGGAATCGTCGGCTGGGCAGGCGGAGTTGCCGTTGCGGGCAGGCTCGCCCGAACCGATCCGCGAGCGCACCGCGCTGGCGTGCTTCGACGTGAACTTGACAGCGCGCCACGGATTCACAACGATCGTTGGCGACCGCAACGCTGCGCAGCGGGCCTGCTCATGCACGGATCGGTGGAGCGCACGAGTTGCACGCAGGGGGCATGATTTCAGGGGACGTTCCCATGCACAATGATCTAGCGGCGGTCGAGGCTTTGCGGAACGGGTACAACCGCCTGCGCGCGGAGATGGCCAAGGTCATCGTCGGGCAGGAGGACGTGCTGGAGCAGCTTTTCATCGCGCTGTTCGCCGGCGGGCACTGCATCCTCGAAGGCGTGCCGGGGCTGGCGAAGACGCTGATGATCTCGACGCTCGCCCGCTGCCTCGACCTGACGTTCAACCGCGTGCAGTTCACGCCGGACCTGATGCCCTCCGACATCACCGGCACGGAGGTGATTCAGGAGGACAAGGCCAGCGGCACGCGGATGTTCAAGTTCCTGCCCGGTCCGATTTTCGCCAACGTGATTCTCGCCGACGAGATCAACCGCACGCCGCCCAAGACGCAGGCCGCGCTGCTGGAGGCGATGCAGGAGCGGCACGTCACGGTCGGCGGGACGCGGCACGATCTGCCGGGCGTGTTCTTCGTGCTGGCGACGCAGAACCCCATCGAGCAGGAGGGCACGTATCCGCTGCCGGAGGCGCAGCAGGACCGCTTCATGTTCAAGGTGAACGTCGGGTACCCATCGTACCAGGAAGAGTACGACATCGCCGAGCGCACGACCTCGGTCCGATCGCCGCAGGTCGAGCGCATCTTCGACAGCGCGCAGATCACCGGGTTTCAGGACATCGTGCGGCGCGTGCCGGCCGCGCCGGATGTGCTGCATTATGCGCTGCGCCTCGCGCGGGCGACGCGCCCGGACGATGCGACGTCCGCGCCGATCGTGCGCGAGATGGTCACGTGGGGCGCCGGACCGCGCGCGGTGCAGGGGCTGATCCTCGGCGGCAAGGCGCGGGCGATCATCAAGGGCCGGCATCATGTCGCGGCGGAGGACGTGTCCGCGGTGGCGGGTCCGGTGATGCGGCATCGGCTGGTGCTGAACTACTCGGCGGAGTCGGAGGGCTACACGACGGACCGGCTGATCGCGGAGCTGGTGGAGCTGATCGACCCGAATGAAACGCCGGTGACCGCGGATGAACGATTCCAGAAAGTACTTTCAACCTGAGGTTCTGAAGGCGATCGCGCCGCTCGAGCTTCGCGCGCGGCAGGTGGTGGACGGGTTTCTGTCCGGCATGCACCGCAGCCGCTACCGGGGGCTGTCCGTCGAATTCGCCTCGCACCGCCAGTACGCGCCGGGCGACGACCTGCGGCACATCGACTGGCGCGTGTACGGGCGCGTGGACAAGCCGTTCATCAAGGAGCACGAGGTCGAGACGAACCTCCGCGTGCACCTGGTGCTCGACGGCTCCGAGTCGATGGCGTATCCGGAGCATCCGCGCGCGGGCGGCATGACCAAGTGGGACTACGCGGCGACGGCTGCGGCGTCGCTGGCGCATCTGCTGGTATCTCAGCAGGACGCGGCGGGGCTGACGCTGTTCGATGAGGAGGTGCGACGGGAAGTTCCGCCTTCGACGCGCAAGGCCTCGCTGCAGGGGCTGATCAGCGCGATCGCGGAGCATCGTCCGTCGAAACGGACGCGGGCCAAGGTGGTGCTGGATCAACTGGCGGCGCGGACGCAGCGACGCGGGATGGTGGTGCTGATCAGCGACCTGCTGACGGACGTGGACGCGCTGCTGGCGGGGCTGCGGCGGCTGCGCTTTGGGCGGCAGGAGCTGATCGTCCTGCACGTGATGGATCAGGATGAGCTGGAGTTTCCGTTTCTCGATCGCACACTGTTTGAGGGCATGGAGGATCCGTCGATTGAGGTGCTCACCGATCCGCAGTCGCTGCGGGCGGGCTATCTCGATGCGTTGCACGCCTTCCTGACCCGCATCCAGTCGGCCTGCCTGAATCAGCGCATCGACTACTCGCTGCTGAGCACGGCGATGCCGCTGGACCGGGTGCTGACGACGTTCCTCGCGCGGCGGCGGCGGAGGGCGGGATGAGAGGAATGGTGAATGGCGAATGCTGAATGCCGAATGCCAGATGCGACGTCTCGTAGGGGCGGGGCTGAACGATACATGCTGAGCGGGGAAACTTGAAGCAGGGTTGCGAGCTGTGAGGGCTGCGCGGGGCGGCCAGGTCAAGTGATCGCGAATGAGTTTTACTTTCTTGCATTCAATGAGCTGCGCGCCGAGCGCATCGGCTTGCCTCCTCCTTTCGGCCTTCGGCATTCAGCATTCGGCATTCACCTCGTCCTTCGGGCTTTCGCCTTTGCTCGGCGCATTCGTCTGGCCCGCTTTGTTTTCCGCCGGGGCGGCCTGCGCGGCGATTCCCATCATTATTCACCTGCTGGCGCGGCGGCGATTTCGCAAGATTCGCTGGGCGGCGATCGAGTTTTTGCTGGAAGCGCAGCGGCGCAACCAGAAGCGCGTCCGGCTGGAGGAGTGGATTCTGCTCGCGCTGCGGTGTCTGGCGATGCTGCTGATCGCCCTGCTCGTCGCGCGGTTTTTCATGCGGCCTGAGGGCATGGCGCAGTCGCCGATCGGCAGCGCCCGCACGGACCACATTCTGCTCATCGACGACTCCTTCAGCACCGGCGTCCGCCTTGACGACGGCAACACGGTGTTCGATCGCGTCAAGCAGGCGGCGAGGCAGATCGTCGAGAGCGTGCATCAGGAAGGCGCGGAGGACACGGTCAGCGTGCTGCGGCTGACGGATCCCGCGGAGCCGCTGGTGGCCGGTGCTTCGGTCGCCGCGGATGAGGCGCAGCACGTGCTTTCGCGGCTGGCGGGAATGGCCGTCACGCAGGAGCGGCTCAACCTTGCGGCCGGGGTGCAGCGCGTGCGCGACGACCTGGATGCACATCCCGACGTGCTCAGCGCGATCGTGTACGTGCTCAGCGATTTTCAGGCGAGCGACTGGCTCGGCGCCGGCACGGACGCAGGTTCACCGGGGGCGCGAGGCACTGCCGCCGGAGACATGCCCGACCCAGCGGCTGCCGGGGCGGAGCACGTGCTTTCCCCGCTGAAGAATTGGATCGGGCAGGATCGCTCGCTCCGCGTCGTGCTGGTGAACGTGGGTCAGCCGCGATCGGCGAACCTGGCGATTCATGATCCACAGGTGGCTTCGGGCGTGCCGGTCGTGGGAAGCGCCGTGCGGCTCAGCGCGAAGGTGTCGAACTTCGGCGACGCGCCGGCGGAGAACGTCGAGGTCCGCGCCGTCGTGGGCGAGGCCGGCACGACGACGCAGACGCTGCCGCGCGTAGCGGCCGGGCAGACCGCTTCCGTGGAGATCGAAGCGACGTTTCCTTCCGCCGGTGAGGAGTCCGTGCGGCTGGAGATCGCGCACGATCGGCTTGAAATCGACGACACGGCGCATCTCGCCACCGATGTGCTGAATGCGGTGCGTGTCCTGCTGGTGGACGGCGAGCCGTCAGGCGATGCGTTTCTGGACGAGGTGCACCTGCTGGCCACGGCGCTGCGCCCGGAAGGCGACGTCTTCAGCGGCAATGAAGCGACGGTGATCGACGCGGCGGCGCTGGAGTCCACGGATCTGGAGCGCTATCACGCGGTCGTTCTGGCCAACGCGGCGGCCGTGTCGGATACGGCTTCTGCGGCGCTGGCGCGGTTCGCGGTGGGCGGCGGTGGGGTGATGATCTTCCTTGGCGATCAGGTCGATCCGGAATCGTACAACGCTCAACTTGGCGGCGATCGCGGCTTGCTTCCTGCTCGGCTGGGCGAGGTTGTCGTGTCGTCCGATCGACCGCGCGGCCTGATCGTCCGCGATCCGCTGCATCCGGCCATGGCGGGCGTCAGCCGGGAGGGCGACCCGCTCGGCCTGGGGCTGGTGCGGTTCAGCGGTTTTTTCGCCTGCGAAATCGAGGCGCAGGACATCCCATCGCCGGACGGCGCTGAGGAAGCGGCGACACCGGCGGCGGTTTCGGCGGCCGATGTTCTGGCGGTTTATCAGGGCGAGGAGGGATATCCCGCCATCGTCGAGAAATCCGTGGGTGCGGGCCGCGTCGTGCTGTTTACGTCGTCGGCGGACAAGGAGTGGAACGCGTGGCCTGACTCGCCGACGTATTTGCCCGTGTGCCTGGAGATGATCTCCCACATTGCTCGAAGGGGCGAAGCGGCGCGGGCGTGCCTTGTGGGGGGGGGGCTGGAGATCACGGTCGCCGGCGGCGATTACGAAGCGTCCGCCTTCCTGCACACGCCGGCCTATCCGAATGAGGCGGAGATCGCCCTTAGCGCCGCGCCGCTTCAGGACGGGCGTTCATGGCGGTTCGGAGTGGATCGTGCGCGGCAGGCGGGCGTGTACCGGTTCCTGCTGCGCAGCCGCGAGGATCGGGAAGAGACGCGCCTCGTCGCGGCCAACGTCGATTGCGATGAAAGCGATTTGACGCCCGCGCGGGAGGAGGAGCTGCGCGCCGCCATGCCCGACATCCCGCTGGAATACGTGGCGAGCGTTGAGCAGCTTCGCACGTTCGCTTCGGACCGCCGGACGGAATGGTGGCCGGCGTTCCTCGTCGCGGCGGCCGCGGTGCTCATGCTCGAGCAGACGCTCGCATGGTCCTTCGGGCGAAGGGGGAACGTGGCGGCGGTCAAGCGGTGAAACGCCGAAACGCCGAAACGCCGAAACGTCGAAATGCGAGTATCAGAACCCCTCACGCAAGTGAGGGGCCAGTGGAGAACGTCGAGACCCTGAAATGCGGAAACTTTGAAATTCTGAAATACTGAAATTCCGAAATGCTGAGATTGGGGGAATCGCGGTTCTGCTCCCTTGCATGCACAGGTTGGAAACCTGTGCTACACCACCGGTTGGAAACCGGTGCCACACATGTTTGAATTGATCGCACAAGTTGGAGTCCGGCTCGAAGAGGAGGTGCGGTTCGAGTTTCTGGCGCTGCCCCAGGGGGTTTGGGGGGCGCTGGGGGCGGGGCTGGCGCTCGCGCTTCTCGTCGCCGTCGTCTGGATGTACCGCCACGAGGGACGCAGCGGCGCGTTGGCGCGTCGGCGGATGATGCTGGCCGCGCTCCGCGCCGGCGTGCTAGTGACGCTGGCCCTGGTGTGGCTCGAGCCGGTGCTGGCGCGGTACCTTCATCGCTGGGTGGATTCGTACACGCTCGTGCTGGTGGACACGTCGGCGAGCATGGACCTGGTCGATCGGTATCACGAGCCTGCGGCGGAGGCGCGCGTGCGGGCGGTGCTCTCGGCCTTGCCCACCGGGGAGACGGGGTCGGCGGAGACGGGAACGGAGGTGCGGCGCAGCGCGCTGGTGGAGGCACTGCTGGCGCGCGACGGGCGGGCGTTCCTCACCGGCCTGGCGACGAACAACCGCGTGCGCCTGCACACGTTTGATGCGGGAAGCGAGTTGAAGGCGACGCTGAGCCGCGCCGGCGAATCCGCGGCTGCAAAGACGAGCGACGCAGAGGCGGACGTTCCGCTTGCGGCCGACGCGGTGAAGCTCACGTTCCCCGCGCGCGGGCCCGCAACCGACGTCGATCGCGCCCTTCGCGAAGCCGTCGAAGCGCTGGGCGACGCGCCGCTGGCCGGCGTGGTCATTTTCTCCGACGGCGGATTCAATCAAGGCGCTGGCGTCGAAGGCGCG
Organism: uncultured Phycisphaeraceae bacterium; assembly: GCA_964526695.1. GTDB lineage: Bacteria > Planctomycetota > Phycisphaerae > UBA1845 > UBA1845 > JABWBH01. The sequence continues at coordinate 31,449 of CAZGJA010000064.1, forward strand.
GCGCGTTTCATGCGCGAGCGCCGCGTGCCGCTGTTCGCCGTCGGCATCGGCGATCCTTCCCCACCTCGCAACGTGCGGGTGACGGAACTCGGCGCGCCGGACCTCGTCTTCCCCAGCGACCCTTTCACCATCAGCACGGCGCTCGCAGCGGAAGGCATTGCCGGCGAGACGGTGCAAGTTCTCCTTCGCGAGCGGGCGGACGGCGAAAGCGGTGCGGGGCAGGTGATCGCCCGGCGCGAGCTGCCGGTCGCCGCCGATGGGCCGTTGCCGCCGATCAGCTTCGAGCATCGCCAGCCGCGCGTGGGGCGGTATGCCTACACGGTTGCGGCCGAGCCGCGCCCGGATGAGTCCGTCGTCGATGACAACGAACGCAGCGTGACGCTTCGCGTGGCCGATTCGCAGACGCGCGTGCTGCTCGTGGCCGGCGAACCGAGCTGGGAGTATCAGAATCTTGTGCGGCTGCTTCAGCGGGACTCGACGTTTGAGCTGGCGTGCTGGCTGCAATCGGCGGACGCGCGGGCGGTGCGCGACGGCGACACGATCCTGCGGCACATGCCCCTGCTGCCTGAAGAGTTGTTCGTGTATGACGTGATCCTGCTGCTCGATCCGGATCCGGCGGGCTTCGATCCTCTGTGGACGCAGCGCATCGACGGGTTCGTCACCGATCAGGGCGGCGGGCTGATGTACGTCGCCGGTCGCCCTCACGCGTCGGCGTTCATGCGCAGTCCGCAGCTTTCCTCGCTCGTCGATCTGCTGCCCGTGACGCCGAATCCCGACGCCGACCTCATTCTCAATCGCGTCGGGCATTACCAGCGCCGCGAGTTCGGCGTGGAGGTTCCGCCGGCGGCGCTGTCGCACACGGTGATGCGCGCGGCCGACGATGAGGCCTCTTCGCGGCTTTCCTGGCAGGGGCGCGGCGGCGTGTTCTGGCATTTTCCCGTGCTGCGCGCCAAGCCCGTGGCGACGGTGCTGATGCAGCACACGGACCCGGCGATGCAGAACCAGTTCGGTCCGCACGTGCTGTGCGCGACGCAGTTCGTGGGCGCGGGGCGCACGGGCTTTCTCGCGTTTGACGGAACGTGGCGCTGGCGGCAGAGCGGGGCGGAGGCGTTCGCGCGATACTGGGTGCAAATGCTGCGCTTCCTCGCGGAAGGCAAGCTGTTTCGCGGAGATCAGCGCGGCGCGATCCTCACAGAAGGCTCGGAGTTCCCCATCGGCGAGGCCGTCAGCGTTGCGGCGCGGCTGCTCACGTCGGGCTTCGAGCCGCTCGCACAGGAAGACGTGAGCGCCACCGTGAAGGGCGATGACGGCGCGACGGACCTGCGCCTGATTCGCCGCCTCGACCAGCCCGGCATGTACGAAGGGCGCTTTGTTCCAAAATCCGCGGGGGCGTATCGCATCAGCCTCGCGCCGCCCGGCGCGGATCCTTCCACCGGCACGCTGACGCGCGACATCCGCGTGGTGCGGCCCAACCTGGAGTTGGCGCGTCCGCAGATGGACCGGGCGAACCTCATGTCGCTCGCAGCCGTTTCCGACGGCGGGCGATATATGGAGGTGGACGAGCTGATGCAGATACCTCCGCTGATTGCAGATCGCCACGAGGTGACGACGACGAAGTCGCGCCCGACGACGCTGTGGGACCGCTGGTGGACGCTGGCGCTGCTGGCGGGGTTGTTGACCCTCGAATGGGCGGGTCGAAAATGGAACCGGCTGCTGTAACGGGCGGGTCGGGGAAGCAGAGGGACGCAATCCGGTTGACGGGAGGACGGCGCGAGCGTCGTCCTTCAGGTAGCGGCGGGGGTCTGCGCGGGGCGGGCTGTCGGGTTAGAGGAATATGGGCGGAGATTGCACCATCTGCTGGATGCTGCTGCTGGCGGGCGCGGCTTTTGCACAGACGCCTCCCAGCGTGAATCCGACGTCTCCTGCGCAAACGGCGTCGAAGCGTCCGCCGGCGCAGTCAACCACTCAAGCGGCCCCGGCGTTGCCCGGCGCTGATGCGTCCAAAGCCTCGACACCCGCTGAACTCGTGCGCGAAGGCAACAAGCGGTTCCTCTCCGGGCAGATCGCCGAGGCGCTGGAGCAGTACCAGCGCGCCGCGCCGCTGAAGCCGGATTCCAGCGAACTGGCGTTCAATCTCGGCTTGAGCCACTTGAAGCTCGGGGAGTTCGACCTTGCGCGCGAGGAGCTGCGCAAGGCGGCGACCGGAGGGGATGCCGGGCTGTCGGGCAATGCGATGTATGCGCTGGGGCTGGTGGACCATGCCGAGGCGCTGAAGCTGGCGGGCGAGGACGCGGGCAAGGCGGTGGAGCGCACGCAGGACGCGATTCGCAAGTACCACGACGTGCTCTCGGTCGATTCCGCGCACGCCGGCGCGCGCGACGCATGGAACAAGGCCGCGTCGCTGTGGCGGCAGCTCAAGGATCAGCAGCCGCCCCCGCAGAGCCAGAAGCAGCAAGGCGGCAACGACAACAGTTCGCAGGATGACGAATCGCAGCAGAGCCAGCAGCCGTCGGACAACCCGCAATCGCAGGATCAAGAGCAGGACGAGCAGGGGGAATCCGACCCGGATCAGGAATCACAACAGCAGGATCAGAAGCAGGAGGGGTCCGAGCAAGGCAACGCCAACGACAACTCGGCCTCGTCGAGCGAGTCGAACCCGCAGCAGAAGCCGGAGGACGGCTCGCAGGAAAAGTCGGACGCGGATCAACAAAACGATCCGCAGAAGCAGAACGCGGACGAATCCAAGAATCAGGAGAAGCAGAGGGACGCGAAGCAGGCCGCTGATCAGAAGGACAAGCAGGACGCGGAGGAGCAAGCCTCGCAGATGAACTCAACTGCGGCGCAGGAGGCGGACCCGAAGGACGCCACGCGCGAGCAAGCCGCCCGCCAGTTGCGTCGTTTGATGGACCGTCAGAGGCTCAACGAGCAGAAGCGGCGCACGCAGCCGCCGCAACGGCCCGCCGCGCCGCCGGCAGGGAAGGATTGGTAGGCGCGGTTCGCTGAGGTGGAAATGCTCGTCGCTGTGCTTTACATGCTGTGGGTGGCGCCGGCGGTCTTGGCGGACAAGGATCCGTCGATCGCGTGGCAGGTGGAGACGCGCACGCTTCAGGTCGGCGAGCCGCTCGACGTGCTGCTGGTGCTGACCAACACGGATGAGCCGGAGGCGCCTCCGCAGCCGGAGGTCGAGGGCGGCGCGCTGGCGTTTGTCGGCGGGCCGAGGCGGGCGGACTTCACGCAGATCACCAACGGCCGCAGGTCGCACGAACGCACGCTGACCTACGTCTATCGCGTTGTCGGGCAGAAGCCCGGGATCCTCACGCTTCCGCAGGTTCAGGTCGCCGCCGGGCGCAAGACGGTGAGCGCCGAGGCCGTCACGCTGACGATCACCGAGCCGCCGCCGCAGGCCGAGAATCCGGCGGAAAACCTGGTTTTCATCGAGATCGAGGCCGATCGCACGCGCGCGTATCTCGGGCAGACGGTCAACGCCACGCTGCGCATCGGCGTTCGCAAGCTGGAGCGCGGAGGCGCCACGCTGGACGATCGCGACACGCTCATCGAGTACATCACGGGTCACGGCAAGTTCGACTTGTCGGTGTTCGCGGGAACTTCAGCGCGGCGAACCGAACGCACGCTCGCGGACGCGCAGGGCGTGCGGCATGAGTACATCGTGCTGGTCCTGGAGAAGAGCATCCGCGCGGAGGAGGCCGGGACGCTGACGCTGGGGCCGGTGACGGCGTTCGTGGATTACCCCGTCAATGCACGGCTGGTGCGCGATTTCTTCGCACGACCGGAGTTGGAGGCCTCGCAGACGCGCCGCGTGACCGCGCGGGGGGAGGCCGTGACCGTTGAGATCAAGTCGGCGCCGCTGGAGGGTCAGCCGGCCGGTTACGGCGGCGCGATCGGCGCGTACACGCTGGACGTGTCCGCCAAGCCGGTGGAAGTCGAGTTGAACCAGCCGATCACGCTGAGCGTGGTGATTCGCGGCGCGCCGATCGAAGGCGTGCAGGGACCGGAGCTCAGCGCCAGTCCCGAGCTGTCGAGCCGCTTTGAGTTCCGCCAGACCGAGCGCGCCGGAGAGCTGACGGGCGACGGCAAGGCGTTCCGCCAGGCGATTTTTCCGCGGCAGGAGGGCCGGCAGACGATCCCGCCGATTCGCTGGTCGTACTTCGACGCGGACAAGGAGAGCTACGTCACGCTGGAGAGTGCGCCCATCGAGATCAACGTGCTTCCCGCCTCCGCAGCGCCGCTGGAGCTTGTGCCGGCAAAGTCCGACGAGCTGATGCTCAAGTCCAGCGAGCCGGCGCTGAAGGCACTGGCCGAGGGCCTCGCCGCCAACGTGACGGATCCGAGCCTGCTGCTGGCGAACTCGTCGCTGCAACTGGGATGGGCAGCGGCGGGGGGCTTCGCGCTGCCGCTGCTCGCCGCGATGGCGGTCGTCACCGTTCAGCGTCGTCGTCGTCGGCTGATCGACGATCGGGCGCTGGCGCGGCGGTCGCGGGCGCGGCGCAGCGCGGAGGAAAAACTGCGGCGCCTGTCCGGCGATTCGTCGCCGTCCGCCGGCGCGGCATTGGCGGCGGACGCACTGATCGGTTTCGTCGCGGATTGCTTCAACTTGCCGGCGGGCGCGATGACGGCTGCGGAGGTCGCGCTGGCGCTGGAAACTCGCGGCGCGTCCGAGGCGCTGGTGGCGGGCGTGAGGGAGTTCCTCGGCGCATGCGACGCGGCGAGCTACGCGGGCGCAGGCGCCGCGGGTGTGGATGCGAAGGCCGCGGATTCCGTGCGCGCGTGGATGCGCGAGATTGAGAGCCTCTCGCCATGATGCGCCCGCGTGTTTGGCTTGATTCAGGACTGGCTTCGCGGTGGCTGACGCTGATCGCGCTCGCCGCGATGGGCGCATGGAGCGTCAAGACGCGAGCGGATGAGTCGGTCACCGCGGGCGGCATGGAGCTTGCGGCAGCGCTGAAGGAATACGAGGACGCGACGGCTTTGCAGGCGTCGGATCCGCAGGCGGCGCGGCGGCTGTTTGAATCCTGTGCGCAGCGGTTGGGGTCGCTCGTGGCCGCGGGGGCGCGGAACGGGTGGATCGAGTACAACCTCGGCAACGCCTGCTTTCAGAAGGGGGCGCTGGGTGAGGCGATCCTGCACTACCGGCGGGCGCAGCGCTATCAGCCGCGCGACGACGATCTGAGGCAGAACCTGGCCGCGGCACGGCGTCGGTGTCTGACGACGATTGTCCCCTCGCGCGGCGGCGCGCTGCTGCGCAGTGCATTCTTTTGGCATGACACAACCTCCTTCGGCGGGCGCGTGACGGCGGCCATGCTGGCGAATGCGGCGATGTGGGCGTCCGTGGCGGTGTTTGCGCTCAAGCGTCGGCGCGGATGGCTGTACGCGGCGGCGATGGCCGCGGTCGTGGTGATCGGCGCGGGCGGGTCGGCGGCGGTGCAGGCCTGGCAGGAGCAGCGTCAGCCGCCGGGCGTCGTGCTGGCGAGCGACGTGGCGGTTTTCAAAGGGCCGGGCACGGGTTACGAGCGGCAGTTCGAGCAGCCGCTCCAGGCGGGCGTGGAGTTCACGCGAACGCAGCGCCGCGGCGACTGGTGGCGGATCGAGCTGGCGGACGGGCAGACCGGTTGGATTCCGGTGCGGTCGGCAGAGCTGGTGGTGGGTCCGCGATGAAGCGTGTTCCGCCCGTCTTGCCTTCGCAGGCAACCCATGTCAAAACCTGCTGAAGTTATGGAAACCGTCGCGATCGACAAACCCTCGAGCGGCCTGATCGAGGAGGACGTGTACTGCCCGGCGTGCGGGTACAACCTGCGCGCGCTGGTCAGCGACCGTTGCCCGGAATGCGCGCTGGACGTGGCGTTCATCAAGTCGGCGGAATCGCTTGTGCCCTGGGTGCATCGTGCCCGCGTCGGTCGGCTGCGGGCGTATCTCGTGACGGTGTGGATGGTCGTGTTCCGCACACAGCGGTTCTGCCTGGAAATGAGCCGCCCCGTGGCGGAGCGCGACGCTCGGGCGTTTCGCCGGATCACGGCGCTGCTGGCGTTTCTGCCGTTTCCGCTGTTTACGCTCGCGCTGGCGATCCTGCGTCCGGATGGCTTCGACGCCGTCCTGCAGTTCGGCGGGCCGGGTTACCTCGTGGCGCTGCATGCGGCCGTGCTTGCGGCGATCCTGAGCGTGACGGGGGTGCCGTATTACGTGATCCGCCACAAGGTAGTGGATCTCGCGCGCCAGCTTCGCGCGGCCGCGCTGAGTCTGTATTGCTGCGCGCCGCTGTCGATGCTGTGGGCGGCGGTCGTGTTTGCGGTGGGCGGCGTGGCGGCCTCGCGGCTGTCTAACCGGGACTGGGATCTGGCGTTGTACGCCGTGGCCGTGGGGGTCTTCATCATCCTCATGGTGATCGTGTTGTTCGACGTGCAGCGCGTGATCCGGTGGATGCTGCGCGAGATCGGCTCGGCGCTGGCGGTGAATGTGAAGCTCTGCGTCTTCTGGTGCCTGAGCGTTTTCTTCAGCCTCGTGATGTTCCCGGCCGCGGCGGCGTACGTGGCGATCTTGTACTACAGCTTGCGCGCCTGATGCTTAGGTCTGAATAGAACCTCCAGAGAGGGAAACCCATTCTCTCCGGCTATGGGGCTTGAGCATCGAGGTGGTGCGCTGGGGGGCGGGCGTCTCGCCCGCCTCCGTCCCACCTTTACCAAGTCAGGCGGGCAAGATGCCCGCCCCCCTTGCGCACCTGTACCTTGCAGCAGTGTCCCATTTGCGCGGGTTATTCAGCCCTTGCGCCGCAGCCGCAAGAGCCTAGCCGCGAGTTCGGCGACGCCTCCCGAAATGCCGCCGACGTGCGCCTTCTATCGTTGCCACTCCGCGTGACAAGCACCGCACAGCTCAAGCGGATGGGCGCGCAGTCGCGGCTCCGCTTGCGCCGGTTTTGGGAACGACAGGGCGCCGGCGGACAGCGCGTGGTCATCGGGGAAGACGCCACGCTCGTGTGGATTGTGGCAGGTCGAGCAGGTTACGCGACCCTCGCGGTCGAGCGGGAGGGCTGCGGACAAAGCTGAGCCGGCCGTGATGTTCGGGTCCGCGGCGCGATGGCGCAGGCGTTCCAACATGTCCGGCGGGGCTAGGGCGCCGATGTGTCCCGGCTCGAAGAAATCAACGTGTCGCGCGTGGCATGCGCCGCAAAGCGTGATCTCCTTGGAGCTGAGCCGCGCCTCGCTCGTTCGGGCCGCTTCCGCGCCGGAGGTCATGGGCTCCGCGTGGCAGAATCGACACGCCGTGGCGTCGACCGTGCCGTCCGCGCCGGTCATGCGGTGCGGGTTGTGCCGGGGCGCGGACGCGGCGACGTGGCATGTGCCGCAGAAGCTCTTGCCCGCCGGCGGCTCGCGCAGCAACTGCGATCGGCCTCCGCGCGGAGGACTCGACGTCACACACTGCGCGAGCACGTCATGGCATGTCAGGCAACTGAGTCGATCCTGAATCAACGTCCAGTCTGCCGGCGGGCGCGTCAACTGTGCACCCTCCGCGGGGCGACCGATGGGATGCGGCTCGCGCGTCGCGCGAATTCCGTCGTGGCAGGTAAGGCACAGCAGGTCCACGGCGTCGCGAGGAATCGCGCGAGGCGGGCCGGCCTGCGGCGCGTGGCAGGCGCTGCAACCGTCGGGCGAACCGTGCGGACTGGGCGTCCGTGATGGGGGTTCTTTCTGTGCGGGCTGCCGCGAGGCCGTCGGAGCCTGCCGCATTCCAGCAGTCATCGCGGCCAAGACGACAAGACTTGCGCAGCAGCAAGCGGCAAGGCGTGGGATGTGCTTTCGGGCGGACATCATGGCGCGCCTCCCGCCGCGCCGCCGCGCTCAAGCGCCACCAACGTCAGCGAGACATCCCCCAGTGAGTCGCTGACCAGCAGATACTCCGCCGTTTCATCATGAGGAGCAGCATCGTTCGAAACACCCTGCGGCAGCGCCGAACGGTCGAGGCACAGGATGCCGCACGGCAGCGTGAATCCCGGCCAATGCGGCTCGCTGCCGGCGATCTCCAACTGAAAGCGACCGTCGCGATCGAAGACCACGACGGACTGCCGCGCGGCATCCGTGACGGCAACAAGACCTGACGGCGTCACGCACGCGTGCTTGGGGCGGAGAAGCTCGCCCTCGCCGCGACCCGGCCGGCCGATCGGCGTCAGCGCCTCGTCCATGTCCGAGAAGCGATGCACGCAAGCGGCGACGGCGTCCACGACGTAGAGCGTGCCATCCTCAGCCACGCACAATCCCGTCGGCGCGACGATCGGCACCCCTTCGTACCCCGTCGAGATCGGCGCAAGCCACTCGCGGCGCGTCAGGTCGAAGCGTTCGACGTGTCCCTGACCCATGCATCCGACGCACAAGGTGCTTCCGCGAAGCGCGACGGAAACCGGTGTGAAGGGCAAAGGGGATGGTGAAGCGGATGGCAAGGGCGGCGCGGGGATTTCGCCGATGCGACGCCGGTTTGCGTCGTACTCGATGATCGTTCGCCGCGCCGCGTCAACAACGTAGACGAGACCCTCGCGGCTGACGGCGATGTCCAGCGGGGCGTCCGGCAAATGCCGAGCGTCGGTCAGCAATGCCGCCTTCCCGCCGTGGAGGTTCACCGAAATCACGGCGGATCGCCCTTGATCGCAGACGAGCAGATCACCATCGAGCATCGCCAGGCCTTGCGGCGTGCGCAATCGCATCCGCGGAGGCGTGCGGTCGCCAAAGAGGATTCGTTCCAGCGCGCCGGGGCGCAGACGAGGCGCGTCGAGCAGATCCGCCACGTTACCCAGGACGCGGGCGCGCAGGTCATGCGTCGGACTTTCGATCAAGAACGGGCGGAAACGCTGATCCTGCGCGCCTCCGTCCGCCGCGCAGCCGACCATCAGGAGGCAGAAGGCCACGGCGCACACCAACGATGCGGCGCACACCCGCCATGCGGCGCACGCTCCGGGCGCAGTTCCGTGCGGCCCGCATCGCTTTCGGCGTTTCGGCGTTTCGGCGTTTCCTCGTTTCATCCGCTCACTTGACATGGCATGACAGGCACAGCGCGCTGCGCCGATTGGAAACGGAGAGCAGGTACGGCTCGCCCGCGGCGTTGTGCGGGTCGTGGCAGGAGACGCACTCCACGCGTTGCGCCGGCAGTCGGATGTGCCCCTGCGCCTCGATCTTCGACAGCGGCACATAACCCTTCTTCTGCGCCGGATACTCAACGCCGATGGGATGATCCCGCCACACGAATCCGTCAGGAACGTCGAAGCCGTCGCGCACGCCGGAGAGCAACGCGTGCGCACCGCCGATGGCGGAAGATGCCACTGTGCCGTCATGACAACTCAGGCAGATCAGGCTCGTCGGCCCCGGCGTGAACCGACCGGGCGTCAGCGCCGATCGCTGTCCCTCGATGCGATACATCTGGAGCGAGGCGCCGGCCCCGGCGTTTTCGACGGATGGGTGTTCCGCTGCGTCTGCCTCCACCGGTTGAGCGCCGGGCTTCTGCCCTTCAGTCCCGCCGGTTTTTGGAACGCCGCGCTCTGCATCCTCTTGCGAGGCACGCCCGGACGGCGCGTTTGGATTCGTCGCAGCGCCGGGCTCGGATTCGGCGCGGACGCCGAGCACGTGCGGAACGTGGCACGCGCTGCACGTGTCGCGGAAGCGACCCGTGAGCTTTGACAGATCGTGCGGGCCGCCCGTCACTCCGCCGGCCGCGCGCTGGACTGCGATGCCGGGAGGATCCTCGACCCCAGTCGTTTGACGGGTGGCTGCCGACTTGCCCGAGGTAGCGTCGGGAGTCTGCAACGCAGGACTCATGACCGCGGCGAATGCGCAAAGCGCGAAGACCATGTTGCCTGCCGACACGAGCATCAACCGTTGCATGATCGAAGCCTCCCTGCAAATGAGGTCGAGGCGGCAACTGGACCGCCATTCAATCCGCCATTGGTTCCACGGAGAACGCTGAAGAGACGACCCCGATCCCCCGCGCCCCGCGAGTGTATCCACAAACCGCGAGTCCATCGACATGCGTGCGATTGCGCACGGCGCAAACGCGACGAGGCCGGCTCGCGAATTCGCTGAAAAAACAGCGGAATCCTGCGTGTTCGGGCTCCACCGCACGCCTGGCACGGTGATTGCCCTTGCCTGCCGACGTGCACAAGGCCGAAGCCTGTCGCATGGATGGCGTCCAGGGTGATGCCGGCGGCCGGGGGCGCGGGTGCATGATTTCGGAGGACTTGAACATGTTGGGACTGCGACGCATCGAAGTTGGGGGCTGGATGAAGAAGCTGGCCGTGATGGGCGCGGTGATGGCGCCGGCGCTGTTCGCCGCCGCGGCGAACGCGCAGGCCGTCGAGCTGGTCGCCAAGGGAAGCGGCCCGGGTTTTGTGATGAAGAGCGAGTTTCAGTCCGACGCCACGCGCACGGAAGCCACCTTCACCATCAAGCGGGCCGTGCCCGGCTCGACGCACACGGTGTGCGTTTCCACCGACGGATGCGCGTACACGTTCACCTTGACGGCGAGCGCTCGCGGCAAGGCCACGGTGAAGTTCGACACGCACGACGGCACGCTGCCGCCGGGGTATGAGGGCATTGCGGTGGGTCATCAGGTCATGGTCGATGGCGTCGCGGTGGCGACCTACAAGCCGAAGCGGTGATGCGCGGAAAGCGACATCGAGCCGGAGAATCGCAGCGACGGATATCACGCAAGCACGGCGTCCCTTGAGGCGGCGGGACGCAGCCACCGGGCGGAGCGGCGAGTTGATCGCCGTATCCGTCCGGTCGGCGTTTGCTGCCAACGACGACATTGTGGGTTTCTCATCTGCCATATTCAAACGCGACATGCGTCACTCCGTGGCACACGAGCGTGCAACTGCCGGCGTATCGGCCCTGGTCGATGAATTGAATTCTCGCGCCCGCGCCGCCGGAGGCGGGCTGCACCTGTGTCAGGTCGAAGTTGATGAGATTACTGTGGTTTCGCGCGTCGCCCTGTGACCGGCTGATGCCGTGGGCGTCGTGACAGGCGCTGCACGACGCGCGACCGCGGATGATGTGCTCGCCGTGCAGGGGAAAGGACTCGTCATTCAAAATGCTGCGGCGGTCGTGACACCGGTAGCAGAGCGCATACGCCCGCGCGCTTTCCGTGACGAACTCGCCCTGCTCGTAGTTGGCGGCGAGAAGGGGTTCGTAGATGGAGCCGTGCGGGCCGGCGGGCGCGTAGGAATTGGCGGCGTCCACCTGATCGGAATTATGACAATCCGTGCAGCGCAAGACCGATCCCACGCGCCAGGGAGACAACAAGCTCACGACATCATTGTTGTTTCTGGCGCCGAGCACCGGATGGAAGGACGGGTTTGAAGGTTGAAACTCCATCCGCGTGTTCGTCTGGAGCACGTCGCGCACGGTGTTCGCGCGAGCGGCGCGAGAGACGCCGTCCGCGTGGCATTTGAAACACACCTCATACTCATAGCGGGCGTATGGCGTCGCATGTCCGAAGCGGTCAAGGCCGGAAACAAACTGCATGGAGTTCTGGACAAGGCCCGGTTGCGTCGAGGCAAAGGCCGGCGTCACGCTGACATCCGGCGCGACGGCATGGGGGTTGTGGCAATCCGCGCATTCGACATGCCTCCTCTGGGTTCGTGGATCCTCCTCGGGATCGTGACGCTCCGTGAAGCGGGCGATGGGATGGGCACTGGGTTTGCGAAACTCATTCTCAATGTTCAGCGCCGCAATGCCGCCGTTGTGGCAATTGAGGCAATTGTCTTCCTCGCGGCGAAAACGCAGCAGTCGCTCGCTCGCGCCGGCCCCGTGGACCTGATGACAACTGACGCAGCCGTTGTCAGCGACGGTGGAAAACGGGAGCGGCTCGCCAGGATCCACGGAGCGCCCGCTGACGCGCTCGGGGCTGGTAGCGTGACTGCACGCATTCCAGCCGGTCATGTCGTGACAACTGGTGCAGATGGCGGAGCGCAATGAGGGAACGCGCAGGAAATCGCCCAGCTCGTTGTTGTGAGGATCGTGGCACGTGGTGCAGTGCAGCTCGGAGTGCTTGCCCAGCGGCAGCAAATCAGAGACTACATCCGGGCTTCTCAGTTGGCGGTCGCGCGAGGCCAGGGCGCGATCATATCGAAAGCCGATGGGGTGGTCATTGGACAAGTCCTGCGTGAGGTCGGACGACCCGGGCGGCAGCGTGGTGCGGCTGACGGGAATGGGATCCGGCGACGACGCGACAAGCCCGATGGCCAGCGCTCCGTCGTGGCAACTGAGGCACATTTTTGACGGGCCGCTGGGTTGATCGACGCGCGCGTCCAGCGTGGAGCTTTCGTAGATGCGGTAATGCGCCGGAGGCTGCAAACGGTTCCACAGGGGCTTCTGGCCGGAGTTGTTGTGTGGCGCGTGGCAGAAGATGCAGACCTCTGCTTCGAACAAGGCGTGGACCTGACCCGGACCACTAACGGAGAAATCGTGCGGCGATCCTACGACGCCGGATTGGGCGAATATGAGTGGCGAATTGCAAATGGCGAATAGCAAATGCAAGACAAACGGCCCGCATCTGGGCGCGGAGAACAAAGGAGCTGCGCAAGCGCGCCAACCCTCGCCGTCATGCCGACTCCCCATGCGGGTTCGGCGCGGCCATTCGCCATTCGCCATTTGCAATTCGCCATTCATTTCCGCGCCACCCTTCCCCATGCGTCCGACAAATCCCGGCGCACATTGAGCCACACGCCGTACCCTCGTTCGTCGTCCGCACCGATGCTCAGCAGATCATATTCGGCCGTCAGCTCCACATCGAGCAATCCGCGTGACAGGCGGATCGTCCCCTCGAGGTCCACGCCGTGCGTTGTCCCATCGCGCGAGTCGCGCTCAAGGCGGTAGCCCATCGCGGCCGACGTGGACAGTTCGTCGGTGAGTTCCATGCGGTGCGACAGGTCAAGGTCGATCCAATTGACGCGCCGGCGATCGAAATCTCCGTCGAATCGATAATGTGAGTATTCGGCGGTGGCGTCGATCGAGTGCTGCAGGGTGCGAACGAGCGCCAACTGGCCGGTGACGTGCCATGCCTCGTAGGGCAGCACGGAGTCATTGAAGATCTCGAACTCGCCGGACATCGACCAGCGGTCCTTTTCATAGCGCACGCCCATCCGATGGTGATCGGTGTTGTCCGCAAAGGCGTCGAAGGCCGGCTCGAAGATGTCCGAGGCAAAGGGCCGGCGAAAGTCCGGCTCGTTGACGAATTGCTTTCGATTCAGCCAGTGATAATACGGCGTCAGTCCGCCGTCGAAGGCGTGCTCGACCCGAACGTGGGTCTGGTAGGTGTCCGTGCGCGAACCCGTGGGCACGCGATAGACGTAATCGCAGTACACGGTCTCTTCGTCAGCGATGTTGCCCGACAGAATGCGGCGAAGAAACGTGAGCCGGCCGGTCGTCGTCACGGTGTAGTCCAGCCCTTCCACAAACACGCGCGTGCGACCGGCGTTGTACACCCGGATGCTGCGGCGCTCGACGTCGCTTCGCGTCAGAATGGCGGGGCGCACCGTGTCGAGCGCGTGCGTTTCTCCACGGACCCACGACGTGGGTCCGCTTCCGGTGGTCTCCGCTCGAATGATCTCAAGGGAGCCGTCAGTGGTGAACGTGCCCCAGCGCGTGGGCCGCTCGAAACGCAGCCCGAGTTGCCCGCCGACCTCGTAGGTCTCGTTGTCGCGCTCGACGCGTTCATAGCGCCAGAAGGCGTCGGCCGTGAGGCGGAGGTGGTCGGTCACGTCCCATGCGGCCGCGCCGTCGAACTTGTGCTGTTCTGTCGAGAGCGCGTCCTGATCGACCTTGTAGAAGTTGTACCGCCAGGTCGTTTTGAAGCGGTCGGTGTGGCGCAACGTGAAGCGAGGGGCGACTTCGATTTCATCCCGGGCGAGGTCGCCCTGCTCCTCGTTGTAGCGGACGAGGAAGTCCCACTCGTGCCGCCCGTCGGGACCGAACGCCCACTGATGTTCGATACGCGCTTCGTCGCGCCGCGTGTCGAGATCGAAGCGGGCGCCCTGATATTCGCTGCGGTCGCGGTCGTGGTCGTAGGTCAGGCGGAGGCTTTGGTCGTCATCGAGCTCCCAGCGATGATCGAGATGAACCCGCGAACCCTCGCGCGATTCGTCGTCCTCGCGCGAGACGTTGCCGGTGCGCCGCACGTCGGACCAGTCGAAGCCGAGGTCAGTCGTCGTGGCGTCCGTCGTGATCTGAAGCGACGCGCCGGCCTCGTCGCGAGCCTCGAAAAGCGAAGGCAGGAAGCGGCGCGGGATGCGCTCGCGTCCGCGCCGGGCGTAGGCGTGGAGCGACACGGGCTGCGCGGGGAACAGATCGAGCGAGAGGTCGTATTCGAGAAGCGTGCCGGAGTCCGAGTCGGTGCGATCGACGCCGCCGAGCGACTCCCGATACCGCGCCTGGCTGAGGCCGAACTGGAAATCGCCCTCGAAGCGCAGCACATCCGGGTCCGCCACGAAGCCGCTCAGCGTGAAGCCCAGCGACTCTGTAAAGGTCGTCGCGCGGTCATTCCGCTCCATCGGGGCACGTCCCGGAGAGCCGGACTCGACCTCCCGCGATTCGATTTGCGATTCGAACTCGAGATACGGATCGAGCACGTCAAGGGAAAACGCGCGTGGCGCTGGAGGGCTTTCCTCCTGCGCGGGCGTCTCGTCCGGCGCCGATCGCCGGACCTCCTGCGCGAAAGCAACCCAGCTCGGCGCCAGGGTGCAAAGCAGAATCCACTCGCGCTGGGCTGCTGCTCTCATGCGCCCTCGCGACGCTCAGTGAGGCCGGCTTCGTCGTTCTTCATGAGCGCTGACCCTCCGTGCCACGCCAAGCCCGATCACTCAAGTCAACAGTCAGTACGCGAGAGTATTCAATCGCCGGTGCTGGAGGATGCAAGCGCCGGCGCCGGGAGAGGCAAGCGCCGGCGTTGGGAGAGGCACGTGCGGCGGCTGGCCGCTCGTCGGCGACGCAAGCTCAGCGGATGTGACAGGAGCCGCAGCAGCGAGCTGAGGACATCGCGCGGCGCACTTACTGGAATCGCGGTTCGTGGGCGCGTGCCCAGAAATGCGCGCAGAGCTTTT
Organism: uncultured Phycisphaeraceae bacterium; assembly: GCA_964526695.1. Classification (GTDB taxonomy): domain Bacteria; phylum Planctomycetota; class Phycisphaerae; order UBA1845; family UBA1845; genus JABWBH01. The sequence goes on from CAZGJA010000064.1 coordinate 46,537, forward strand.
GCATGCTTGGTCCGACCGGGCTTGCAGGAGCGCCATCGGGGGTTGGCGCCTCCGTCAAGCGGGCTCGCCGAAACGAACGGCCGGCTTGACCGAAGGAATGGCCGGATTGGCCGAGTGAATGTGCACGCCGGGCGTTGGTTTGATCCCCGCGGGGGATCCACGTGAGTAGCCGTGGGCGCAGCCCACGGAAGCCGGAGCGTATTGAGATTCAACCCCGAACGGGGTTGTACGTCCGCCCGTGTCTCCGGGTGCACACGGGAGTCGAGGGTTCGACCCCGCCGGGGTCGAAGGGCGATGGGCCACACTGACCGTGGGTTTCACCCTCGGCTAGAGCATTCTCCGTTTGTGTGTAGCGTAATAGCCGCACCCTCTGAAGCATCCCCGCGCGTCGTCGGGGGTTACGGAATGCAGCGCTGAGGCGATCGCCTGGACCAGCCGTCCTTTCGTGCGTGCGGCCTTGGCCCGCAGGTGCTCCTTGACCTTCGACCCCATGTGCTCGATCGGGTTGAAGTCCGGCGAGCACGGCGGCAGATAGCGCACC
>CAZGJA010000065.1:0-35036 GCA_964526695.1 uncultured Phycisphaeraceae bacterium
CCGATGCCCAGCGTGCCCACGACCGCTTCAACGGCCCCGCTGTTGTTGAACACGATGTTGTGGTACGGGTGCGCCGCGTAGGACGTGGCGCCCGTGCCGGAGGACTTGCGGAGTGTGCCTTCGTTGTTGAAGGTGCCGAGCACGCCCGAGTTGTTGTAGAAGTAGGCATCGTTGCCTTGAATGTCGAAAGTGCTGCCGGCCTCGTTGGTGAGGATCGCGCCGTCGTGCAGTTGGGCATGGCAAGCGTTGCTCAAAACGATCGTGCCGCCGTTGGAGTTGACGAGCGCGCGGCTACCGGCCAAGTTGGAACCGTCGCCCATCGTCATCCCGCCCTGAAGGAGGGTCGTGCCCGTTCCGGTCATGGTGCCGCCGCTCCAGCTCATCTGACCGACCACCGTGACGGAGCCCGACCCGCGGAGGGTACCGGCGCTCATCGACAAGCTGGACAGGCTGGAGGTCGCGACAATTTCAAGGGTCCCGCCTGTGATGGAGAACGCTCGATCCGATTGAATGGACGTGATGATCGTACTCCCGCTGGTGAATGTGACGCCGCCAACGCCCGATGGAATCACGACATCGTCGCCGGTTGTCGGGGCGCGCCCAAGATCCCAATTCCCGACTGAATGGAACGACCCGTCGCCGGCGCCGCCGGTCCAGGTGATCGTGTCGGCTCTGGCTGCACCCCCCGCTGACAGCATGACCAGCGCCATGAGAATCCCACACTGCAGTCCGTCGCTTCTCCCGCTGCCGGCCTTCGTCAACATGAACATAACTTTCGCTCCCATTGAGTCTTACGCTCAATCCGCTCGCCTTGTCCGAAACCGACCTTTGCGATCCCCATCCGCGATCAAGTCCGAAAAGGACGCCTGATCGACGCTGGAATCCAAAGCATGAGCCGTCGGCACCCGGCCCCGCTTATGGGGGACTAGGCACGGCGGCGCTTGAATTGGACAAATCCGACCCGGCTATCGTGGTATAGGGTGAACCGAACCTCTATACTGGCGGTTCAGCGCTCTGCATCGAGCAGAGCGGAGCCCGCGCGTGGCGCGCTGCCATGAGCGAAAGGGGAGCGACAACGCGTGCAGTCATCCGGCAACGAGTTTCCATCGACCCACGCCTCCCTGCTGTGCCGCCTCAAGGACGGAACCGACCGCGCCGCATGGTCAGAGTTCCAAGCCCGCTATCGCGAGCTGCTGCTGCGTTTTTGCCGCCGTCGCGGTTTGCAACCCGCGGATGCCGAGGACGTGGTCCAGAACGTCCTCCTGTCGCTGTCGCGCGCCATGCCCGGTTTCACTTACGACCCCTCGAAGGGGCGATTCCGCGACTACCTCTTCCGCTGCATTCGCAACGGCATCGCGCGCTGGGCGGCCTGTCCAAAAGGCGAGCCGGCGCGACTAGTCCATACCGAGGGCGAATTGTGGCCTGACGTGGAAGACCGGCAGGCCACCGCGGCGGAGGCCGAGGCATGGGAGCAGGAATGGGCGGCCCATCATTATCGTCGCGCGCTGGCGCGGCTGTCGTCGGACGGCGACGACACGATGTATCAGCTTCTCCAGCGGAGCATCGAAGGCGCCTCGGTGGCCGACCTCTCGGCGCAGTTCGGCATGACGACGGACGCGGTGTACAAGGCGCGGCAGCGGGCGCGGGACCGCGTGCAGAGCATGGTGGCCGAGCAAATCCGTGAAGAAGATGAATCCTTCGTCACCCTGCGGTCTTGACGCCCCGTTCCAGCCGGGCCGCGACGCCGACTCCGCGCTGGGTTTTGATCTCCGCGAGGACGCGTGGCTCGACCTGCTGCGCGGTTATCACAGCGGACCGGGTCCGGGACGCATCGGACCATACGAGCTGCTGGAGGAAATCGGCCGCGGCGGGCAGGGCGTGGTGTACAAAGCCCGCCAGCCGCGCACGGGGCGCCTCATCGCCATCAAGCGCGTCTCGGCCGGCGTCTTCGCCACGCCGCGGATGCGCTCCCGCTTCGAGCGTGAGATTGAGGCCGCTTCCTCGCTCGACCACCCCGGCATCGTCACCGTGTACGGCAGCGAGGTCGTGGACCAGCAGCCGGTGCTGGCGATGCAGTGGATCGACGGCCTGCCGATCGACCGCTGGGCGGCGGGCGCGGCGGGGATCCGCAAACCCGTGCACGAGATCTTGAGCGTCTTCGTCGCCGTGTGCGAAGCCGTGCAACATGCCCATCAGCGCGGGGTGATTCACCGTGACCTGAAGCCGTCAAACATCCTCGTGGATGCCGAGGATCGCCCCCACGTTCTGGACTTCGGTCTTGCGCGATTGGAAGCGTCCGCGCTGGTCGCGGGAGAGTCCGGATCGCTGTCGATGACCCACTCCGGGGAGTTTTTGGGCACGCTGGCCTACGCCGCGCCGGAGCAGACGTACGCCGACCCGCGGCTCATTGACGTTCGCACGGACGTGTACGCGCTGGGCGCCGTGCTGCACGAGCTGCTGACGGGACTTCCGCTGAGGCCGGCGGGCGAAGAAATCAGTCGATGCCTCGAAATCATCCGGCACGGGACGCCGCCGCGTCCCTCCAGCCTTAACCCATCGGTCAGTCGTGAGGCGGACGCCATCGTTCTCAAGGCGCTGGAAAAGGACAAGGACCGTCGCTACGCCTCCGTGGAGGATTTTCGACGGGACGTGGAACGATTCCTCGCGGGTGAGGCCGTCCTCGCGCATCCGCCCAGCCGAATCTATGCCGCGCGCAAGTACGTTCGCCGCCACCGCAAGACCGTCGCGGCGGCGGTCGCCCTCCTCACGGTTCTGCTGGCAGGCGCAACGACTTCAACGGTCCTGTACTTTCGCAGTGAACGGTCGCGTGTCTCAGAAACGCGGCAACGCGGCCGCGCGGAGCGCGTCGGCGTTTTCCTCGGCGAGATGCTCACGCTGGCGGACCCGGCTCATGCTCGCGGGGAAAGCGTGACCGTGCGTCAGATGCTCGACGAGGCGCTGCGCCGACTGGATGCCGGTGAACTTGCTGGTGAGCCGGAGGTCGAGGCCGACATCCGCGCCACCATCGGCGCGACGTACATCGGGCTCGGGCTGTATCCGCAGGCTCATGTGCAGTTGCAGCGCGCGGAGACGCTTCAGATCGCGGAGCTAGGCGAGGATGATCCGGCGACGCTGCGAACGCAATCCCGGCTGGCCGAATGTCTCCTTTGGGAATCGGATCAGGCAGGCTCCGTCGCCCTCGCCCGAAAGACGTTGGAGCGCCAGCGTCGCGTGCTCGGAGAGGAGCATCCCGACACGCTGCGCACCATGCACTGGCTGGGCAATGGCCTGACGTTCCTTGGCCCGTTCGAGGAAGCGGAGCAGACGCTGCGCCGCACCGTGGACCTGCGCCGAAGGGTTCTCGGGGAAAACCACCCTGAGACCGCCGACGCGATGGATTCGCTCGGCATGGCCTATACATGGAATGCCCGACCGGCCGAAGCGGAGCGGCTGCACCGCGAGGCGCTCGACATCCACGTTCGATCGCTGGGCATGGATCATCCGACCACTCTGTACTCCATGAACTTCCTTGGTTCCGCGTTGTCCGGGCAGGGGAAGTTCGACGACGCGGAGCGCCAGTTTCGCGAGGGCGGCGAAATCGCTCAGCGCATCCTCGGGCCGCACCATCTCGTCACGCTCAGCTTCCTCGCAAACCGAGCCGCCGCGCTGAGGCTGCAGGGTAAACACGCCGACGCTGAACCCCTCTTAAGGGAGGTTTTCGACACGTCTCGCTTGGTGCTCGGCGAGTCGCACAGCAACACGCTGGGCATGGCCGCAGCGCTCGGCGAGGCGCTGACGGCGATGAACCGCTTTGACGAGGCCGAGTCCGTGCTGCGACCCGCTTTGGAAACGGCCCGTCGCACGTACGGTCCGGCTCATCACGACACCTCGCAAACCCTGTTGGATGCCCTGGCGAAGTTGGGCGAGGCCCGCCGGGACGATGCGGCTGCCGCAGCGCTGTACCGCGAGCTGTTTGACATCCGGCGGCAGGCGCTGGGGCTTGAGCATCCTCACACAAGGGAAACCGGCGATCGACTGATGCAGATTCTCCGTCGGCAGGGGAATGCGGCAGCGGCGGAGGGCTTGGAACTGGAATTGTCGTCTGCCAGCGCAGCGAGGGAGGCTTCCCTGGCCGTCGCGCCGCAGGCCCCGGGGTCGGACGAACATCCGTGAATCGCCCCGATGCGCACAGCGAAGCGACTTCTGACAGCCCGCCGAACACGCCGGCCGGGGAACTGCTGGGTTCCAGCTCATTGGGCTTCGATCTCCGCGAGGACGCGTGGCTCGACCTGCTGCGCGGTTATCACAGCGGACCGGGTCCGGGACGCATCGGACCGTACGAACTGCTGGAGGAAATCGGCCGTGGCGGGCAGGGCGTGGTGTACAAGGCCCGCCAGCCGCGCACGAATCGGATCATCGCCATCAAGCGCGTGCTGGCGAGCGGGCTTGACGGTCGCTCCTTCCGCGTACGCTTCGAGCGAGAAATCCGTGCCACGTCGGCGCTTGACCATCCTCACATTGTCTCCGTCCTGGGGTGCGAGGATATTCAGGGCCAACCGATCCTCCTGATGGAGTATATCGAAGGCGTGGCCATTGATTGCTGGGCGCGTGAGGGAAAGGACCGAGGAGAATCCGGAGGGGACGAGCGCGCGAAAGTCGCCAGCGGCGAAGAAAATGCAAAACCGGGGACAAGGGGTGCGAAACCCGAATCCGCGGGCGCCCGCGACCTGCGCGCGATCGTCACGACTTTTGGACGCCTCTCTCGGGCAGTGGCGCATGCCCATCAACGCGGGATCATCCACCGCGACCTGAAGCCCTCCAACGTGCTCATTGACCCAGAGGGAAACCCGCACGTGCTGGATTTCGGACTGGCCCGCCTGCTGCACCCCCTCCTGGAAGATTCGCTCTTTAGAACGCATACGGCCGGGTTCGTCGGGACGCCGATCTACGCTTCGCCTGAACACTTCGACGACGACGAATCGGCCGTGGACGTGCGAAGCGACGTCTATGCGGTTGGGGTGATGCTGTACCAGGCGATGACAGGCGAACTCCCGCAAGGCAACGCTACGCGCTTCTCGACGGTGATGCGCGCCATTCAAGAGCGCGAGCCGCAGCGACCTTCACGCATTCGGGCCGAAGTGGATGGCGAGCTTGAAGCCATTGTGCTCAAGGCGTTGGCGAAAGAGCGAAAGGATCGGTACCAGACCATGGACGCGCTGGCCGAGGATCTGGAGCGGTACCTGGCGGGAGAAGCCGTACTCGCCCATCCGCCGACCATGCTCTACCAGCTCCGCAAACTCGTCCGCCGACACAAGTTGGCATTCGCGTCCGTGTTGACCATTCTGATCCTTGTCATCGCATTCGCTGTCACCGCCAGTACCCTGGCGATGCGCGAAGCGAGGGCGCGCCAGCGCGCCGAGTTGCAGGCGTACATCGCGGCGCTGGCCGGAGCAGAGGCGTCGCTTGAGGCCTACAACGTGACGGACGCCCGCCGCAGCCTCGAACAGGCGCCGCAGCAGTTGCGCAACTGGGAATGGCGTCTGCTGGCGCATCGGCTGGATGAAAGCACCGATTCCCTCCCAACGGGGTCCACGGTGTACGGGCTGGACTACCACCCGAGCGGCGAGCTCCTCGCCGCGGCGTGCCGCGACGGCGCGATTCGAGTGTGGAACCCCCGAACGCACGAGATGATTACAAAGTTTGACGCCGGCGCGGGCATTCTCACGGATCTTCGGTTCAGCCCCAACGGCGCCCTGCTGGCGGTTTGTGGAGTTAACAAGATTACCCGTCTGTTTGAAGTCGGATCCTGGAGGGCGCTGGCAACCCTGCGCGGACATGAGCAGCGCGTCAACGCGCTGGCGTTTTCGCCGAACGGCAGGTTCCTGGCGACAGCGGGCGGCGACCACTCCATTCTGCTGTGCAGCATCGATCTGCATTCGGAGGGTGAAACGGCAACCGTCCAGCGAACCCTCCCCAACCCGGTCCTTCAAACCGCCACCCCGGAAGACGCGCGTTCCAACGCCGGGGAAGCTTCGGTCTCGTTCAGCCCGGACGGACGATTCCTTGCAGCCTGCTGGACCGACGGCAAAGCATGGTTGTGGGATCTGGACAAGGCGGACGATCCCACACCGCTTCCTTCCGACGGCAAGTACGTGACCCGCGTGGCCTTCAGCCCGGACGGGCAACGCCTGCTCCTCTCCTGCAGCGATGGCTGCCTCGTGCTTTGCACGCTTCCGCCACAGGGTGAGCCACGCTTGCTCCGCGGGCACAGGGGCGAGGTGTTTGGCATCGACTTCAGTTCCGATGGCTCGATGATCGCTTCCTGTGGCTGGGATCTCACGTTGAGGCTGTGGGATGCGAGGTCCAGCGAGCAAAAGAGGTTGTGCCTGGGGTTCGACGAGAACCCTCAGCGAATCCGCTTCTCTCCCGATGGCCGGCAGATGGCCACCGGGGGTGGGGACGCGTCGGTCAAGCTCTGGTCGGTGGAGGATCCAGATTATTTGTACGCCTCGCCGCAACAACGAACCGGCGCGAGACGGGTTCTCTCCGCCGCCGTGTCGCCGACGAATCCTTGGATGATCGTGTCGCGCGCCTCGCTCGGCGCCGATGGCGGTTTGGTCTGCCTGGCCGACACGGAACAACGCACGGAGCTCGTGACCTTGCACCGGGCAGCGGGTGGCGAGACGTCCGTGGGCCATCCGCTTGAGCTGGGCGCGGTTGGGTTCAGCCCGGATGGACGATTTGCGGCGGCCGAAAGCGGCGAAGGATCCATTCTGGTGTGGGCCACGGATTCGTTCACTCAACTGAAGTCACTGCGGCTCCAAGAACCGGCGGCGCCGCAGCCAAGACTTCGACTTCAAGATGTGGGATCAGCCTCCGGTTCGATTCCCACTCAGATGGCGCACGCCTTGGCCTTCAGCCCGGAGGGTCGTCTGCTGGCCGTCGGCAGCCATGAGCGACGATCGATTCTCGTTTGGAACATCCAGGAGGAACGGGTCGTTCGAACCCTTGAAGGCCATGCCCAAGGGGTGACGAGTCTGGCCACTGATGTGTCCGGCCTGTACCTCGCTTCAGGCTGTCAGGACGGGACGATCATGCTCTGGGATTGGGGATCGGGAGCCGCTTTGGCGATCCTGACTGGACACCAGGGAGACGTGCCCGCTTTGGCGTTTCAGCCGAATGGGAGACTGCTCGCGTCCGCCGCCCATGACAAGACCTTGAAACTCTGGGACGTGGAACGAAAGCGCGAGGTCATGACTCTGACGGGCCACACCGCCGAAGTGTTCTCGCTGGCGTTCTCTCCAGACGGTTCGAGACTGGCTTCGGGATCCGCGGATCGCACGATTCGGATATGGGATCCTGCGACGGGGCAAAACATGGTCACCTTGCACGGGCACAGCTACCTGGTGAGCAGCGTGGCGTTCACTCCGGACGGACGCTATCTGGTTTCCGGCTCAGCCGACGGAACCATCCGCTTCTGGGATGCCGGCTCGCGGGCAGCAGACACGTTCCCGGCGAATGGGCGACAGAACACTCGTGGGGAATAGGCGGCGGATGGCTGCCCAGAAAACCCAAGGCGCCCACGCCGACATGACCCACTCGCCGGTGGTCCCGCGGGCGCACTCCGCTTCAAAGCAGATCGCGCCATCTGCCGCGTTCGCCCGCAGAGCAGGCTTTGCTCGGGCTTCGACGAAGCTCCCCAGCGCATCCACTTGTCCATCAATGGCAGGCAGATGGCCACGGGGGGTGAAGACGCTTCAGCCCGGCAGTGACTGGTGAAAGATCCCGATCATCTGTTAGGTTCACCGCAACGACGAACCGACGTGCGACGAATCGACGCGGGCCTGGCATCTGCGCCGTTCTCCGCCCGCCGCCAACTTCAACTGGCGCGGACGTGCGGACGGGCCCACGTCACGATGCCAAAGAACAATGACCCGGCGTTTTGGCCGGTTGCGCTGGTTCCAGAACGCCCCCTGACCCGCCGGACGTGTTCAAGGCTTTCCGGCGGGTCGCGTTGACGCGATGCCGCACGGGCCAAACTCCGCGGCTCACGCGCTGCCTCGGGGAAGGAGGTTGACTGTAAGTTCTTAAGCTGTTGATACTTAGAGGCACCAGGCTGAACGTGGGAGATGTACTTGTCATCTGAGGAATTGCCGGCTTGACTTTCTGCGGGTGGCCGATATAACATTTGATAGCGCGAGGGTCTCGATGGTCCCAGTGGGGTCGTCGAGAAGGTAGCGTTGAGTTTGTCGGATGACTGATTGAAGGGCAGCCCGGCTGGTCCGGGTGGCCCGCTGACGAGTAAGCCGACGTGATCGTGCACCTGCGGGTGCGCGATCACGTCGGCTTTTTTTTGTTCCAGCGTGCCGCGGTTCGGCAGTGGCGACGACAAAGAATGAACGCGATGGACAACTCCAGTTCAAGCCAAGCCGAGCAGGCTCAGGATCGGCTTACGGATGATGGGAATCCGCTGGGTAAGCCTGTTTCGACCTTGGCCCAGCAGAACGCCGGCGCGGCAGGCGTATTCGAGCAAGAGCGAACCGGCCTTGTTCCTCAGATCGGCAAGCGTTCTGCACAGCGAGGGGACATTGGCGGCGACAAAGATGAGGCGGACACCTGTCAAAGCACCCGAAAAGCAACGCGGTCATGGGACCGAGGGCTGCAAGCAGGAAAGAATTAGTTCTCGCAATTCAAAGGAGCATCAAGATGCACAAATTATTCACGGGAGTTTTGATTGTGGCGGCAACCCTGACGGGCTGCACCAAGAGCAGTGAAGAAGGCGGCCGAGCCGGAAACGACACGTTCCGGATCGGCGTCCCGATGATCGCCACGGACATCAAGCAGGGCGAGCTTCAAACCGTTCGGGTGACGCTGGAGCGCGGCGCTGGATTCAAGCAAGCGGTCAGGCTGGAAGTGAAGGCGCCCCCCGGCGTCGAGGTCGATCCCAAAGACGCCGTGGTGCAGCCGGGCGACAAGGGCGACGTCCAATTGAAGATCACCGTGGCCAAGGATGCGCCGATCGGCGAGCACAAGATCCAGGTGAGAGGCGCCCCAGACAAGGGCGAGCCGACGGAAACGGAGTTCAAGATCACCGTCAGTGCGAAGTAGCGCCGTGAAGCAAACGTTCGTCGCAGCTTCTGAAAAAGGTAAGTCCATCGGAAAGGAAACAAATGAAGACAGTCATCGCGATCCCCCTGGCGTTGGCCTTGGCGACGTTCCTCGGCTGCCGCTCAGCCAGCCCGCGCGGCGGCGGCATGGCTCAGGATGAAGGCTTCAAGCTCGTCGTCCCGACTTTCGCCACGGAGATCAAGCAGGGGGAAGTCCAGATCGTTGAGGTGTCCTTGCAGAGGGGCGAGTTCTTCAAGCAGGACGTGACGCTGGAAACCAAGCCGTCCAAGGGCATCAGCGTCGAACCGGCGAAAACCCTGGTCAAGGCCAGCGCCAAACCCGAAATCCAACTGCGGATCATCGCGGCCAAGGACGCCGCGATCGGGGAGTATCGGATCTATGTGAAGGGAACACCGCAGAACGGGGAGCCGACCTCCGCGGAATTCACGGTGAAAGTCGTGGCTCCGTAGCCGCGCAGACGAAGGGAGCAGCATCATGCTTTGGACTGTTGTCGTCATACTGTTGTTAATGTGGTTGCTGGGCATGATCACGTCGTACACGATGAGCGGAGTCATCCACATCCTCCTGGTGGTGGCGCTCGTCGTCGTCGTGGTCCGCCTGATCCAGGGCCGCCAACCGTCAATCTGAGCGAGGCAGGCAGGGCGGGTTCGCACTTCGCCGCGACCCGCCTCCTGCCCGCTCTTGAAACGCTATCACACACGTGAGAAGGAGAAACGCCATGAAGGGCATTCGCAGACTCGGTTGGAGCCGGATTATGGGTGGGACGCTGTTTCTGGGCGCCGTGGTCGGTTTGTCCGGCTGCGCCACCCTTTCCGGCCGCTGGGCAGGCAGCGAGTTGCAGCCGGAAATGGCCCGCGACCAGTTCAAGCTGCTGCGGCCGGTCGAGCAGACCGGAAGGTTCGTCAGTGCGGATCTGCGACTGCAAAAGGACGGCAGCTACACGGCCGAACTTAATTACGACGGGCAGGTGGAGCAGTCCCTCGGCACATGGAATCGCGATGGCAAGGACAATCTCACGTTTGTTGACAAGCAAGGCCGAAGCTACGGCTATGTTGTCCGGCGTCCCAACGACCAGACGCTCGAGATGGTCAAAGGCATCAAGGGCACGGACGCAACCCTGACGCTCAAGAAACAGCCCTGAGGCATGGACCTACAACACCTCCGGGGAATGCCGGTTGGAGGAGAGACAGCCGGCTCCCGGAGGGCTTTTGAGCGGGTGAGCGCAGACCCGTACCTCTCGCGCCGGCGCGTGAAGACGGGAGCAATTCCCAGCTTCGCACGACATCCGCGTTCCTCTTGTCGATGGACTGGCTGGGAACGATCGCGTCTGACGTGGCGATCGGGGTCATTCACGTCTTGTTGTTCGCCGAGGCGGAAGCCTTGCCCGCGACCGCGCATAAGCCCTGCCACCCGGACCGCGTGACGCAATTCTGGTATCGCCTATTGCTTGTTCGCTGCGATGATTTGTACGACCGCTGGAACCGACCCGACCAGACCGCGATCTGGAGAGAGCGCCTTCGCGTTCCCGGCGGCGATCAATACCGCTGCCCGTGATCCTCGCGCATCCGGCGGCGCCGAACCAGGACGTGATCCAACAACGCCGCGCCTCCCACGGCCGCCCAGAAAACCCACGCCGACCACGCCGGCATGATCCACTCGCCCGTGGTCCGGCGGGCGTACTCCGCCTCGAAGTAGAACGCGCCCGCGCCCGCGCCCGCCAGCCAGACCCACCGGCGCGGCCCGGCCGCCAGCGCCAGCACCCAGGTCAAGTACCAGTAGTGCAACACGGGCAGCGCAAGGATCAAGCCCGAGAACAAGCGATACGACGCGCGCTGCATATCGGTCGCCCGAACCAGGCACACCGTCGCGATCGCCGCCATCAGCAGACCACCGATCGCCCGCTGCACCGGCGTTGAAAGCGCGGAGCCGGTGAGCGTCCCGACCAGATTGAAAAACGCTGACTCGCCGCTGAAGCGTTGAAGCCCGTCGAACAGCGCCCAACCGGCGTCGAGATAAGGGACGCTGGTTAGAGCCACGACGCCGAATGCAATCAGCACCGACCACCAGCGCCGCACAAGGAACATCGGGACGAGCACGACCGCCACGATCTTCGCTGAAATCGCCAGCCCCAGCAGCGCCCCGGCCCACGCCCACCGCTTCCGCTCCGCCATCAGTAGGGCGGCAAGCGTGCACGCGATCATCAAGCTGTCGAGATGCCCCTCCACCGCGAATGCCGACAACGTCAGCGGACACAAAGCGTAGAGCGATCCCCACGCCTCCGCCTCGCCGCGGCCGCGCAGCAGCGCCCGCAAGAGAACCACCGCGAGGATGTCGCACGCGACAAAGCAAATCTTCGCGGTCTGCACACTGGGATGGAGCGCCGCAATGCCTCGGAGCACAAGCTGCGCCAGCGGCGGATACACGGCGGGCCAGTCGCGATGGTTGATGTGCGTCCAGTTCGCGTCACGCAGCAGTTCCAGTCGAGCATCGTCCGGTGCGAGGACGAACGGGTTGAATCCGGCAAGCTGCACGCGGCCTTCCCAGACATAGCGATGCGCATCGTCCGTCGGCGCCGCGCCCAGTGGAATCAACCTCAGCAGCGCCGCCAGCGGAAGCCAGCCCCGCACGAATGCCGCAGGCGCCGCGCCGCCGCTGCGATGCAATGACCCCGCGATGCACGCAAACCCTGCAAAGCCCAGCAGGTACAGCGCCTCATACATGCGAGGATGCGAGGCAACGCCGCCGATCGCCGCGGCCCCGACGGCGAAAGCGCCGATCAGCACGCACCCGATCAGGTAAGGAGATGGCGCTCGCACGGGCGACGATGCCTCATGGCCGACGTTGCTTCATGACCGGCGTTGCTTCATGGCCGCGTAACCGATGCCCCACCTTCGCGGACGGGGCGGGGCGGGACCGGGTCGTAGCCGCCCACGGTGAACGGTACGCAGCGCATCAGTCGGCGGAGCGCCAGCCACACGCCTCGCAGCGCGCCATGCACCCGAAACGCCTCCGCGGCGTATTCGCTGCACGTCGGATGAAACTTGCAGCTTCCCACAAGGAAGGGCCGCACAAGCCCCTGATACAGCCGCACGAGCAGGACGCAGACGTGCCGAGGCAAGCTCGCGGCCGCGGCGACGCGAACTTCCGTCAGCTTCGAGCGGATCTCGCCCGTTCGCGCCGCAGATCCCGTGGCTTGTTGCGAATCACCGATCATCTCTGCTCCGGCTGCGCCCGCTCCAGCACCGTCAGCGGTTTGGTTGCCGTGTACTCGCGCCCCGCGCGATCCGTCACCGTCAGACGCAAGGTGTAATCGCCCGGCTCGCTCAACGTCGCCTGTCCGGAGGTCGCACGCGAAAGCGGGCGATCATCGACCGACCACTGGTAAAGGCTGCCCTCTCTTAGCGCCGCGGGGACGAAAGCCCGGAACGTCACCGTCAAGGGCGCGACGGATATCACTGGCCCGGCGCTGATCGAAATGACGTTCACCTCCGGCGCGGGCGTCGGCGCGGCGGGCTTCGGTCCCGAGCCGGGCAACGGCTCGATGCGCAGCGGCAGAGCGTCCGTCGCGTGGGATGTCGCCTCTGCCGGTTGCGGCGCGGAGTGCGGACGAGACGAAATCGCCGCCGGTGCGCGCGGTCCTTCCCGTGTCGGCGGAGTTTTGGTCGATGATTCAGCGGCAACCGTGGCGATGTCCGGTCGTTCCCTCGGCACGTCGTCCGCCGGTGTTGCGAGATTCGCCACCGTCGGCTCGACGTCACTGAGCGTCACCGGATCCACCACTTGGAGAAGCGCCAGTTCCCACGGCGGGGACTTCGCCCGCGCGCCGCAGCTTCGCGCGAAGAACGCCGCAGCCGGCCCCGGCGTCCGCTCGTGTCCGCGACCCTCAAACCGGGCGAACGTGACGTCGAACCCGCGCCGCGCGTACCACAGCGCCGCCTCCTGCGACTCTTCGCGGCAAATCCTGAAATCATTGGTCGTGTAGAACACCGCCAGCGGCTTGTCCACGTACGCCGGCACGGTGGCGTCGGTCAGCAGGGCGGCGTTGAAGTTGCTCTGCTTGACCGCCAGACAGGAGAACCGGTCCGGATGCCGGTTGACCATGTAATGCGCGACATAGCCCCCGTAGGACCAGCTCGTGGCCAGCACTGCGCCGGGGTCCGCGTGCGTCGTGCGGAAGACTTCGTCCATCGCGGACAAGCTCGATCGCTCGTCGTCGCGCAGCGCACCTGAAACACCAGGCAGCGGCAACGGGGAGCCGAGCGCCGAGACGCGCAAAGTCGGCGCCAGCACGATGTAGCCGTACCGGTCCGCCTCGCTCTGCCACTCGCGAATCTGCGCGCCGGGGCTGTCGAACGGCTTCATGCCGTGAAACGTCACCACCACCGGGTGCGGCGGGCCGGACTCACGGTAGTCCACCGGCAGATAGACGTAGTACGTCGCGCCCAGCGCTGGCTCCTGGAGCGTAAGTGTCCGCCCCAGCCCGGCCGGCTGCCCCACGGTGCAACCGCCCGACACCATCAGCCACGCGCCCGCACAAAGCAGCGCCGCGGCAGCTCTCACTGCAACCTGCGCCCCACGAACGATTCTGGTTCCGCCGTTTTCCATTATGACTCCACGCCGTCGATTCTACAGACTTCGGATGAACCGGGCAGGATAGCATAATCGGCGTCCTTCCGCACGTTGCAGCATCGGCGACCGCATACATGGGCGGGTGGCACGGTCTGGCGTACTCGCCTGACCGTGGCGAGCGGGCGCAGACATGGGCGGGCGCGGGTGGCACGGGTCCGTAGCAGAGGCAGGGCGGGTGGCACGGTCTGGCGTACTCGCCAGGCCGTGGCGAGTGCAACCTACCTACGTTTGCTCGGCGCAGACTACCCGATCTCAAGCACCGAGGCCGCCTCTCCGCAGTCGATCGGCTCGACCTGCGGGTTGATCGTGTCGTGCGACCAGTGACCGTCGATGAGCATTCGATAACGGTAGCGCCCGGAGGTCAGGTGGAGCCGCGCCTCAAACTCGCCCTCGCCCACGCGCTGCATGGGCGTCGTCTGCGGCGACCAATCGTTGAAATCGCCGGCGATCTGCACGTTTGACGCGCCGGGGAATTGCCGGCGGAAAACCACGACTTCACCTTCTTGCGCGACGCCGTAGATGTGCTCGAGCTTTTTCCCGATGGTCTCGTGGTCCGCGTGCTCGACCGATGACCCGCAGCCCTGAAGCGACGCGAAGTCGCGGTTCAACTCACCTTCGCCCGCATCGGCCATTCCATCCATGATGGCCAACCCGTCCGGTTCCGCGCGCACCACGCTGGGATCAACGCTAATGCGATTCTCCCAGCGGGGTCGATCGCCGGTCGCTTCTTTCGATTCGGCAGTGCCGAGCGAATCTTTCGTCAGCGGAGGCGCAGCGTCCGCGTCCTCAAATCGCAGGACGTGTCGCCCGTTGATCGGCGTGGCCAGCCCCTCGCCCGTGCCCATGCGTCCGCTGAGCAGGGACGCCGTGGTGGACAGCAGTCGGTCGGCATCCGCGGCGAGACGCTGCGTCTGGAGCAGGATGCGCTCCATCGGCGAAGGCTCGGCCTCTTCGGACAAGATCTCCCTTGCCAGACGCTGAAAATCCCGCGCGCCGGAGCTGCTGGGCGCGAAGTCGCAAATCGGCTGCCCAATGCCCGCGCCTTCGCGCAGCTTGGTGTTGAAGTTCAGGACGGTGTTAAACACCAGCGACCCGAACCGGCTGCGCAGTTCATTGAGCACTTCCCGCGCCTGCCGCGTGCGGACGTCGTACTGGTTCGGGAGAATCCGGATGCGCAGCGGCTTCGAGGTGCGCAGCGTGAACGTGTTGATCGACTCGATCTGTCGCGTCAGCCCGTGCAGTGAGAAATACCCAGTGTCCACCGGGATCAACACCACATGCGCCGCGCTCAGCGCGTTGCGCATCAGCGGACCCCAGTGCGGCGGGCAGTCCACCACGCAGTGGTCGTATTCCCCGGCAAACCGCCCCATCGCAGCCGCCAGCAGTTCATCCGCATCCTCGCGGTCACGCACCGCCGGCTCGAATTCGGACAGGTCCGCGCGGGACGGCGCCAAGTCCAGGTGCGGCGCGATCTGCCATGTGATTTGCGAAAGTTGGACCGGCTCGGGCAGGGTCTGGTTCAGCAGCACATCGCCGATCGACAGGTCGATCTGCTCCTCCGGGACGGCCAGTCCCACGGCGCAGTGCGCCTGCGGATCGAGGTCGATGAGCAGCACCCGCCGACCCTGCGACGCCAAGGTCGCGGCGAGATTGATGGCAACGGTCGTTTTCCCACAGCCGCCTTTTTGATTGGCGACGGTGATGACGCGCGGTTTGATGTTCTCCACGTCGCGGTCCCCGCGAGGCCATCGAGAGGCACAACCGGCGGCGCGGCCTCCTGCTACGCCATCCGGCTCGAAGTGATCTGTGCGAACCTGCCCGGCAGGCCCGAAGGCGGCGTGCCCCTGACGCCCGAGTGACGGGAGCGCGGCACCGTGGAACTGTCACCACCTTGGCATCTTTTATCGGGTCGCAACCCTCGCGCCCTTGAATCTTTATGGGACGAAACCCCGCTCCCAACGTTGGCAACAGTTTACCCACAGGGGTCAACACCCTAGTCCCGCCCCTGTTACCGGCCTGTGAAATGTCCACTAACCTCCGCGCTGAGCCGATATTCCTGATGCCCGTTTCAACCGGTGCACAACCGCGCCAACCGGCGGGGCGAAGGAACCGAACATGTCCAGAATTATTCTCCGAGCCGTCGTCGTTTGCGTCACGCTCGCCCTGCTCGCGGCCGCCGCGATCAGCGGATGCGGATTGGGCTACATTGATGCCACCGACCTGCCCGCCGAGGTCACCGTCCGCATCGAGAACGGCACCACCGAGTATGTGCTCGTCAGCGTCACCGTTCCAGACGAGCAGGCGGACACGGATGGGGACTCCACGGATGCCGCCAGCATGGGTGAGGGCGAGACCGGACCCACCGCGCCGTTGCCTGACAACGGGAACATGTCGGCGCCGCCCTCAGGCTCGACCGCCAAGCGTGCGCGACTGGCCAAGGAATCCGTCATCCGCATCGCGCCGGGAGACTACTCGACCGGCACAATTGCATGCGCTGCCGGCATCACCGTCTCCGCGCAAGTCGGCGAGGAGGCGCCATCGACGGTGATCTTCACCGGCGCCGGAACCGGCACGGAGGGCTTCGACTCCGGCAGCGTGGGCATCACCGGCGAGCGCCTTCTCGCTCCGGGCGCGGACTTCCAATGCACGGACACCGTGCTCGTTCAAGTCACCGCCGCCGATGCCGGCATCATCGTCACGGTCCCCGCGGGGCAGGCGCTGCCGGATCCCATTCAGCCGGGCACGGATAATACGAACGATAACGAGGATGATACGGATGGCGAAACGGTGACCACCGTCACCTTTCAACTCCAGAATGCGACCGCGACGCCCGCGGAATTCTCCATCGTGGAGCAGGTCGACGACGACAGCTCGGACGGTGAGGAAGGAGACGGCGGATCATCCGCGGAGCCTCTGGTGATTCGCGTGCTTGCGGGCCAATTCACTTCGGGCGAGCTCCCCTGCGGACCGACCTACGCAATCTCCGGGGTCTTGACCGTAGTCGGGCTGCTCAAGATCGTTTCCTTCAGCGGAGATGGCGCGGGCACCGTCGGCTTTGACGAAGGCAGCGTCGGCGCGCTTGGCGAGCGTTACCTCGTGTTCGACACACATTACGGCTGCGGCAACATCATCGTGGCCACGTTGACGGATGACGGCTCCGGCGTGGGTGACAGTACGTCGCTGAACCCGCTTGGGTCCGTCAGCGTGTACGGAACCGCGGAGGAAGTCCCGCCGCCGGAAACCGGCAACGACAATGACAATGACTCGGCCGACGACAGCGTCACCCTCACCATGACGAACTCGACGGACAGCTACGTTCAACTCCACCTGACGGCGGGAAACGGCTCCACCGTCAACTCGTCCTTCGACGTGCGCGTGCCGCCGGGCCGCACCACCACTGGACTGGGCGACTGCGCCCAGCAGTACCGCATCCAGGCCTACCACCTGGAAGACCCGGACAGCGACGAGGATGAAGGCTTCCACACGGTGGTCCTCCTCGGCGACGGCACCGGCGCGGAGGGCTTCGACGGCAACAACGTCGGCACCGACAACACCCGCCTGCTTATCCTCGGTGAGCACTTCGAGTGCGGTCAGGCCATCACGATCGAAATCACCGCGACGAACAACTTCATAGATGTGGACACGAGCGCGCTGGGGTACGGCATCGGCGACGGCATCGTGACCGTGCAGTGAGAAGCCATTCGCTGTTTGCTGTTGGCCCGCAGCTCTTGGCCAGAAGGCTGCCGGCCCTCGTCCACCGGCCGCCGGCGGACTACCGGCCTGAGGCGCCGTAGCAGACCATCGCAGGTCTTCAAGGGCATGCTCCGGCATGCGGCGGCAGTTCTTCAGAGAATGGGAGCGATAGGCCGCCATGTCCGCGCGTAACGCGTTCCGCGCCAACGGATGCCGGTGAATCCAGGCTCAGACCGGCGGTTACCGCCCAAGTGCTTTCAGTCGTCCACCATTGCTGAGCGCGAGGAGCAAACCTCGATCGGTGCTCACCACCGTTCCACGGACGCGCGTAACGGGCCGGTCGCCCCTCCTCTCGTCTCCAGGTATGTGCCGGGAAGGGGTCTCGCGCCGCGGCTCAATCAACTGCCCGCTCGCCCGTCGCTCCAGCGCGGTTCCGCGGTGGGTGAGGCTGTGCCCATATTTCCGGGGAAGAGATCGAACGCGACGGCAGCACCTGCTCACCCCCACCGGCGCCCTTGAGGAGGCGGTTCGCACATTCGTAGGCAGAGCGCTGCCCGGAAACGAGGATTCAGCCGAGACACCCCTGAACATGGGGGAATGCACCGGCCGGCGAGCACGCTGGGATGCGCCGACCAACGCGCATGGACGGATGCGCCGATGAGTTTGTTCCCCGAAGGGGAACCACGTGAATAGGGAGTTGTCGCCCAAGGCATTTCGACCCCGGCGGGGTCGTACTTTCGGCTCCCGCGTGCACACGGCAACCCGGGCCGACGTACAACCCCTCGCGGGTTTGAATTCAATCGTGCGTCGCATCCTGTGGGCTGCGCCCTCGGCTACTCACGTAGATCCCCTGCGGGGATCAAGCCAACGCCGAGCGTACACATTTAATCAGCCAAGCCGGCCATTCGTTACGGCAAGTCGGCATGACCGAGGCGCCGACCCTCGATGGCGCTGCTGGAATCCCGGTCGTCCCAAGCTCGTAAATGCGGTGCCCGGATTTCTGGGGACACGCCGTCAACGTGCGGGAGCGTCGAAAGCTTGACATGGCGGGCTTTCTGATGATAACATGATGAGGTCTATGCAGGGCCATCTTCGCTGGAGCGTCACGCCATGTACGCCCTCAAACCCATCCACCGTTGTCCCACGCGCACCGGCGCCTGGCACGTCGCCGAAGCGCTGAGCGTTCCTTACCAGCTCATTCCCCGCGCCTACGGCAACCTCGATGTGCGGCTGCAGCGCCCGCATGGTCCCGCCCTGCGGACACATCACTGCGTCGAGATCCGTGCGGCGGAGGGCTTTCCGCCTTCCGATGACTCCATTGTGAGAATGCTGCGGAGGTTCTCGCTGGCGGAAGCGATGCGGGAGGCCATCGACCGCGACGTGCGCGAGTCGATCGAGGCGCTGCGGGCGCTGCTGGCGGTGCCCACGCCGGAGGTCGCCGCCGTTGCCCAGGATTATGAGCAGAGCAACGTGCACCTGGCTCGAGGGCTGTGGAAGCAACTTCCCGCGAATGCCCAGCCGCCGGACGACGCGGGGCACGGATCGGCGGGAAACGGGCATTCCGTCGATCAGGAGCAACTCGCCGGCGCGCGGTTTTACATCAGCTTTCACTTGCAGGGGCTGGTGAAACGCGTCGGGCTGCCGCATGTGTTGGTGTGATGCGCGAGTTGCCGGGTCGGCTCATCCGCCCTTGCGCACAAAGAGGCTCCCCGGAAGCTGCCTCACCGCGCCCTTCATCTGCAACGACGTGAGCAACGACAGGAGCCGGCCTGGGTCCAGCTCCGTCTGCATCTGAAGAGAAGCGACGCCGGTCGGCTCCACTGTTACTGCTTTCAGCACGAGGGCTTCTTCCTCCGAGAGCTCCACCAACGTTTGCTGCGGCTGCGACCCGCCGGGCGCCTCAGCTCGACCGCCCGGACCGGCTGCGTTCGGCGCCGCCGCCAGTTCGCCTTTCATGATCCGCCCCACTTCGGAAAGCCCGTCGAGGACGTCCTCGACGCAGGTCACGAGCTGCGCCTTGCCGTCGCGGATGAGGGCGTTCGTTCCGGCGCAGTACTGGGGCTGATCCACGCGCCCCGGCAGCGCGAACGCCTCGCGGTTGTAATCGCCCGCCAGCCGCGCCGTGATGAGCGCGCCGCTGCGGTGACTCGCTTCGACCACGAGCACGCCCAGCGCCAATCCGATGATGATCCGGTTGCGCGGCGGGAAGTTCTTGGCGTCCGGCGCCGTGTCCATCGGCAACTCGCTGATGAGCGCCCCATGCTCGATCACGCGCTGCGAAAGCTCCTCGTGTTCCGGCGGATAAACGTGGTTCAGCCCGTTGCCCAGCACCGCCAGCGTCCGCCCGCCCGCGATCACCGCGCCGTGATGCGCCACGCCGTCGATCCCTCGCGCCAGACCGGACACCACGGTCAACCCCGCCCGCGCGAGCCCTTCCGCAAACCGGCGAGCCTGCTCAAGCCCGTAATGCGAGCACTTGCGCGATCCGACAATCGCCACCGCCACGCCGTCTTCCGCCTCCAGCCGTCCGCGGACGTAGAGGCACACGGGCGGATCGTCGATGCGCTTCAGCAGCGCGGGATACTCCGGGTCCGCCCAGCACAGGATTCGCACACCGCGCGAAGCCGCTTGCTCGATCTCGAGGTCCACGCGATCCTCGCCGCGCGAGGCGAAGACGGCCTCGGCCACCTTGCGGCCCACGTTTTCGGTCTGCTCAAGCTCCCCCATGGACGCGGAGAAGACGGCCTCGACGCTGCCGAACCTCGCCAACAGGTTCCGCGCGCGGATCGGACCGACTTCCGGCGTCAGGTGGAGGCGAAGATAGGCGCGTCCAGCGGGCGAGATGACGGGCGACTCGGCGTCGGCCGGCGGATGTGACGGGGGCTGGTCAAACAGTGTGGACATAAGGCGGCATCGTTCCATCCTGCCGAAGGGGTCAACGGGAAGGTGCTGAGATTCAGCTTGACTCCTTGCCCCATCGGTCAGAGTGGATTTCGCGGCAAGCGGGCCAAGCCGTCAAGAGCGCCGAACCGTCAAACGCGCCCACCGAATTCCGTAGGGCGGGCTATGCCCGCCGAGCCCCATACGGCGGGGCGCGTCCGCTCAGCTCAGTAGGGCTGGCTATGCCCGCCTGCGGGCGCGCATGAACCCACCCGTGCCTGACCGGCAACTCCTGCGCGTCATAAAGGGCAGGTCGGCTCAGCTTTCCGGCGTCGCCGCATCGGAGGAGCGATCTTCCAGAATCCGCTTCCGCACCTCTTGAGCCGCGTTCTTGATGTCCTGCATCTTCTTGCGAACGCGGGTTCCGGCGGCCTTGTTGCCGCCAATGGCCTTGGCGACATCCTCTTCCGCCTCTTCAACAAGCTGCTTGAGTGTATCGAATTCCGGCATCGGCATGGTCGGATAATCTCCTTCCTGACAGGGCGAAAACGCCTTCTACTTATCGGCTCTTTGCGGTTCGGCTGACGAGTCTAATCAGCAGACCCGCTTCGAGCAAACGCGATTGGGGCGTCAATCGGGGGACTTCCGCCGAGCGCCTGAAGCCAAATCCGCCGATGTTCCGATAAGCCCAGCGAAATTCATACACATGCGTTATTGAATTTTCAATTTAAATCCAGGTAGCCACACATGCTAAACCTCACCCTGCTTACGCTGACTTCGGCAATTTGGTCAGGCTTCCAAGACGAGCCATTACCCGCTCCGACCTCTACTGTGCGAGCGCGTGTTTTTCAAGTCCACTACCGAGCCAACGATGACGCCCTGCCGCTCTCGCAGGTCGAGCTTTGGTACACGCAGGGCAAGGAGCAGGCGTGGCATCGGTACGGAACCGATGACGACCGCCAGACCCCGCTGCCCTTCACCGCACCGGATGAAGGGCTTTACGGTTTGTACATGGTCCTGACCAACGGCACGGGTCCGTCGAGTCTGCCGCCGACGCCGACCACCGCGCCGCAGCTCTGGGTCTTCGTGGACTACTCCCCGCCCACCGTGCAGTGCCATCCCCTCCGAGCGATTCGCGTGGCAGGTCGGCGTGTCGTGCAGATCCGATGGTCTGCCGCGGACAAGCATTTGACGCCCCGCCCCGTCGAGCTTGCGTACCGCGTCGAGCCGTCAACCGAGTATCGCCCGATCATCGAGGAGCGCCAGACCAACTCCGGGCAGTTCGATTGGCGACTGGGCGACGATCTGACCGGCGCGGTGCAGGTGCGTCTGGTCGTGCACGATCGCGCAGGCAACGCCACCGAAGCCCTCAGCGAAGTCCTGACCCTGTCGGATCCGGTCGAAGCGCCGAAAATGGAAATGGCCGCGGCGCTGACTGGAGCGGAATCCGCGACTCAGCCTCCCGGCGGCGATGCGGAAGTAACGAAGCTGCTGCGGGAGGCCCGCGCGCTCCGCGCCGCGGGCGACAAGAGCGGCGCGCTGCAGCGATTGCGAACGGCGGTCAGGCTCAATCCGACGGGCCCCGAGGCAATTGCCGAGCTGGGCGCGGGTCTCTACGATATGCGCGATTTCGACCGTGCGCGGGATACGTTCGGGTTGGCGCTGAAGCAGGATCCGGACTCGCTCCCGGCGCTCGAAGGGCTGGCGCGAGTCCACATGCAGCGCGGGGAATATCCCTCGGCCGGCGATCTGCTGGAGCGCGTGGTCCGCAAGCACCCCGGCAGCGCGCAAACGTGGATGAATCTGGGCGACATCGCGCTGAAGCAGGGTGACGAAATCCGGGCGCGCGAGTGTTACCACCGCGCCGCCACGGTGGATCCGACGGCGGGCGAGGTCGTCGTCGCCGTGCAGAAACGTCTGGAAAACATGGAAGCGCTGAGCCGGCGGTATCGTCCGGCCTCGCCTTCGCCGTAAGTGGAGCATGCACAACGTGGCGTCGTCGAAAGAGCCAGTCAAGCCCGTGTACGCCCTCGTCGGCGAGAACCTCTACCAGCGACGCGAGGCGCTGGACCGCATCCTCGCGGCCGTGCGGCAGGAGACGGGCGAGGCGCCGCAGGTGACGACGGTTGAAGGCAAGCGGGCCGAGCTGGCCGACGTGCTCGACGAGGTGCGCACGTATTCGATGTTCTCGCAGCGGCGCGTGGTCGTCGTGGACGAGGCCGAAGCGCTGATCTCGCGGCATCGGGACGGGCTGGAGCGATATGTGCAGGCGCCGTCGGACACGGGCACGCTGATCCTGCTGTGCCCGTCGCTCCACAAGGGGACGAGGCTGTACAAGGCGCTGGCGGCCGCCGACGCGATCATCGAGTGCGAGCCGCTGAAGGGTTTCGCCGTGTCGGGCTGGATCATCCGCCTGGCGCGGGATCGCTACGGCAAGACGCTGGGGCAGCAGGCGGCGGAGATGATTCGCGATCTGGTCGGCGACGATCAGGGCATCATCGACATGGAGCTGGCGAAGCTGGCGACGTACGTCGGCGCTCGCGCGGAGATATCCGCGGCCGACGTGGATCAGCTTGTCGGCGAGTGCCGCGAGGAGAACGTCTTCGCCCTGCTCGATGCGATGAACGACGGCGACGCGAAGACGGCGCTGGAGCGCTGGCATCAGGTGATCGCCACCGACCCGGCCGCGAAGGATCGGGCCGTCGGCGGACTGGCGTGGGGCGTGAGGCGGCTGATGGAGGCGCATCGCGCGTACGCCCGCGGCGACTCGATCGGCGTGCTGGCAAGGAAGATGTGGACCGACGCGGGCAGGCTGGAGCATCGGCTGCGCCGCACGTCGCCGCGGCAGCTTGAGGAGCGGATGTGCGACCTGCTGGCCGTGGACCTGGCAGGCAAGAGCGGCGGGGGGACGATCGCCTCAGCCGTCGAGAAGTGGATCATCAAGCACACACTGCGATCGGCGACGGCGGACGGGCGTCCGCTGCAATCCGCGAGGAGATGAGGGTCGCCGAGATCCGGCGCATTACCCCACTCCCCTCAGGGGAGAGGTCGGGAGAGGGGTGGAACGTGAAGAGAATCACCCTCCCCCAACCCCTCCCTGCGAGGGAGGGGGGTAAGGGGCGGCGCGGAGCGTTGCGCGATCGAACTGACTTGAACAGGATGTTCATGATGCACCACGAAAACAGGGAGGTTTTCGGCCCCGTTCGATCTTTCCGCCGCGCAAACGGCGGACCATCCTGCCCCGTAGGGCGGGCTACGCCCGCCTCTTGGCCCTTGGAACCGCTTGTGCTCGCCCTGGGTCGAGTCCGAAGCGCGGCAGGCATAGCCCGCACTACGCGCAGATTGCGCCCCGAAGGTCCGCCGCTAGGCTCGGACCCTGCGCGGACATGCCTTGCCATCACGGGGATCCTCCTCTGCGTCACGGTCGGCGGGTGCAACAAGTCCTTCTTCGCCAAGCCCGCTCCCGCCATCGCTGAAGCGCCGCCCGGAGATTCGTGGGACTCGCAGGCCCGCCCCCCCACGACCCCGGCGGAAGAAGGCGACGATGTGATGTCGGAGGTCGATCGCTTCATCGCTTCCTTGCAGGACGTGCGATCAGAGTCTTCAGGCAACCCCACGGTCAGCGAATCCGGCAAGGGAAAGGGGGAGTCCGCAACTTCAGGAACCGCGCCGGCTAAGCACGAGTCGTCCGCAAGCGACGCGGCAGCGCCGAAGGGTGAACGCAAGCTGCTCGCCAACGCTTCGTTGTCCGCGGAGGGTTCTGGCGCCGAAGAAGATGCAGTGCACGGTTCGCGGACGGATCCGTCACCCGCCGCATCCGTCGCGCTGCCGGTCCTGCTGGCGATTTCCGTCGAGGAGGAAGCCGCTCCCGTCGCTCCCGCCTCGCCCTCCGCCACGGGCCTCGCCAACACGCCCGCCGAAGCCGCTCCCGCGGAGCACAAGCTCTCCGTCGAGGAGTACCTCATGGCGCTGCAGCAGGGTCGGACGCAGTTGGATCCCGTCGAGGCCGCCTGGCGGGCGCGACTCCTCGAAATCACGCTGGGCCGAACGTCGCAGGGCGCCTCGCGCGTGGATCGCCTGACGCCCTCGCAGCAGGACGTGCTCGATGCGTCGCTGGATGCCGTTCGCGCCGTGCGTCGCGTGCTTCGCGATCCCGTGGCGTCCGCGTGCGAGGCGCTCGAAGACGTGGATCGTCTGCAGGCCGTGCTTCGAGAGATGTCCGACCTGACCATTCCCCGCACCGCGCTGTGCAGCCGCGTCATGACCTTCGGCGTGTACGAGCAAATGCCCACCGATCGTTTCGTGGCGGGGCGCGTTAACCAGACGATCCTCTACTGCGAAGTGCGCAACTTCGTCTCCCGCGAGGAGAACGGCGAGTACCGCAGCAAGTTCAGCGGGCGCGCGGAGCTGCTGACGCCCTCGGGCGATTCGGTGTGGAAGCAGGAGGAGCCTTCGATCGAAGATCGCTGTACGAGCCGGCGAACCGACTTCTTCATCGCCCAGCGCATCTCGTTCCCGGCGACCATCCCCGCCGGCGAGTACCTCCTGAAGGTCACCCTGGAGGACAAGTACGCCGGCAAGGTCAACGAGACCACCCTGCCGCTGACGGTAAGGAGCGCCTCATCCCTCGCCACCACCAAGGAACCTTGACCGCGCCTG
Organism: uncultured Phycisphaeraceae bacterium; assembly: GCA_964526695.1. Classification (GTDB taxonomy): domain Bacteria; phylum Planctomycetota; class Phycisphaerae; order UBA1845; family UBA1845; genus JABWBH01. The sequence goes on from CAZGJA010000065.1 coordinate 24,991, forward strand.
ACCCTGACCGCAGGCGAAACCTGCGGAGATCGGATCCCGACGCGACTAGACCCCAACGGGTTCGCACCTCTGTTCCGCTGCGCGCAACGCAGTCGCGGCGGGCGAAGGCGTCAGTTCGGAGTTGGATTCCCGCGTTCGCTGGATCTCGTGGGCGGCGCCCGCGGCCGTTCACGTTCGTCCCCCTCGGGGATCCGGCTGCTCCGTCGGCCCCGCCCGCCCGCAGGCATCAAGCGGCCATCTGATGCGCGGTCGGATTTGACTCGGCTTTGGAGGGCAATTATGTTGCGGTGCTTGCTTGTTTCGGCCTGACATGGAGCACGCGATCCGGTGGAGTGGCTTCGCCGACATCGAAACTTCCCGATGCGCCCCCGTGGGTTACGGGGAGGCCGGCGGGTCGTTTCGGCAGTTGTGCCGACTGCGGCACTGCTGTGGATCAGCGGCTGCGAGATGTTCCAGACGCCGGAGCCAAGGCCGCATGCGCAACTGGTGGCGGCGCCGAGACCGTTCGAGTCCGATATCCCGGTGCCGACGGGTTTTCGCATCGTCGAGGACGTCAGCGAGGACTACCGGCAGGGCGGCAAGCGGGTGTTCGTGCGGCATCGCTACGTGGGATCGGCGCCGAAAATCACGGTGCGGACGTTCTACCGCGACCAGATGCCGCTGGCGCGTTGGACGCCGATGCGGGACTTCAGTCTGAAAAGCCGCATTACGATGCAGTTCCAGAAGGGCGAGGATTACTGTACGCTCATTATTGACGATCTTGAGAATTCACCCCTGGGCAACGTGGTCGTGGACGTGTGCGTCGCGCCCGGTCTGCCGGAGGGGGCCAATCTGAAACGTGTTCCATGAAAGCTGAACGTCGCCACGAACTGAAGGAAAACGACCTCGTCCACGCGCTGCACGACCTGCGCGTCTATGCTGCGACGCACGGGCAGCGGCTCCTGCTGACCGGCGGCGGCATCGTGGTGATCATACTCCTGGTCTGGTTCATCATCCGCTCCAGCTCGCAGGCCACGCGGCGCGACTGGTCGCGCTACTCCGAAATCGCCTCGATGGTTGAAACCACCGGCTGGTCCACTGGCTTAAGCGACCTGATGGAGCTGGCCGGAAAGACCGACGATTCCGCCCTGGCGATGCGCATCCTGGGCCAGTGCGGCCAGGAGGGTCTGCGGCTGGCGATCGAGGCGAAGGACGACGCCGAAGCCAAGGCGTTCACCGATCAGGCCGAGCAGGCGTTCACCCTGCTGCGCGACGAGTACGGGAAGACGAAGGCGCTGGCGCGCGGGGTGGCGATCTGCGGACTCGCTACGGTGGCGGAAAATCGCTTCGCCCTGACGGGAGACGCTTCGCAGAAGGACGTGGCCAAGCGGTACCTGGAGCAGGTCGCCAACGATCCCGAGTTGAACGCCACGCCGATGAAGAACCAGGCGATTACGCGCCTGACCACGCTCGACGAGGTGTTTAAGCCGGTGGCGTTCGCGCCGCCGCTGCCCAAGCCGGAGCCGCCGAAGGCGGAGGCGGAGGGCGACGCCGCGGCTGATCCCGGCGCGGCGGCCAAGCCTGATGCCGGTGTGACGCCGTCCGCCGGTGAAGCTCCCGCGAAAGCCGATGGCGCGGCCGCCGGCGGCGAAGCTGCCGCCAAGCTGGAAAAGCCCGCCCAGAATCCGCCGCAACCGCCGCCGTGACGAGTGTTGGGCGACGCCGGTCGTATTCGGGAGGACGCAGACCCGCCCCACCAGTCCGAGCCGCTTGGGGAGCCGCAAATCGACGTTCGGTCGAAGCCGGCCTCGCGCGGCAGGGAACTACGATTGACATGGCCCGACGCGGTGCCATCTTCGCCACGCTGCTTGTCCTGATCGGCTGCTCCCCTCGAAGCGTCCCCACTCTGCAATTCCGACCCTTAACGGAGAACGCGCCAGGCGTGACCGGATCGCCGGGCCGCGCCGCCGACGCCGCCTGGGACGCGGGGCGCGCCGCGCTGTCGGGAGCGGGCGGCGAGACAGTGAGTTTCAAGTTCTCCATTCCCGAAGCGCCGCAAGGGTTGCGATCTCTCTCGCTGCGAGCCTCCCTCCTCGATTCGACAACCGACATGATCCCGGCCTCGGCCGTTCGCGCGTATCGCATGCACCGGGTGCGCGTGCCGGACTGGCCCGGCTGGCACCTCAAGCAGGTCCGACCCGCGGAGCGCGAGCGGTACCCGCTGGACGCGCTGATCCCTGTGGATGCGCCCAAGGGGGGGCTGTGCGACCTGGATCAGCAGGCGCGCGACATTCACCTCTGGGTTGAGATCGACATCCCTCGGGGAACTCCGCCGGGGCTGTACAACGGTCGGCTGGACCTGTCCGATGGCGGGCGTTCGTTGGGGGTCGTGCCGATCGACCTGCTCGTGCATCCCTTCGACCTGCCCCCGGAGCGGGGCGTGGAACTGATGGTGGACGTGGACGCCGGGCCACTGCGCGCGGCTGGGACCGACACGATCAAAGCGGCGATGCGCATACTCGCCGAGCATGGCCTGGCCCCGGTGCTGACGGGCATCCACCCCACCGTCAAGCTGGACGTCCAGCGGCGATTGCGCGTGACCTGGGACGAGCATGACCGCGTCGTCGAGCCGTTCCTCGACGGCTTCGGCTTTGCGGATGGGCGACCCGCGCCGGTCTGGCTGATGCCCTTCGACGAGTCCTTTCCGCCGCGGCCGGAGTCAGGCGTGATCGGATCCGCCGCGTTCGCCGACGTGGTGAAGCAGTACCTGCGCGCGTGCGCGGAGCACTTCGACCAGCGCGGCTGGCTGGAGCGCGCGTTCGTGCGCCTCGAAGGCGAGGATCCGTCGCAGCCCGCGCAGGTCCAGACGTTCGACATCCTGTCTCGAATCTGCCGGCAGGCGGATGATCGGCTCGAAGTGCTTTCGACCCTGTTTCCACAAGACTTGTCCGCAGTAGGTTCGGCGCACTTGCGGCAGGGCGATCCGCGCGGGTGGCAGGTGGACGTGTGGATGCCTCGCGCCCAGTTCTTCGATCCGCCGTCGATGCAAGCCGAACGCGCGCTGGGTCGGCGGACGTGGATGCAACTGGATCGCCCGCCGTTTTCCGGCACGCTCTCGCTGGCGGGATCAGGCGCCGATGCCTGCGCGATCCCGTGGCAGGCGCGACGGTTGCACGTGCCCGTCGTGCACCTTGGCGTGGCAAACGCCTGGCCTGAAGAACATTCGACGGCGGACCCCAACGCCTGCGCGGCGTTCAATGCCTCGACGCTGATCTACCCTGGAGGCGCATTCGGGTTGAGCGAGCCCGTGCCCTCGGTCCGCCTCAAGATGCTGCAGCGCGGGCAGCAGGACATGGCCTACCTGCGGCTGCTGGAAGGTCATGAGTTGTCGTATATCGCCGATACGCTGGCGGCTTCGCTGGTGCAGCGCGCCGGGGCGGAGGCGTACGGCGCGCACTTCGCCGACGGCCGCCCTTCAGGCTGGTCGAGCGATCCGGCCTTGTGGGAATCGGCGCGCGGCATCATGGCGGCGGAACTGACGCGCAAGCTCGGAGGCGGCGACGCGGACCCGCTGGCCGCGGACATCCAATGGCGGCGCTTCATGCAGTCCGCCCGCGCCGTGCGCATCGACGCGGAAGGGCTGCGCGTGAAGGCGTCGAGCGACCTTGCCTCCGGACGGCTGGAACTGGAATGCGCCGCGCGAGTCGAGAATCACCGGCGCACGCCCGTGGCGGGTTTGCTCTCGCTGGAGGGGCTGCCCGCGCCGTGGACGGCGCTGGACTCCCGGCAAGTGGGTCCGCTGCCGCCCGAGGCAATGCAACTGCTGACGCTGAAGGGCGGCGGGCGCGGCGCCGCGGCGCTCGTGGATGGCGCGGCCGACATCCAGGTCCGACTTCACGATCAGGATGAGGACCTCGGGATTGCCGAGACGTCGGCGCGGCTGGCGCTCCTGACCTGCGGCGCCTTGACGACGCCCCTCGTGCTCGACGCAGACCTCTCGGATTGGCCCGTGGTGGAAGGCAATTCCGCCGGCGACTTCCTGCTCATCAGCGCGAAAAGCGCGGTGGGAAGCGAGCGCGACGCGGCGGACCGCCCGCGCCGGCGCACGCTGGCGTTCACCGCGCGCGACGACGCAAACCTGTATGTCGCGCTGCGCTGCGAAGTCGCGCGCACCGCGATCAACCAGGCCAGGGGCAACGCCTACGCCTATGACGACCTGATCCCGCGCGGCGGCGATCGCGTGGAGCTCCTCATCGACGCGACCTGCGACGGCAACAGGTTCCCCTCGGACTTGTATCATCTCGTGCTGCTCCGCGCGGGCGGCCACGTCGCCGAGCGCGGCGTGTCGCTCGCCGATTCGCTGGCCGCGGCGCGCCCCTGGCCCGTGGATGTGCGCTGGCAGATGCGGGAGAAGGACGGCGTCTGGATCATCGAGACGCGCATCCCGCTCGCTTCGCTGGGCGTGCCGCCGGGCGAGCCGGCGATCCTCGGGTTCAATGTGGCGCGCTTCGACGAAGCGGAGGAGGAGTTCAGCACGTGGTCCGGCGCGTCCGGCAACGCCTATGATCCGATCACCCTGGGAACCTTGATCCTGCCGTGAGGGTCGGTCGCTTGTGCAAGCCGGAGCATGGCGAACGCCGCGCTGCAACGCGGAGCCGAGGCGCGGGTTTGCGGCGCTCTCGCCGGGTGGGCTGCCCGATTCCGGAAACAACACGGCAAGGGCGATTTCTCGCCCGGCCCCCGGGATCGACGTCCCGCCGCGTCGCTCACTGCGTCAGGGAAACAGGCGCCGGTGAACCGCCTCGGCCACGATCGCGTTGCCCCGGGCGGAGTAGTGGTTGTCGGCGAAGAGAGCACGCGGCCCGATGGCGCGAAACGCCTCCAGCAACATGTCCGTCAGATCCAGCGTTTCGACGCCTTCGCCGCTGAGATCGCGGAGAAACCCGCTCCAGCATCGCGCTTGCCCGGCGCTGATTCCGTACAACGCCGCTTCGTCGGGAAAGAACAGCACGACCACGCGATCCGCGCCGTTGCGCAATGCATCTTCGTTGAATCGCTCAAGAATGGCGCGGCTGACGCGATATGGCTCGCTTTGAGCGTCGAGGTAGTACTCGCAGGGATCGCGCCCTGAGTTCTCCCGCACGCTGTCCAGCATCCGCATCGTGGAGGACCAGTACAGCGCGGATCGCTCGTAAGCCCGTGGAAGCCGCCGAACCCAGTAATCCGTGCGACGCAGGCGTTCGAGAATCGCCCCGGTTTCCACGTCACGTTTCAATTCCCTCGGGTCGCGCTCGGTTAAGCGCACCCACTCCAGACTGCCATCCTCGCCGACCCTGCAACGCGGCTTCACCACCGCCGAGTTGGTCTCGTGGTAATACGCAGGCCGGTACACCGAGACGCTGCGCAGAATGTTCTCGACCATCAGCCCGATCAGCACGATGCGCGGACGCGCCGCCGCGCCCCCGCCGGTTTCATATCGCAGCCAGGCCTGGTCTGGTCCGTAACCGTTGACGCCGAAGTTCATCACTTCAAGGCGCTGATCCAGCGCTTCCAACTGCGCGCACCACGTCTGGCTGTTCGTCGTGGCGCCGTGGGTGAACGAGTCCCCGAACGCCGCGATGCGAATCTTCCCTTCGGGAGGGAGCGGCGCATATTCGCGATCCGCGCGCAAGCCCGCCGCGTTGGCGCGGAAGCGCCCGTCCGCAGAGACGCCCAAGGGCCGGATCGACCAGCCCAGCTCGGGATCGAACCGCGTGTACGGATCCCAATGCTCATCCATGTCGGCCAGGTGCCGGCGCTGTGCGTCGTTGAACGTCAGGCTGTACGGCGGCACGGGCAGGCCTCGAAAGCGGTTGTCGCGGATCAGCAGCCATCCGGCCAGGCAATCCGCGAGGATCAATGTGGCGAGGGTCACCGCGACGCCGATCACCCATCGCGGCACTCGGCGGCGGATGTAGCGCACGCGGGCCACTGCGTTCAAACCACGTCCTCTCGCGCCAATTCCACCGTCGCGCCGGGAAGCACGGTCCGCGCGGCCGCGGTCTGCGGTGGTGACGCGCCGGATCCTGCTTCCGGCACGTCCACGCGCACGCCCGCGCGATACGACGTGCCGCGCCAGCTCGTCTTCGCCCGACCCCCGGCCTGCAGGAATGAGTGGATCAACATGCCCATCGCGATCACCGAGCCGATGACGTAGCCGATCGACCACATCACCGGCGTCTTGATGATGCGGTACCACGAGACCAGCGCCCACTGCATCACCCCGATCGCGCCCAGCCACACCAGCAACGCCGTCCGCCACATCGGCGCCCGCGCCGCGTCGTCCAGCGCCCAGCCCGCCGCGGCCGTCACGGCGCTGACCCACGGAAACAGCGAGAAAAACAGCAGAAACCCCATCGCCAGCGCGATCCTCCACCGCTTCACCAGACACCCGAAGAAGATGCGCCCCCAGCCGCGCCACGCCTCGCGGAAGTTGCGGTACATGTGCGTGACGTACAGCCCCTCGTTCATGATCACCTTCAGGCGCAGGCCCAGCTCCTTCGTCCGCCGCGCCATGTGGATGTCTTCATTGGCCATGTTGCGGAACGCCGCGTGCCCGCCGATCGCGTCGTAGCACGCGCGATGGAGCAGCATGAACGCGCCGTTGGCGTAGGCCACCTTCTTGTGCGACTTGTTCACCTTCCGCGGCTGAAACCACAGCAGCAGCACGGCCGAGCACACCGGCTGCAGCCAGGATTCCCACGGTCTGCGGTTCTCCATGATCGGAATGACGGAGAGGAAATCCACCTTGCGCTTGATCGCCTCGTGCAGCGCCACGCTGATCGTGCGCGGCGAAATCTGGCGGCAGTCCGCGTCGGTGAACAGCAGCCACTCACCGTCGGCCGCCTGCACGCCGAGGTGCATGGCGTGATGCTTGCCGAACCAGTCGCCCGGAAGATGCTCGACGTGAATCACCTGGAGGCGATCGCCGAACTCCACCTTGAGGCGGTCGAGGATGCGCGGCGTGGCGTCGTCGCTGCGGTCGTTGATGGCGATGACCTGATAGTTGGGGTAGTCCTGCGTCATCAGCGTGCGAATGCACGTCTCGATGTAGTTCTCTTCATCCTTGCCCGCCACGAGCACGGAAACGCGCGGCGGCGGCGTGGGATGCCCCGCGTAGGAATCCGGGCCGAGCATCCGCTCGCGCCGGCGGTAATGCTCGACGACGTACCAGCGCAACATCCACGTGAAAGCGATGAAGCCCGCCAGTCCGTACCAGATGTTGAAAGCCGTGGACAAATCAGCGATCCCGCGCCGCGCCCCGTCTGCCGCGCGGTCATTGTCCCAGATTTCCCCGCGCCGACAACCGGCAACCCGGCTCGACCGGTCATTCAGGGCAACCGCATTCCGGGCTGAATCTGGGTGGCACGGTCTGGCGTACTCGCCAGGCCGTGGGAATGGGTCAATCCAGTCGCGTTGGGTCATCACGCCGCGTCCGCAGCAGCGGCTTCGCGAGCACGTGCGGGTGACACGGCGTCCGCGGTCTGGCGATTACGCCGAACCGTGTCACCGTGATTCGAACTCAGAATGCGCTCCCTGAACCGTGCTGGGCAGCGCGACGTTTACCCCTTCCATGCTGAAAGCCCGGCCTTCCACGCCGAACGTCCTCAAGGTAAAATGCAGCGCATCGACCCTGAAGGTGTGGGTCGACGGGACGCTGAAGATGACGTGCACCACGGACAGCGACCTCGCCTGGGGCGGGGTGCGGGTGGTTCGCCTCTCCGAGGCGAAATTCCGTCACGGAGTGACGGACCACCTATTCGCTCTTTGACAATCTGAAAGTCGCCTACCAGTCTGTGGTGAGAAGGGCTTCTGCCTGGGGGACCGGCTTTCCAGCCGGTCATTTGCTGGGAATCCCGGTGTGGTCGGGGGTGAAAAGCCAGACCTGCAGACTTCCACCACGGGCTGCTACGACACCAACGCGGACGACGCCATCACCTCCGCGGACGACATCGTCATCGACGAGGACTTCGTAACGGAGCCGCGTGGCTTCAGCCCGCGCGATGCTGCCGGCTCCGGTTGATTCGCCCGAACGGTATAATCGCGCAGGGTGAACCCTGCGGCTCGGGGACCACGCCGGCGGCACGTGGTGGGGCGGGTCTGAGACCTGCCCTCCAGGGCTGAATCTTCTCATCGGCGGCTCGGAGAGCCGCTCCACCCGGACGCCAACTGGAACGTCATCGCCCTGACCACGCCCAGCGGCGACGTGGCCGAGGAAGTCCAGTACCAGCCCTACGGCCTGCCGATGGTCAAGCGGCATCTGGCCTTCGGCGACAGCGACGCGGACGGCGACGTGGACTCGACCGACAACACGGCGCATTTCACCGCCCTGACCGCGTACAACCGCAAGTTGGACGCCGACTTCGACGGCGACGTGGGCAACAACGTCGGCGACCCCGACCGCGACGCCTGGGACAACGCCTACAACGACCCGGCCGCAAGTACCACGATGGTCGTGGCCAACCGGAGCTTCTCGCCCACGGGGAATTCGTTCCTGTTCACCGGCAGAAGGCTCGATGCCGAGACGGGGCTGTATTACTACCGCTTCCGCACGTATCACCCGGGGCTGAAGCAGTTCATTCAGAGGGATCCGCTGGGATATGTCGATTCGGCGAGTCTGTACCAATACGTTTCAGGCAATCCGCTAGTTCGGCTTGACCCCACGGGCGAAATAACCTGTGACGTCATCAAGCAGCGAATTGAGAATCTCGTGAAGTCAATCAAACGCCGCACGGACGACTTACGCATTAACCAGCCGGGACCAGATGGAAGACCGATGCCCGGCAAAACACCGGATGATCACCTTAAACCTGGAGATAGTCGCCGCGGACACGATTATCTGATATCATAGGAGAAGGCCATGCTTGCTGTATGGCGCGCCATGGATAATGCTTGGTGCCAAGATCCGCCCGAAGGTACAGAGTTTGGTCCTGGCACAAATCTAAAACCCAGAATGAGTAAGCTTCCCATGCCGAAACCACGCGTCAAGCCTTTTCCCGCAATATCTAGTCCGCCCGTCCGTGGCCCGGGCGTCTATGGTGTTCCATTAGTGCCGCCGATTGGTGGATCCATAGGATTACCTCGATCATCTCCCGCTCGTGGAGGCGTGGCGCCTGGACGGATTGGTCGAATGCCATGCATGGGAGGTTTAGCAGCCTGTGGCGAAAGGCGAAACTCGTCATTCCCGCGCAGGCGGGAATCCAGCCTGTGGCTCGCCAGGAGGCAAGAATCCAGCGGTTTGGCAGGGCGGACTGGACCCCCGCCTGCGCGGGGGTGACGGTCCCAATGCCCAGTTTCGAGTTCCACCACGGTCTGTTAGGGGCAGCATGTTCGGTGGCATCCCCGATTTATGTGCCGCCCTTTACCGGTTGGACAGATCAGGAGCTTGCAAATTATTGCTGGGGACAATCAGATCCTAGGAACGCTTGGTGGGAGGAGGACCACGAAGGGTGGTAGGTTATGTCGCGTGATTCATGTATGGCTCTCGGTAAGGGTCGGACGGGCGGACGCTTCACTTTCCGATGCGGCGGAGCGATTGCCGATATTATTTTGATGCTCATGCGAACGCATAGGCGTGTGTCCCTCTCTTCAATGATGAGCCAATGGAACTAATAGACGAAGTCATGGAGACTATTCGCGAAGCTGTAATGCAGGATGACCATGGGGCCGTTTATCAGGCTGCCATGGCGTTAGACATGGCTGTAGCCGATGCCGGTGATGTCCCCCCTCGTGTTTTTGCAGCGATCATGGCGCTCCTCTCGGACAGGACAATCCTGAACAAGTCCTGGTCATGTGCATTCTTGCAATGGGCGCAGTGGAGCTGGTGCAATTTTTCACCGGAACAAGTATCGGTGTTGATTGCAATCATTACGCGAGCCTATCTATTAACTAAATAGCTCCCCTTGAAAAGTAAACTGGCTTGCCCCCAGGATACCGGTGGTTAACGAGAACCCGGTGATCCTGGAGGCGAAGCCATGGACGGCATTGTCTCGTTGGGCCGGGCCGGACGCAAGCGGCTTTTGGGGGTG
>CAZGJA010000066.1:0-56109 GCA_964526695.1 uncultured Phycisphaeraceae bacterium
ATAGATGGGGCTGTCCACATCGTGCTCGAAACACCCACTTGGGCCAGCCGCGCAAGCGGTGATGCTCGGATAGAAGAATGAGCCGGCTCTCCGACGAGAACGCATTGACAGGCGAGGGACGCTCATAGAAGCCGTGGGCGCAGCCCACGGAAGCCGGCGCGTGATCGCATTCAACCCCGAACGGGGTTGTACGTGGGTTCAGGTTCCGGTGTGCGTTTGGGATTCGATGGTACGACCCCGCTGGGGTCGAATCGCGTTGGAACCTGTTTTCCGTGGGTTTCATCCACGGCTATTCACATGGTTCCCCTTCGGGGAACGGGTCAGCCGCCGCGGTCTGCGCCTGCCGCTCAATGTCATCCAAGCCTGTGGTCGTTCCGCATTCCGGGCAGATGCCCGAGAGGTTGCCGGTGAGGTTGTATTCGCAGACCCGGCAGCGCGGCTCGCCGGACGCCCATACGTCCTCGTGTGAAAGAATCGAGCGCAACCGCCAGGCGAGGATGGCAGGGGGCAGGTAATAGCCGCACATCCCCGAAGCAAAGTCGATCCATCCGGTGAGAGTGAAAAACGAATTCGCGTTCGCGTACCGGGTTTCCCAAACCACCATGCGGCTCGCCGTCCCCACCAGTAGCACCAGTCCCGCAAGACGCCGGACGGATCGCCACTTGAAAACGCCGATTCCGAGGAACAACAGCGCCGGACCTTCAGCCATCATGAGGACGGTGTCGAAGGCAAGCGTGCCCGTCGCAAGCACTCCGCCGCCACACGAGATTTCCAGATAGAGCAGCACCCAATCCGTTCCGGCCAGCCCCTTCAGGATCAGCGTGATCGCGACGATGCAACGCGCCGGGCGTGCGATCCTGTCTCGCAATCGACCGAGCATCCATAGCGTAATGCATGGCGCCAGCAGGGAGGTGGCCATGCTGAACGTCTGGTTCATGCGTTCCCAGAGCGACCATTGTGAGGAACCACTCCATACTCTCGTGACCAGAAACTCCAGCCAGTTCAGGTGCAGAGCGATGAGCAGGGCACACAACCAACGGGCCATCGTCAGGCTGGAAATCCGCTTGCGCCAGGCGAGCCATCCCGGCAGCAGGCACGCAGGTCCGTAAAAGCCCACGTAGAGTTCAAACAGCGCATCCCACGCTGATGAGAACGAGCCTGCGCTCGCCACCTCGACGGCGGATTGCAGCATGTTGGAGTGGCCGCGAACGTGGTTGAGCACCTCGGATGCCGCAAAGCCCGCGCCGAAGGCGAACGCATACGTCAGGGCGAGGCTCTCCCACGGCGCGCGCGGCGCTGAAGGCGATTCGGCATCCGCCGCCGGCACGTCTCCGTCCATCGACTTCGGTTCACCCGCAAGCTCGGCGCTCATAAGAACAAACTCCGCGGACGTTGCCCGCCGGATTGTAGCCGCACGCGCCGCACAGGCCGCACCCGTAATGACGACGGCTATCCAATGGGTGCGTGCCATGATTGGCGGCCCTGAAGGGGCCGAGGGTTGTAGCCACGGGTGGAGCGACGACCGTCAGGTCGCAGCGCAACCCGTGGGGACCGTGTGCATCTGAATGCGACCCCGATAGGGGTCGAGGAAATCGCGGCGAGAGTCTTGTGGAGAGTCTCGTTTCCTCCGCCCCTTGCGGGGCGGCATCGCGCACAACTCAATCACACCACGGGTTCCGGTCGCCGCGGCGACCTGCACCCGTGGCTACATTCCGGCGCCCCTGCCGGGGCGAATATCAGCCCGCCGAAACTGTCACGGACCCAGTCAGATGGAGACACCAATCGCGCCATTGCTTCCAAACCCAAGGCGGATTAGAGCTTTCCTGCGCGAGGGCGGGTCGGCATCCGCCGCGTATCGGGAGGCGTGGCGACCAGGTGGCTCCTTCGACGCGACTGGTGGGGGCGGTGATCGTGCTCGTCGGAGTCTTTCTGACGGGCGTGATCGGGTTCGTGCTGATCGAGCACGTGCCGCTCTTCGACGCGATCTACTTCACGGCCATCACGCTGTCCACCGTCGGCTTCGGCGAGACGTTCCCCCTGTCGCCGGCGGGTCGCGTGTGGACGCTGGTCGTCATCACGCTGGGCATCACCACGGTCTCCACCGCGTTCACCTCGCTGGTGGCGATGGTCGTTCGCGGAGAAATCCGCTCTCTCGTCGGGAGTCGCAAGGTGCAAAGCTCAATCGCCAGGCTGGCGGACCATACCATCCTCTGCGGGTTCGGGCGCATGGGCGCGCTCGCCGCGGCGGACCTCGCCGAACTGGGCCATCCGCTCGTCGTCCTCGAGAACAACCCCAACCGCCGCCAGGAGCTGGCCGACTCCGGGCATCTGTACATCATCGGCGACGCAACGGAGGAGGACGTGCTCCAAGCGGCCGGGCTGACGCGCGCCAAGGCGCTGGTCACCATGCTGCCGCACGACGTGGACAACGTCTTCGTCACGCTGACGGCGCACAGCCTGTGCCCCGACCTGCTCATCATCGCCCGCGCGGAGCAGCCCAACGCCGAGTCCAAGCTGAAACGCGCCGGTGCATCGCGCGTCATCTGTCCGCAGAGCATCGGCGCGGGCAAGATCACTTCGATCCTCACGCGCCCGCACGTCGTGGATTTCTTCGAGGTGGCGGCCAAGGGCGTCGATCTCGAGATGGACGGCTACACGCTCAGCGAGCGCTCGCCGTTGTGCGGAGACTCGATCGGCAAGGCGCAGCTTCGCAGCCGCGCGGACGCCATGGTCGTGGCCATCCGCCGGCCGGACGGGCAGACGGTGTACAACCCCGCGCCGGAGACCACGCTCCACGCCCACGACACGCTCGTGGTCATCGGACCGCGCGGCGTCTCCAAACGCCTCGATCAACTCGGTCCGCGCGCGGAGTAGACGCCGGCATTATCGGAGGGGGGGCGGGCCTCTGGCCCGCCGGCGGGCGAGGACGCCCGCCCCCCCGAAGCCCGCACCCCCCGAGAGTGAGCGCCGTGGTATTTGCGAGGCACTACACTAGCGCGCGGCGCCGTCGAGCCACGACGTGAGCATCTCCGCCAGCAGCTCCATCGGCAGACCCACGACGTTCGTGAAGCTCCCCTCAATCCGCTCCACGAACGCGTCGCCGTGGTCTTGAATGCCGTACGCCCCGGCCTTGCCTTCCCACGCGCCGCTGTCCAGATAGCCCTCCAACTCCGCCTCGCTGAGCCGCCGCATGACGACGACGGTCGTCTCCGTGCGCGTGTCGCGCTTTCCGGTCGCGGCATCGAGGAGGGTCACTCCGGTGATGACCTGGTGGCTGGAGCCGGCGAGCTGAGTGAGTATGCGCCGGGCATCGGCGCGATCGGCAGGCTTGCCGAAGACGCGCTCACCGATCGCGGCCACGGTGTCCGCCGCGAGGATGAGCCCCTCGCTGACGTCTTGCGCGACGGCTTTCGCCTTGAAGGCGCTCAACGCCGCCGCCAGCGCCGCGGGCGTCATCGTCGAGCCTAGTTGCTGCGGCTCCGGCAGCGGCGACGGCATGACGTGATAATCATACCCATGCTCGCGCAGAAGCTCAGCTCGCCTCGGGCTGGCCGAGGCGAGAATCAGCCGAGGCAATATCTCAACTGCCGACCGGTCGTTGTGCATCTTGGCCCTTTGAGATGGCGACCCCGGACGCCCACATTCCAAGTTCGAATCAGGGTGGCACGGTCTGGCGTACTCGCCAGGCCGTGGCGGGCGGCCCCCCAGCCGCGGGTCGTGCGTTTCACGGGTCCGCAGCAGGGAACCCGTGCTGCCCGGCGAGCGTTGGGTTCGGCGTTCCGACGTTCCGCGCGGGCCGACCCCTTGCCTGGGGCGTTTCAACCTACTCATGCCGCAGCGCCTCGATCGGATCCAGGCGCGCCGCCTGAATGGCCGGGTACATGCCGGACACGAGACCCACGAGCATGGACAACCCGAAGCTCAGCAGCATGTACTGCGGCTGGATGACGGGCTGCCACTCGGCGTAGCGGCTGAGGATCGAGGAGCCGAGCCAGCCGAGGGCGACGCCGACCAGTCCGCCGCCGGTGGACAGGACGATGGTCTCGACGAGGAACTGCACGGTGATGTGCCGCCGCCGCGCGCCCAGCGCCCGCCGCACGCCGATCTCCCGCGTCCGCTCGGTCACCGTCGCCAGCATGATGTTCATGATGCCGATGCCGCCGACGAGCAGCGAGATGCCCGCAATGAAGCCCAGCACCATCTGGTTGTTGCGCTTCTTCTTCTCGGCGATCATCAGCCGCGCCAGCGGAACCTTCACTTCGTAATCCGGCACCGAGTGGTTGCGCTCCAGCACGCGCTTCACCATTTCCGAAACGGACAGCACGTGGGAGAGATCGTCCACCTGAATGATGAGGCCGGAAATGAGCACCTTGATCATCTCGCGCGAGCCGGTCCGCCGCTTCACCGTGATTTCGCCGAAGAGCTTGTTGGCCGCGGAGAACGGCACGAGCACCTCGCGGTTGAGGTTGCGCTCCTCGACGCCGCGCTGCGGGGCGCCGGCCGTCTGCACGTTCTTGAGCACGCCCACGACCTCGAACGGCACGGCAGTCGGAAACCTCGTGGCGAGGACGACCTGCCCGATGGGATCCTGATGGGCGAAGAGGTCGCGGCGCACGTCGTCGCCGATGACGCAGACCGCGCGGTTCTCCATGAGATCCTGATCGGAGAGCGTGCGCCCGAAGGCGATGTCGATGTTCACCGCCTGGAAGAAGGTCGGATCGACGCCGGTCACGGTGGCCATCGCGCGGCGGTCGCGGCAGCGCACCTGATCGGAAACCGTGCGCATGGTGGTGATCGAGGAGAGGTGGGGAACGGTGGCGGCGAGAAGCTCCACGTCGGCCGGCTTGATGCCGTATTCCAGCAGCGACGAGCTGCCCTGCGAGGCCTGCGAGTTCTGCTGCGGGACCATCGCGTTGACGAGAATGTTCCGAGTGCCGAGGAGCTGAATCGTGCGCAGCTCGTCGGCGCTGGCGCCCTCGCTGACGGACAACATGCAGATCACCGCGGCCACGCCGAAGATGATGCCCAGGACGGTCAGCAGCGACCGCAGCTTGTGCAGCCACAAGTTGCGAACGCCCAGCCGAAAGGTCTCGATGTTGACGACGCGCATGATCGAACCTGCCCATGTCCCCGTGTGGCGCCTGTCATCGTGGCCCCACGGCGCCGGTCTGCCTCTCCCGCGGAAGCCGACCGACCGCGCTCATGGTAGGGCGCTTGTTCGGGAAGTTGAAGCGTCGGAAACGGTGTGACCGGGGGTCGCGGGTTCGCCGAGGCAACCGCGTGGGCACGGCTGCAGAGGGTGGCAACCCGCGCGTTTTCTTGTGGGTGCGGTTCCGGCGGACCGCTTCCTGACGGGCGCGGCTCTGAAATGCGACCGTGCTGCCTTCACGAGGCGCGAAGTTATGGGGCGCTCTCGCCGACGAGCCAGCGGTCCTTCTCGCGGCGGACGCCGAGCGAGGCGATGCGCGGCTCGTGCGGTTTAAGCACCTCGCTGATGCGGTCCAGGAGAGGCTCCAGTTCGGCGAGCTTGGCGCGCAGCACGCGAACATCCGCTTCGACGCCCTTGCGCTCCTCGGCAATCCGTCCGAATTCCACCCCGCCCCGTTCGCCGGAGCGCCCGCGCGCCCCCTGTCGCGCGGCCAACTCTTCCGCCTTGGCATCGAGGTTCTTCAGGTCGTCCAGCTTGGCGCGCAGGTTCCGGGTCACCTCCGCGCGCTGCGCGTCCACGTCGAACCACTGTGTCAGCAGCGTCAGCGCGTCGCTAGGCCCCTGATCGGTGTCGATGGCGATGTTGGAAAGCTCGACAGGCAGGTGGTAATCGCGCGGCGCCGACCTGTGCCCGGATGAACCCGCGGGAGGGGCAGAGCCGCCATGCGCCGCAGCCGGGTCCGGCAAAGCGGCGAACGCCCCCGGAAACACTTCTTCGAGGAGCAGCGCGAGCCGGCCCGCGTCGGCCATGCGACCCAGATCGCGCGCCTGATTCATCGCCCGCCCAAGGTTCGCCCGCAGCGATTCTCGCAGCGTGCGGGTCTGTGCGCCTTCGGGATCCACGCGGGAGAGCAGCGCCACGACCCCGCAAGCGGCGCTCCAGTCGCCGGACTCGACGACGCCCGCGGCGGCGGATCGAAGCGGGTCGATGGGTCGGTCGCGGATGACCTCTCGAAACGGAACGCTGCCCGGCCCGGCGCAGATGCGATCGTACTTCCACAGAATGAGATTCCGCAGCAGCGCCGCGCTCTCGACCGGTTCATAAGCCGCCACGTCGTAGAGGAACTGCCCGCTGCCCGTGGCGAGCAGGTCAAACGGCGTAAGCACCGCCACCGGCACATCGTCGCGCATGAGCAACTGCACGCGCGGCGTGCCTCCCGCAAGGCCCTGCCGCCCCCAGCGATTCGGCAGCATCTTGCCCGCCGCGCGACCGCCGGGCAGCTCGCCCGTCAGCAGTGGATGATCCGAAGGCAGGTCCACGAGCCGACCGCCCAGCCGCGAGGCCAGTTCCTTCATCAGCGCGCCGGCGGATTCGATGAACGGCGGGCGCGTCCCGCTCGCCTCCAGCCACAAGAGCGATCCGCCGCGCAGCGCGCTCGCCAAAGCCGCAAGGTCGTCCTCGCTGAGCGTGAACTTGCCGCCGCCGCAGAGGTGAATCACATCCGCGGCGAGCTTGGTCGCCGCGGGACTTGTGCGATCCAGCACGATCAACGACAGCCCCAGCTCGTGCGACAGCCGCTTGCCGAGGGCGTTCCACGAGCCTTCGACCACGATGTCGTCGTCCGACGGATGCCCGCACGCCACGACGAGGTGCCCGCGCGGCGGCGACGGCAGCCCCGCAAGCTCCGGCGTGCGCAGCCGCTTGGGCAGGTGCGCATATTCCGGCGCGGCGCACACGCGCAGGTTGATCATCAGGTTGAACAGGTCGGCCTGCTTGAGCAGCAAGTCCTGGTGCCACGCGCCAGCCACATCCGCGGGGAAAAGGTAAGCAAACGTGCGTAGTCCGTTGCCGGCCCCTTCGACGCGCAGCTCCGACGCCCACTTGCCGGTCTCGTCGCGGTGCATCGCGCCAAACAGCGGATGGCTTGCGGGCAGCGGCGACAGGGGAGAGCCGCGATCACTGAACGTCATCTCGATGAGCTCGCGGAAACTCTTCGAGAACCGTTCCGAGGCGCGGTCGGCGTGCCCGATGATCGTCCCGCCCGCGTCCACGTAGTCGCGCAGCCGCCGCCGCTGCTCGGGCGTCAGCGGGAGCTTGTCTGATCCGCTGATGAGCAGGATCGGCGCGTCGAGCAGGTCGTGCAGCGGCGAATCGGCCGAAACGACCTGCCACTTGTAGATGCGCTCGTGCTGCGCGGAGAGGTAGCTCGTGAGGAAGTGCAGGTCGCGGTAGTAGGTGTTCCAGTCCTCGCCGTCGCCGTAACGGAGCTTGCCGATCAGCACGGGGGCGCGCCCATAGGTGAGGAACAGGAGGCGGAACGCATCATCCACGACGCGGCCCGATTCCGGCGGAATCGACTCGACGCCCGCGCGGTACCAGTCCGCAGCGCCGATGAACTTCCTGCCCGAGGCCACGCCAAGGCGTTCGAGTCCGAAAAGCTGGTAAGGTCCGCCGGTCAGCAGGTCGCGTTCGGAAAGCCACACCAGGCCATGCTCCGCCGCGGCTAGCACGCGGTCGATGTCCTCGACGGCGCGTCCGCGCGAGCTGACGCCGCGGAGGCGGACGTAGGGCGTCTCCGCGCGGACCAGATGCTGGGACAGAAGCACAAACATTGTGTTAACGCCGGCGGTGGTCATGGTCCCCGTGCCGCCCGCGCCGTCGGCATACGACCAGCTTCCGTCCCCGCTCTGGTAGCTCAGCCAGTGGCGCATCACCTTGTCCCAGTACTCGTCGGAAACCTCGGCGGACGCGCGCTCCGCGGCCCAGGCGCCGAGCACGCCGAACTGCGAGCAGGAGTGATCGCCGCCCGTGCCTTCCGCGTCGTAGCCGTGGAAGCCGTCGGACTTGATCGTGGACGTGAGCCAGTCGGCGTCGGCCTGAAGCAGCCGGCGGTAGCGCAGGCGGAGCGAGGGATCGCTGGTCCGCTGCGCGAGGAGGGCCCAGGCACCGGCGCGGAGGCTGCGGCTGTAGGTTCCGGGCAGCGGATGCTCGGCGAGGTAGTTGACCGCGCGCTCGATGGTCTCATCGTGCCAGGGCACGCCGGCGGAGAGGAGCGCGAAGGTGGCGAGCGCGGAAACGCCGCCACCGTGGACGCCGCCCATCTCGCCGTCGAAGCTGCCGCGCGCCGTGCCCTCCTTGACCTGCGCTTTGCGCAGACGGTCCACGAGCTGAGTGACCAGCGCGTCCACGTCGGCGTCGGTGGGCGGCGCGGCCGCGGTCCGCACGTCCCGGCAGGTCAGCGCGATCAGCAGGCTCAGGCCGACGAGAAGTTTTCGTCCAGCGCGGTCATCCATGAAAGCACTATCGTCCAGACTTCGTCAGTGGAATTATTCGACACGAGGATCGTCAAGGCAAAAGGCCAAAGCCCGAATCAAACGTGTTCGAGCAACTGGCCGCCTTTCCCGCGCGTTGCCGCATTCCCTGACGAGCCTCGCCCACGGTCTGCACAACCCCTTCGTCCCGCCACTGCTCATGATCTTACGCGGGAAGCGGTCTTGCCGTCGCAGCTCGTTGATGAATCGGATATTGCCTTGGGGGACCGGCTTTCCAGCCGGTCAGACAGGCTGAGACGTCCCTTCTCGAACTGCTTCAACGGGCTGTAGCCACTCCGCCCCAAAGTTCGATCCTGCCCCGCAAGGCAAGCACATTCCGACCTCGCATCAGGGTGGCACGGTCTGGCGTACTCGCCAGACCGTGGCGCAGGTCGAGTGCCGCGAGTCGCATCGCCATTCCCACGGGTCCGCTGCTGCGGATCCGTGCCACCCGCAAGGGTTGTCCTCTCCGACCTTTCGGCGTTTCGAGATTTCGGCGTTTCGGCGTTTCGGCGTTTCGGTTGCCCTGCCCCGTTCTGGGTCCATTCTCCCTATGCGACCCGGCGCGGCCCTTCTGCTATACTCGAAAACGACGGCGAAGCGGGCGGAAACCCCGCGCAAGGCAAACGGCAGGCGGCAAGAAACGATGTCCGGCGGGCTTTCACAAATCCTCGGTCAGCACATGCGGATGGAGCAGCGGCTCACGCCCCAGCTCATCCAGTCCATGAACATCCTCCAGCTCGGCGTCAGCGACCTTGAAGCCCTCGTCGAGCAGGAGCTGGAGAAGAACGGCGCCCTCGAAACCGAGGAAACTGCCGAGCCGGCGTCCGCGATCGCCGAGCCGCTCAAGACCTCCACGGACGGCCAATCCGACGCCCTCTCGGAAAGCTTCACGCGGCTGGACCGGCTGGCGCGCGAGTACGAGATGGACTTCGACGACCCCGGCCGCAACTTCCGCAAGCCGGCCGGCGGCGGCGACGACCGCGACGCCAAGATGGACGCGATGGCCAACACCGCCAGCCGCGGGCAGTCGCTTCAGGAGCACCTTTTGGCGCAATGGTCGCTGCTGGACCTAAGCCCGCTGATCCGCACGGCGGGCACGGCGATCATCAATCAGCTTGACGACAACGGGTATCTGCGCGCGACGCTGGAAGAGGTGGCCGCGAAGCTCAAGCCGCCGCAGCCGCTGGAGATCATGGAGGAGGCGCTGATCGAGGTTCAGTTGCTCGATCCGCCGGGCGTGGGGGCGCGCGATCTGCGCGAATGCCTGCTGCTCCAGATCGACGGTCTGCCCGGCGACAATCGCATCGAACGCGCCATCGTGGAGCAGCACCTCGACGAGGCCGCCCGAAACCTGCTGCCCGCCATCGCGCGGAGCACGGGCTACTCGGTCGAGGAGATCAGCGCCGCGCTGGACGTGATCCGCAAGGAGCTGCATCCGCATCCGGGGCGGCAGGTCGGCGAGCGCGCGGAACCCGCGATCCGCCCGGACGTGATCGTCGAATACGCGGACACCGGCGGCGACCTGACGGTTCGTCTCGCGCGCGGCAACGATCCGCGGCTGCGCGTCTCGCCGCAGTACGTGGAGATGGCCAAGTCGCGCGCGATCGAGAAGGACGTCCGCGAGTTCGCCCGCAAGGGGATCGAGGCAGCGGGCGCGCTGATCGACGCGGTGCAGTTCCGCCGGCAGCGCCTGCTCGAAGTCGCACGCATCATCACCGAGCGGCAGCACGAGTTCTTCGAGATCGGCCCGCAGGGGCTTCGCCCGCTGCGCATGAGCGAACTGGCCGAGCAGCTCAGTTGCGACCCTTCGACCATCAGCCGCACCGTCGCGGACAAGTACGTGCAGACGCCGCGCGGCATTTACCCGATGCGTTATTTCTTCACCGGCGGCACTGAGACGGACACCGGCGAAGTGACGAGCTGGGACAGCGTCCGCTCGCGCGTGGCGGAGATCATCAAGGGCGAGGATCCCAAGGATCCGCTCAACGACGATCAGATCGTGGACATCCTCAAGAAAGAGGGCATTGAGATTTCCCGCCGCACGGTGGCGAAATACCGTCAGGTGCTCGACATCCCCCCCGCCCGCAGACGCAAGAAGTTCTGACGACCCGCGCCGCGATCGCGCGATCGATCTCGCCGCGGATCGTCCCGGCAGAGCCGCGCTATCAGAGCCGCGCCCGTCAGGAAGCGATGCTTGAGCCGCGCTCGCGGAAAGGCACTCCTTGAGAACCCGCGGGCGATTTCCCGTTCATACGCTTCCTTGCGGGCGCGGCTCTGACTCGCGTCCGCTCGCGCGTCGAATGAGCCTTTCTCCGTTGCCACACGACTCGAATCCGCTACGCACAAACAAGCCCGGCCAAGATCGTGAGGGGCGGACCCCACGTCTCGACCGGGCTTCTCTCTCCCATCCTCTGGTGGCGCGCCGTCGTCGCGCCTGGGTGCAACTCTCCAACGTCCTGCGGTCCTGCAGGCAGGAGTAGCCCTGCGGTCCTACGGGCAGGAGTACGATGCTTCCTGCGAAGCGCCGCAGCCCCAGGTCACGGTGGCCGTGCCGTCGCCCGGCGGCAGACCGCGGAACTTCACTTTCCCTTCGCCATTGGCGTCGATGGCGCCGTTGCCCTTGCCGCCGCCCGACACGACGACTGTGAAGGTGTCGCCCGGAGCGCCGCCCACGAGGCGAACCGTCAACTGATTCCCGCCGTCGCCGGCCTTGCAGCGTGCCTTCTCGATGCGCTCCTTGCCGGTGCAGGGCGGCACAAACGCGATCCGCTGCACGACGCCGGACGTCCCGGTCGGTCCCAGCGTCGTCGTGCCGAGAACGTAGATTTCGCCCGCCTCGTCGCGCCCGAAGCCCTTGAGGAACTTGCCATAGGGCACGTTGCCCGACGTGATGCGGAACTCGAGAATCTGGAACTTCCCGGGCTCCGGCTCATCGAGGTAATACAACCGCCCCAGCGGCTGCTGAAACGCCATGCTGAAGTCGCCGAAGATGAACCGCCCGAACAGTCCGGGCCACTGCGAACCGCGATAAACAAAGCCCGCAATGATGGACAACCCTCCGTCGGACTGCGAATACTCGACGATCGGGTCGGTCAGGCCGTCCGTGTCGCATTCTTTCGGATGCCCCTTGGGGTTGAACGGGTCGAAGCAGTGCATGCCCTCGCGCCGCGCCCAGCCGTAATTCGCGCCGCGCTCGACGATGTCCAGCTCTTCGTACACGTCCTGCCCCACGTCGCCGAGGTACAGCGTGCCGTCGCCGCCGGGGCCGTCGTCGAACGAGAAGCGGAACGGATTGCGGAAGCCCCAGGCGTAGATCTCATTGATGCCCGCGCGGGCGACGAACGGGTTGTCCGTGGGGATGCCGTAGGGCACGCTGGAGGAGTTCACGTCGATGCGGAGCATGGCGCCCAGCGGCGTCTCGATGTTCTGCCCGTTGCCCTGCGCGGTGTGCCAAAGCTCCGGGTTGTGCAGGTCGTCGTTCGCCCCCCCCCCGTCGCCCAGCGAGAAGTAGAGAAAGCCGTCCGGCCCGAACGCCACGGCGCCGGCGTTGTGATTGAACTCCGTCTTGTCGATGCGGAAAAGCAGGCGCCCGTTCGGATCGGCCACGTCCGGATCGCCGGTCACGTGGAACTCAGCGAGCACTTCCTCATGGCAGCCGCGCGAGGTGCCCATGCACGGACCGATCGGCCCGGACGTGCGTGGGCGGCTGTAGCGCACGAAGAAGCGCCCGTTGTTGCGATAGTCCGGGTGAAACGCCATGCCCAGCACGCCGCGCTCGTCGAAGTTGGCGTTGAGCACGGGTATCTCGCCCGTCAGATCGAGAAACGGCCGATCCAGAAGCTCGCCGTCCTTGATAATGCGAATCGTGCCGGCCTGATCGACCACGAAGAGCCGCCCCGAGCCGTCGCCGGCGTTCGTCAGATAAACCGGGGACGCCAGCCCCGTCGCCACATCCTCGAATCGAATCGTCAGGTCGCCCTGCTGGATCTGCGCCCACGACGGCGTCGCCAGCCCCAGCAGAACTGTCGCCGTCCACGTCGCCGTCCACGCCGCTCGATGATTCCCCGCGCCTGTTCGGCGCGCACCGCTACCCTTGTTCACGTCCATCCTCCTTTTCGAGAGATTGTTCCTGGCCCGCCTTGAGGAGTATGTCGGCGGCATGGGCGGGGCTTGCAGTTTGGGCGCGAGCGCAGCGCAGGAAACGGTTCGCGCGTGACTGGGCGGGTTCAAGGTGTTCAGCTAACTGCGGTCGTCGGGCGTTGGAATCACATGAACTTGCGATCATTCAGCGAAACCGACGTGACATGTTGCGCCCCGGAGGGGCATCCGAAAATAGCCCAGCACCTTCAGTGCTGGGATGTTCGCGGATTGGGTCCAAAAGTCCCGGAGGGACGGCTGAATCTCGGAGGGGAAGTGTGCTTACCGCGCTGCAAATCAGCCGTCCCTCCGGGACTGCGCTTTCCGAAGCGCATGCCCCCAGCCATGAATGGCTGGGCAATTGTCGGATGCCCCTCCCGGGGCACGAATGCGCGCCACGTCTCCCCCGAACGATTATGCAGAGCGCTGCGCAGGGGAGCGAGAGGGTGGCTCAGTTGACGGGTTTCCAGCGGATGCGGGGGTCAGCCTGCCGCGCGGGCGATGATGACAATGCCGGCGGCGTCGGCGCGCTCGATCATCCGCGGCCGGTCGATCATGAGCGTCTTGCCCGCTTCGATCACCAGCATCGACGCGCCGGCGGCCTTGAGGTGGTCGATCGTGTCCGGTCCGACGGTGGGCACGTCGAAGCGCATGTCCTGCGCGGGCTTGGCCGTCTTGATCAGCGCCCAGTTCCCGCGCGGACACAGCTCTCCCGCGCGACGGATCATCCGGTCCGTGCCCTCGATGGCCTCGACGGCGATCACCTCCGTCTCCTTGACCGCGATGCACTGCCCGATGTCCAGCCGCCCCAGCTCCTTGACCAGCGGCCAGCCGAACTCGATGTCGCGCACCTGCGAAGGCGAGGGCTGCCGGCGCGTCAGCACGCCGGGCGGCGCGAGATGCTCGGGCGTGTACTTGACGCAGTCTTCCATGAGGATTCCATGCCGCGCGAACTCGTCGGCCACCGCGGAGAGGATCGCGTCGTTGCGCTTGTCGCGCAGCTTGAAGAACCACAACCGGATTGCGGTCCAGTCCGGCAGGTTGCGCAGCAGCCGCCAGCGACCGTACATCGCGGACTTGCGGACAAATCCCGCCAGCACCACGCGCCGCGCCCCGCTGCGGAGCATCAGGCGAATCCACCCGCCCAGCCGCGCAATCCCCGTCCAATGAAACGCGTCCGCCGCGCCGCGCAGCGAGGGGTCCGCCAGGTTCCGCAGTGCCAGAACCGTGACATGCCGCCCCGCGCGCCGCGCGCCTTCCACCACCATGAACGGGAAGTGCCCCGCCCCCGCGATGACCGCCAGCCGGCCTGATTCGCCGCAGTCCCCATCGCTGCCGCCCGTCCGCGCATCGTCCCCGTCGTGCATCGCGCGGAAGACTACCCTCGCGCGACGGCATGTTCAATGTAGCAGTGTGCAGTGGAAGGAGCGCCTTTCCGAGCCGCGCCCGCCAGGAAGCGGTTCCGCCCGACAAGCACAAGCAAGCGCTTCCTTACGGGCGCGGCTCGGTTAGCGCTGTGCGCGGCGTCAGCGGGGAGCTTGCCCGCGTCCCGTGCGAAGCTCGTGCGTGCTGCGGATGGTGGTGTTCCCCAGCGTGTTCGAGTTGTGGTTGTTCTGAATCAGGCCCGATACGTCGTGGAACTGGACTTCATACTCGGCGTAGTCCCCGACGACGGGTTGCTCGATCCACGCGGGCCAGGGCTGCCGGCCGACGAACAGCGGCCCGCGGCTTGTTCCCTCGGCGTTGAAGATCAGATGTTGACTGGGCGTCGCCGTCGAGCGAAACGGGAACGCGGGTGAACTCTGGCACCCCGGCAGCAGGCTCGCAAGCCCGACCCCCGCCAGGCACACCAGCATGGGCACAGCCTTCCTCACGATGGGCACGAGCTTCTTCACAACAACCTCCCGCTCCACCGCCTCATGGGCAGTTGCTGCTGATTCTTCGCGCCGAATCTGCCCGTGACCACTGCCTCGCCCGAAAACCTGATTCCGCGTATTCCAACCGCAGGGCGCAGCCCGCATGTGCCGCCGCTTTAAGGCCTGCGGGAGGTCGTTTATTATGGCTCCGGCACCGCCCGACACTTGCCGGTTTTAGCGCGCCAGGCGGAGCTTATGCGGATTCCACGCGGAGTTCCGCTCTTCCTGGATAGTCGGGCCGCGGAAGGAGGATCGCAAACTTGGACATTCGCATACGACCCAGGAAAGCGTCGAAGGACGGCCCCGTCGTCTCGGCAGCATGCGCGGGGCCTGTCGCCGGGGGCAAGGTGGCGCTGAAAGACCTCGGCGAAGTCCACGCGGTCTCGGGTCTGGACGGCAAGTCGCCGCGACTGGTGGTGTGCCTCGGCGCGAAGGAGAAACTCCGCACCGACACGTTTCGCTGCGCCGGTGGCTTGCTCGCCAAGTGGCTTGCCAAACACGAGGTCGCGCGGGCGGGCGTGGACCTTGCTGAAGGACCGGTCGCCGAGGACGAGTCTCGCGTGGCCGCGTTCCTGGAGGGTCTGCACCTCGGCGCCTTCCGCTTCGATCGCCGCAAGTCGGCGGCAAACAACCGCACGATCGTGTCCATCGACTGGCTGGTGGACGGCGCGGGGTCGCGGGAGAAGCGGCTCCTCGATCGCGTGCTGCACGTCTGTGAAGGCGTGAACCTCGCGCGCGACATCGCCCACGAGCCGCCCAACGTCATCAACCCCGTCAGTCTCGCCGAGCGCGCCGAGGGCGTGGCGCGATCCTGTGGGCTGCGCTGCCGCGTTTTCGACGAGAAGGACCTCGCGAGGATGAAGGCGGGCGCCATCCTCGCCGTCGGGCAGGGCAGCGACGCGCCCCCGCGACTGATCGTTCTTGAGCATCGCGGCGCAGGCGGCACGTCCGCGGCGGGCGGCGTTGCAGCACGCGGCAAATCTCCCGCTCGTGCCCGCGGCAAAGCGCGCGGCGCGGAGAAGCCCGTGCTCCTGATCGGCAAGGCCGTCACCTTCGACACCGGCGGCTACTCGATCAAGGACCGCAACGGCATGGTGGGCATGAAATACGACAAGTGCGGCGGAATGGCCGTGCTGGGCGTCATGCAGGCGGTGGCGCGAATGAGGCTGCCCACGCCCGTCGTCGGCGTCATCGCCGCAGCCGAGAACATGATCTCCGGCGGCGCGTACCGCCCTAACGACATCATCACCACGATGTCTGGAAAGACGGTGGAAATCATCAGCGCGGACGCGGAAGGCCGGCTCGTGCTGGCCGACGCGCTGACGTACGCGCAACGGGAGTACCAACCCCGGTGCATGATCGACCTCGCCACGCTGACGGGCGGCGTGCTGGTCGCGCTGGGCAATCTGCGCGCGGGCCTGATGGGCAACCACGAGCCGCTGCTCGACGGTCTCATGAAAGTCGGCGAGACCACGCACGAACGTCTTTGGAAACTGCCGCTGGACGACGAGTACTTCGACCTCATCACCGGCGACGACAGCGATTTCAAGAACTCCGCCGACCGCGCCGCGCACGCGATCATCGGCGGCATCTTCCTCAAGCAGTTCGTGGACAAGGGCGTGCCGTGGGCGCACCTCGACATCGCGGCCACCGGCAGCAGCGACAAGGACACCGCGTACTGCCCGAAGGGGGCGACGGGCTTCGGCGTGCGGTTGCTGATGGAGTACCTGAGGTCGCTGGGCGGTTGACTCGCCGATGGGTGGCATGCTCTCGCTGTACTCAGCGTGAGCATGTGGCCAAGTGCGTGAGCATGCTGTCAGGCGCGTGAGCTTGTAACGAAGGAAAAGCTGCCATCGCGAACTTTCTTGTGAGGGGGTGCCATGCTCTCGCTGTACTCAGCGTGAGCATGTGACAAAGCGTGGACAAAGGGTGGACGAAGGGTGGCATGCTCTCGCTGTACTCAGCGTGAGCATGTCGTCAGGTGCGTGAGCATGTAACGAAGGTAAAGCAGCCATCGCGAGCTTTCTTGTGAGGGGAGCGTTCCCCGCTTCGCCAGGATAACCGTATGCGTCTTCCGATCACCCGCTTCCGCAAACTGCGCCGCAGCTCCGATGACCCCCGGGCTGCTCACGCGCTGACCTTTTCGTGTTTCCGCCGGCAACCGTTTCTCATTCGCGAGCGCTCCTGTCAGTGGTTGGCTGACGCGATCAAGCTCGCTCGTGCGCGGCACGCGCTCGACCTCTGGGCATACGTCTTCATGCCCAACCACGTGCACCTCATCCTCTGGCCTCGAACCGACGCGTTCCGCATTCAAGCCGTGCTCGCCGCGATCAAGCTGCCGGTGGCCCGCCGCGCGGTGGCATGTGTGAAGCAGGAAGCGCCGGCATTCCTGCCGAACATGCTCGACGCGCAACCCAACGGGGATGCCGCATATCGGTTCTGGCAACGCGGCGGCGGTTACGACCGCGATCTGCACGAGCCCGGCACGATCCACGGCACCATCGACTACATCCACGCCAACCCCGTCCGCGCGGGCTTGGTCGAGCGGCCGGAATTGTGGCGCTGGTCCAGCGTGGCGCACTTCGCCGGCACGGCCGAGCCGCCGTTGGTTCCGGATGCGGACTCGATTCCTTGCCGGCCCGGCCACTGGCGATTCTGAGGTTGCGGGGGATGATCGGGGGACTGCCACACTGGGGGAACTGCATGCTCACGCTGAGTACCGCGAGAGCATGCCACCCGGCCAGGCCACCTGACCGAGGCACTGGGGGAACTGCATGTTCACGCTGAGTACAGCGAGAGCATGCCACCCGGGCGCGGGTTTGACGATCCAAGGCAAACGGCCGATAAAGTAAGGAGTGTTTAACGGCAACCTCAAACGGGAACCGAAAGCAACCTCAAACGGGATACGAAAGCAACCTCACACAGGGTGCGAAAGCAACTTCACACGGGGTGCGAAAGCAACCTCACACGGGTTACGAAAACCACTGAACACGGGACACCAAACACCATGAACACACGCAAGTCTACCCTCATTCTGGGCCTCGTTGGTCTCTTCGCGGTCGCCTACGCCGCACCGACGTTCGCGCAGGAGTTCGCCGAGGTCACCGTCACCGGCGAGGGCATCTCCAAGGACGCCGCCAAGAAGGACGCCATGCGCAAGGCCATGGAGGAGGGCGGCAAGGTCGAGATCAGCTCGCACAGCCAGGCGGAGAACTTCGTGCTCATCCGCGATTCGATCTTCGCCCGCGCGGAGGGCTTCATCACTGAGCACAAGGTGCTGCAGGAGGCGGAAGGCGCCGGCGGCACGTTCATCTGCAAGATATGGGCGAAAGTCAGCCGCAGCGCCATCGCCACGAGCTGGGGCGAGGTGCAGAACCTCCTCGATCAGATCGGCCGGCCCGGCATCGCCATCTTCATCAAGGAAACGATCGACAACCAGGTGCAGGACAGCAGCATCCTCGAATCCAAGCTCGAGGAGCGGCTCCTCAAAGCCGGGTTCGACGTGTACAACGGCGCGCAGCTTAAAGCCATCGCCGAGAAGGAAAGCGCCGACGCGCTGGCGGAGGACAACATCGCCAAGCTCCAGGGCATCGCCAAGAGCTTCAGCACGCAGATCTTCATCACCGGTCACGCGAACGCGAACGCCGCCGGCGTCGCCAATCTCGCGGGGCAGGAAGTCGCCATGTACAACGGCGACGCGGTGGCGAAGATGTACTACACCGACACGGGCAAGCTGCTCGCCAGCGAGTCCATCCCCAACTGGCGCGGCGGCGCGCGCGGCATCTTCACCCACTCGCCGCAGGCCGGAAAGAAGGCGTTGGAGAACTCCGGCGTCGATCTGATCGAGAAGATCTACGCCACGGTGATGCAGCAGTGGTGTACGCAGATCACGGCGGGCGGCGAGGTGCGCATCGAGATCGAGGGCATCAGCATGGGCGACGCCATCAAGCTCAAGAAGAAGCTCGCGGCGATTCCCGGTGTGGAGACGGTCAACGGTCCGCAGCTCGACAAGGGCATCGCCACCTTCCGCATCGTCGCCAAGATGACGGCCGAGCAAATGGTCGAGCACCTCGTCGAAGGCGAATTCGAGCAGATGATCGACATCGTGGACGCCAAGCTCAACCGCATCCAGGCGAAGAAGAAGTAGCGTCGCCGAGCCGGACTGCACTCCCTTGCCGGCGAGGCCGGCCTTTGGCTGATGCGCGGCTTCGCGTAGGGCGAAGCCGTGCTCCGGCGGGTCGCTGCGCCGTGCGCATCTGTTCAGTCCGAAGAGGGTTGTCCGCGCTGCTCGATGCGCCGCACGCGGGATCGGAGGAAGTCGCGGGTGACGCCGAGAACCCGGGCGGCGCGACTGACGTTGTGGCGCGTACAGGCGAGCGCCGCCTGGATGATCCGCTCCTCGACGTCTTCCAGCGAGAGCGTCTGGCGCGCGAAGTCCACGTCGATCAGGTCGCGGTTGCCCAGCCGAATCTCCACGCCGCCTTCCGGGACCGCCGCTGCGAGAGGGAGGTGCTCCGGGAGGATTTCGTCGCTGGGCGAAACCAGGAGGAGGTTCTCGATGAGGTGGGAGAGTTCGCGGACATTGCCGGGCCAGGCGTGAGCCTTGAGCCGCTCGACCGCCGCGGCGGAGACGGTCACCGGCCGGCGACCGAGGCGCCGCACGCCGCGCGCGATGAAATGGGAGATGAGGGCGTCGAGGTTCTCAACGCGCTCCCGCAGCGGGGGCACGACGAGGGGAAAGACGCGCGGTCGGG
The DNA here is from genome assembly GCA_964526695.1 of uncultured Phycisphaeraceae bacterium. Lineage (GTDB taxonomy): Bacteria > Planctomycetota > Phycisphaerae > UBA1845 > UBA1845 > JABWBH01. The sequence continues at coordinate 19,271 of CAZGJA010000066.1, forward strand.
GAAGGTGATGCGCAGCGCGGCGCGCTCCGCGTCGTCCACCTCGGGGCTGGCCTGCAGGCGCTGCACCAGCGCCCGGATCGCCGCTTCCAGCCCCGCCCGCGCCGCGTCCTTGCTGGCCGTGGCCGCCTGCGCCGCGTTTTTGGCGGCGACGTGCGCCGCGTACAGGGGGTCCCAGATGGAGGCCAGCGTGTTGACGCCGATCAGGTCGCCCAGCGTCAGCCCGAGCTGCGGCCGGTGACTGTTGGCGTACGCCAGGAAGTTCGTCCGCCAGGCGTCGAAGTCGGCATCGGATGCGGGGAGATAAGATGGCATAACGGGTTCGTGCTTTTACGCGTCACGCTGCAGGTCGTGCATAAGCTCAGCGAAGCCGCGCTCGAAGGCATCGTGGTCCTTCCATTGGGACAGGTCGGGGATGTGGTACTCCCGTACTTTCTCGGCCAGGTCCTCGCCCGTGTCGGAGTCAAGGCATTCCCATTTGCGTAGCTTCGCAAACGGCATCAGGCGGATGGGGAAAAGGACCTCCTTTTTCGACTGCCGTTCCTTCTGCCGGGCGCGTTTGATCTCCCGGCGGACCCACTCGCTCCCGATGCTATGCGGGGAGAGCACCAGCAGCAGACGGTCGTGCAGGCGGATGGCCTCGTCGATCTGGCTGCCGCTCTTGCGACCGCCGCGCATGTCGTCCGGGGCGAACCAGACGCGGAGCTTCTCCTGCTCCAGCCGCCCGTGCAAACGCCGGGCGAACTCGTCGTCCAAGCTGCTGTAGCTGATGAAACAGGAATAGAACTGGATCGGCTGCATGGCCCCGATCAGGCTGGGCAGATGCTCGATGAGCACGTCCGGCACGCCGCAGCCGCGCAGGAAGGCCGGTGGAATCTGGCCTTGGGAACGGAACAGCGTGTCCACGCCGATCGTGTTCGCAACGAAGTGCTGGACGCTCTCCAGCCCCTTGGCCGTGGATAAGTTCACGCGCGCTAGCACCGTCAATGCCATCAGAGCCTTTCCCAGATCGGCCCCGCTCAGGTCGGCCTCGCGCAGGTTGGTCTCGTCCAGGGTGGCCTCGCTCAAGTTGGCCTCGCTCAGGTCGGCGTCGCTCAGGTCGGCCCCGCTCAGGTCGGCCAAGCGCAGGTCGGCCCCGCTCAGGTGGGCCCCGTGCAGGTTGGCCGCGCTCAGGTCGGCCGCGCTCAGGTCGGCCTCGCTCAGGTTGGCCCCGCTCAGGGGGGCCCCGCCCAGTTTGGCCCCGCATAGATTGGCGCTGCTCAGGTCGAGCACAGCGTTGGGATGCTCGAGTCTCCAAGCGGCGATGGCATTGGGGCCGCGCTTGACGATCTTGACATGCTGTTGGTTGGCCATGGCGTACTCTCTGCGGGTGGGCTCGCTGGGATTGTCTCTGCGACGTCGTCGCGTCCCACGGGCGGCCGTGTGTGGCACAGGCTTCCAGCCTGTGAACCGGCGGCCATTCACCGGTTGGAAACCGGTGCCACATGCTACGCCCCCACCGTCGCCGTGGCCGTTTCGCTCTACGGGCCGGGTTGGCCCTTGGTGCTGATCCAGCGCAGCATGTAGTGCGCGGGCTTGCGGCCACAACCGAAGCCTAACGGTCATAAACCTCATCGGTGATAGCCGTGGCACACGTGACGCAGTCATCGAAACAGTCGGAATCACCGGAACAGCCCTGTTGACAACCGGTAATACCGCCGCCCAACTCCTCACTTCTAGAAAAACCAGCCTCCCTGTCTCCCTCGGTAAGAACAAACAGCGTGTCGATTTGGTCATCTGAATAGCCGGCTTCGCGACATTTTTCCCGCGCTGAGCTGGAGAACTCGCTGCCCGATTGCACGGCCCCGCATCCAGCCATCACGAAAACGAGTCCCATCAATAGCGCTGCTCGATGCCGTTTCATAGCAACTCTCCTGTTAGTTCTGAGGCATACACTTAGTCGATGCTCTCTAGGTGAACAGAGCAGCCACGTCTACGCCCCAACCGTCGCGGTGGCCGTTTCGCTCCACGGGCCGGGTTGGCCCTTGGTGTTGATCCAGCGGAGCATGTAGTGCGCGGGCTTCCCCCCGTCCGCGCCGTCGAAGGTCGCCAGATACGGCGTGCGCGTGTCGGTGGCCAGAAACGAAAGCTGCGTGGCGTCGAGCGGCGGCGGGCCGTCGATCTTGATCCAGATTTCCGCGGCGCTGACCCCCGCCGGTTTGCGCGTGCTGGTCGGCGTGGTCTCATCCGCGAAGCTGATGGTGTGCTGCAAACGCTGCGACGTGTCCACCTTGACCACCGGTCGCGTGGTGGGCACGGGCACGGGCGAGGGCGTGCGGTCGGGCACGGTGATGCCCAGCGCCGCGCGCTCCGCGTCGTCCACGGCGGAACCGGCCTGCAAGCGCTTCACCAGCGGGCGGATCGCCCCTTCGAGACTGCCCCGCGCCGTGTCCTTGGCATTCCGCGCCGCCACCGCCGCCGCCGACGCGGTCACGTGCGCGGGGAACGACGTGTCCCACGTGGTCTTGGCCGTGGTGACCGGCGTCATGTCCCCCGCGACCAGCCCGAGGGCCGCGAGGTTGGCATTGGCATAGGTGACAAAGTTGACGACCCACGCATCGAAATCGCCGTCCGGACCGGGGATGTAATCAACCGGCATCGCTGGCTCTCCTGTGTTGGAAGGGACGTTCGAGGCTTGCCGCGACGCACGACGGACCGTCCGAGGGTTCGCGCCGCGGCTCCATTTGGCGCGGCATTGTACCCGACACCGGACGGGGTGGACAGCTTTTTTTCGCAAAGCCCCCAAACCGGCCTCGCCGACCCCGACGCAGGCCGGAGAGGGGGGCCGGATGCGGGAGAGGCGGACAGGATTCACAAGATTCACAAGATCGGTCGGACGGAAGGGCCAGAGGCCGTCAGCAGCGGCATCCTGTTAATCTTGTTCATCCTGTCCACGATCCAACGTCCAAAAAAAGGCGTCCCCGCAGCGCCCCAAGGCCGATCCTCCCGCTGGAAGGCTTGTTATCACCCTTCAGCGGACGATCCGCTGACCTCAGCGGACGGCGCACTGACCTCAGCGACCGACCCGCTGACCCCAGCGGACCACCCCCTGACCCCAGCGGACGATCCGTTCCCCCGCGTGGAGCGCCGCGCCCCCGTCGAGAACATCCGCCGAACACGGCTTGAAGGCCGCGCCGCACGGCGGTAACGTCCGCACGTCATGGCCAAGAAACCCAAGACCCCCGAAAAACGCGCCGCGGCCAGCCAGCCCCCAAGGCGGGCGAGCCGCCCGTCGGCGCTGCTCGACACGCGGATCATCTACTGCGGCGATTGTCTCGATCAGCTTCGCAAGCTCCCCGACGCCTGCGTGGACCTGATCTACATCGACCCGCCGTTCAACTCGAACCGCAACTACGAAGTCTTCTGGGGCGAGACCAAGGAGAAGCGCGCCTTCGAAGACCGCCACGCCAGCACCGCCGCCTACATCGACTACATGCGCCCGCGCTGCGTCGCCCTCTCAAAAGTGCTCAAGAAGACAGGCACGATGTATTACCACTGCGACTGGCACGCGTGCCATTACGTCAAGGTGATGCTCGACCAGATTTTCGGAGAGAACAACTTCCAAAGCGAAATCGTCTGGAAGCGCACGCATGCACATGGGTCGGCCAAGCGCTGGGCGCCTATCCACGACAGCATTTTCATGTACACAGGTTCAAAGGACTACGCGTGGACCTTCCCCACGGTTCCGCACGAACCACGTTATCTCCTGAAACACTTCACGCAGCGCGATGAAAACAACCGCCGCTTCCAGCCCATTACCCTCACGGGATCAGGCACCCGAAAGGGCGAGAGCGGAAAGCCGTGGCGCGGCATTGACCCAACCGCCGTCGGAAGACATTGGGCTATTCCCGGCGACGTCATGGAGCGATACAAACTCAAAGGCAATACCGTACAAGACAGACTGGATGCGCTGGACTCGGCGGGCCTCGTCTATTGGCCGAAGGATGGGGAAGGCACGCCGCGCCTCAAGTGGTACGCGGACGAACTCGGCGGCATGGCCATGGGAACGGTCTGGACCGACATCGCTCCGATCTCAGCCAACGCCGCCGAGCGACTCGGCTACCCGACTCAAAAGCCGCTTGCCTTGCTCGAACGGATCATTCAAGCCAGCAGCAAGCCCGACGACATCATCTTGGATGGCTTCTGCGGCTGCGGTACGGCGCTCGTTGCTGCGCAGAATCTCAACCGCCAGTGGATCGGCATCGACATCTCGCCCACCGCCTGCCGCGTCATGGCCAAGCGCCTGCGCGACGTGTGCAAGCTGCGCGAGGACGAAAACCTCTGGCGCAGCGGGAACGGCTTCATCGTCCGCGACCTGCCGCGAAGCATCGAGCAGTTGCGCGCCATGCCGCCGTTCGAGTTCGAGAACTGGGCGGTCATCGCCATCGGCGGCATCCCCAACAAGGCGCAGGTCGGCGACATGGGCATCGACGGCCGCATCTTCCCCGTCTCCGCCGCCCCGAAGAAGCGCGGCGCGGCGTCCGGCGAACTGGACTTCATGGATCAGTGGTATCCGATTCAGGTCAAGCAGAAGGACAAGGTCGGCCGCCCGGACATCGACTCGTTCGAAGCGGTCATGACCCGCGAGGACCGCACCAAGGGCTTCTTCGTCGCCTTCGATTTTTCAAGCGACGCCCTCCGCGAAATCGACGCCTTCTTCCGCAAAAGCGGCAAAGCCATCGTCGCCCTGACCGTCCGCGAGATTCTCGACGAGGAGATTGCCAAGAAGCTGGCGTAACTCGCCGCGCATGAAAAAGGCCGACGGCAGATCGCAGCGGCAAACGCGCGAACGCGTAAGGCCCCCCCGCTTACGACGCGTGCCGTCGGCGGACTCGCATTATACCGGCTACGCTCCAGCCGTTCAACGCATCCTCTGCGCAATCTGCGTCATCTGCGGATAACCTCTTCGCCGCCGCGCCGGGGCGAGGACTCATGCCTTGCCGCACTCCCTCGTCAGCGCCTTCGGCCTTGTGTTCTGGTCCCAGAGCGTGATCACCGAGGTGTACACGCTGCACGCGATGCTCTTTGCGGCGCTGCTGCGGGTGATCTTCCAGTGGCGGGCGACGGGGGAGGACCGGTGGCTGCGGGTGGGGTCGGTGATCGCGGGGCTGGGGATGTCGAACCACCACCTGCTGGGGCTGTCGGAGGCGTTTTGCTGCCAGTGGGTGGCCGCGACGGGACGTCCGGTCGATCCCCGCCGCTTTCATGTTTACGCGGCGATGGCGGCGGTGAAGCTCGGCGCGGCCATGGTTCGGCATCTGCGACCCGGCTGGGACCAGCTTGCGGTGAACTGCGTGCGTGAAGCTGAGTCGCACCTGCAACAACTCGGCGCGGCCGTGACGGAGGTGACGGCATGAGCACCGCCGCGCAGGTTGATCGCAGGGCGGACAGCGCGGCCGGACTTGTGGAGCCGCAGCGCATCACGCACCTGCTTCGACGCGTGCTCAAAGCGGAGCCTCAACTGCGCGTGCCGCTGCGCGGAGCGCGCGCCGACCGCTGCTTTCCGCTCCGCGACGGCGGGTTCTCATGGGAGTGGTCGGTTGTGGCGCCGGGCAGCGGACGGTTGAGCGTCTTCGGGATCACCGGTTCGAAGCTGTCCCGCTCGGTCGCGCCACCGCGGACCCCGCCCCAGTGGACATCCTCCGGGCTGAGGGGGCTGGCGCTGCGCGTAAAGCGACCGCGCGTGATGGTGTATTCGCTCGACGCGGATGCGCGGCTCCCTCAGCTTACTGACTGCCTCGACGCCGATGGGATGGTCCGTCGGCTGCAGGGTGAAGGGCTGCTGAACGGCCGCAGGCGGACCCGGGCGGAAAAGGCGGGCTGTCGCGTGTTGGGATATCGCGCCGGTCGGCGGGCGACGCTGGCTTACGGCGTCGACGATCGAACGCTCGCGGTGGGCAAGACCTGGCGTGACGAACGCGCGCAAAGTCAATGGCGTTTGTACGAGCGGGTCAGGAAGCAGTTGCGCGAGGGCGCCTCCTGTCTGACGGTTGCCGAGGCGATCGGCGTCGTGCCGGCCCTGCACATGACGCTGTTTCGCCCAGCGGACGGAGCCAACGCGTCGCTGCGGGGGATCGTTCGATCGCCTGATCGCCCGCCGCGCATCTGCGATTTGCTGCCCGCGTTGCGGGAGCTGCACCGCCTCCATCTGCCGGAGCTGACGCCGTTTGGCGCGCAGGACGAAATCAACGTGCTTCGTCGATGGCTGGGGGCGCTGCACGAAATCGCGCCGCGCGCGGCGAAAGCAATGAATCCGCTCGTGGATCGCGCCGCGCGCCGGGCGGAGTCGCTCGAATCCGGCCCGCGCTGCACGATCCACCGCGACTTCCATCCGCATCAGGTCGTGCCGACGCCCGGTGGATGGACGCTGTTCGATCTTGACACGCTGGCGGTCGGATCCCCCTGCCTGGACCTCGGCAATCTCTTCGCCCATGCCTGCCTCGAAGGCGCCCGCCGCGGACGATCGACCTCGTCCCTGTGGAATGAGCAGCCGCGGATCGGCGAGGCCTACCGCGCGTGCGGCGGCGCCTCGGACCCGGCGGAGCTGGATTTCTACTCGGCCACCTCGCTGATCCGCGTGGGAGCGGTCCACGCGCTGCGGACGGCGACGCGCCGCGCCACGCCGCTCTTGTGGGCACTGGCGCGCAGGATTCTCAACCGCTCCGCGACCCGGGTCCGCGGGCGCGGTGTGCATCGACCGAAAGGAGGATGACCCATGAAACGCCGATTCCGCGCATTCACGCAGCTCGAATTGCTGGTGGTTATTTCGATCATGGCGGTGCTCATCGCGCTGCTGGTGCCCGCGCTGGGGCGCGCCCGCACCCAGGCGAAGGTCGTCCGCTGCGCCACGCAGGTGCGTTCGATCGGTCTGGCGCTGCTCGTGTACGTGGACGACGAAGGCACGTTCCCGGAGCTGAACAACCAGGCGAACGACGGCACGTACCCGTACAACTACATGATCTGGGACGGCGAGGATTTCCGCGAAAACTTCGGACCGCTCGCCCGCCCCGAGGGAACCCACAAGATCATCGAAGACTTCTACTGCCCGGTTCAGCAGGATCCCTTCCATTCGCAGGCCACCCCGGAGAACCCCTGGCCGGTCAAGGACAGGATCGAAACTCGCGCGGGGTACGGTCGCCGTTACGGTCTGAGCGGAAAGTCGTTGTCGCAGCTTAAGGGCACGATCGCGATCCTGTCGGACATTTTGCACCTTCCCGACGTGATCAAGACAGGCCACAAGACCGGCGTCAACGTGGGGTACAGCGACGGGCACGCGCAGTGGTATCAGGACCACGGGCTGCTGACGGACAACGATCTGTCCAAACCCTTCAGCGAGTTTGACAACCCGATCATGGAGGACATCTGGGAGGCGCTGGATCAAGCGAGATGAAATCGTGAATCAAGAAACAATCAAGCGATGGTGGATCGGGGGCGGGGCGACGCTGCTCGTGATGGCGGCCGCGGGGATGTGGGCGCTGTCGGGGCGCGCCGCTTCGGAGGACGAGGGACTGCCGACGTACGTGGACGTTGAGCGCGCCGTCAACGGGCATTACCTCAAGACGGACAACGGTCCCAAGATCCTGCTGCTGGGGATCCGCGCGCCGTATGAGAATGAACCGGGACATGCCGAGGCCAAGACGCGCGTCGAAGCCTTGACCGTGGGAAAAGAGATCCGCCTGCGCTTCGAACGCACCGCGCGCGAGGATGACGAGGGGCGGCTGCTCGCCTACGCCTTCGATGAAGACCGCTTCGTCAACGAGACGCTCGTGCGGGAGGGGCTGGCCTTTGTCCGGCTGACGGAGGAAACCCAGCGCTTCGCGGATGGGTTGCTGTCCGCGCAGCACGAGGCGATGAAGAAGAAGCGCGGGATATGGAAAGGCGTGCTCGCTCGCGCCAAGGAGTCGAAGTACCCGGCGGACCCTAAGTACGGCGATTTCCACCGCCCGGCCTGCGAGGTCGCGTCGCGAATCAACCCCGAAAGGAAGATCGAGTTCTCCCGTCGGGAAGAGGCGTTTTCGCGGGGATTTGCGCCGTGCAACAAGTGTCAGCCCTGATCCCGCCCGCGGCTAACTCGGGGCACGTGGCGCTTCGTGCTTGTGAGTGTCAAGATCCCACCGGGGCGGCCCCGCTCGTCGAGGATTGCGGTGGCGCGCCCTTCTGGATGACGCACGCCGGCGGTTGCATCGGATACCTCGCCAAGATGTTTCCGCGCATCACCGAGACGTTCATCCTCAGCGAGGTGCTGGCGCTGCGTCGCGCGGGCGTGCCGCTGCGCCTCTACTCGCTCCTGCCTCCAACGCGCGATGCGCGAATGCACCCCCAGGCCGAGGCGCTGCTGCCGGAGGTCTGGGTCGTCCCGCAGCCGCGGTGGAGCCTGATCGGCGACTTCCTTCGCGCCTTCGCCCGCTGCGTCAAGCGCCGACCCGCCACCGCGCTGGGCTTGCTGGCGCGTTCGCTCCTGCCGCCCGGCGCCGACTCCGTCAGGCGGCTCTTCCGCGCGGTCGTGCTGGCCGATCGCATGGCGCTCGACCGCGTGGCGCATCTGCACGCCGCCTGGGCGCACACGCCGGCGAGCGTCGGGCGCATCGCCGCGCGCCTCTGCGGGGCGCCGTGGAGCATGGGCGCGCACGCCAAGGACATTCATCTCGCGCGTCCGGAGTCCCTGCGAAAGAAACTCCGCTCCGCGCGATACACGCTCACCTGCACGCGCGGCAACGTGAACTTCCTCGGAGAAATCGGCCGCGCCGAGGATCAAGTCCATCCGCCGGCGATCGAGCTGTTCTATCACGGCGTGGACACGCGGTACTTCGATGCCGTTCCGGATGCCCGCGCCGACGCTCATGACACGCCCCTTCTCGTCTCCGTCGGGCGGCTGGTTTCCAAGAAAGGGTTCGACGTGCTGCTCGATGCGGCCTCTTTGCTGAAAGCGAGGGGGCGTCGTTTCCAGCTTCAGATCATCGGTGAAAGTCCGCTGCGCGGCGAGCTGGAGGCGCACATCGCGCAGGCGGGCCTGGGAGACGTCGTGGCTTTGCGGGGCATGTTGGTTCGCGAGGAGGTGCGCGAGGCTTATCGCCAGGCCGATGGCGTCGTGCTGGCCTGCCGCGTCGCCGCGGACGGCGATCGAGACGGCATTCCCAACACGCTGGCGGAAGCGATGGCCTGCCGCCGGCCGGTCGTGGCAGGTCGCCGCCTGGCGTGGTCAGGACGCCGCCTGGCGTGGTCAGGACGCCGCTTGGCGTGGTCAGGTGGCTGCTCGGTGTGGCAAAGTCAATGACGTTGCAATCGGCGGCGACCTGCGGCCGCCATCGCGCTTGCGGCTGGGCCATGTGCCGCGCCGACCGTCCTCCTTGCAGGGATGACGACTGGGAGGCATGGGTCGGAAGCGGCGGAAAACACGCGAAAAACAGCGGATTCCCGCATCAAAACGCACTGAGGGCGGTGGGACTCGAACCCACGACCACCGGCTTAAAAGGCAGGTGCTCTACCGACTGAGCTACGCCCTCATGGAACGCCAAGCCGGCACGCCTCGTGCGCAGCGCGGCGCCCCCCGGCCAGACCCTCTGGTTTCTATCCGCCGTATCCCCGTCTCGTCAAACCGGTCCCTGCCATCTACCGCGGATTTCCCTGCGACCGGGGATTCGCCACGATGCTGCGCCGGGCGTATCATTCAACGCTCCGGCAGGCTTCTGAATGACTACACCGCTCGACGGACACGCCGCGCTTCGACAGTTCACCCGCCACCCGCGCGACTGGCGGCACAACCTCTACGTGTATCCCGTCGTCTCCCGGCGCAGCGGCGGCGTCAGCGTCGGCGTCAATCTCAATCCCGACAAGGCCTGCAACTTCGACTGCATCTACTGCCAGGTCGATCGCACCACGCCGCCGCGCGTGCGCGACGTGGACCTCGACGTGCTGCGAGGCGAGCTACGCGCCATGCTGGAGTGCGTCGCTTGCGGGAGCCTCTTCCTGGAGCCGGAGTTCGTGGACCTGCCGGATCCGCTCCGAAGACTTCGGGACATCGCCTTTTCCGGCGACGGCGAGCCGACGACGTGCAAGCTGTTCGCCGAGGCCGTGCGCGTCGCGGCGGAGCTGAAGCGCGAGCTGAAGCTGCCCGACGTGAAGCTCGTGCTCATCACGGACGCCGCGTACCTCTCGCGCCCGGCGGTGGCGGCGGGGCTTGCCGTGATGGACGAAGCCGGAGGAGAAATCTGGGCCAAACTCGATGCGGGGACGCAGGGCTACTACCAGCGCATCAACCGGCCCAACGTGCCCTTGGACCACGTCGTTGGCGAGATCGCCGCGGCCGCGCGACGCCGCCCCGTGGTGATTCAGTCGCTCTTCATGCGTGTGGACGGCGCGGGCCCGGACGAGGCGGAGATCACGGCGTACGTGGCGCGGCTGGCGGAGATCATTCACGCGGGTGGGCGGATCGACCGCGTGCAGGTGTACACCGTGGCGCGCCGCCCCGCGGAGCCGAGTGTCACGCCTCTGTCACCGGCGGAAGTGGACCACATCGCCGCGCGCGTCGGCGGGGAAACCGGACTGCGCGTGGAGGCGTACTACGGGCCTTCGGAGTTGTGATCGAGCGGGATTGCGCGCCGCGGCAGTGCCCCCGGATGCCGCATCGCAGGCTTGGCAGAGCCGCGCCGTCAGGAAGCGGTGGTGCCCGGATTGACCCAGGGAAGTCGCATTCCAGCCTCGAATTCGGGTGGCACGGTCTGGCGTACTCGCCACGCCGTGGCGGCGCGTGGGCTACTTCCCGCCGGTCTCGACCTCGCCCTGCCAATCATCAGGCGGCGGGACGGCCTTGAACCTCTCGATCGCCCGCAGATAGAACCGTGCCGCGCCGTCGTTCGCGTTGACGCTGAGCAATTCTTCGAACGTCGCACGCGCCTGCGGCCATCGACGGCTTGAGAAGTGCTCCAATGCCGTTTCCATGCCGCCACTCGACGCAGGGGACGCGTCCAGGGACAATCCGCCGCCGAGCAACTCAAAGGCCTTCACCGCCTGCACCCGTCCGGCAACGCGCAGCAGTCCCACGGGCCTGAAGGCAAAGCCGTCGCCCGCCGCCTGCCGTGCGGATTCGCTGACGAGGATGGACGTTCCCAGCGTCTTGTTGGCGGCTTCAAGCCGCGAGGCCACGTTGACCGTGTCGCCGATCGAGGTGTAGTCCCGTTTGCGGTCGGTGCCGAAGTCGCCCACGATCGCTTCGCCGGTGGCGATGCCGATGCGAACGGGCAGCGGCGGGTTTGGGCTGTTCGGTGCGTTTGAGGCGGCGGTGGCGCGCAGACACGCCAGCGCCGCCCGGCACGCACGGGCCGCCTGCGCCGTGCACGGCAGCAGGGGCGCGTTGAAGAAGGCGAACACGCCGTCGCCGATGAACTTGTTGACCAGCGCCTGCTCGGCGATCAGCGCGGTGCTGACGTGCTCCAGATACGGCTGAAGCAGGCGCCGCGTGTCCTCCGGATCGAGCCGCTCGGCCGCGGCGGTGAAGTCGCCCAGGTCGCTGAAGAAGCAGGTGATGATGCGCCGCTGCGGCGCGAAGCCGCGATCGTCCAGGTGCGCGGCAATCCCCGCCGCCACCGCCGGCGACGTGTACTGCGCCAACATTCTCGTCACCCGCCTGCGCTGCCGCTCCTCGGTCGTCTGGCGATACGCGATCACCGCGACCCACACTGCGCCCAGCATGAACAAGCCCGGCGCCCAACTCACCACGGTCAGGTCGCGGAGGAAGAGAATGGCGCAGATTGTAACCATGACAGCGCCGGCAATAGCGATAAAGAGCAAACTCTGTCGCAAGCGCCACCGCGATGCGGCGATCGCGGCGAGCTGTCCGAGGAGGGCAAGTACGATAACATTCGGACGTTGACTGATCGCGTGGACGAAGCGATCCCGCAGCAGCGCGTTGAGCATGTGAGCGTGGACTGCGACGCCGGGACAATGCTCATCGATCGGAGTCGGCACGAAATCGGCGACCGACGTGGCGACAAGACCGACAAGACAAACACTGTCTGCGATTTCTTCCCGCAGCTCCTTCCGGAGTTTCTCCACTTCCTCGCAAAGCGACGCTTGCGTTCGTTCTTGGTAGAGAACGGACTGAGGTGCCAGTGCCTGCTCAAAAAGAGCTACTTCTCCCCATTCTTTGGGGGGTCGCCCGCTTCGAACTTCCTCGGCACATGCGGTTCGCAGAGCGTCGAGCAGGAAAAGCGCACGCTGCTCAACTTCAGCCACCTCGGCATTGATGTTAGAAACTCGGGAAAGAAGCTGGTCACGGTCCTCAGTACGCACGGTGCAGCGGACGGCGCTGAGAGCGTCGTTGCGCTCTTGGATGAGATTCGCGTACCAGTCCCACGTGTCGAGCGTGGAACGGCTGGCCCAGCGGACGGCCTCCGACACCATCTGCTGGCGCCAGAGCTGGTTCGCTCGAATCGCGTCCAGGCGATCGACGAGTTGCATCAGCCGACTCGCCGGCATGTGTCGGAACGTGGCCTCCCACGCGACGGGTCCGGGACGCGCCGGCGCGGCCCAGGGGATGAGCGTGGTGCCACTAGTCTCGATGGGAATCTGGAAGTTGAACCTGCGATCGGGCAGGAAGTTGTCTCCCAACCGACGCTCACCGGGTATGCCGGCCTCGCGAGGCGAAGCTGCGTGACGGTCCGTTGTCAACCATGAACCTCGAACGCTCAGACCGTTCGTGGTCAGCCGCGTGACGTCTCCCGCGACGAGAAATGAGAGATGTGGAATGACCCCGGTCGCTACGGTCGTCGCAAGCGGGAGGGATCTCACCGTCGGATCGCTCACAGAGGTTTGGACGGCCACGGAGCCAGCGCCCTTCGCCGCACGCGCCAGCATGCCCATGGGGGGTCGATGTATCGTTCCGGACATGACGTGCCCCGTAAGTTGCGGGCTTTCCACTCCACGCGGGATTTGGATTCGACCTTCAACGCTTACGGCTTCAAACGCCAGTCTCAGATCCTCCACGTCGGGGGAGGAGGCGTTGGGCGCCAGCTCCGGCAGCACTCGCTGCGACAATTCGTCGACATTTCCATCCGGGCGCGCTTCGCGGAACAACCGACAGATCTCCCGCGCCGCCCAGGCTTTCACCTCCGCGAAAGGGAAGGGGGCATCATCCGGCCAGTAGACCCTTTGGCGGACTTCAGCCTCGGTGAGGCGAAAATCGCATTCGAGATACATACATGCGGACATGATTCGGGGGTTGCGCGACGGATAAGGGTTGGGATCCCTCGGCTCCGCGTCAACGTGCTGGGCCGTCGGGAAGTGAAACTCGAAGTCCACTCCGAGATAGACGTTGCCGGCCCGCGCCATGGCCGCTGCAAGTTCTTCATCATCATGGATGAGCAGTCCAAGTGATTCGGCTTGCGTGGGCGCGCGCGGCTCGGAGGCGCGGGCGGCGGATCGCAAGCCGGGAGTCAACTCAGTCCGGACTTGCTGAGGCGAGGTAAACGTCAAGTCCAGCACAATGTGCGTGGCGCCTAAGTCGCTGAGCACGTCGATCAGCCCCGCGAGCTTGCGCCGATCCCACGGCCAGCGTCCGACCCGCCTCAGCGTCGAGTCGTCGATGTCCACCATCAAGATGCGCGGATCGGCCTCAATGCTGCCAAGCGTGCGGAAGAACGTGTCGTAGCCCAGGTGGTCGATGCGTTGCAGCCAGCCGAGCGAGTACGCGGCGAGGACCAGCGCCGTCGTCGCCGCGCCGACGAGCAGCGAGCCGACGGCGGGCGTGAGACGTCGGCGGCGACGGGCATCGCGACTTGTAGGCGACCTGCTCAAGTTGCACATGGCGGGCGGCGGCGCCCGCCCTCCAAAAAAAGCCGCGGGAAGGACCGCCCCCACGGCGATCCTCCCCGCGTTTATCGCATCCGGCGTCGCGGCCGACAAGCCGCACGATCGCCGGTGAAAGCCTTCCGGCTTGCTTAACGGATCATCGGCGAGATGCCCTCGCCCCAGCCGATCCAGTCCGGCTGCTCGAATTGCAGGCTCGCGCCGGCCGCCTGCGGCGCGGTCACGTCGCCGCTGATGATGCCCAGGTTGGTGACCGCCAGCACGCGGTTGTCAATGAACACGCCGCGCGTGAACGCCGGCCACCACGTCCAACCTTCGTCATCCAGCCGCGTGTCCAGCCGCATCACCTCGGAGAACCCGGCGTCGGTGCCGACCGTGTACACGACCAGCCCCTGGAAGCGATCGCGGTAAATCGGCGGCTCCCACATCGGCGGTTCGTCCACCGTGCCGTCGTCGCCGCCCTCCGCGCCCGTCCCGTCGTCGATCACGAAGTTGTCATCGAAGAAAGTGACATCCGGCACCGTCACCGGCAACGCGACGTAACCCGCTTCCGCGAAGTACGTCAGCGCCTTGGGGTTCCACTGCGCTTCGGACCAGGCGCCGTCCCCGATCACCGTCTGGTGCTTCAGCGCCGGCGCGGCGAAGTCCGTCACGTCAAAGATCGAAAGCTGCACACCGGTGGACCACAGGTCGCCGTCCGCGATGTAGTTGCCCACGGTCAGCAGGTGGTTCTCATCCATCGGCACCATGAACGTCGAGAAGCCCGGAACCTTCAGCTCGCCCACGACCTTCGGCTCCACCGGGTTGCTCAGGTCGAGCGTGAACAGCGGATCCACCTGCTCGAACGTGACGAGGTAGCCGCGATTGCCGAGGAAGCGGGCGGCCTGAATGCTCTCGCCGGGCGCGAGGTTCTCCAGCTTGCCGACGATGTCGAGCTTGTCGGCGTTCTGCCCGAGCACATACACGTGGTTGCCGGACTCCACCGCGGTCTCCGTCCAGTTCACCGTCGTGGTGGCCACGCGGAAGTTCCCCGCGTACTCGCTCATGGAGTACTGATTGAGGATGCGACCCGGCACCGCGCCGACAGCCGCCAGCGACACGCCGGTGTCCGTGTAGTTGAACTTGTACACGTCGGTCGTCTCGCGCTCGTCGCCCCAGAAGGTCCACTGCGTGTCCGTCAGGTAGAACGCGTCGAGCGAGGCGTAGGTCAGCCCCGGGTTGGCCATCACGCCGATCGCGTGAAACTGCGAGGCGTTCGAGATGTCGAGGCTGATCACGCTGACCATGCCGTAGCCGTCCGGGTCGATCGGATGGTACACGTCGCCCCAGGTCATCATCTCGCCGTGCACCTTCGCGCCCGCGGCGTCGGTAAACTCGTAGTCGGGGAGAATGTCCTTCGCCTGCAGCGAGATGGATTTCATCGTCGAGCTGCCCACCGGGAACACGAGGCCGAAGTCACCCGGGTAGATCGCCAGGGCCAAGTGGACGCGCTCGCCGATCATGCGGCTGGAGACGATGCTGCCCTCGAACCGCGTCGTGGACAGCACCTTCGGCGCGGCGCGGTCGGCCACGTCGATCACCGTCAGCGCCACGCTGGGCCCTTCCATCGGTCCTGGCTCGCCCTCGGCGATGCCGGCGCCCGACGCGCCGCCCATGCCCATCCCGTCCATCATCAGCGCCATGTCGCCGTACCACCAGTTCCACACCTGCGTCAGTGCCACGACCTTGTCGCCGACGAAAAAGAGATCCTGACCGTAGCCTTCCAGCTCCACGCGGCCGGCCTCGGTGATCGCGTCGGCGGCGCGGACATCGACGATGCGCATCAATCCGCCGTCGATGATGTACAGGTACTGCCCGTCGGTCTTGACCACGTCGGCTTCATCAACGCCGTCTTCCTGGATCGTGGTGTCGGAGTAGTTCAGCCCGTCGGCATCCTCGCCGTCCTGCGGAGTGCCTTGCGCCCCGTTCCCTCCGCCGTCGTCGGCGGACGGTCGCCCCGGTGAACCCTCGGCCGCGCCGGGCGCCGCCCCGCCTCCGCCGGCGCCTTCGGCTGCATCGTCCAGGAACACATCACCGAAAACGGCCGACTCCCGCGACGTCTCCCGCTGGAAGTAGCCGACCAATTCCGTGTCAGACTCGAATCGTCGAAGCCCCGTCTGGCCCGTCTCCTTGGGGTCGTCCTGGTTGAAATCGAGCGCACCGGTCCCGCAACCGGTCAACGTGATCGCCAGCATCGCCAGCCACAGTCGTCTCATGAGGGATACTCCTCCATTGCAAGGGATTCAAGGTTCCCGCCTCGCTTCATTCAAGAAAGCAGAGCAGGAAAACGTCTGCTACGAACGGAGACTTGGATTGCAAAGCACGCGCCAAACCGGGCGGAAAGCAAGGAAACGCGCAGAAACCCGTGACCATCGGGCCTCACTCCTTGCGCCCCGATCGCTGATCCCATACAGCGTCCTCTGCTGATTTGATCAGTCAATCCCCTTGGCGCCCCTGGGTACAGACATTCTACCGCCTCCGCGTCCTAAAAGTCCATCGGACCACGTGGCCAGTCAAGACCAGCCGCAGGCCGACCGCAGTCTGATTTCACAGGAGGGTAGCACGGGGAGGGTAGCACGGGGAGGGCGGCACGTCCTGGCGTACTCGCCAGGCCGTCGCAGCCAGGCCACCCGGGCGAGTTCTCGCTCTTCCCGCGTCGTATGCGGTGGACTCGCGCCTCCCATAGGCGTCAGCACGACTCCGGGCGGTTTAGCCAAGCCCGCAGGGGCGTTGCGTGGGTCGGCGAGTTGGCTGGAGATTGGAGTATAATCCGTCAGGGGCCGGGGATGCAGCCGGATGATCTGATCTGTTATTGCTACCATGTGCCGCTGCGCAAGCTGCTGTCGTTTGCGCAGCGCGAGCGACCTGCGCGCCCCAGCCAGATGAGCCAGTGCCTCGGAGCGGGGACGGGCTGCGGCTGGTGCATCCCGTTTCTCAAGAGAATCGCGGCGTGCTCGGAGGCTTTCAGCATCGGCGAGCTGACGCCGGAGGAGTACGCCTCGCGGCGCAAGACTTACATCGTCGAGCAACGCCCGAAGAACACGTTCGAGGCAGAGGCATAGCAGTCCTTGGTAAAAGGACTTCTGCTTGGGGGACCGGCTTTCCAGCCGGTCATTTGCCGGGAATCCCGATGGGGTCGGGGGTGAATAGCCAGACCCGCGGACTTCCACCACGGGCTGATAGGGCGGCGGGCAGGAAAAGTGCGCAGCACAACGGCCTTTTGAAGCGGACACCTTCGTTTCGTTCATACTCGTCGGCGGGTGACACGGGTCAGCGGGTGGCACGGGGCCGCAGCAGCGGACCCGTGGAATGCGCGAAGGTGCATCCGTTCCGCATCGACCACGGCCTGGCGAGTACGCCAGACCGTGCCACCCCCAAACCGTGCCACCCGCCGCAGGCGCGCGGCGTAAGCAGTCATGCGTTGCCTGCCGCGGGGCTCATCGGTACATTCCGCCCGCCGTGATTCGTGTTCACATCGAGCAGCTCACCAAGCGGTTCGGCGGCGTGGCGGTGGTGGATCGCGTCGATCTGTCCGTCGCGCCCGGCGAGCTGTTCTTTCTCCTTGGTCCCAGCGGGTGCGGGAAAACGACGCTCCTGCGGTGCGTGGCCGGGTTCTACGACGTGGACGCGGGGGCGATTCGGTTCGACGATCGCGATATGACCCGCGTGCCCGTGCATCGCCGCAACACGGGCATGGTTTTTCAGAATTACGCCCTGTGGCCCCACATGACCGTGGCGCAAAACGTGGCGTTCGGGCTGAAGGAGCGGAAGGTGGCGCGCGGCGATCGGGAGCGTCGCGTGTCGGCGGCTCTGCACATGGTGCAGATGGAGCATCTGGCCCAGCGGAAGCCGAACCAGCTTTCCGGCGGGCAGCAGCAGCGGGTGGCGCTGGCGCGGGCGCTGGTGATCGAGCCGGACTGCCTATTGCTCGACGAGCCGCTGTCGAACCTCGACGCGAAGCTGCGCCTTGAAATGCGCGAACAGATTCGCGCCCTGTGCAAGCGCGCGGGCATCACCGCCATTTACGTCACGCACGATCAGAAGGAAGCGCTTTCCGTCGCGGACCGGCTGGCCGTGCTGGACCGCGGGCGCGTGCGGCAGGTGGGCGCGCCGCGCGACGTGTATCGCCGACCGGTGGATCGGTTCGTCGCGGGCTTTATTGGCGAAACCAATTTCGTCGAGGGCAGGGTCATCAGCATCGATGGGGAGCAGGCCGTCGTGGATGCGTCGTTCGGTCGAATTCAAAGCCGCGCCTTTCCGCCTCACATTCGAAACGGGGACGCGGTGACCTTGAGCCTCCGCCCGGAGTCGATTCGTCTGGAGACGGACGGTGAAGGCGGCGCAACGTCGGGATGGCCCGGACGAATCGTGCATTCCGTTTATCTCGGGGAAATCGCGCAACACAAACTCATGCTCGGCGACACAATTGAGGCCCGGGTCTTTGAGATGAATCCGCATCGCATGGCCGGCGAGGGGGAAAGCGTCGCAGTGACGTGGCATGTGGATCCAATGGATGTTGTGATCTTGAAGGAAGAGTAGGGGGCGTCCTTCGCGGGACATGCGGCAATGCGGCCTGCAACTATTGCATTGACTCTGGGATTCGCGGCCGTGCTGGTTGCGCCGTTCTTGCTGCGCTCCGACTCGGGTGCATCGCATGCCGATGCCTGGCGACTGGTGATTGTCAGCCCGCACGGCGAGGCCATTCGCTATGAGTTTGAGCGGGGCTTCGCCAGGTGGCACCTGGAGCGATTCGGGCAGCCGGTGGTCATTGAATGGCGCAGCATCGGCGGGACCACGGAGATATCCCGCTATCTGGATGCCCAGATGCTCGCCTCGTTCCGTCGCCACTGGACGCAAGCACTTGGCAAAACGTGGAGCGAGGACATCGGCCGCGCGGCGCAGGACACACGGCTGGCGCGCGACAAGGCCACGCCGCAGCAATGGGAGGCTCGCCAGACGTATCTCGATGACGAGCATACGCCGCTGGACTGCGGCATTGACGTGTTCTTCGGCGGCGGCCCGTTCGATCACAACAGGCAGGCCCTCTTGGGCAACTCCGCGCTTGTCGGACTGCTGACGTACGAAAAGGACGAATTGGAGTTCATTCCCCAGAGATTTCGTGGCGAAGATTATTACGCCGCCCGGCTCGATGCCAAGGGCAATCCGAACCGGGCATTCGACCGCTGGTATGGTCCGACGTTGTCTTCATTTGGAATCTGTTACAACCTGGACCGGCTGCGCGAGGCGGGCATTCCGCACCCGCCGCGGCAGTGGTCCGATC
Source organism: uncultured Phycisphaeraceae bacterium (assembly GCA_964526695.1). Taxonomy (GTDB): domain Bacteria; phylum Planctomycetota; class Phycisphaerae; order UBA1845; family UBA1845; genus JABWBH01. The sequence goes on from CAZGJA010000066.1 coordinate 38,430, forward strand.
TGACGGACCCGTTGTATTTCAGAAGAGTCGGCGCGGCCGACCCCACCAAGAGCAGCTCCATCACGAAATGCTTCGAGATGATGATCCAACAGCAGATGTGGATCGCGTTGAAGGCTCGCGGCATTGTGGAGTCGAATTATGAAACCGCGGCGCGGGAGCGGGAATCCGACGTCAAAGCGGCGCTTGCCGAAGGCTGGCGGGAGGGGCTGCGGGTCATTCTGCTGATCGGCGCCAATGCGCGGTATTTCACCGACTGGTCGAACAAAGTGCCGATCGACGTGGGGCAGGGCGACGCGGCGGCGGGGATGTGCGTTGATTTCTATGGTCGATTTCAGAGCCAATACACGCTCAACGCCGACGGGCAGCCGCGCATGGTGTTTGTCAACCCGTATGACGCGGAGCATGAAGTCGGTGGATCGAGCGTCAATGCCGACCCGGTGAGCATCCTGCGGATGGGGATTGAGTCGCAGCCTGCGGGCGACCGGCCTTATCGACGCGATCTGGCGCGGCGTTTTGTCGATTTCATGCTCGACGAGGCCAGCCAGAAATTGTGGACTTTCCGCGCGGGCGAACCGGGCGGTCCGGAGAAATACACCCAGCGCCGGGTGGCCGTGCGTCGTGATTTCTTTACCGATGAGAATCGCCGGCGCATGGCCGACCCGGACCTGAACACTTATGAGATGAAGGAGTTCCTCACCTACCATGAGGAATGGACCGCTCCGCAGTTCAATGCGCTGCGGCAGATCATCAAGTGCATGTGCATCGACTGCGGAGTGGAACTGCGAAGCGCATGGGGTGCGATCATAAAGGAGGGCGGGCCGCAGTCCTGTCCGCAGGCCAGTGCGGCGCTGACGCGAATGCCGGCCTTTGCGGTTGAAGTGGATGGCGAGGCGCAGTCGATCACCCTTGAGTATGGACCGGGCATGGACGGCTTCGTGCGGCTGCTGAAGGGCAATGCCGTCACGCAGTTGGCCCTCGCCGAGGCGCTCACGAACGCGGTGCGGAGCCAATACGCCGAGGCGGAAGCGCTGGCTCATTTGAGGCAATGAGTTGCACGGTCACCCCGGCGATTCCTGAAAAGCAGCCCATACAGGGCGGCGGCCGCGATGATCCAGCCGATGCCGATCTTCGCCGCACTGCGTGTGGATGCCTCCGTGTAAGCGCCGATGATGATGCCGACTTCGCCGAGGACGAACAGCGCCGGAGCGAACGGGTAGCCCAGCCGCACGCGCAGCGTCTGCTCTTGCGAATCACCCCGCCTTCGCAGCACGAACAGCGCCGCGCCGGTCAGCACAAAGAAGATCCCGTCGATGAACACGGCGCCGGTGGTCAGTCGGTCGATTGCCTGAATGGCGTTGTCGGAAAATCCCGCCGCCAGCAGCAGCAGCGCCAGCCCAAGCGCGCCCAAGAGCACAATCGCCGCCAGCGGCGTGCGTCCGCCGGCACTGACACGAGCGAACGGAGCAAAGAACCGACCGTCCAAGGCCATGCGGTAGATCAGCCGCGGACCGCTGAGCAATTGCGCGTTGAGCACGCCGAAGGCCGAGATTGCCACGGCGGCGGCGGTGAGCCGCTTTCCATACGCAGGCCACACGCGCGCCACGGCGTCCGCCGCCAGCGCGCCGCTTCGGCTCACGCCTTCATATCCCAGCAGATGAAGATACGCCCAGTTGGCCAACATGTAGGCCGCGACGACGACGATCACGCCGCCGACGATCGCCGGCGGCAGCGTCCGCCGGGGATCGCGCACCTCGCCGGCGATCCACAACGCGTGCTGCCAGCCGCCGTAGGCGAAGAACGAAGGCACGATGGCGGCAAAGAGCAGCACGATCACGCCGGCGCCCGTTCCGCCCGCCGCGCCTCCGGGCGCCTGAGCCTCGCCCGACGGGAGCGCGCCGCCCGCAGCGCCGGCGGCTGCGGACCCGGCCGGAGAAGCAAATGTCAGCGCGAGCACCACAATGAGCAGGAGCGTCAGCAGCTTGGCCGCGACGGTGAGGTTCTGGATTCCCGAGCCCCACCGCACGCCGACGGCGTTGGCGACGGTGACCAGGACGATCAGCAGCGCCGACGTGGCCACCGACGCGCCCGATCCCGGCAGCTCGCCCAGCACCGCGACGGAGAGATTCTGCGTGCAGAGCAGCGCGATGATGGCGATGGCGCCCGCCTGCGTGGCCGTGGCGTTGCAGAACACGAACAGGAACGCGGGCAGCGGTCCCCATGCGTCGCGAAGAATTTCGTACTGCCCGCCGGCATGCGGGAACCGCGCGCCCAGCTCGGCGAAGGTCAGCGCCCCCGCGAGCGCGATCACGCCGCCCACGCCCCACGCCAGCAGCGCCATCGGCGCGGACCCGGCGAGTGTGGCCACGCGGCTGGGCGTGAAGAAGATGCCCACGCCGATGATCGCGCCGATCACCACGCAGCTCGCGTCGATGGGCCCAAGGACGCGGCGCAATTCCGTCGTGTCGTCGCCCCCGGCGGCGGGCGCTGCGGCGCCATCAGGTTCACGCGAGAGCGGATCGCGCATCATGGCGAGCACGCTAACCGTTGGATCGGAGGCTGGCGAGAGCGGGGATCGGCTCGCGCACAGCCGCAGAGAGCGCAGAGCATCACCGAGGGGCATCGTGGATCGCAGAGCATCCGTTCAGGCGCCCGCGCATCGGGGCTGGTAGAGTCCTCGTCCATGCGGACCGTGAAGGACTCACTCTGGTTCGATCCGGGTTCCGCACTCCGGACAGACCCCGGAGATGTTCCCCGAGAGGTCGTATCCGCAATACTCGCAGAAGTGCAGCATCCGGCGCCGCTGCCGCCATGATTCGACGAATGCGCGATGAATGATGTTGAACACCACGGCGCTCAGGATCAACGTCACCGCTCCCAGCAGGACAACCGTGCCCACGGCATCCACGGAAACGGCCCGCGAGCCTCCCGCGCTCAGTTGCTTCCAGAGGTCCGCGCAAGCCATGAAGAATGCAGGCAAGCACGAGGTGAACGCGATGAAGGCAAGGACGACCGTAGTGTGTCGGCGGCGGCTCATGTGAAGCAGGGCCAGAGGGTACGCCTGCCGGGATTATAGCCGCCCGAATCCGGTGTGCGCCGGCCTATCCGCGAAGGCGCTTGGCGATGACGTAGCGCTGGATTTCACTGGTGCCTTCGTAAATCGTCGTGACGCGGGCGTCGCGGTAGAGCTGCTCGACGCGGCACTCGCGGACGTAGCCCATCCCGCCGTGAACCTGCACGGCGCGGTACGCGATGCGGTTGACGGCCTCGGTGGCATAGAGCTTGGCCATGGAGGACGAGGCGAGGTCCGCTTCCTCTCGGTCGATCTTGGCGGCCGCGCTGAAGATCAGCGCCCGCGCGGCGGCGAGTTCCATGGCGCTGTCGGCGATCATGTTGGCGACGGCCTGGAACCGCCCGATCGGCTGCCCGAACTGGCGACGCTCGCGGGCGTAGTGCACCATGGCGTCGAGGCAGGCTTCGCCGATGCCGCTCGCCTGCGAAGCGATCCCCACGCGCCCCTCGTTGAGCGTGATGGCGCTGACGCGACCGCCCTCGCCCACGTCGCCCACAAGGTGCTCTTTGGGCACAAAGACGTCGGATAGCGAGATGACGGCGGTCTCGCTGCCGCGGATGCCCATCTTGCCGCGGATTTTCGTGCGTTCCAGCCCCGGCGACTGCCCGTCGATCATCACCATGCACAACGCGCCGTCGGGCGTGCCGTCATCGAGGCGGACGAGCGTGAGGAACCAGCGCGCCGACATGCCGTTGGAAATCCACATCTTCTCGCCGCTGACGCGGAAGCCGCCCGGCGCTTCGACGGCGCGCGTGCGGATGCTCGACGGGTCGCTGCCCGCGTCCGCTTCGGAGATGGCGAACGCGCAGAGATGATCCGCCTCGCCGAACTGCCGCAGCCATGTGGACCGCAGCGGCTCCTCGGCCATCTTGCTGACCGTGCTGGCGACCATGGTGTGCACGGACAGCGTGACGGCCATGGACGGCGAGGCGTAAGCCGCCTCGTGCAGCAGCGTGGAGTACGTTCGGCAGTCGCAGCCCATGCCGTCCTGCAACTCGGGGATCATCACCTTGAGCAGACCCATCTGGGCGATTTGCGGGAGCAGCTCGGCCATGGACGATTCATCCACGTCCCACCGGCGGTCCGCCTCGAGAAGCTCGCCGCGCGCGAAGTCCCGCACTGCCTGGATGAGCAGTTCGTGGTCTTCGCTCGACATGAACACGGCGCTTGAAGGCACGGATTCCCCCCTCGCAGGCACGCGGCCTGATCGACGGCCCCTCGGATCGGGCGACCCGAACCCTTGGACTGTACAGAGTATTGGGGCGGACGTGAACCGGCGCGCTCGCATGACCTACCCGGTATGCGCGTCCGGGGGCAGCACGCGCGTGAGCCGGATGCCGAAGTTTTCGCCGACCTTGACCGCCATGCCCTTTGCGACGGGGCTGTTGTTGACGAGGAGGTCCAGCTCGGATTCGGCGGGAGTGTCGAACTCCACGATGGAGCCGGTGGAAATCTCCAGGATCTGGCGAAGTTTCATCTGCCGCTGGGCGACGCGCACGACGAGGGGCACGGAGAGCTGGAGAATGTACGCCCAGCGCGAGCCGTCCCCCGTGATGCGCGACCTGCCGCCGGCCTTGGCGGAAGCCGAAGGTCGCTTGTCCGCCGGCGGACCGCTCACGTCGGAGGAGCGGAGCAGCGCGTCGATTTCGTCTTGCGTCAGGTTCATGAGCTGGAGCAGACCGGCGGATCCACCCGCCGCGGCACGGCCGATCCCCGCCGCGCGGTCAACGTTCGTGCATGATCGGCCGGCAAAAACCGCCGGCGCGCGGGACACCCGCCGAAGCGTGTATCGGTAGGGAAAAGCCGGCCCTCAAGCGGCTACGGATAGCGCTTGACGATCAGGCAGGCGTTGTGCCCGCCGAAGCCGAAGGAGTTGTTGATGGCGGCGCGGATCGGCAAATCCCGCGCGAAATGGGGCACGTAGTCGAGATCGCATCCCTCGCCGGGATGGTCGAGGTTGATCGTCGGGGGGACCACGCTGTTGTTCATGGCCATCACGCAGGCCACCATCTCCACGCCGCCGCTGGCGCCGAGGAGGTGCCCCGTGGCGCTCTTCGTGCTGCTGACGGCGATCTGGCGGGCATAGGAGCCGAAGACGGATTTCAGCGCGACGGTCTCCGCGACGTCGCCGAGCGGCGTGCTCGTCCCGTGGGCGTTGACGTAATCGAGGTCTTCGGGGTTCATGCCCGCGTCCCTTATGCAGTTGCGCATGGCGGCGGCCGCGCCGTCGCCGTTCTCGGCCGGCTGGGTGATGTGCCCCGCGTCGGACGTGGCGCCATAACCGACGACCTCGCCGAGGATGTGCGCCCCGCGTCGGCGGGCGAATTCCAGCTCCTCGAAGACCAACATGCCCGCGCCTTCCGCGAGCACGAACCCGTCGCGGTCGCGGTCGAACGGACGGCTGGCTTTTTCCGGCGCGTCGTTGCGCGTGCTCAGCGCCTTCATCGCGGCGAAGGCGGACAGACCCAGCGGCGTGAGCGCGGCTTCGGTGCCGCCGGTGACGATGGCGTCGGCGACGCCCGCGCGAATGGTGAAGACGGCGTCGCCCATGGCGCTGGCGGCGGACGCGCACGCGGTCGCCACGGCCTGGCTGACGCCCTTGAGGCCGAACTCCATCGAGATGTTGCCCGCGGCGGCGTTCATCATGAGCTTGGGGATGGTGAACGCCGAGACCTTGTCCGGACCTTTTTCGATCAAGCGGTTGTGCTGGTCTTCAAGCTCCTTCAGTCCGCCAATGCCGGACCCGAGAATCACGCCGATGCGGTGCGGGTCGTGGGCGGCGGCCAGGAGACCGGACTGGTGCAACGCTTCATGGGCGGCCTGCAGCGCCATCTGGGAGAAGCGGTCCAGGCGCTTGACGGCCTTGCGATCGACGAAATCGCCGAGTGCAAAATCCGTGCATTCTCCGCCAAAGTGGACGTCAAAGCCCTCGGTGGAAAAAAGGGAGACGGTTTTCACGCCGCTGCGCCCCTCGATGAGCGCGTCCCAGAAGCGGTCCACGCCCATGCCCAGCGGGGTGACGGCTCCCATGCCCGTGATGACGACTCTGCGTCGGATCATGCGTGTCCAGGTCTCTTGATTGCGGGATCGGCGGCGCCGGCGCGCAGATCATGCCGGTCCGCCCGGAAGTGCGCGGGCGAGCCGTCGCGGTTCATCTCTGCGGAAGATCACTTCTTGGATGCCAGTTGCTTTTCAACGTAGGTGACGGCGTCTCCGACGGTCTTGATCTTCTCGGCTTCTTCATCAGGGATGGACATGTCGAACTCGTCCTCGAGTTCCATGACCAGCTCGACGGTGTCCAGCGAGTCGGCGTTCAGGTCATCGACGAAGGAGGTCTCCGCCGTGATCTCCGCCTTGTCCACGCCCATCTGGTCGCTGACAATCTGGACCACCTTCGCCAATATCTCTTCGCGCGTTGCCACGTCAGAATCCTCCAAGACCATCTTCGCCCGCCTGCCAAGTTGCAGGGGACGTTGTTTCCAGTGACCGGTTCGACTCAGCCCCTCTCGCCGAGGAAGTCGGATGCTAACCCGCATCCCCGCCGGTCGCAACGCCGCTCATCACCCCTCGCTGCGGCAAATGCCCCGACCCGTTTCCACACCGGCAGCGCCTCACATCCTCAGCCCGCCGTCCACGAGCAGAACCTGTCCGGTAATGTAGCCCGACGCCGGGCTGGCGAAGAACGCGACGGTTTCCGCCACGTCCTCGACCGTGCCGAACCGCCCCAACGGAATCAACTTCTTGGCCTCCTCCTTGAGCTTTTCGGGCAGACCCTCGGTCATGTCCGTGGTGATGAAGCCCGGCGCGATGGCGTTGCACGTGATCTTGCGCTTGCCCAGCTCCTTGGCGATGGACTTGGTCATGCCGATCAGCCCCGCCTTGCTCGCGGCGTAGTTTGCCTGTCCCGCGTTGCCCATCACGCCCGAGACGCTGGCGATGTTGATGATACGCCCGTAACGCGCCTGGAGCATCGGCCGGCACGCGGCACGCGTCAGCCAGAAGACGGAGCGAAGGTTGGCCGTCAGCACGTCGTCGAACTGATCGTCGTCCATGTTGAGAAACAGGCCGTCGCGCGTGATGCCGGCGTTGTTGACGAGGATGTCGATGCGCTCGTGCGCCGTCATGACGGCTTCGACGAACGGCGGGATGGTGTCGCGCTGGGTGACGTCGAGCGTCCGAGGCTCGATGCGCCCCGGCAGCTCGCGCTGACGAGCCTCCTCGGCCAGTGCCTGCAACGGACCTTCGCTGCGCGCGGCCGCGACCACGGTGGCGCCGCGCTGGGCGAGCGCCAGGCACACGCCCCGCCCGATGCCCCGACTCGCGCCCGTCACGATGGCGACTTGTCCGTTCATGATTGTGCTCCTTGCGGCGCCTTTCAGAGCCGCGCCCGTCAGGAAGCGGTGCTTCCATGATCCGATGCGGCCAGCACTGCTTCCTTACGCGAGCGGCTCGGTGCGGGCTGTTTCCACTGTTTCCGAGGCACTCCCTCAAGCCCCGGCAAGGGACGCGGCCGAGCTGATGTTGACGCCCTTCACGTTGCGATTGATCTTGCGCAGCAGCCCCGTCAGCACGCGACCCGGTCCGAACTCGACGAACGTGTCCGCGCCGTCGGCGATCATTCGCTCGACGTCGCGCTGCCACAGAACCGGCGAGGTCAACTGGGCAGCCAGCCCGGCGCGCACATCGGCGACGGTCGCATGGTATGCGGCATCCACGTTGCGAACCACCCTCGAACGCGGCGGCGCGAGGGTCGATTCCGCCAGCGCCGCCGCCAGCCCGTCCGCCGCCGGCTGCATCAACGCGGAATGAAACGCCCCCGCCACGGCAAGCTGGACGGCCTTATGGCCGCGCGATTCCGCGACCTTGATCGCTCGCTGCACTGCGGCGAGATGTCCGCTGATGACCACTTGACCGGGGCAGGTGAGGTTCGCGGGCGCGAGCACTTCGCCTTCCCGCGCGGCATCGCAGATCGTCCTAGCGTCGGCCTCTTCCGCGCCGATCAGCGAAGCCATGCCCCCGCGGCACGCCGTGGCCGCCTGCTGCATCAACTCGCCGCGCCGCCGCACGAGCCGCAGACCGGTCTGGAAATCGAACGCGCCCGCGGCGTACAGCGCCGTGTACTCGCCGAGGCTCAGCCCACCGAAAAAGCCGAACTCGTCACGCCGCCCGCCGCGCTCCAGATACGCCTCGAAGAATGCGACGCTGGTGACGAAGATGGCGGGCTGCTGAATGTCGGTCTGCTCCAGCTTCTCGGCGGGTCCGTGGAAGCAGAGGTTGGACAGGTCGTAGCCGACGACGGCGTTGGCGCGCTCATACACAAGCCTGGCGGCGGGACTGACCTCGACAAGGTCCAGCCCCATCCCCACGCTCTGCGCGCCCTGCCCCGGAAATACAGCGGCTTTGGTGTTCATGATTCGGGAATCGCGCGTCGTTCTTCAGCGTTCCGGCTGTACCCACCGTTCCCTCACGGTCGCGGCTCTGATTTTGGCGTTTTGGCGTTTCGACGTTTCGGCGTTTCGACGTTTCCCCCCGAGCGCGGTGCGGCGCTACAGTCGCCAGATGCTCACGCCCCACGTCAAGCCCGCGCCCAGGCCGAGCATCATGATGAGGTCGCCCGTCCGCACCTGCCCCTGCTGGCGCGCCTCGTCGAGCGCCACGATGATCGAGGCCGCGGACGTGTTGCCGTAGCGGTCGATGTTGATGGCGATCTTCTCAAGCGGGAGGTTCATCTTCTCGCGCACGGACTCAATGATCCGCAGGTTCGACTGGTGCGGAATCACCATCTTGAGCTGGTCGGCCGTCAGCCCCGTCGCCTTCAACGCCCCGTCGATCAGGTCCATCATCTTGACGACGGCGAACTTGTACACTTCGCGTCCGCGCATGCGGAGATAATGGAGGCGTTCGGCCACGGTGTTGGCGGAAGCCGGCAGCGCCGAGCCGCCGGCGGGCGCCCAAATGTCCTGGATCTTGGTCCCGTCCGCGCCGAGCGACGCATACAGCAGGCCCTGCCTCGGGTCTTCGCTCCGCGACAGAATCGCCGCGCCGGCCGCGTCGCCGAACAATACGCACGTCGTCCGGTCCTCGTAGTCCGTGACCTGCGTCAGCGTCTCCGCGCCGATGACGAGGATGTTGCGATACAGACCGGCCTGCACCATGTTGGCCGCGACGGTCGTGCCGTACATGAAGCCGCTGCAGGCGGCGCCGATGTCGAAGGCCGGAACCCCGGCAAGACCCAGGTGCGCCTGGACGTTGCACGCGGTCGCGGGAATCGGCTGATCCGGCGTGGCCGTGCACACCACGATGAGATCGAGTTCCTTGCGGTCCATTCCGGCGTCGAGCAAGGCTCGCTCGGCCGCCTGGGCCGCCATGGTCGAGGTGCTTTCGCCGGGGGCGATCCTGCGGCGCTCGCGCACGCCGGTGCGCGTGAGGATCCACTCGTCGCTGGTGTCGAGGTATCGCTCGAAGAACGCGTTGGTGAGCACTGCTTCGGGGACGTAGCTCCCCGTCCCGCGCAGGATGGTCGGCAGGATCGAACTCATGAATCAACCTTGCAGAACCGCGTCGGACAGTCGCGCGGTGATGGACTCGTTGAACTTCAGGGCGACAAAACGCTTCGCCGCCAGCACGGCGTTGCAGATCGCGCGTTCGTCGCTGCGACCGTGGCAGACGATGCTGACCCCGTCAATGCCCAGCAGCGGCGCGCCGCCGTATTCGCCGTAATCGTGCCGCTTCCACACGCGCGTCAGCGCCGCCTCCATGCCCGAGCGAACGTCCTCGGCTTCTTCATGCACTTCATTCGAGAGCGTGCGGAACAGCCCTTCCGCCAGGCCTTCGATCAGCTTGAGCACAATGTTGCCGACGAAGCCGTCGCACACGGCCACGTCGCAGCGGTCGTTGAACAGATCGCGCCCCTCGACATTGCCGACGAAGCGGATCTGCCCGTCGGCCTCGATCAGCTCGTGCGTCTGCTTGACCAGCCGCGTGCCTTTCTCGCTCTCTTCGCCGACTGAGAGCACGCCGACGCGAGGCTCTTTGATCTTGAGCACCTGCTCCGCGTAGAGCGAGGCCATGACGGCGTATTCGTACAGGTGGCGCGCCTTGGCCTGAATGTTCGCGCCGACGTCGCACACGACGAATGGACCGTGGAAGGCCGGGATCGTGACCGCCACGCCGGGGCGGTCCACGCAGGAAAGCGGACGCATCTTAAGCTGGCAGGCGGCCACGAAGGCGCCCGTGTTGCCGGCGCTGACGACGGCATCGACCTCACCCGCGGCGCCGAGCCGGGCCAGCGTCATCAGCGAGGAGTCCTTCTTGCCGCGGAGCGCCTCGACCGGCGCCTCGTGCATTTCCACGACTTCGCCGGCGTGCACGATCTCGATCCGGTCGCCGGCCTCATGCTTGCGGTCGCCGAAGATCAGCGGCGCGATCCGCTCCCGCTGCCCCACGAGGACGACCCGCAGGTCCGGATCGCAGTCCAGCGCCCGGCAGGCGCCGTGCACGATCGTCTCGGGCGCATGGTCCCCACCCATCGCATCTACTGCGACGCGGACGGACATTTAGCTTTCCTCTTTGACCGGCTCCAGCAGCACCTTCGCGCTCACGTATCCGCAACTCGCACAGGCGATGTGCGGGAGCTTCGCCTTGCCGCACTTCGGGCAGCTCACCAGCGACGGCACCGAGTGCGCGTGGTGCGAACGACGACGGTTCTTCCTGGCCTTGGAGACTTTTTTTACTGGTAACATAGTTTTTCCACGATCAGTTTAGTCCGGCCGCGCGTGGCGTAAGGCTCTGGCTGCTCCAACCCGATGCGCGCACCTTTGCCGAAGGGCAACAACATAGGGGCGGAGGGGGGCTGCGTCAACGGCTCAACGCTGAAGCGAACCGGCCGTGCAGCGGCTCGGGCCGGGCGCGTGGCTGCGGCTGTCGAAGCCCCCTTCTCGCACGGAGCCGCGAAGATCGCAGCAGGGAGCCTGGAGACATGTGCGATGGAGCGGTGTGATGCGGAGGGGTTCGGGCTCGGAGGGTGCACGCCGGCGCGTGGACCAGGTTGACGTGATGGTCGGGCCGCGCCAACGTTGCTGTCTCGAAACGTTGCTTTTCAGGAAACCCAGGTGGCCGAACCGAACAACCAGCGCCGACTCGAAGGGAACGATGCCGCCGCGCGCGTCCGCCAAGCGGGCGTCTGCGCCGTCATCCTTGACCTCGATGGCACGCTGGCGGACACGCTGGAGGATCTGACAGCGGCGGTGAACCATGCGATGCAGCCGTTCGCGGTTCCATCGCTGACCACGCAGCAGGTTCGGGCCATGGTGGGCGACGGATGGTCCATCTTGATCGAGCGCGCCTCGGGAGGCGCTGCGCCGCAGGTGCAGGCTCGGATGCTCGATCGCTTTCGCGAGCATTACAGCGCCCACTTCCTCGATTGCACGCGCATTTACGACGGCTGGGCGGAAACTCTGGATGGGCTTGCTCGCCTCGGTATTCAGCTCGCCGTGCTGTCCAACAAAGTTGACGAGTTCACCCGCGCGATCGTCAGCAGGCTGCTGGGGCGGTGGACGTTCGCGGCCGTGCTGGGGCAGCGGGACGACCTGCCGCGCAAGCCCGATCCGGCGGCGGTGCTGCTGCTGTGTCGTGAGCTTGGGCGATCGCCGGGCGAAGTGCTGCTGGTCGGAGACTCGGGCAACGACGTGGAGGCGGCGCATCGCGCGGGCATGAAATGCGTCGGCGTGACATGGGGCTTTCGTGAGGAAGCGCAGCTTGCGGCCGCCGGCGCGGACTTCGTCATTCATCACCCGCGCGAGCTGCTGGATATCATCAACATCGCGCACCGGCCCGCGCCGAGTGTGGGTCAATAGCGCCGCGTGCCCGTCGATCATGCCGGGGGGGGTGGCATGCTCTCGCCGTACTCGGCGTGAGCATGTGATTGCCCGGCGCGGCGCGGCATGGCTACCCGCTGAGCGTGAAGCCATGCCACCCAACCGCCGCGCAAGGAGCCAAGCCCCCCAACCACCTTCGCCGGGGGGTGGCATGCTCTCGCCGTACTCGGCGTGAGCATGTGATCGCCTCGGTGCGGTACGGCATGTGATGGCCACGGCGCGGCGCAGCATGGCTACCCGCTGCGCGTGAAGCCATGCCACCCAACCACAAGAGGCAGCATTCACGCGTGCGTCGTGCCCCGCTTGAGTCGCAGCGAATTCAGCACCACCGTCAGCGACGACCCCATCATGGTCGCCGCGGCCACGGCCGGAGGGACGTGACCCGTGGCCGCCAGCGGAAGCGCGGCGAAGTTGTACGCGAAGGCCCAGAAGAGGTTCTGCTTGATGATGCGCCGTGCGCGTCGGGCGAGCAGGATCATCTCCGGCAATCGCGCCAGCTCGTCCGCGAGGATGGTCACGTCCGCCGCGCCGATGGCCACGTCCGTCCCCGTGGCGAACGTGATGCCCACCTGCGCCGCGGCAAGCGCCGGACCGTCGTTGATGCCATCGCCCACGAAGGCGACGACCTCGCCGGCGCGCTGAAGCTGTCGCACCCTGTCCAGCTTGGCCTCGGGCATCAGCTCCGCGTGGACTTCGGGGATGCCGACTTCCGCGGCCACGCTGCGCGCGGTACCCGCGTTATCGCCCGTGAGCATGATCGGTCTGACGCCGAGGCGAAGCAGGTCCGCGACGACGCGCGGCGCGTTGGGCCTTGGACGATCGCTTAACGCGAGCCAGCCGGCGCATTGGCCGTCCACCGATACGATGACGATGGAATCCCCGCGTTGTGCGGCGGATTCGATGCCCGGCTGGAGGGCGTCGAGGGCGACGTGGTGCTCGCGCGCCAGCGACGCGCTGCCGACGAGGACGTCTCGGCCGTCGAGCGTGGCGCGCACGCCGCGTCCGGGGTATGAAATGAAATGCTCCACGCGCCAAGAATCCGCCGCGCCGCGAACAACGGTCGCGCCGGGAGTGGCGGTCGCGCCAGCCGCGTCGGCAGGCCTGGCGCTCTCCATTGAGGCCGCGTGGCGCACGATGGCGCGGGCGAAGGGGTGCTGCGAAAGCTGCTCGACGCAGGCCGCGTATCGCAGGACGTCATCGGCGGTGAACGGCGCGCCGTCGCGCGCCAGTGCAACAACCTCGCGCACTTCGGGCAGCCCGGTGGTCAGCGTGCCGGTCTTGTCCAATCCGATTACGGTGACCAGTCCCGCGCGCTCCAGCGCCGCCGCGTCGCGCACGAGCATCCCGCGCATCGCCGCCCGCCCCGTCGCCACAAGCACGGCCGTCGGCGTCGCCAGCCCCATCGCACAGGGACAGGCGATCACCAGCACGGCGACCGCGGCGCGAATCGCGTCCGCCCAGCGATCCGCGGCGCTGACGCGCGCCACCGCCGCCAGCCACGTGGGCGACGCCGCCCACAGCCCGAACGCGGCGAGCGCCAGCACGAGAACAATCGGAACGAAGACGGCGGCGACGCGATCGGCGAGGCGTTGCATGTCCGTCTTGCCGGACTGGGCATCCTCCATGGCCCGCAGGATGCGCCCCAGCGTGGACTCCGCGCCCACCTGCGTGGCGCGCACGGTGAGCAGACCCTCGCGCACCCATGAGCCGGCGCGAACCGCGTCGCCCGGGGCGCGGCGTCGGGGCGTGGGTTCTCCCGTGATGGCGGATTCGTCCACGGCCGCGTCGCCGCTTTCGATGATTCCGTCCACGGGAACGGCCGCGTCCGGCGCGATCCGCACGCGGTCGCCGACCGCCAGTTGCTCCACCGGCACGTGTTCAAGCCCTGCCGCCGTGACGCGGACAGCCTGCCGAGGCATGCGCCGGGCGAGCGCGCCGACGGCGTCGGAGGCTTCATGACGAGCGCGGGCTTCAAGATAGCGCCCCACGCTGACCAGCGCGAGAATCATCGCGGCCGCGTGAAAGTGAAACGCGTGCAGGCCGGGGATGAAGAGACTCACGACGCCCGCCAGGAACGACGCTCCGACGCCCAGCGAGATGAGGAGGTCCATGTTCGGCGTGCGATAGACGATGGCGCGCAGGCCGCCGACGAGGATCGGCGCGCCCGCCGAGCTACCCAGTAGCAGTGCGCACAGAAGAGCCTGCAGCACGCGCCACCATATCTGCGCGCCGGAATGCGTCGAGCTGAGCGAATGCCCCACCGCGTCCAGCGCGAGGATCGGGAGCGACAGCCCGATGGCCTGCACCATCGCCTGCCGATGCCTGCGGCGCACTTCCGCTTCGTCGCGGGAGATTGCGGAAGGAGCGGCGGATTCCGTTCTCAACGGCTCAGCGTCGTAGCCGATGCGGCGCACGGCAGCGAGCAGAGCGGTTTGAGGGAGCGCGGCGTCCGACACCTCCAAGGTCGCGGTATGGGTTGCGAGGTTGACCCGCGCCTCGGATACGCCGGGCACCGCCCGCAAAGCGCCCTCGACGCGGGACACGCAGCCCGCGCAGGACATGCCCTCGATGCGGAGTCGAACCTGCCGGACGTCGGATGGACCTTGGCTCACGGAATCCCCCCCTCCGGCTGAGGATCGTGCAACCGGATGGAATGTCGGGAGTCTGCCGAGACCGTCAGGCGGCGTCCAGCCAGGGACCGTTGCGTCAGGTTCAGCGGGGTGCGGCTGTGGCACCGCGCAGAGGTCTTCGGAGCACTCAGCGCGTCGCCGTCACCGGGCGGGAGTCGGGCGATCCGCAACGGTCAGCCGGCGGCGAGGAGGCCATCTCAGACGCGGACCGACGCGGATTCCCGACCAGAGAAGCCGTCGGGGCGGGAGACGGCGCACTCGCCGCTTCGTCAGGCGCCGGCGCCCCACCTTCCGCGAGAACCCCCACGGTCCGGACCTCGAAACACAGGTCGTCGTCGTCGAAGCAGAGGATGACGTACTTCCGCCCCCCGCCCGTCACGAAGCTTGAATCCTCGTAGAAGACCGCGCGGAAGTGGGTGTTGACGCTGACGAAATCCCGCGCCGCCGGCGGCAGTCCGGCCTCCTGCTCGCACTCCTCCTGCGTCAGCGTGAAGCAGTCCTCCAGCAGCCGCTTGACTCGCCAGATGTCGTACACGCCGTCGCGGTTCCGCTTCCAGACGCCGATCTGTCCGATGCGGTTGTCAGGGGTGATGCGGGCCAGCAGGTAGGACTCGCCTCGCTTGTTCCCCGGCGAGCTGTAGATGATCCAGCGCGGGCCCGCGTCGAGCGGCTCTAGCGTGTCGTTCCGCCCGCCCAGCAGTTTGTCCGCATCAACGACCGGCATCCCCACAAGCCGACCCTCCCACTCAGCCAGCTCCTGATGCGCAAGCCGCGAGGTCACGACATCCACGGAAAAGCTGAACGGGTTGGCGCGGCATCCGGCCAGCGCGCTGATGAGGGATAGGAGCGCCGCCAAGGTAATGAGGCGAACCGAGACGCGGGAGAAGTCGTGGAATGTACAGCAAAAATCGAATAAGTAGTTTGTTGGATGACCGCCGGTTGACACTGCGTTTTTCACTTTGCACTCAACCTTCTACTCAATAAGACGTTGCGAGGAACATCGCCAGACCGCCGAGCAGGATGCGGCATCCTCCTAAATGCGGTATTGGCATCGTCACCCCCGCACAGGCGAGGGTCCAGGACGAACCGACAGACTGCTGGATTCCCGCCTGCGCGGGAATGACGGGCTTCGTCTGCGACCGCGGACTCTCCTACCGAATAATCGTCCCCGCAGGTCGAAATCCCCAGTGGAGTTACGTCTTTACGTCGCGCATGGGCTTTCGGACTCTTGAATCGCCGGGCCTTAGAGTACCCGATCATGTTCAGTCGCTTACTATTCGTTCGCCTGCGTGCCGCCGAAGCCTCGCTCAAGGCCGGCAAGCTGGATGAAGCATACCGCCTCGCCTGCGCGTCCGATATCCGCACGCAAGCACGGGGCAAGGCCGTCCTGGAGCAACTGACGGATCGCTTCGTCGAGCGTGCCCGTGAGCACTTCAAGGCCGACCGCTTCGCCGACGCGCTCAGCGACCTGGACAAGGCCGATGCCGCGGGTGTGCGGCGCGAGGAGATCGCCGAGCTTCGCAAGAACATCCAGACCGTCGCGCAGGCCGTTCACGTTCATCAAGCCTCACGGTTGGTCGCGCTCGACGAGGCGCGGCGGCACGTGGAGGCCGGCTCGCTGGCGGCGGGGCGGCAGGCCATCGAAAGAGCCGCGGAGCACGATCCCGAGGCGAGGCGGCTGGGACAGGTCATCGAGCAGCGCGACGCCGAAGCGGCCGTGCTGGTGGAACAGGCCCGGCAGCGGCTCAAGCAGGGCCAGTTCGCCCCGGCGGTGGAGCGTCTTGAGGCGGCGCGACGCCTCGACGCCCATGATCCGCAGGTTGTGGCCGTGGAGGCGGAGCTGATCACGGCCGGCGTGGAACAGGCGCGCCGCGCGATCCACGAGGGTCGTCTGGCCCGCGCCGCGGAGGAGCTGAAGTCGCTGCGCACGCTGGGTCAGCAGGATCCCGGGAGGCGCGAGCTGGAGGACTTCCTGCGCCTCGCTCGCACCGCCTGCGACCAGGTCAAGGCGCACGCCTGCTCCGAAGCGCGCAAAACTGTCGTCGCGCTGTCCGCGGCCATGCCCAATGTAAAATGGCTGGATCGCGTCTCGAAGCAACTGAAGGAGGCGGACGATCTCGAACTTGAACTGAAGGCCGGTCCGCTAGGGCAGTGGGCGACGTGGCAGCCGATATCGCCGGCGCCGCCCGTGGTGACTGGGGCGTGCATGGCGGCGTTCCGCGCAAGGAACGACGCCTCGTCGTCGCTCGACGAGACGGTGATGCTCGGGTCGCCGGCGTCGTCGTCCGACGGCATGCCTTCGCGGCTGCTGATGCTCGTGGACGGCGGCGGCAGCTTCCTCGTGGTGCGCGGCGAGCGATGTGGAATCGGTCGAGCGGCCGCGGATCAGCCGGCGGATGTCGCGCTCTTCGGCGACCTTGCGGAGCGACACGCCGAGATCGCCCGCGTGGATGAGGACTATTTCATTTTCGCGTCGAAGGACATCGAGATCGGCGGACGGGCGTATCGCCAGCAGCTCCTGCGCGACGGCGATCGCGTCGTGCTCGGCAAGCGGGCGAAGTTCGAGTTCCGCACGCCGAGCCGCAAGAGCCTCACCGCCGTGCTGAACCTCAGCGATACGACCAAGATGCCCAGCGACGTGCGGACGGTCGTGCTGCTGAAGGACTTCGCCACGATCGGCAACGGCTCGACGGCGCATATTCGCTGTCGCCTGGCGGAAAGGCCGCTGGTGCTGCTCGATCGCGGCGGGCGGCTGTGGGTGCAGCCCAGCGGCGCGGACGCCTCGCAGGGTCAGTGGGTCGAGCTGGGCCGGCCGATGGAGATGTGCGGCGTCAGCTTCGTGATCGAGCCGTGGCGGGGGAGAATGGCTGTTAGCTCTTAGCTATTGGCTATTAGCCAGAGGGCGCGAATCAGGGAAAGCACGACAAATGGCTTCCAAAGTATGAGTTGGCCACGGCGAAGAAAGGCGGGCATAGCCCCATAAGCGTTAACTTAATTGTGGTGCGTTGAGGATTATCGTGGTATGGTTGGGGCATGGAAGCCACGGAAGGTTTGATACCGGCGGACGAATGGAACCTGTTGAAGCGTTATTTTCCGCCGGGCTG
>CAZGJA010000067.1:0-28587 GCA_964526695.1 uncultured Phycisphaeraceae bacterium
CGGAGCGACGAACTACCCATCGCGGAGCGACGAACTACCCATCGCGGAGCGACGAACTACCCATCGCGGAGCGACGAACTACCCCCGTCTGTGCGGCCGTGACGACGCGCGCGGCCTCCGCGGCAGTCGAGCCTTGCGCGAAGGCTCGACCGCCCGGAAATCCCTGCTCCATCAAGGCGAAGCCCAGCTACGCCGCGGCGGTTCGGTAGCCTCCCGCCTGCCGGCCTCGGATGATCCAGTAGCCCGTCCCCGCGATAACCACAGCCAGCGCGACGAACGATCCCGTCCCCGAGCCGAAGTACGCCAGCACCATCCCGCTCGCCACCGCGCCGACGATGCACTTGGACACGATGAACAGCTTGTCCGCCCGGTACAGCAGCGGCGACGCCACGGCGATCGAGCTGTACGTGCCGATCAGCACGCCGATCAGGAACGCGTAGCAGAACCCGCGCACGCCCTCGCCCGCCATCGTGTACAGGAAGCCGATCATGATGAGCGTCGTGCCCCCGGTCAGCACCGTGCGCGACAGCGTCTCGTTGATCGCGTTGTTGATCATCCCCGCGTTGATCGTGCCCCGCCCGCGGTTCTCGCGAATGCGGTCAAAGACCACGACCGTGTCGTTGAGGCTGTAGCCGATGATGGTCAGCAGCGCCGCCACCATGGCGAGGTCGATCTTGAACGGCAGGATGCCCAGCGCCCGCCCGATGAAGGTGCCCGCCAGCAGGTGCGCCAGCGTCAGCGCGCCCAGCGTGAACGCCACGTCGTGGAACGTCGCCACAATCGACGCCGCGCCGAACTCGAACGAGTCAAACCGCACCCACACGTACACCAGGATCGCGCCCAGCGCCAGCACGATCGCCACCATGGCGTTTTGCGTGGCCGCCTGCGCCACCTGCGGCGCGAACTGCATCACGCTGGGGAACGTGCGCGAGGAGCCGAGCGCCGTCTCCACCAGCTTGAGCTCCGACCCGGCCACGAGGTTTTTCCACGAATCCGCGTTGTCCTCGCTATAGGGCAGCCCATCGTCCACGGCCAGCACGACGAACTTCGTGTACGCCTGCTTTCCGTCGGCGCGGGCGATCGGCTCTGAAAGCCCGATCGGCATGTGCTCGCGTCCCTGGAAGTTCTGGTACTCCGCCTGCATCTGCACTTCGCGCAGGCGCTTGTCGAACTCCTCGTGCGTCAGCGGCGGATCAAGCTGCTCGATCTGGATGGCGACGCCGCCCTTGTAGCGGTTCACGTCGTAGCTCCAGTCCCCGCCGATGACGTCGCTGAGGTAGCGGTCGTCCTCGCGGATGATGAAGAAGTTGTCCTGCGTCTGGTTGGGGTCCTGCACCAGCCGGTAGCTGACCACTTCGTCCACCGAGAGCTTGTCGCCCAGCACCGCCAGCAGCGCCGTCTGCACAAGCTGCAGGTTCGTGTCCACGGACACGATTTCATAGAGCTTGCTGGTGGCGCCGCCCTCGGCGCTCACCTCCGTCGAAAGCTGCACGCGGGCGGAACGCATGTTGGGGACCGCGCGCGTGCGAATGTACTGCACCGTCTGCCCGCGAAGCTCCGCGAACTGGTCCGGGGTCATCTCGACGCCCGCCTTGACGCGGAAGATCGCCGCCTGCCCGGAGGCGGTCGCGCGCTCGCACACCGGTTCCGTCTGCGCCTGCATCAACGCACGGATCTGCTCGCCATTGAGCTGGTCCGTGCCCGACTCAATCACGAACGTGCCGGCATCCTCCCCCGGATGCAACGTCGCGTCGGCCAGGTTGTCCGCCGCCTTCTCGAGCCAGTTCGCCGCCGAGGGTTCGCTGGGGTTGGAGGAGCTGACCATGCGGCGCACGTCCTCGTCGGTCACCTCGACGGTGGGCAGGAACTGCGCCCGGACGCTGGAGCCGCCGAGGAACTCGATGTCGTACAGCGCCTCGCGCCCTTTCACGCTCATCATCACGAACGCCGCCAGCCCCGCCAGCGTCGTCACCAGCGAGAACGTGAAGAACGACTTGCGCTTCGACATCCAGTCGATGTTCGGCTTGGCGAGCAGCCGGCGCATCGACAGGTCCTTGATCCACCCCTGCGAGACGAGCGTGTCGAAGATCAGCCGCGTCACGAACAGCGCGGTGTACAAGCTGATGACCAGACCGATGCCCAGCGTGATGGCGAAGCCCTTCACCTCCTCGCTGCCGACCCAGCCGAGCACGACGCACGTGATGAGCGTCGTAACGTTGCCGTCGATGATGCTGGAAAACGCCTTTTCATAGCCGAGGGCGATCGCTTTCTTCAGCGGCACGCCGCGATCGCGCTCCTCGCGGATGCGCTCGAAGATGAGCACGTTGGCGTCGATCGCCATGCCCAGCGTCAGCGCCACGCCCGCGATGCCCGGCAGCGTGAACGTCGCCTGAAGGAACGACATCGACGCCAGCAGCAGGATCAGGTTCAGCAGCAGCGCCGTGTCGGCGATCAGTCCCGCCGTCAGACCGTAGTAAATCACCACCACGATCAGCAGCACCACGAAGCCGTACTTCGAGGCGTTCAAGGCGATGTCGAGGTTGTGCTGGCCCAGCGTCGGACCGACCGTTTTCTCGCTGATCGGCGTCTCCTTGAGCCGCCCCGGCAGCGCGCCCGCTTCGAGCGTGCGCGTCAGCTCGTTCACCTTCTCCTGCGTGAAGCGACCGCTGATCTGACCGGACTGGCCGATGCGCTCGTTGATCGTGGCGTGCGACATGGAGAACCCGTCGAGCACCACGCAAAGCTGCCGACCCACGTTCGAGCCGGTCAGTTCCGCGAAGTAGTCGCCGCCGACCGGATCCAGCAGGAACGACACGACATTCTGCCCCGTGCTGGAGTCGATGTTGGGGAACGCCTGCTCGAGCTTCCACGGGCGCTCCGCGCGCCGCGTCAGCCCGTACCGCTCGTCGTTGTGCACCAGCACGTACCACTGCCCGGCGTACTTCTCGAATATCTGCTGCTCCCGCCCGCGGATGGCGTCGAACTGGTCCTCCGTCATGCGCCCGGCGAGGTTCTCGAAGTCCACGATGTCCTTGACCGGCACCCACTGGTACACGTCGCCGGTCCGCACGCGCGGTCCTCGCTTATTCAGCGATTCCACGTAGCCGTCGATGCGCTGACGCAGCGCAGGATCCTGCGACGTCGTGAAGCTCGGCGACTGCAGATCCCGGTCCGCCAGGATGCGGAACTCCAGCACGCCGGCGCCTTTCAGGCGGCGCTTCAGGTCCGACGGATCCTCCAGATCGCTCTTGCTTTTCGCCCATTCGTCGTACGCCATCGCCGCCGCGGCGATCAGGTCTTCGTAGCCCGCATGCTCCTGCTTGAGCCGCGCCAGCTCGCGCTCGCGCGCCTGGTCCTTGCGGAACGTCAGCTCGAGAACGTCGCGCACCTTGCCTTCCTCGAGGTTCGTCGAGAGAACGTTGTCGATGGCCTTCTCGTACGCGTCGCGCGCCGCCAGATCCTCCGGCGCCGCCAGACGCGCCGTCGCGGCCTTGCGCAGCTCCACGAACAGCGGCGTCCTTGAGGCCACGCCGCGCGTCAGGGCGGCCAGCTCCGAGTCGGTCCGCTCCACGGGCGCGCTCAGCGCCGTCTCGATGTCGTAGCGCCGGACGTTGCGCTCGCGAATCTGGGTGAATGCGGTTTCCTTGGCCTGCCGGCGGTCGCGGGATTCCTTGCCCGCCATGGGCATCTGAATCTCGAGGCGCGTGTTGCCCACCGGGCGCCACACCAAGTTCATCGTCGCGTTCGGGTCCACGCGGTCCTTGAGGATCTCCATCACGCGGGTGGACAGCCCGGTGATTTCACTCTCGTGCAAGCCCGTGGTGTCGATTTCGTAAAGCAGGCTCGTGCCGCCCGCCAGGTCGATGCCCAGCTTCAGCCGGTCCTTCGGCGGCCAGCAGAACATCAGCCCGGCCACCAGCGAAAGGATGACCAGCCCCCACTTCACGGGCCGGTTGTGATCAGTCATGTGAATGCCTCCAGAAAACAGGTCGCGGGCGGCGCCTTCCGCGCGGCCGCGAGATTGCGGGTCTTCAGAATATCATCGCGAGATCCCCGGGACAGGCGCGCCGGGGACGGTTGGGTTCCAAGTCTTCGGTCGTGCTGGCGACTCCTCAAGCACCGGGCGCTTGAGACTCGCGCGTCAGCGGCGCGGGGGTGCGTGCCGCTGGATCGGACCCATGCGGGGAGAGACGCTGCGATCCAACGGGCCTTCGGGAACCACGCGGACCGGCTGCGGCGCATCGCCGTTGACCGTCTGCGAAGCGCTGGGCATGCGCCCCGTCAGCCCCGTCTGCCGGAACTTGGATCCGAGCTTAAGCGTTCGCTCGGCGCTGTTGCCGTGAAAGACCGTCAGGTAGCGGTTCGAATCCGGCGCCGGTGAGGCGGGTGAGTCATTCGAGGCGGGATCGGAATCCGCGGGCATCGAGCCGCCGTCGTCCTCGCCCTTGGCGGGGCGCTTGTTGGATGAATCATCGCCAAGGTCAGCCTCCAAGGGGGAGGCTGGGGCTTTCGATCCATCGGGATCGCAGGGCGGCGCGGCGCTGAACCCCGGTCCGGAGGCCGCGAACACCGCGACTCCCAGCCAAGCTGCCGTGACTCGAAAGATCGATTTCATGCCGGGACGATTCTAGTGGCATGTCCCCCGGTCGCAATCTCCCCAGACGACGGTCTCGACGAGCCGGCAAGGTGCACGGAACGAACCACCCCTCTGTATTAAAGTGTAGTAGCATTAAATATACAGACCATGCAATGCGGATCGCCTCCATCCCCGATCTGTGTGTCATCTGGTGTGGCGGATAATTTTTGTGTCACTTTTTCTGTTATTCAATAGCTTTGGCGGAAAGGTCACCTATAATTGACCAATGGGCCTGCGCGAAAGGAGCCGCCGACCCTGAAACTGGCGAGAGAGAGACTTAGTGGAACGCGGACAAACACAACTTCGTGTCGATGACCTGCACTTCTACCTGTACGAGCGGACGCTCCACCCGGAGCTGTTCCAAATCCATAAGATCGCGCGCATTCAGCAGCGGCGTTACTCCGCCGAAATCTGGGCGTTGGGACTTGCTCATCTCGTAACCATCCAATTTGAAAAGGGTTACGTCACGGAGCTCGTCTCCCCCCACACGGACTTGCTCCCGAAGGCCGGTCTGGCGACGAGCTTCCGGTTCCGTGGCGAGCGCGATCATATGCAGACGCTGCCGAGCGGGCTGACCTACATCCTGTCCAGCCAGGTTGAGCGGCTGGCGGCCCAGGTCTTCCCCTCGACCCATGCCGACCTGCTGCGGCACGCCCAGCGGAAGGGCATCCTGGTCAACTTCGAGGAGTACGAAAGCGACGGCATGGCCCCGTTTACGTACGTGGACTACGAATCCCGCGACCACGAGTTCCATGTGTACGCGTTCCACTCCTTCCCGGACGACCTGACGATCCTCAAGACGCAGTCGATCTTCGAGCTGGCGCCGGAGAAGCGCGAACTCGCCCGCTGACGGGCTTTCATGTGACGAAGCAACGGCAGGCCGGCGATCGCATCGCCGCGCAGGCTGGGTGCTTGCGCCGCTCCCCATCTTGCGATGGGCGGCGATGTCTGTCATTGTGGAAGTCTCAGACCTTGCGGATTGAAATCACTAAGGAGATCACCATGAGACTTACCTCGAAGTCAGCGCGCGCGCTGATCGCCCTCTCGGGCGGACTGCTGCTGGCCGGCTGCTCTTTCAGCTACTCGGAGCGCCGCCATTACGATCCCCCTCAGGTTGTTGGAAGGCCCGTCGTGGTGGAACACATCCACTCGCGGAGCTGCGACCACTGCTATGACGACGGCCAGTGGATCGTCATCGAGGCCCGTCATCATCACGGTCCCGGCTGCGGGCACGACTTCAACGGGAATCACTGGGTTGTCGTGCGTTCGAACCGTCCGGCGCCCCGGCCCGTTCCCCAGCGGGTCGTTCGTGTCGAGCACAGTCATCATGACGACCATTGCGGCTGCGTGCACGACGGTCGGACGTGGATCCAGATCGACATCGGCCACGTCCACGGACCCAGTTGCGGGCATGTGTACATCGAAGGGCGTTGGAGCATCCGGCGTCGGTAACAGAACCGCAGAATGGTCGATGTTCTCTGAGCCGCGTGGCTTTAGCCTGCGCGACGAATCGCGCGGGCTGAAGCCGCGCGGCTCGGAAAGCTGGGCAACGGATCGCGCGGGCTAAAGCAACGCGGCTCGGAAAGACGGGAACCGCGCCGCCCGACGGTTGCCGTTCCCTCGCGCGATCCCGCCCTGACCGCACACGTTTGCACAGAATAACCGCGAATAAGCCCCCACGAACCCCGAAATAGGGAGTACAATCTCTCCACGCGTTCCAGGGCGGCGGGCGCAGGGCGGTCCGTTGCCGGTGTGTGGTCAGTTCGATCGCGTGGAAGTTGCCAGGGAGTCTCCATCATGTGCAAGGGCCTGTGCCGTCTGCCGTGTGCTTCCCGATCCGCCTATCTCACCCTCATCTGCGCTGCTTGGCTGCTCGCCTTTCCCGTCGTCGTGTTCGCGCAGTCCGCGCCGGCACAGCCCGCCGCGGCAAAACCCCCAGCCGTGCAGCCTGCCGTCGCCCAGCCGCCGGAAGCGCAGACATCAACTCCTCATGCGCTACCCGCCGTGCACAAGCACGAGCGCGCGGCGGACCTGATTCCCGACACCGCCGTGGGCGCGCTGACGCTGGAAAAAGCCGGCGTGCGACTGGCGCAGTTCCGCAAGCACCCGTTCTATCAAGCCATCCTCGACAGCGACCTCTACCGGCTCCTGCAGGCCGACGCGGGTTTCAATCAGGCGAAGTTCGGCGTGTTCGGCTTCTCAGCCGCGGCCGGCGTGGACACGTGGGACCTGTTCGAGACGCTGCTGGGCGACAACCTGACGATCGCGCTGGAGCCGGGCGAAGGCGGAAAGCCGGTGGCATGGGCGGTGTGCGTGACGGACAAGCCTGAGGCCGCGGCGAAGCTGGCGACGGCGCTGAACCAGATGTCGGGGCTGCTGAAGGACGGCAAACCCGACGAGACGCGATCGCGCGAAGTGGAGGGCGTGCGCGGCTATCAGATCAACCCGGAAGCGTATTACGCGGTGTTCGACAACGTCATCGCCATGACCAACCGCCCGGAGGCGCTAGAGCGCACGATCCGCCTGCGAAACGCATCGAGCGGGCGACTCGGCGACGTGGACCGTTTCAGACAGGCGCGGTCGCGCACGACAACCGACGCACTGCTGTGGGGTTACGTGAACGTGGACGGTCTGCGGCAGCGCTTCAAGGACCGCTGGATCCCCGAGAAGATCCCCAACGGGTTCGTCTCGATGGTGTTCGGCGGGATCATCGAATCCGCGCGCGACGCGGACACGGCCAGCGCCGACCTCTCGCTGGGCCGCGACGGGCTGAGCGTGAACGTTTTCCTGCACGGGAAATCGCCCCTGCCGGACACGCACAAGGCGTTCTTCGTTCCTGCGAAGGACGCGGCGGACTGGTCCAGCCTCTCGCTGCCGGGTGCGCTGGCGCAGGTTTCCCTGCGCCGCGACTTCCACGAATTGTGGACGCAGCGGGACAAGCTCGTCAGCGCCAAGGGGCTTAGCAAGCTGTCCGAGTTCGCCGGCAACGTGTCCAACCTGCTGGGGCAGATGGATTTCGGCGACGACTTCCTCGCGCAGACCGGCTGCGATCTGCAATTCCTCTCCAACCTCCAGCGTTTCGAGCCGGGCAAAACGCCGATGCCGCAGTTCCCCGCCTTCGGCATGATCGTGCCGCTGACCGACGTGAAGCAGTTCGGGCAGCGGCTGGAGAGTGCCACGATGATGGCATTCTCCTTCATCTCCATGCAGGCGGCGCAGAACGACAGGAACGCGCTGCTGGTGGACGTGGACTCGTACAAGGGCTGCAAGCTGATCTGCGCGAAGTACCCGGACGCTCCGGCCGACGCCTCCCCGCTGCCGCAGCGCTACAACTTCTCTCCCACGGCCGCCATCGTGAAGGATCGCTTCGTCCTCGGCAGCACGCCGCAGTTCATCAAGGACGTGATCGACGCGGCGGAGAACCTGCCGACCACCGCTGCGTCCGGCGCCGCGCGGGCCAGCTCGTACATGAACGTCAAGGCCGACGAGCTGACGGCGATCCTCAAGGCGAACCTCGAGCCGCTCGTCGCCAAGAAGATGCTCGAAGAGAACAAGACGAAATCGCAGGCCGAGAGCGAGTGGAACCTGCTGCTCAAACTCCTCTCAAGCACCGAGGGGCTGGCGATCAGCATCGACCGCGCGGAGGAAGGTCTGAAGGCGACCGCGCGGCTGGCACTGAAACCGGGCGCGATCCCGCAGTAGGTGGGGCAGGTCTGCGACCTGCCCGGTGGAGCAGCTCTCTGAGCTGCTTGGTGGGGCAGCTCTGTGAGCTGCCAAAGGTCCGGCAGGTCTGTGACCTGCCGAAAGTCCGCCAGATCGTTGACCTGCCGACCGCAGCGAGTGAACCGTCATGTCAACCTTGAAACCCTACATCCCCTCCGCCGACCAGCCGTGGGACCGCCGCCGCGCCGGGCATCTGCTGCGCCGCGCCAGCTTGGGTGCCACGGCAGAGCAGCTCCGCCGCGCCCTTGACGAAGGCCCGGCGCCGACGATTCGCAAACTCCTCGACGGCGAACCGCAGACGCAAGCCTACGTCGATCTGGAATCCATCCGCAACAGCGTGACCTCCGTCGGCAACATCGAGGCCGCACGCGGCTGGTGGCTGATGCGCCTCGTCCACACGGCGCATCCTATGGCGGCGAAGATGTCGCTCTTCTGGCACGACCACTTCGCCACCGGGTTCGCCAAAGTCGGCGACGTCGCCTTGATGCTCAAGCAACTGGCGACCTTCGAGCGCCACGCCCTCGGCGAGTTCGGACCGCTGCTCGTGGACGTCTCGAAAGACCCCGCGATGATTCTCTGGCTCGACACGCAGGTCAGCCGCAGGGGCGCGCCCAACGAGAACTACGCCCGCGAGCTCTTCGAGCTGTTCGCCCTCGGCGTCGGGCATTACACCGAGACGGACATCCGCGAGGCCGCTCGCGCGTTCACCGGCTGGCGCGTGCGCGACGGCGCGGCGTTCTTCACGCCGGCGCTGCACGACGAAGGGTCCAAAACGGTCCTCGGCCAAACGGGCAACTTCGATCCGGACCAGATCGTGGCGCTGGTGCTGCGGCAGCCCGCGTGCGCGCCGTTCATCGCGAAGAAACTGCTGGAGGAGTTCGTGCAGCCCGCGCCGCCGGACGCGCTGATCGCGGAAACCGCCGGCGTCCTGCGCGACAGCGAATACTCCATCCGGGCGACCGTCGAGACCATTCTGCGCAGCGAGGCGTTCTTCAGCGACGACGCGTACCGCGCGAAGATCAAATCCCCGGTGGAGTTCGTCGTCGGCGCGGTCCGATCGCTAGAGGCGAACGTCAATGGACCGCGCGCCGCCGGCGCCGCGGCGCGCATGGGGCAGAAGCTGTTCGATCCGCCTTCGGTGAAGGGCTGGGACGGCGGGCGCAACTGGATCAACTCCGCCACGCTGCTGACGCGCATGAACGCCGCGGCCGCTTTGGCGCGGGGCGAAGGAGGCGACGTGGGCTTCGACGCGGCCGCGCTCGCCCGGCGCTGCGAGCTGTCGGACCCGACGTCGGTGCAGCAGTTCGTGGCCGACCTGCTGCTGGACGGCGCCGCGCCGGAGTCGCTGATGACCTTGATGAAGGAGCAGTCGCAAGGCGCGGACACGCCGACCGCCCTGCGCCGCTGCGCCTACGCGGCACTCGTGTGCCCGGAGTATCAATTGGCGTAGCAATCGTCAGAACCCACCACGCAAGTGGTGGGCCGTGGCCGTGTTGGGGTCATCGACCGTGTTGGGGACATCGACCCTGTGGCGGGCGGCGTCCAACAACGTCGAGCAGCCCCTCACTTGCGTGAGGGGTTCTGAGGAGAGTGCCATGATTCTGTCACGTCGAGATCTGCTGGCCGGGGGGCTGAAGGGTTGCACGCTGCTGGCGTCGGGGCTGACCATCCCGCGGTTCCTGTCGCGCTCCGCGCTGGCGATGGGCGGACCGGACCCGGACGGGCGCATCCTCGTCGTGCTGCAACTGACCGGCGGCAACGACGGCCTGAACACCCTCGTGCCCTACCGCGACGACGAGTATTACAAGGCTCGTCCCGCCATCGCCGTCCCGCGCGGGCAGGTGCTTTCGCTCACCGACGATCTCGGCGTGCCGCCGCAGATGCGCGGGATCAAAGACCTCTTCGATCAGGGGTGGTTGTCCGTCGTGCAGGGCGTCGGCTACCCCAACCCCAACCGCTCACACTTCGAGTCGATGGACATCTGGCACACGTGCTGCGCCGAGGCGGCGAAGCGCGATGGAACCGGCTGGCTGGGGCGAACGCTCGAAACACTGACCGCGCCTGCTGCCAACCGTTCAGCGCCCGCTGGCGACCTTTCCGCTCCCGCCGCTGCAATGGCCGCCACGCTCCCCGCCATCCACGTGGACGGCACGGACCTGCCCCTCGCCCTGGCGGCGCGTGGCGTGGCCGTGCCCACTATCGACAACCCCAACGACTTCAAGCTCGACATGCTCGACCCGGGCAGCGGCCGGTCCGCCGACGCCCTGCGCCGGCTCGCCGCTCCCAGCACAGCCGCTTCCAAGTCAACGCCCGGCGCGAAGTCGGACGACCTGATGTTCATCCAGCGCACGATGCTCACCGCCTGCGATCAGGCCGAGCAACTCGCCACCGCCGCGAAAGCCGGCAGCGGCGGCGACTACCCCAACTACGGCCTCGGCGAGCATCTTCGGCTCATCGCCAACCTGATCCACGCCGGCGTGGGCGCGCGCATCTACTACACCTCGCTCTCCGGCTTCGACACCCACGCCAAGCAGAAGAACCACCATGCCCAGCTTCTTTCGCAGGTGTCGCAGTCCATCAAGGCCTTCTTCGACGACCTGCGGGCGCGGGGACTGGCCGACCGCGTGCTGCTGATGACCTTCTCCGAGTTCGGGCGCCGCGTGCATGAAAACTACAGCGAAGGCACGGACCATGGCGCGGCCGCTCCGATGCTGCTGGTCGGACCGGGCGTGCAGGGCGGCATCCACGGCGGCAAGCCCGGCCTGACGGACCTCGACGACGGAGACCTTCGCATGGCCACCGACTTCCGCAGCGTGTACGCGGCCGTGCTGGAAAACTGGCTCAGAGTGGGGTCGGACACCATTCTCGGCGGTCGCTACGCGAGCGTGGCAGCGCTTCGCTGAGTGCGTGCGAATCGGGCGATGCGGGGCATCCAGTTGAGGCCGGATTGAACTGAAAGCGGCCCCCCCGCGATCGGTTCGCCGTTATCGGCGAACCGTGCGCCTGCAAGCCATGGGATCCTCTCATCTCCTCCGTGTTGAATCCGCCACGTCGGTCAGGGTAGAATGAGATGGGGGTGACTCTGATGATGTCCTCAAGATGGACCGCGCGGATTCCCGTTGCTTCGGCAATCGCCCTCGTCCTCATGGCAGCGCCGGTGTCAGCGGCCGGCGAGCGCTGGCAGGTGGTCTTCCTTCATCCCGAGGGCGCCAAATCTTCCGACGGGCTGGCGGCGGCTGGAGGTTGGCAGGGCGGGTCGATGGAGGTGCTCAACGACGGCGGATCATACCGCGATCATCCGGTTCTCTGGAAAGGGTCGGCAGAGGATCGTGTTGACCTGCTTCCGACGGGCGCTTCCAACGGCAAGGTCTTCGGGATGGACGGTCCTTGGCAGGTCGGCCAAGCGACGATGCAAGGCGTCGGTCAGGGGATTCTTTGGCGCGGCACACCAGATAGCGCCGTGAACTTGACGCCACCCGGATTCAGCTTCTCTTCAGCCGTTGACATCTGCGGCGATCAGCAGGTCGGATACGTCTCTGGACCTCGCGCTTCGCTGTGGCGAGGTACTCCCGAGAGCTACGTTGATCTTCATCCGACGGTTTGTCGCTACTCGAGCGCGAGCGCGACGGACGGAGAGTTTCAGGGCGGACAGGGAAATTTTCCTGAATACGGTCAGATTCACGCCGTACTTTGGCATGGAAGCGCAGAGAGTTTCGTCGACATGCATCCCGAGGGCGCCCGATCCTCCAGCATATTGGGAATGGCGGGTGGCGTGGAAGTCGGAGTGGCTTTGTTTGACGGTTACGATCACGCTCTGCTGTGGCGGGGGACTCCGGAAAGCCTCGTGAACCTGCATCCCTCGTACGCGCGCGAATCCTGGGTGTACGACACAACAGGGTCGATTCACGTTGGCTACATCGACGCCGGTGCCGCTGCGGAAGCCGGCTTTTGGATCGGCGATGATTCGGAAAGCTTCTTCAACCTGCAAGACCTCCTGCCGCCCGGTTGGTCTCGATCCTCGGCAAAATCCGTAGCGATCGAAGCCGGACGGCTGTACATCTGTGGAACGGCGCTCGCTCCCGATGGCCACGGGCAGGCGCTCCTGTGGATCGGACGCCTGCCTCGTGACCCTCGAAGGGGGGGATACGTCAAACCGCGCGTCCCGTAAGAGGGGCTCGTTTGAAAGGCCCACCCGGCTTCGCTGCCTTGCGGTAACCCGGTCCAAGCGAGGTTCTACTCTCCGCCGCGGTCCTTTCTGGTCTCCAGCGTCTGATAGAAGATGGCCGCGTCCTCCGCGTCGATGGCTTCGTCGCCGTTCAAGTCACCGTCAATGACCCCGTCACCGCTCAGCTTCTCGAACATCGCGCAGGCCTCCTCCTCTGTGCCGCCGTAGCCCGCGAAATCCAGCGAGCACAGGATGCTGACCTTGTTTACATAGCAGTTATGATGGTTGGCGATGTAAGCCGGATACAGCGTGGGCTGTGGCCCCGCGTAGGCCATGTGATGATAGTTGCCGAGGAACACATCGGAAAGCTGGAAGGAATTGGGTGTCAGGCGGACCTGCTGCACGTCGTTGTCGCCGCCGTAGTCGGTGATGCGGACGTAGTACACGTCCAGCCAGTGTTCGTCGTCGCTCCAGTCCGGGTCGTTGCGGTTGTCGTAGAACACAACGCTGACGCCTCCGCACGGGTCGATGGCGATAGACGGCATGACCTGATCCGGACCGTCGTCGTACGAAGTCAGACCGAGCATGTCATCCGTGAGCTGGACGAGATACGCCGGGTCGTTGCCGGGGTAGCTTAGTACGCCACCTGTGTCGACACTCTTCGAGATGTAGACGTCACTGTTATGGTCTCCGGACGTTGCATCGCCGCGTTCGGCTCTCGCGTAGAAAGACACGTACACGTCATTCGGCTCGGTCGTGCGATCGACGGCGATGTCCGGCGCACATAACCGCTCGTCGATAAACTCGGGCGTGTCGCCGGCGCCGTTGCCTTGAAAGGGTTGAATCACCTCAATGTCACTGCTTTCAGCCACGGGAACCGGTTCTTCGTCATCGGGATCCCAGGAAAGCCCGTCGTCATCGGAGTACGCCACCACCGGCAGGTCGTTGTTGTACCCGGCGTCCTTGCCACGAAAGACGACCACGACGCGCCCGTCGTCGAGCACCACGGGTTTCTGCCCCCAGCCTTCGAACTCGCAGCCGTCGCCGCCGTCGGGTTCGATCTTGATGGGCTCCCAAACCTGCTCATCGGTGGGATCATCCGAATAGCTCGACCAAGCTCCATGAGAGCATCCTTCGCCCGGTCGTTGCAAGTAGGTGATGAAGTGTCTCCCGCCGGGCGAAATGCCCATGAGGGGTTTGTCAAGAAAAACCTGCGATGGATCCACTGCGGCGTAGAAGTCGCTTGAAAGGACGTCGTCCTCCGGGTCGCGATAGGCAATGCTCGTGCACGGCGTGCAGGCATAGGGTCCCAGCACCGAGACCCAGATGCGGTCCGTCGAAGGATCGACGACCGCCCCGGAGTCGCGCCCGAGCGTGAAGTACTCGATCCCGAAGTCCGCCCCGCCGTTCTCGCTGATCGCGCAGGCGAACCCGGGAGTTCCAGTAGTAAGATTCGCGGTCACGACAAGCTCATTGTGGTCCGTAAGCCGCGCGGCCACGGAGCACTCAAGCCAGTCTTCGCTGCTTGGGTTGACCCGATTCCGCGATCCTACGACCGCCGTGGATTGCGCATCAGCCTCCATCGCCGCGCAAACGGTGAACACAAAAACCACGCATCTTGCTCGCTTCATCGCTGCTCTCCTTTTCGAAAAGGACAAGCCTCGATCAAAAACAAACACGATGGCGAAAGGCCTACCCGGAAATGGATTATTCGTCAAGCGATGCTCCGGCGACGTAGTGACTTGCCTGCCAGCGCCGACTGGCGTGCATGCGCGACCTCGCCCGCTGGAGGCTGGACCCGTTCCTGGCTTCCCGAATTCGCCTTTCGATTTGACCGGACCGAAAACGTGAGGTATAGTCTTAATACTCGGAACGTGCTGCGGCGCACACCCAACGGGACGCGCGGCGGTTTCCTGCCTTATTTTGGCGTCGATTTCCAAGACCCAAGCCGATTCTCCGTACACCTGAAACCGCGTTGCGCGATCTGGATGCCATCAAGCGCGAGATTCGGGACCGCGTCCCGCTTGTGGACGTGGTCTCGCAGCACGTTGCGCTCAAGCAGCGCGGCGACCGCTACACCGGGCTTTGCCCGTTTCATCAGGAGAAAACCCCGTCGTTCACGGTTCACGCCCTGCGCGGGTTCTTTAAGTGCTTCGGCTGCGGGCGCGGCGGGGACGTCTTCACCTTTGTCCAGCACATGGAGAACGTCTCCTTCCCCGAGGCGCTCAAGATGCTTGCCGATCGCGCCGGGATCACCCTGCGCCGCGGACCGGGCCGGGTCAGCGAGGGTCCGGACCGCGCCGACCTCGCCAAGGTCAACGAGTGGGCGTGTGCCTTTTTCCGCGAGGAATTGCTGAAAACGCAGGCCGGCGCCGTCGCGCGCGAGTATGTCCGCCGGCGCGGGATTCTGCCGGAGACGGAAGCGACGTTTGAGCTGGGCTTCGCCGCCGGAAACGCGGACGTGCTCACCGAGCGGGCACGCCGCGCCGGCTTCAGCTCGGCCGTTCTGCTGGCGGCGGATCTGCTGCGCGACAGCGACAGTGGCCGGGTTTATCCCGCTTTCCAGGATCGGCTGATGTTCCCCATCCGCGACGTGATGAACCGCGTCGTCGGCTTCGGCGGGCGGACGCTGGTCGATCACAAGGCCAAGTACCTCAACACTCGCCAGACCGAGCTGTTCGAGAAGGGGCACGGGCTATACGCCCTCGCGCAAGCCCGCCAGCGGATGACGGAGGTCGGGCGGGCGGTGGTCACCGAGGGCTACGTCGATGCCATCATGGCCCACCAGGCCGGCTTCGGCGAAACCGTGGCCGCCCTCGGGACCGCCCTGACGGAGGCACAGGTGGACCTCCTGCGCCGGTATGCCTCCTCGGCGATCTTTCTGTTCGACTCGGACCGGGCCGGGGAGGCCGCGGCGGAACGAGCTATCGAGGTTGCCCTCCCGCGACGGCTGACGGTGCGGCTGGCGAATATCACAGACGGGAAAGACCCGGCGGACTTTCTGCAAGCCCATGACCCGAAAGAGTTTGAGGCAATATTGAATTCCGCCACGGATGCGCTAGAATTCAAGTGGCAACGATTGAACCGCAGCTTCAACGGGAGTGACCTGAAGGGTCGTCACGAGGCCGTCACCCACTTCGTGGGTCTGGTCGCCAAGGCCTGTGCGTCCGACGTTCTGGATGTGATCGGTAGAGGATTGGTGGTTAA
Organism: uncultured Phycisphaeraceae bacterium; assembly: GCA_964526695.1. Lineage (GTDB taxonomy): Bacteria > Planctomycetota > Phycisphaerae > UBA1845 > UBA1845 > JABWBH01. Next base: position 15,732 of record CAZGJA010000067.1, read on the forward strand.
CCAGGTCGCGGGACTTCTGTCCCTCGATTCTAGGGAAGTCCATCGCCTCATGTCGCGGCTGCAGCGTCGGGCGGAGTCGCCGCCGTCCGCTTCGCGCGCGGAGTCGGCGGCGGTCGAGCCGCAGGTGCGGTCGTCGGACGGCTGCGAGGCCGCGGCGCTGGTCTTGCTGGGGGTGGTGCTCAGCGACGGCGGGTATTGCGCCGACGCGGGCGAGGTGCTGCGCTATGCGCCGTTTGGCTCCGCGATGGATCGCGGCATCGCCGGCGTGGCGTTGGAGCTGTTCGACGCGTACGGCGAGTTCGATCTCGGTGAGGTGCTGGCGCGCTGCGAGGAGCCTTCGATGGCGCAGCGCGTGATCGACCTTGCGGAGGAGGCGCAGCGCCGCGGCAATCCGGCGGCGTCCGTGCAGGCGGCGCTCGCCCGGTGGGATGCCGCGCAGCGCGAGCGGCAGTTGTCGGGATTGAGAGGAAACTTCGTAGAGGTCATCAGCCGTCCGCCGTCGGAGGACGACGACACGGCGCAGGCTGCGGCGCATGAGTATCTGGACGGGCTGACGAAAGCCCGCCACTTTGCGCCGCGCCGTTTCAGAGGACGAATCTCGGGCGATCTTCCGCCGCGGAACGAAGGCGAAGCCGCGGTCTCCCAGTCGCCCGTGGAGTCATAGATTCCCTATATGCAATCAGAGCAACAGACCAACGTCGCATTGTCGCCGCCGGTGGAAGCCGCGGTGGAGAAGCTCCTGGCCCGCGCGGCCGAGCAGTCCTACGTCACGTGGGACGACATGAACACCTTCCTGCCGGACGAGGCCGTCGATCCGGACGTGGCGGACAAGATCCTCTTGCGGCTCGAAGACGCGCAGATCGACGTGCTCGATCAGCACGACGCCGCGGCCATGGATAAGCGTCGCCGCGGCAATCGCGGCAGTGGCGGCTCGCGCGGCGGCGGCAAGGGCGCCATGCTCGACGGCGAGCTGGCGCTTCCGGAAGAAGTGCTCGCGGAGGATCTGCCCCCCGCCGATGAGCAGGCCGGCAAGCGCATCGACGATCCCGTCCGCATGTACCTCACGCAGATGGGCGAGATCCCGCTGCTGACGCGTGATGAGGAAATCCGCCTCGCCAAAAAGATCGAGCTGACGCGCATGGTCTTCCGCCAGAAGGTGCTGGAGATTCACTACTGCTCGCGCCTCGCGGTGGAGATTCTTGAGCAGGTGCAGGACAACCGTCTGCCCTTCGACCGCACCATGAAAATCTCGACGTCCGAGCACGCCGCCAAGGCGCGCATCACCGCGCGCATGCCCGGCAACCTCGAATCCGTCCGCCAGCTTCTGCGCCTTAATGAGGAAGCATGGGAGGAGATGGAGGGCAAGCGCACCGCCGCGGCGGACCGCAAGGAGGTCGAGCTGATCCTGAAGCGCCGCGCGCGCCGCATCGCCAAGCTGCTCGAAGAGCTTTCGCTGCGCACCAGCCGCATCCAGCCGCTGATGAAGAAGGTTCGTGGACTGCACATGAAGCTCAACCAGCTTCAGCAGCGCATCGAGGCGCAGAAGAAGCGCCGCACGGTCTCCGACGAGGACTTTCAGGCCATGCGGGAGGAGCAGACGGGCATCGAGTCGCTCTGCCTCTCGCACAACGGCACGCTGACCGACCGGCTGCGCATCATTCAGCGCGTCTTCAGCGAGTATGAGGACGCCAAGCGCAAGCTCTCCGGCGGCAACCTGCGCCTTGTGGTCAGCATCGCCAAGAAGTACCGCAACCGCGGGCTGGGATTCCTCGACATCATTCAGGAAGGCAACACCGGCCTGATGCGCGCCGTGGACAAGTACGAGTACAAGCGCGGCTACAAGTTCAGCACGTACGCCACGTGGTGGATCCGCCAGGCCATCACCCGCGCCATCGCCGACCACGCGCGCACCATCCGCATCCCCGTGCACATGATCGAGACCATGAGCCGCCTGCGCAACATCAGCCGCGAGCTGCTCCAGGATCTGGGCCGCGAGCCGACGACGGAGGAAATCGCCAAGCGCGCCAAGATGCCGCTGTCCGAAGTGCGCCGCGTGCTGAAGATTTCGCGCCAGCCGATTTCGCTGGACAAGCCCGTCGGCGAGAGCGAGGACTCGTACTTCGGCGACTTCGTCGAGGACGATCGCGTGGAATCGCCGATCTCCACGGCCGGCGGCGAGATGCTGCGCGACCGCATCGAGGACGTGCTCAAGACGCTGACGTACCGCGAGCGCGAGATCATCAAGCTCCGCTACGGCATCGGCGACGGCTACACCTACACGCTGGAGGAGGTCGGCAAGATCTTCAAGGTCACCCGCGAACGCGTCCGCCAGGTCGAGGCCAAGGCGATCCGCAAGCTGCAACACCCGGTGCGCTCGCGCAAGCTCGAAGGCTTCCTCGACCAGCTCGACGTGGTGAACCAGGGGGGCTGACGGTCGTTGTCCGGGTGGAACGAACCTCCGGGGCGTGCTTATCAGAGCCGCGCGCGCGAGGATGCGGGCTCTTTTCCTCCACGATGAGCTTCATTGGGATCGAGGCACGGAGCTGATCGTATGATGATGTTCACATCCCTTCTCCTGATCCTGGCGCAGAGTCCCCAGAAACCAGATGCGGACCCCCAACTGGAGAGTCTGACTCGCGAAGTGCAGGAGGCTCTTCTTCATCCAGTGGATCGAGAAAAATCAGCGCCAAAGCCGTATTGGCGGTATCGGAGAAATCTCGATCTTGCAGCTGAATGGCCCCGGCCCGAGTTTCGAGAGGCGCTCATCGGGGTTTTCAATGGTGGAGACCCATACCATGTCGTGATTGCTTCAAGTGGATTGCTTAACTACGGCGATCCGAAAATGCGAGAACTCGTCGAGAGCCGCAAGGATGACGCGAGAGAATACTCTTTGGGTTGCTTTGGGTACACCGTCGGATCCGAAATCGAGCAAGCGCTCAAGAATCACGATCGAGGCAGCAACTTCCGCAGCATGAAAACCATGCTTCTCCCGCTCTCGCGCCAGACGGAATCGGGGCTGATGGCCGACGAACCCTGGTCCTTTGAAAAGGTCTCGGGGCTTATCGCCGTGCCCCGAGCCGTGGAGGCACTGACCCACGAAGCGCTGACGATCCGTATTCAGGCTTTCTGCTGGCTGCTTCACCGGGGCATCGTCCTTGACACACGACCGCTGATGGAGGCATGGCCCCAACTCACGGATGACGAGCGACGCGTGATCATCTGGCTGCCCGGAGATGTGAGAATCGGCGGGACGTTATTGCGTGAAGCGCTTGAATCGCTCTCGCGCAGGAGCGGCCCGCGCCCGGCTCGCCGGGACGTAGCGCTGTTTCTTATGCGGCGCCTGGCCGAGGCGGGAAGTCCCCTGGGGCGCGACCAGGCGCTGGCGACCATCCACGAGTGCGTCAATCGAAGGGAATATGATTCCGACGGTTATCCCGATCCACTTGATTCTGCCTTTGACGCTCTGGTTCACTCCGCGTTGCCTGAGGATCGAGCGCAACTCATTGTGTGGTCGAAATCCGAGGTCGAGGCGTTGCGCATCAAGTCGCTGGGAGTGCTCGCGGCGATGGATCATCCTGAAGCGCGAGACAGGGTCACGGAGTATCTGTTAACGCCGGGTAAGCCGTTGGCCTCTTGTATCGATGTCGGTCCACTCGGAACACTGGAGCAACGCAAGTGGCCGGATTCGGATTACAAGTGGCACTACCTGCGCACGTTATCCGCCATGTTGCAAGGCCACCCGGATAACTGGGACGAGGATTACGGCGCAAAAGTACCGATCTACTTCGGTTACCGTGTTCCCGAGATCATCGACGCTCTTGAAGGGATCGCCGAGCAGAAGCTCGGTTGGAACGGCGAGGTGATTCCAGGGGGCTTTGACGCTGACGCCGCGAGAAAGACGGCCGGTCGGTGGGTGGAATGGATCAAATCCCATGATCCCTCAAAGGCCGCCAGAAAGCCGTAGGCCGCTTTGCGGAGGGCCCCGCGGACAGGTGGCACAATCTGGCGTTCACGCCGGGTCGTAGAGCCTTGAGTGTTCGCATCCGTCACGCCCTTGCTGCGCAAGATCGTGCCCCGCTCCGGAGATCACATTTGACTGGGGCGTGGCCCAGGTCGAGTTCATGGGTGAGATCGTCGGAGCCAGCGTGATCTTCGGGGCGGATGATGCCGAGCCGATCCTGGGGGTCACCGCCCTTGAGTCCGTGGGCATCGAAGTGGACCCGCGCTCCCAGCGCCTCAAGCGCCTGCCCTCGGTTCGCCTGAAGACCGCGAAACACCTGGATTGAGGGCAATCCCGCAGCGCCTTCGGGAGCGATCATCGGGCGTTGGCGGGAGCAAAGAGCTTGTTGCGAACCGTTCCCGGCATTCCCCATGGCCGGCTTGTTCCTGTTTCCTTGCTCGAGAGCGTAGACGGCCAGTGGAGACCCGCGGGGGGAATCCGGTCTTCGGATGGCGGAGCAAGCGATGGTCTTGGATGCGCCGCGTTGCTTCTCGTGGAGGATTCAAGCTTGATGCGGGTTGGGGAGGCGCGATCCAACCCGCAGAAGCAACAGGTCCGTCTCGCCGCGGAGCGACGAATTACCCCGTCTCGTCTCGGAGCGACGAACTACCCCGTCTCGTCGCCGAGCGACGAACCCCGCCTCGTCGCGAGGAGTCGAACTATCCGAATCCCGTCAGGCCCGCTCCGGCGGCGGGCGAACGAACACGAGCCGGGCAAGAGCGTGCCCGGCTCGGTTCGTCTTGTTGGGTCTCCGCGACCGCGGGGGCTGTCGCGGCGGTTTACCAGATGTTGTCGTCCCAGACGAAGGGCACGTTCCACGACAGTCCGCCTTCGCAGGGCTTCCCGGGTATCGGGTGCACACCCAATTGCACGAAAACGCCAGGCTCATCGAGGTACCTGAGCACTTCGCCATCCACGGTGGTCACTGACCAGCCGACCACCGCCTCGCACACGGAACCCTCGATCTCGCCTGGTCCCTGGTTGTTCGGCAAGCTCGCTTCAACACTCCACTCGCCGGAGCTGCGGCCCAGCACCACCCCGCGATACAGTGAAGTCGTCAGCCCCTGATCCACGTTGCCCACGTCGATCTCGGTCAGGTAGATCACGTTGTTGACGATCAGGAGGTGAACGCTTGCAAAGATGGGATCGAAGTTCTTGACGTTGCGGCGCGCCGGGACTTGGTTTCCCTTGGAATCGGTCGCCGTGGTATCCACACCGTCATAGGATAAACCGCCGGCGAAGACGACCGCGTTGGACCGCGTGTAGCGACCCCTCAATGGCGCCCCGTCCTCCGTCTCGAAGAACCCGAGATCGAGGTTCGCGAACTTGCTTCCAAACGTGCGCGGCATCATCGGTTGCGGGCCGCCTTCCGGACCTTCAGTCGGCGTGTAGCCGAAGCCTTCCTGCACGCTCGTCGTGTGCTGCATGAACTCCTTGTACCTGCTGAGCGTCACGCCGCCGACGGAGTAGTTGGACAAGTCGTCGATCAGGCCGTTGCTGTTGCGGTCGTAGATGCCCAGGAAGTTGGTGAACTTGAAACTCTCCAGCCACCTCGTGTCTTGCGAGTATCCCAGCCTCGGGTGATCGGGGTGCGTCCCAATGACCTTCGACATCTCGAAGTAGTAATCCTCGTTCAGGAGCACGTCGAAGACGAAGTTCGTGCGAAAATCGTGACCGCCCTCAACCACCAAATCGACGGTGACCGGTCCTTGGAACGTGAACATGTACGAACGAGTCGATTTCGACAGCGTTACTTCCGTCGGCTCCCCGATGCCGAAGGGGGTCTGCGGGATCAGCCAGATCGACTGTCCGACGCAGTTGCTGGATCCGTTCAGGGTCCATGTCACCGTAACGGAGTCGCCCACATTGGCCCGGGGTTTGGTGACCTTTACGCCAGAGATGCTCAACGGGAGAAAATCATTGATGTTGGCTCCCGTTTCCTCCGGCAGACAGCCCGTCCATCCGGAGGCCATCGCCGCCGTCAGGATCACCAGCGTTGCGCCGCGATGGCGCCGTGTCATCCCGCCCCTGCTTCGAATGCTCTTACCCGCCTGATTCGCTTTCATCGTCTTCGTAATCATGACCTTCATCTCCTGTCTCGCGTCGCCCGGCTCAAGCCCGCTCCCGCGGTCGCCGGCGACGATGGTCCCGATCCCTTGCGATCCGCGACCGTCGCGAACCGCGGCGGACTCGTGTCCGCTCACCAGGACAGGCAGGAACGCCGTCGAAGTTCCATCAGGTTTTTTTTCCTGCTACGATCTTTCCGGCGGGAGGGCGCCCGGGCGAGGTTGCGGACGCGCCGCGGCACAGGGGAGATTCTGGAGAGGACGCGAGATGGACGAATCCGAGGGGGCTGCCTCCGCCACGATCACGATCAAGCACCTGGTCGATTCCTTCGCCCCGGCAGACCGAAACACGCTCTCCGTGATGTTCCCCGTCGTTTATGAGCAGTTGCACCGTCAGGCCCAGCGGTATCTGAAGGGCGAGCGGGCGGGACACACGCTTCAGGCGACGGCGCTCGTCCACGAGGTTTTCCTGAACCTCGTGGAAGGCGCGACGCTGCAGATATCGGACCGGGCGCATTTCTTCCGCATCGCCGCCCGGACCATGCGCCACCTGCTGATCAACCACGCCGAGGGGCGTCGTGCCCAGAAGCGAGGCGGGGGGCGCAAGGCGCTGTCGATCGAAGATTCCCTGGACATCGGTGATGGAGGACCGGACGAGAACCTGCTTTGCCTGGAGGAGGCGCTCGTCAAGCTGGGCGAAGCCTATCCGCAGAAGGCGCAGGTCGTGGAGCTGCGCTACTTTGGAGGCTGCACGATCGACGAGACGGCGGAAGCCCTCGGGATCGGCACGGCGACGGTGGAGCGGGATTGGCGGTTTGCCAAAGCATGGCTGCTCGGCGCACTGACGCGAGAGGATTGAGACGTCGTTGAAAGACCGCGTGTGGCCCCGGTTGCCAACCGGGGAGTGCAGCACCGGTTTTCAACCTGTTTGCGTATTGAACCGGCGTCCAAGCACCCGCGCGATGTGAACGACGGTTGCCTTACGCGCGGGTCCGCGACAGCGGAGTCGTCGCGCCCGACAAGAATCCAGCGCTCAGCCTTTCAGCCAGGTTCGGTTCGACGGCCCATTGAGCCGGCGACGCAGCTTGAAGGAGTCAACGCCCGCGGTTGATCCTGAGTTGCCGGATCCAAGACGGGTGGAGGACGCCTCCGCGGAGGAGAGGGATCAGGAGACGCACTCGCAAGCGAGTCGGAAAACGAGGCGACTACGCGGCGTGGAGGCGGGGAAACAACATGAATTCACATCGCCTGGAGAAGTTGTTTCATGCGGCGCTGCAATTGCCGGAAGCTGAACGAGCCGCGTTCCTCGATCGGGAATGCGAGAGCGACGCGGCGCTTCTGCGGCAGGTGGCCGGTCTGCTGTCGATGGATGATCACGCGGACCGGTTTCTTCGGGTGCCCGCGTCTGATCAGTACGCGGAACGGTGGGGGCAGCTCGCAGCGGCGCCCGCAGGAGACTCACACGCGGCGCGGGAGGATCTGCGGGTGGGTCCGACGGACGATCCCGGTCCGCTGCGCGCGGGACATCGACTCGGGGCTTATCAAATCGTGCGCCCGCTCGGTCAGGGCGGAATGGGCGCTGTGTATGAAGCGCTGCAGGATCGACCGGAGCGCACGGTCGCACTGAAGATCCTGCATCCCGCGGTCGCCTCGGAACGCATGATACGGCGGTTCGAGTTCGAGGCGGACGTGCTGGGCCGGTTGCGCCATCCGGGGATCGCGCAGGTTTTCGACGCCGGGCTGCACGAGGAAGGCGCGATCCGCGTCCCGTTCTTCGCCATGGAGCTGATCCCCCATGCGCGACCCTTGACGGATTTTGCCGCCGATCAGCGCTACTCCTTTCGGCAACGGCTGGACCTGTTTCTGATGGTTTGCGACGCCGTGCATCACGGTCACATGCAGGGGGTGATCCACCGCGACCTGAAACCGGCGAACATCCTGGTCTCAGCGGCTGAGGCGTTCGATGCTTCTTCATCCTCGTCCGCTCCGTCCGCGTCGGCCCATCCGCACTTCGTCCGAAAGCCCTCCGGGTCAGGCTTCGCCCGGAAGCCCAAGGGGACCGCCGCGTCGGCAACGCGCGCCGTGCCCCAGCCGAAGATCATTGACTTCGGACTGGCCCGGCTGGTCCGATCGGACGCGGTGGACATTTCGCGTCACACGCGCCCCGGTGAGCTGCTCGGCACGCCGGCGTACATGAGCCCGGAGCAGGCCCGCGGCGACGAGAACGGCGTGGATGTCCGTTCGGACGTGTATGCGCTGGGCGTGGTCCTTTACGAAATGCTGACGGGCGCGCTGCCCTTCCCCAAGACCGACACGCTTCGGGCGTACCTGGCACAAATCATTGAGGGCGAACCGAGCCGACCGAGCTCCTTCAACGCGCGAATCGACGATGAGATCGAGACGATCACGCTGACGTGCCTGAGCCGGGATCCTCAGCGGCGATATCAGTCTGTGGATCAACTCTCGGCGGACGTGCGCCGGTACCTGTCCGGCGAGCCGATCGAAGCCAAGCGCGATGCCGCGCTGTACGTGCTGCGCAAGCACCTGCAACGATACCGTCTGCCGCTGGCGGTGGCGGCGCTGTTCATGATCGTCGTGCTGACGGGCTTGTTCACCTCGCTGACCTACTGGCGCCGCGCGGAGCGCAGCGCGACGCGCGCCGATGAGCAGGCGACCCGCGCGCGCCGGGAGGCGAATACGGCGACGTACACCCTCGATTTCATCAGCGGCATGTTCCTCGGGCTGGACCCCAACGTGGCGAAAGGGAAGGATCCGGCGATTCTGCGGGTCATGCTGGACGACGCGGCGGCGCGTGCCGAAGGCGAGTTGCATGAATCTCCGGAGGCGCAGGCGCGCGTGTACGCCATCCTCGGACGCGCCTATCACTGCATCTTCGAGCCGAACATCGCGGCTGCGTTTCTGGACAAGAGCGTGACCCTGCGCCGCGAGTTGAAGATCGGCGACGACGCGGATTCGCTGCGGCTGCAACTCGTCTCCGCGGCGTCCCTCGCCGAGCAAGGGCAGTTCGGGCTCGCGTCGGCCGCCCTGGAGGATCTCTACTGGACGGCCGTCGCCTGCCACGGACCCGAAGCCGAGGTGACGCTCATCGCGCAGTTCATGCGGGGGTCGATCCGCCTGCTGCAAGGACGGGTGGCCGAGGGCATCTCCATTCTTGAGGATCTGTGCAAGACGGCGGAGCGGGCCTTGCCGCCGGATCACCACGTGCGCGAAGGCGCGGACTTCGCCCTGGCGGCGGCCTACCAGCAGGCGGGTCGGCTTGACGAGGCGGAGCGGCGCTGGGCCGAAGTGTATCAGTCGCGTCTTGAACGGTATGGCGAAGACGCCACCGAGACGCTCAAGGCCAGGGGCGGACTGGCGGAGCTGTATGTCCTGCAACAGCAGTTCGAACAGGCCGAGCCGTTGCTTCGCAAGACCTGCGACACGGCCGCGCGGCTGCTGGGCGCCGAGTCGCCGGAGACGTTGCGTTACCGGCAGACGCTGGGCTTGTGCCTGCGCGATTCCGGGCAGTTGGAGGCCGGGGCGGGCATTCTCGAGGAAGTTCTGGTCGCGCGACGCCGCGTGCTGGGACAGGACCATCCGGAGACGGCGGCGTCGCTTCATGAGCTGGGCATGTCGCGACTGGACCAGGGACGCCCCGCAGAGGCCGCCGAGCTTCTCCACGCCGCGTTGGGCACGTATCGCCTACAACTGACCGAAACGCACGGCTCCGTAGTGGCCGCGACGACGGGCCTGGCGCAAGCCCTGATCGCGCTGACCCGCTTCGAGGAAGCGCAGGGTCTTCTGACGGCGTTGCGCCAGGCCGTCGAGCAGGATGCCGCGGTTCCCGCGCCATTCCGCTGTGCGGTGGCGCGGGCATTCGTGCGGCTCTACGAGGCATGGTCCACCCATCGCGGCGACCTGAGCCAGTCACTTCAAGAGGCGCGTGACGCGGCCGCTCAAGGGGGGTGCGATTAGGCGGGGCGCCGCGCCGCGGTTCTTCAGGACAAGATCGCCCCTCGCACTGGCTAGAGCAAGCTCAGGACTCGCGTAGCGAGCCGCGCGCTTCAGTCCGCGCGGATTCACCTCTGGGAAGGCGCCCTCAGCTTCACAATCGACGCTGCACGCAATCGAAGACTGCTCTATCACGAGGAGTCCTTGGGATCAACCCGGCGAAACGCGCTCGGACATGGGGATGCCCCAATTCGACAGCGCCAGGGGCTTCATGGTCCTCTCCGCAGGCGTTGACAACGCCGCGTCCGACGGCGAAACATGGGAAGGCGGCGGCTGCGCCTGGACGGACGTCTCCCTTCAGGCGGAGCCCACGCCCCGAAGACGGTACGCCATGGCGTACGACAGTGCCCGGGGGGTCACCGTGCTCTTCGGACGGCAACGACTGGCTTGACGGGACGACGCCTGACCCCAAACCCCAGCCCGCGCAACGACCACACGTGGGTTTACGAATCTGCCCGCGGCGCAACCGGTGCGACGGTCCTGGTCGGATACGGGCAGACTCGAAGATCTGCATGATGCCAAGCACGGCGCCCAGAACCCTGCCGTCGCGAAGATCCTCACTTCACTGGAATCCCGCGTCCAGAACGCTATCTTGGGGGAGCCGATGCCGGTCCAGGTCGGGTGATTCCAAACACCGACCGTCACAGCGCAGGGCAGCTTCAGGATGACGACTACCGCCGCACAACCGACGCTCAACCGCTTCAACCGCGCGGCCATCGTGGACGCGAACTTCGTCGCCCAGGTCCGCGATTGGGGACAGCCCGTCCCGCCGCCGCGCCCCGCCCATCAGGCCGTGCGCGACGACGTGGATCTGACCTGCGGCGACCTTGTTGAGCTGTTCGAGTCGCAGATGATCGCCCGCCATCAGGATATCGCTTCGCGGCAGATGCGCGCCCGCGGCACCGGCTTCTACACCATCGGCAGCACCGGGCACGAAGGCAACGCGCTCGTCGGTCGCCTGACGCGGCACACCGACATGGCCTTCCTGCACTACCGCTCGGGCGCGTTTCTGGCCGAGCGGTCGCGCCAGGTTCCGGGCTTGGACTTCATACGCGACACGATGCTCTCCTTCGCCGCCAGCGCCGAAGATCCCATTTCCGGCGGTCGTCACAAAGTTTGGGGCAGCGTCGAAATGCACGTGCCGCCGCAGACGAGCACGATCGCCAGCCACCTGCCCAAGGCCGTCGGCGCCGCGCTGGCGCTGGGTCGGGCCAAGAAACTGGGGCTGGCCGCTTCCCCCGCCGCGGACGACATCGTGATTTGCAGCTTCGGCGACGCGAGCGTTAATCACGCCGTGGCGCAAACGGCCTTCAACTCCGCCGCCTGGGCAACGCACCAGAACATTCCCGTCCCCATTCTTTTCTTGTGTGAGGACAACGGCATCGGCATCAGTGTGCATACGCCGCCCGGCTGGGTCGAGGCGTCCATGAGCTGTCGCCCCGGCATTCATTATTATTTGGCCAATGGCCTGGATATTCTGGAAGCCCATTCCGTTGTGAAGGAGGCCATTGCCGACTGCCGACGCAGACGCCGCCCGGTGTTCCTGCACTTCAAGACGGTGCGTCTGCTGGGTCACGCGGGCAGCGACCCGGAGATGGAATATCATACCTGGGATGAAATCGAGGCCGCGGAAGCCAAAGATCCATTGCTTGCGACTGCGCGCCTTGTGATTGAGAACGGCGTCATGAGTCCCGCGCAAATACTCCAGAAGTATGAGAACGTGCGCCAGCGCGTTGCGGAGGCCGTGGCTTATGCTGAAACGACGCCGAAGTTGACCTCGGCCGCCACGATTGTCGAGCCGCTCGCGCCGTGCCACCCCGACAAGGTCATGAGCGAAGCCGCGCGAAAACCGGCGCATGAGGATCGCGTGCGCGTGTTCGGCGGCGAGGATCACCTTCCGGAGAAAGCCGCGCCGAAGCACATGGCCGCGCTCATCAACGCCGGTCTGGCCGACACGCTCATTAAATACCCGCAGTCCATGATCTTCGGCGAGGACGTGGCGAAGAAAGGCGGCGTTTATTACGTCACCGCCGGTCTGCACGCCAAGTTCGGGGCGGCGCGAGTGTTCAACACCCTGCTGGACGAAACCACCATTCTCGGCATGGCCATCGGCGCGGGGCACATGGGACTGCTCCCCATTCCGGAAATCCAGTACCTGGCGTATTATCACAATGCTGAAGATCAGATTCGCGGCGAAGCGGCGTCATTGCAGTTCTTTTCCAAGGACCAATACCGCAACCCGATGGTGATCCGAATTAATTCATGGGGATACCAGAAAGGTTTCGGCGGCCATTTTCACAATGACAACAGCATTGCCGCGCTGCGCGACGTGCCGGGGCTGGTCATCTGCACGCCGGCGCGCGGCGACGACGCCGTCCGCATGATGCGCACCTGCATGGCGCTTGCCCAGGTCGATGGCCGCGTCGTCGCCTTCCTCGAACCCATTGCCTTGTACATGACCAAGGACTTGTATGAGGAGAAGGACGGACGGTGGCAATTCGCTTATCCGCCGCCCGGCGAGACGATTGCCCTGGGCGAAGGCCATGTGTACGACCCGGACGCGGGCGACCTCACCATTCTCACCTTCGCCAACGGTCTGCACATGTCGCTGCGCGCCGCCCGCGTGCTGAGCGACAAGCATGGTGTGCGCGCCCGCGTCGTGGACCTGCGCTGGCTGAATCCGCTGAACGAGGCGTTCATTCTTGAGCAAGCAAAGGCGACGGGCAGGGCGCTCGTCGTGGATGAGAGCCGCCGCACCGGGGGATTGGGCGAAGCGATC
>CAZGJA010000068.1:0-24079 GCA_964526695.1 uncultured Phycisphaeraceae bacterium
CGCCGGCGCGCCGCCAGCCGGGCTTCAGCCGGCTTGCGCTCCCCACAGAGCAAGCCCGGCTGAAGCCGGCTCGCCTGTTGCGTTGTGTGCCCACCCCACCCGCTGAAGCGGGTGGCAAGCGCCGGTCGGCTGAAGCCGACCATGTCCCTGCTCCCACCGCGGGTCGCTCCTTGTCGCGCGTCACTCGGCGCGTGATCGGCCCTTGGCCCCACGCTTGACAGAGACGCAATCCTTCTGCGATTCCACTTAGAAGCGCAGGTCCGGCGTGTGGCACGGGTCCGCCGCTGCGGACCCGTGAAGCGAACGACTGCAATTGGGTTCCCGACCGGCCACGGCTTGGCGCGTACGCCAGACCGCGCCACCTTGATGTGAGGCAGAAATGCCTGGACCCCCGCTCGCGCGGGGGCGACGGCTTGCCGCGGGGTTGCGCGCGGGTGACGTGGTGCTCCTGATTTACGCAGGCCCCTCAAGTCAGCGCCAGGGTTGCGGCGGATCACTCGTCGGGGAAGAGAACCTCCCTGGCCCTGATCCACCCGGTCAGCGCGTGGGCGCAGGCGTCGATGCGAATGCGGTTGTTCACCGGGCTGGTGCGGATGCCGCCGAGGGCGTCGGCGGGACTCGGGCTGAAGTAGATTTCCTCGGACCGCACCTGGAGCTGAAGCACAAAGCGGGCGCACTGTCGCACGAGCGCCGTGTACCTGGCCTCGCGCTGCCGGTCGCCGAGCTTGCGCGCCAGCAGCGCCGCCTCGCAGAACGTCTCCAGAAAGGCCGCCGTGGAGGCGCCCGCATCCTCCTCATACGGACCCCACACGCCGCCCCACAGGTCGGCGAATTCGCAGCGCTGCGGTGTGAGCACGGCCTGCGCCGCCCAATCCGTCAGCTCCCAGGTGAAGTCGATGTAGTCCTGCCGCCGCGTCTGACCGGCCATGCGCGCGAACGCCTGCGCCTGCCACGGCACGAACGCGGGCGAAGGGCGATTGCGGAAGTGATCACGATACCAGCCGATGCCGCGGTCAAACGCGTCGTTGACTTTCTGCGAAGGCGCCTGCGCGTAATGCGCGGCGAGCGCGAAGAACGCCTCGCCGGGGAAGAAGTCCTGACCGGTCAGGCTGTGCGCCGGCGGAAAAGCCGTGGGGAACAGGCCCGTCGGCTGCTGCAGCCAGAGAAGCCCGTCGATGAGTCGTCGGCGCGTCGGCTCATACTCGGCGGCGTCGGGATGGCGCGCGAGCGCGACGGACAGAAGCGCCGTCACGCCGAGCTTGTTCTCGCCGTCGGGCGTGGCGATGAACGACGCCGAGGCGGACTGCGGGCAGGCGCGCAGACCTTTCAACTGCTCGCTGATGGCCTTTCGCGCCGCCGAAGCGGGCGCGTCGCCCGGGCGCGTGCCGGCGTACGCGGCGAGGGCGATGGTCGCGGCGGCCTGGCTGACGAACTGCGGCTCGGCGGAATACAGATCGCGCACCGCGTCGTACTCGTAGCTGAACAGGCCCGAGGACTGCTGCCGCTGCATTATATGCTGTGCGAGCGCGTCGATGGCGGCATCGAGGGCGCGTGGCGTGAGGTCGGCTTCGGCAACGGGAGTCAGGCCACGCGAAAGGGCGATGACGGGCGCCGCGGCGCGCGGCTCGTACCAGTGGTCCGTGCGAAAGAGGCTGAGCTTGGCGCGCTCCAAGTCCGCTTCGCCCAGGCCGACGATCTTGAGCATGGAGCGCAGGCCTTCAAGGACGCCGATGTTGGTGGAGAAGAACTCGGAAGGGCAGACGCGGCTGCTGTCGCGGGGGCTTTGGACGATCACGCCGTCGATGCCCGGCTCGATGCGCGCGAGGAGCTGCTGCAGCGTGGTGCCCTTGGGCAGCGCGGGCTGGTCACAAGACAAGAGCAGCGGGACCGGCTGGCCCACGACTTCGATTTCGATCAGCAGGTCGGGCGAGCGGGCGAGCGCCGCGCGATCCTGCAGCTTGAGCAACTCATGCGCGGTGAGCGCCGCATCGCCGCAGGCCGTGACCAGCGGCGCCGGACCTCCCGCGCCTTGCACGACGAGCAGCCCCTGATTCCGCAGGCGCACGACGACTTCGCCGTCGCCGGGCGGCAGACCTTTGGGCACATAGGACGGTTTGTAGCGATCGCGCCCCTCGGCCGCGTCGGTCAACGTGCGCCGAACGAGCGTCGAGAGGAACTGGCGATGCTCCGGGAGGATGCGCGGCGACGGCGGCTCGGGCAGTTCGGCGGCGCGTGACGAAGGCCCGCGCGACGTATCGGCAGGTGAGTGCATGGGCCGCGAGGATCGCGCGTCCGCCGCATCCTGATTCTGCAGCCTCGCGAGGGCCGGAATCAGCAGCAGCGCCAGCGAAACGCTCGCAGGAAGAGTCATCACTACGAGTATAGGTGCGCACCATCGCAGCCTCAACAGCATCAGGCGACAGCGAAAGCACTGCTCGGTGCCGCCGCATCCCAAAGGGGGACGAATCGCCGGGTGGCGCGGGTCCGCGGCAGCGTACCCTTGCGGCTTGGGAAGAAGCGAGCGTGCCTCTTCCTCCACGGCCCGGTGAGTGCGCCGGGCCGCGCCGCCCCACAGCCGCCTCCATGGCGCTGGCAAACGCGTTGTTTCCGCCATTGCAGCATGAAGATCGCGCAAAAGGCCTTGGCACGAACTCTTTTTCGGTTGACCGCAAGCCCCGGTTTCCGGTAGGCTGGGCAGACCTTGCGGGAGGAGGGCGTTGTCGCAGCGCTGCGTTTCGCACGCGAACCGGTCCACCTGCGCCATCGACGAAGCACTTCTTTCTCACACTTCCGAGGTCCACGGCGTTGCCGGACAGCGCGATCCTCCTGCCACCAGGTCGAAGGCGCGAGGGCAACGCCGGGGGGGCGCGGGGTGTCGCGAGGCGGATCGCGCGGGCGCGCGGTCCGGAGTGGGGTTGAGCTTTTTCTGGAGGAGGAAACCATGATGAGGGGTTTGCGCGTTGGAACGGCGGCGGCGGCGTGGCTGGCGATGGCGGGCGGGGTGTTCGCCCAGTTTGAACTCAGCGAAATTCGCATCGACCAGCCGAGCACGGACCTGGACGAGTACTTCGAGATCGAGGGGCGCCCCGGCGATTCGCTGGACGGCGTGACGTACGTGGTGATCGGCGACGGCACGTCCACGTTCAAGAGCGGCGTGATCGAAGCCGCGATCGACCTGACGGGGCTGGTCATTCCCGCGGACGGGCTTTTCCTGGCCGTCGAGGACACGTTCACGCTGGTTCCGCTGTCGGAGGCGGACCTGGTGCTGTCAGGCAGCGGCAACGGCATCAACTTCGAAAACAGCGACAACGTCACGCACCTGCTCGTGACCGGGTATACGGGCACGCTCGGCAACGATTATGACGCGGACGATGACTGCGTGCTGGACTCGGAGCCGTGGACGGTGGTGATCGACAAGATCGCCCTGATCAAGGAAGAGAACCCCCCGACGACGACCGAGTGCCACTACGGCCCGCCGACGCTGGGACCGGACGGCGCGTTTGTTCCCGGTCATGCTTTTCGCCTGCCGGAAGGCGATCACACCTGGTTCATCGGCCCGTTCAGCACCGTGGGCGGCTCGGACACGCCGGGAACGGAAAACGCGCGGCGGACCGAGTGGGTCTTCGAGATGGGCGGCGACCAGGAAGTCCCGCCGAACGACAGCACGGCCGTCGGCTCGTGCCTCGTGGCGCTCAGCTCGCTGCAGAAGTCGGTCGTTCTGGACTGCACGCATGACGTCGCCGGTCCGACGGCCGCGCACATCCACAACGCACCGGCGGGCGTGAGCGGTCCCGTGGTGTTCGATCTCGGCACCGGCGCCAGCCCGATCCACGGCGACTGGACCACCATCACGCCGGAGCAGGTCACCGAGCTTCTGGCCGGGAACATGTACGTCAACGTCCACTCCGACCTGTTCCCCGGCGGCGAAATCCGCGGGCAGATCGTCAACCCGCCGTCGTGCAGCGGGCTGGAGACGCTGACGCTGAAGTGCGCGTTCAAGCGCGATCGTTATGTGCTCAAGGCCATCGTGAAGAACGGCACGCCGGGCATGATCCTGACGTTCCGCCTCGACGGCGACTCGAACACGGAACTGCAGGACGACGTCAACGTCCGCGGCAAGGCCAAGGCGAAGTTCGACCCCGTGGCGCAGGGCGCGCACACGGTGGACGAGCTGGAGTGCGGACTGAACGGTGCGACGGACTGCCAGCCGTAGCGGACGTTCGCGCAAGCACCGGTTCCGGTCACGGAGGATTGATCCGCTTTCGCGGCGCAAGGCCGCGGGGTCGGCAGGCACAGCGCGGCGGACATGGCCCGCTCGACGTGGCGGCTGAGCCGGGCTTGGACATGATTGAACACACACGGCCGCGCTGCACGTTGCAGCGCGGCCGCTTTCGTTCGGAGGCGGCAGGACCTCTACTCCTCCGATCCGAAGTTCTTCACGTCGTCGCTGGTGCCGTAGAGGGCGTCGCGCCCGGCGGTGATGAGCAGGTAGGAGTCCTTGTTGACCGGGCGCAGCGGCGACTTGGCCGAGGGGTTGCGGATGGCGCGGAACGCCTTCATGTCGAGGATGTATCGGGCGAGGGTGTCGCGGTTCTCGCTCTTGTCGATGTCGAGGGCGGTGAGCTTCTCGCCGGATCGCGTGATGCGATGCACCGGTCCGGCGCCGAAGTCCCAGCCGTCGTAACTCGGAGGCCGGTCGCCGCGCGTGCCGGTGAAGCCCATGTTGTCCACCTGATAGTAGAGCGGCGGGCCGTCGGGGTATTGGTTCTGCGGGCTGTAGTAGGCTTCCATCATGTTGGAAAGCGAGCCGTGGTGATTGGGGACGTAGTAGAGGAGCGGGCGATCGAACGAATCGACGATGACGGGCAGGTGCTTCATCACGTTCCACTGCGGAAACAGCAGCGGATTGCGGTTGCCCGGCAGCTCCTCCGTGCGCAGCAGGCGCACGCGGTCCGGGTCGAGATAGCGCGCCGCGCGCGGCAGCAGCGTGCCCTGATCGTCGATCGGCGCGTACCACTTGTGCGGCTCGCCGAGCAGATCCTTCGGAATGCCGGAGCGCGGCACGAAGCCGTGACCGTCCACGCCCATGAGCATCGCGGGGAGGAAATGCGCGCCGTACACCTGTGGGAAGATCTCGATGAACGGGAACCGGCCGGAGGCGCCGTGCTCCATTGTGAAGATCGGCTGGTTGTCGCCGTCGAGGATGTTGGGGTGCATGTACGAGCAGGGGTAGCCGCCGGAGCGAATGAACTCCTTGCCGTTCTCGTCCTTGAAGGCTTCCAGCGCGGCCTGCACGGCGGAGATCATCGCGGCGGTGGAGGCGTTCTTGGCGGCGGAGCGCGCGCCGCCCAGCGCGGGGACGAGAATGCCGATGAGGATGCCGATGATCAATATCACGGTGAGGAGTTCAATGAGGGTGAAGCCGGCGGGATTCGAGCCGACGTGCGAAATCCTCAAGCTCCTTGATGTTCTCGGAAGCATGGGTGGACCCCTTCCGCGGACTTCCAGCGACGGCGCGCGTCGGCCAACGGCCAAGCTCGTCATTCCCGCGAAGGCGGGAATCCAGTTTCGTCGCGGAGCGACGAACTACCCTGCAGCCCATCGGGTTCGCATTACGGCCCGCTGCACCTGAGCGACTGCCCGAACCACGCCGCTAGTCTCCGTAAATGGAAATGTCCAGCCAACCCTCCTGCAACGGCGGCTCGAAGAAAAGCCCCAGCATGCGAGGTTTCGGGTTTGCGGACAGCTCGTACAACACCAATTCGTTCAGCTCGGTCTTGTGAATGAACAGGCCGGATCCCGCCGGGAGGGTCTGCGGCTGGTCGCTGTCCTTGCGATCGACGAAGACGAGGACCGGCTCATCCTCGATTCGCGTCAGGAGCACCATCGTCTCGGGGCTGAGGCAGTTGCGATACGCCCAGCCCATGATCTCGAACCGCGGCGGAATGCTCGCCGGCAGGAGCGTCTGCCCGAGGCGATGATACACATACATCGCGAACTTCGGTCCGATCTCGCAGCGCCAGTCCGGCTCGAAGCCGCCGGCGATCAGTTCCTCGCGCACTTCGGTGAAACTCTGCGGGGAGCGTTCCGCAAACTGCCCACCCCGCGTGAAGAGGCGCGGACCGAGGTAATACACGCCGACCGACAGACCCAGCATCAGACAGGCCGCAAGCAGCGCGGCGGGACGCAGGATCCAGCGCACGCGTCGCGGAAGCGGCGCAGCGCGCCCCGCCGCACCGGCTCGCCCCCCGGTCCACTGGGAAGGGCGCTCGGACGGCGGGGCGAACACCCTGCGCACGGCGTCGTCGAGGCGCTCCTGCAGAAGCACTTCGGCG
Source organism: uncultured Phycisphaeraceae bacterium (assembly GCA_964526695.1). GTDB lineage: Bacteria > Planctomycetota > Phycisphaerae > UBA1845 > UBA1845 > JABWBH01. The sequence continues at coordinate 6,336 of CAZGJA010000068.1, forward strand.
CGGAGCGCGTCGTCCTGCTCGATGCGGCGCTGCATCTGCTCCCGCTGCGGCGCATCCAGCCGGCCGTCGAGAAAGAGGTCAATCAGTTGGTCGTCTTCTCTGTTCATGGTCCCGATGACCTGGCTCCCTGCGGCGACGACGGCCGGTGTTCCCATTCCGTCAGTCGCCGGCGCATCGTCTGGCGGCTGCGGTGGACATGGCTCATGGCCGTGCCCTCGGGGATGCCGAGCACCCGCGATATCTCCGCGTATTCAAGCCCTTCGACCGTGCGGAGCAGGAGACAGGCCCGCGCCGTCTCGCCCAGCTCCGCCAGCGCCCGCGTCACTTCGTCATCAAATGCGGTCTGGTTCGGCATCAACGATCCCCGCCGCGTGATGACCTCGGCAGGCGGTTGAACCACCGCGCTCGGCGCGGCAGCCTGATCCAGCGCCTCCGACGACGAAGCCGCGCCATCGCGTTTGCGCCGCCGGCCGTGGTTCATCGCCACAAAGCGCACGATCTGGCTCATCCAAGCCTTGAAGCTCGTTCCCGCCCGGAACTGCTCCGCCTTTCCCAGGGCGACCACCGCCGCTTCCTGCAGGACGTCTTCCACGCCCTGCCGCGTTCCCAGCACGCCGGCGCCCACGAGCCACAACGTCCGATAGGACTCCTCGAAGAGCGCAGCAAAGTGCGCCCGGTCCCACTGACCGGTGGACGCGCGGCCGGTGCCGCCTGAGTTGTCCTCCTCCATCGTCGCGGTCATGGCGCCCCAGTATCCATGTTGCAGCGTCGCTAAGTCCTTGCGGCATCGGACGATCACCTGAGGGAAGGCGGACGTCAACGAGGCGCGGTGGGGCCGCTCTCTGAGCGGCCAAGGGTCTGCCGGCTCTCTGAGCCGGTCAGTCACGTTCACGATGAAACCCGAAGCAGGCAGCGAATGGCGAGCAGCCAGCAGCGAGCAGCCAGTAGCCCGCGCCCGCCAGCTTTCGCCCGTGGTGCCTGCCTTATAACATGGGCGCGTGATCTGTAGAGCAGAAAACGCGCCTCGCACCGGGGCCGGCTCGCCGCTGGCGGAGCTTTACGCGCCGATCGCCTCCGAGATGCGCGCCGTGGAGGACGTGTTCGACCGGGAAATCCTCAGCGACGTCGCCTTTGTCAACGAGCTGTGCGAGCGGGTCCGCAGCTACCGCGGCAAGATGCTGCGCCCCGCGCTGCTGCTGCTTTCCGGGCAGGCCTGCGGAAAGCTGACGCCGCAGCATCGCGTGCTCGCCGCGGTGGTCGAGATGGTGCACATGGCCACGCTGGTTCACGACGACGTTCTGGACGTGGCGGACGAGCGTCGCCGCCAGCCGACGATCAACGCCACGGAGGGCAACGTCAGCGCGGTCCTGCTCGGCGACTACCTCATCAGCCACGCCTTCCACCTGTGCAGCAGCCTCGACAGCCAGCGCGCCTCGCGCCTGATCGGGCAGACGACGAACATCGTGTGCGAGGGGGAGCTGATGCAGAACCGCCTGCGCGGGCGGCTGGACATGAGCGAAGCGCAGTACTTCGACGTGATCCGGCGGAAGACGGCCGCGCTGACGGCGACGGCGTGCGAGCTGGGCGCGGCGTTCGCCGAAGCGGCGCCGCCCTGCGTGCAGGCCATGCGGAGATTCGGCGACTGCGCGGGCACGGCGTTTCAGATCGTGGACGATCTGCTGGACCTGGTGGGCGCGCAGGAAGAAGTCGGCAAGACGCTGGGGCGCGATCTCGACCTGGGCAAGCCGACGCTGCCGATCATCCACGCGCTGGCGACGGCGACCCCGGCGATGCAGAGTGCGCTGCGCGAGATGCTGCGCTCGCCTTCTCAGACGAATCACGCACGCGTGCGCGAGATGCTCGATCGCTGCGGAAGCCTCGAATATGCGTGGGGCCACGCGAAAAAGCTGGTGGACGAGGCCGTGCACTGCCTGGCAGGCCTCCCGGCCGGGCCTGCGCGAGCGTCGCTGACGCGCATGGCGGAGTTTGTTCTGCAGAGAAGTTACTGATTGACGGATCCACAGCATGGCGCGCTGCACCATGCACGAAGATGGACGCACGCGGAGCCACGGGTTGCGTCCATGACGTTCCGTCCCCGGCTCGATCCGCATGAATTACATCGACCCGCACATTCACATGGTCTCCCGCATCACCGACGACTACGAGCGGCTCGCGCGGGCGGGTTGCACGGCCGTGTCGGAGCCGGCGTTCTGGGCGGGGTTCGACCGCGGCTCCGTGGATGGGTTCCGCGACTACTTCCGGCAATTGACGGAAGTCGAGCCGAAGCGGGCGGCGCCGTTCGGCATCCGCCACTTCTGCTGGCTGTGCATTAACGCGAAGGAGGCGGAGAACGTCGCCCTCTCGCGCGAGGTCATCGCCATCATTCCGGAGTTCCTCGACCGCGCCAACGTCCTGGGCATCGGCGAGATCGGGCTGAACAAGAACACACGCAACGAGGCGGTCGTGTTTGAGGAGCACGTCGAGCTGGCGCTGCGCACGAATGAGCTGATGCTCGTGCACACGCCGCACCTGGCGGACAAGTACAAGGGCACGCGCATGATCCTCGACATGCTCACGTCCAACGCCCGCGTGCGTCCCGAGCGCGTGTGCATCGACCACGTGGAGGAGCACACCATCCGCCCGGCGCTGGAGGCCGGCTTCTGGGTGGGCCTGACGCTGTACCCGATCACCAAGTGCACGCCGCAGCGGGCCGTGGACATGATCGAGCGCTACGGCACGCAGCGCGTCCTCGTCAACTCCGCCGGCGACTGGGGCCCCAGCGACCCGATGGCCGTGCCGGATTTCATCCGCGCCATGCGAAACCGGGGACACGCGGAGGCCGACATTTCCAAAGTCGTCTGGGAAAATCCGCGCTCGTTCTTCGGACAGTGCCCGCGGTTCGACGCGTAGGCTTGGGGTCCATTCGGGTATTCGCGCATTGAGGTCAGAACGACATCCTCAGTCGGATTCCCGTCGTGATCGCGTGGTCAATGCCCTTCACGGCGCCGGGATTGTGAATGTACTGCACGTCCGGGGTCAGCGTGCACCAGGGCGTCAGTTGCAGGGCGTAGTACAACTCATAAACGGCCTCGGTGCCGGCGGTCTCGTTGACGAAGTGTCGATACCGGGAAGAGGCGGTCTGCGCCGCCAAACCCCAGGCGAGCACGTCCTGGTCCCGTCCCGGCAAAAGCCCGCGATAGGACATGCCCGCGGACCAGAACGTGTTCATCCGGTTCACGCGCGAATTGCGATAGCCGTAGCGGCCGAACACGCTCAGCCCCTGCTCGCTGGCTTCCTGCTCGCGGAAGAGCATCTGATCGGCGCTGACGTAGTAACCGTACTCGTCGGTGCGCGTGCGCGCGTGCTCATGCGCGTCGAGCAGCAGCGCCTTGTCACGCGGGTCGTACACCATCCCGATGCGGTACCCGCCGGGCAGCGGCCCGCGAGGCGACCTGAGCTTGACGTTGAACTCGTTTTCGAGGTAGCCGAAGAAGGCCGCGTCGTCGTGAAACGCGGTGGAGAAGCCCGGCTTGTAAAGGACGGATTGCGCATCGCCCGCGCCCAGCGTGAGCGTGTACCACGGGGCCGGCTTGAGGGTAAGGTTCGCGCCCAGACCGATGGCCAGCGGGAGCATCGGGTTGTTGTCCAGCGCCTGGTGCATGAACTGCTTGTCCTCGCTGTTGGCGCAGGCATTGCGGTCCACGATCGTCTGGAAATCCAGAAAGCCCAGCGTGAGCGACACGCGGCGGTCGAGAAAGTGTTGGCGAAACCAGGCCTGCGCCACGTGCAAATGAATGTCGCCGTCGGCGTCGTCGTTCGTCTGCCCGAGTCCGCCAGCGGCCGGGTTCGCGCCCAGCCCCCAGTTGCGCTGGCCGTGAATGAGCACTTCGGACTCGGGGAGGAGTTTGAGCTTGCCGAGGTCGAAGATGAGGATGGCGTCGATCGAGGCGCTGCTCCGCACGCCGCCGCTGGTGTTGGCGCCGCCCTTCACGACGGCCTGGATCTGGTGATTGTAGTACAGTTGAAAGTCGATGCCGGCGGCTTTCAGCGCGGGTCGCGCGCCGAGCCAGTCTCCGGTGGCAGCGGTCGCGGTGGGGTCGAACAGCCCTTTGGGCGCGGGGGCGGGCGGCGACGAATCCGCCGGCGCACCCGGCGGCGTCGGCGGCGGTGGGTCTGCGGACGCACCCGGCGGTGGCAGCGGTGGGCTCGCCTGAACAAGACAATGCCACACGGCAAACGTCAAGCCTGCGAACATCAGCCGGAAGGCGCCTCGCCTCCGTCCCCGAACGTGTTGGCGGAGCGTTCTTTCAGAGCCGCGACCGTAAGGGAGCGAACCGTCCGGCGCACGATCAGAGCCGCGCCTGTCGGGACGCGCTTCTTCGACGATGCCGGGGCGCCACACTCCGCATCCCGCCCCACAGGGTCCGCTTCCTGACGGGAGCGGCTCTGATGGGCTGCACCGACTTGTTGCACACCTGCTTGGGCCTTCGTCTGGTCCGGTGGTCATGCGGTCCCCCGTTGCGGAAAAACGGCATTGTGCTTCATTGCGGGCCTGTTGACGCCGTCGGAAGGAGTGGCAAGATGAATGCCAGTTGAACCCGATGAACAGGCATCGGCCCCGAAGGAGACCGCCCATGACCACTGCATTTCGGCGGACGCTCGCCATGCTCGCTATCGTGATGGGGTTGTCCTTCGTCTTGAGTTCCTGCGCGACGCCGTCGGGAAAGTCCGCACGACGCCAGTCACCGTCCACCGGGCACTGGGTGTACAGCGAGCGGCTGCGCGCCGTGATGGGCGAGATCGACCTCAAGGCGCGCACAGCTTGGCCTCAGGAGGTGAACGCCGCGACCGGTTCCGTGTCCGAGGCGGAGCGGGCGGAGGCGCTGGGGAGGATGGACCCGCTGGTGACGGAACTGGCGGCCGCGGCGCGGCGCATCCCCGAAACGCTGTCCGGCACGCGCCTCAGCGAGGGCGACCGGCGCAGCTTTCAGGCGCTGGTGGACACGCTCGGGGAGCAGGCCGAATCGCTCAAGGCGCAGGTCACGGCGAAGGATCTGGAAGCGGCGCGCCGGCTGCTGACCGAGATCAACGCCACGTGCGTTTCGTGCCACGACCGGTTCCGCGATCTGTCGGGCCCGATGATGGAGTCCGGTCCGCAGCGCGCGGAGGCGGCGCGATTCGAGGGGCCCGGCGCGTAACCGCTGGATTCCCGCCTGCGCGGGAATGACGGAGGGTAGTTCGTCGCTCTGCGACGAGAAGGGTAGTTCGTCGCTCCGCGACGAGAAGGGTAGTTCGTCGCTCCGCGACGAACGTTCGCCACGGAGTGGCGAACTACCCGGCTCGCTCCGCGACGAGACTGAATCCTCGCCCACGCAGCAACGACGGACGAATCCCCGCCGTTGGTGCTACAGCAGCGTAAAGTAGTTCGAGCACGCCGCGTCCAGCGCCTCCGGCGTCATCACCGGCTTGTGCTTGCGGTAATTCGACTGGTTGATGATCTGCTGAAGCAGATCGCGCGGATGGCAGCAGCGCAGCGGGCGGTTGTTCGCCGTGTAATGCTTGTCCATCAGGTGGCGGAACGCGGCGTCGTCGAACTCCATGTCGAACTTCTTCGCCATGATCTTCATCAGCTCGCGGTACTCGTTCTCCGCCGGGTTGGCGACGTTGATCTTGTACGGAATGCGGCGGAGGAACGCGTCATCGACGAGCTGCTTGGGCTCGAGGTTCGTCGAGAAGATGATGAGCTGATCGAACGGCACCTGAATCTTCTTGCCGTTGGCGAGCGTGAGGTAGTCGTAGCGCTTCTCCAGCGGCACGATCCAGCGGTTGAGCAGCTCAGTCGGGTTCATGCGCTGGCGACCGAAGTCGTCGATGACCAGCGTGCCGCAGTTGCTCTTGAGCTGAATCGGCGGCTCGGTGATCTTCGTGGCCGTGTTGAACTGCATCTCCAGGCTGTCCATGGTCAGCTCGCCGCCGACGACGATGGTGGGGCGCTTGATCTTGATCCAGCGCGCGTCGTGCGACTGCCCCTTGACGATGGAGGGCTTTCCATCGCCGACGGCCTCATGCACCTGCGGATCGAAGAGCTGCACGATCTCGCCGTCGATGAACAGCGAGCGCGGGATCCAGATCGACGTGCCGAAGCACTGGGTGATCCGCTCGGCGATGCTGGTCTTGCCGTTGCCGGGGTAGCCGTAGAGGAACATGCCGCGCCCCGAGTTGATGGCCGGGCCGAGGCGGTCAAACATCTCCTCGTTGATGAGCAGGTCGCTGAAGGCCTCGCGCAGGTTGGCTTCCGTCGGATGCTCCGTGGTGATGGTCTGGGCGCGCACGGCGCTGACGTAGTCCTTCAGCGGGACCGGAGCGGTCCCCATGTAGCTGCACTCCTCGAAGTACTTCTTGCCGCGCTCGCGCCCGGCCTCGGTGAGGACGTACTCGAAGTCGCCCATCGAGGCGGAGCCTTTGTACACGACGTACTGACGGTTCTTCATGTCGGTCAGCAGCGCCAGCAGGTCCTTGCCGGGCAGCGCCATTTCCCGCGCCATGCCGCGGCAGGTGTTCACGCCGATGGCGAGGAGGTGCTTGAAGATGAGCGCTTCGATCAGCGAATCCGGAAGCCCGGTTTCCTTGAAGCTCTCGGTCTCCTTGGGGAGGAAGACCGTTCGGGCGGCGGGCGAAGGGCGCGGCGCGGCGCCGCAGCCCGGTTCCGCGGGGACAGGCTCGACCGGGGTCTCAACTGCGACGGGGGGGGGCAGCGTTCCCAATGCGCTCATCTGTGTCTCCTCCAAATCCGCCCGGATGCGGCGCACGCGTAACCCACGCGCAGGGGGCAGGCCGCCGCCTTCGGGCGTTTCGACGTTCCTCGCCTAGAACTATTCAATATGCATTGGGCGCGGGATCGCGCGGGCGTGGTTATCGGGCGCGAAGCGCGGAATTCGCCTGCGTCTCGGAAGTCAGCGCCCGTTGCGGAGGCGCACTTCCTCGATGGCGACGAACGCGTGGTGCTGCCCGTGGTTCATGCCGGGGCAGTTCTGCGACGCCTCGTCCCAGGCGCGGCGGCTCTTGAGCAGCTCGTCCCAGAAAGGCCACGTGCGGCACTGCACGGGGCGGACCGGGTAGATCGAGCACAGGGCCTTGCCGCCCTCGCGCTTGAGGAACACGCAGTCGCCGCCGGGCTTTTCCGTGAGGCTGTGTCGGAATCCAACGCGGCGGACTTCCTCCTTGCGGAGTTTTCCGTCCTCGCGTCCGAGATGCTCGGCGATCCGCCGGATGTCCTCCGCGGTGACCCAGACGTAGCCGGGCTGGCCGCTGCAGCAGTTGCCGCACTGCGTGCACGTGAACTTCAGCCCGTCGGCATACCAATTGGGTTTGCTGCCGCTGAACATCTCGCCGTCCGTTCCCTGATCGTTGATGCCCTGTAATTCGCAGACGCGCGGCCGGCCTCAAGCGTAACGCGCCAAGACTCCCCGCACCGCTTCGATCATCCGCGCTCGCGGGGCCGAGCTTTGGGCCGGCTGCTGCTCCAGCCACTTCTTGCGGTCTTCGCCGACCTCTTTGGAAAGCTCATCGCCGAGGCGGAGATCCTTGATGGAGACTTCACCGCGTGCCAGCTCGTCGCTGCCCATGACGATGCAGGCGATCTTGCCCGTGCGGCTGGCATATTGGAATTGCTTGCCGATGTTCTGCGTGCCGACGTACAGCTCGGCGTTGATCCCCGCGGTGCGCAGCTCGGCGACCAGCTTCTGGTATTCGCCGGTCAGCGACTTGTCGAGCCGCGTCACGAGGACCGGCGCGACGGACGCGGAGGACTCGATCTTGCCCAGGTGCTGCAAGGCGGAGAGCAGCCGGTCCACGCCGATGGACGCGCCGGTGGCGGGGATCTCGCGGCCCAGGAACCGCTTGACCAGGTCGTCGTAACGCCCGCCGCCGAAGACGCTGCCGAACTGGCGCGGCTGCCCGTCCTCGTCCTTGATCTCGAAGGTCAGCGCCCCCTCGAACACGGGTCCGGTGTAATACTCCAACCCTCGCACCACCGTGGAATCGAACACCACGCGATCCTCGCTGAAGCCGCCGACCGAGAGCGCCTCGTCGATCTGCCGCAACTCATCCAGCCCCTGCCGCCCGACTTCGCTCGCCTCGACCTGCCTCGCCAGCTCGCCGACGAGCGCCGCGCGCGAGGCGGCGCGAATGCCCAGATAATCGAGCACGATGCGAATCTGCTCGGGCGGCAGCCCGACGCCCGGGATGAACGCGCCGGATTCGTCTTTGCGACCTTTGCCGAGAAGCTGCTCAACGCCGGGCAGGCCGACTTTGTCCAGCTTGTCGATGCAGCGCAGCACATTCAGCGCGAGCGTGGTACCCGCGGTGGGCGCATCGTCCGCGCCCGGCGCGCCGGCGGCGGACGTCGAGCCTTTGAGCACGCGCTCCAGCACGCCGTTGAGAACCTTTCGGTTGTTGACGCGGATGACGTAATCGCCGCGGCGGATGCCGAGAGCCTCAAGCGTCTCAGCCATGATCATGCACGCTTCGGCGTCGGCGAGCATCGAGCCGGTGCCGACGCTGTCGAAATCGAACTGATAGAACTCGCGGAAGCGCCCCGGCCCGGGCTTTTCGACGCGCCAGACGGGCCCGACCTGATAGCGGCGGAAGGGCAGGGGCAGCTCGTTGATGTTCATGGCGACGTAGCGCGACAGCGGCGCGGTCAGGTCGTAACGCATCGCCACCCACGCCTCGTCCTCGTCGCGGAACGAGAAGATGCCCGCGTCCGGCTGATCGGACTCCGGCAGGAACTTGCCAAGGCACTCGACATACTCCAGCGCCGGCGTCTCCAGCGGGGTGAAGCCGAAGCGCTCGTACACGGCGCGGATCTTCGAGATCATCCGCTCGCGCGCGGAGACGACCTCCCCGGCCAGGTCCCGAAACCCCTTCAGCCGTCGAGCCTCACTTCGCCTCGCCTTTTCCGCCATCTTCCCATCCTGCAAAACCTCGCCACCCTTGCCGCGCATGGGCGGTACCGACCCGGTCCATTACCGCGGCCGCAGTGTAGCAGAACCATCCCCCCGCCGCGTGGCCCTCCAGAAGCGACTCGAGAGCGCTATCCGAGCCTTCGTTCCATCCGGCACGATCCACCCTGCATCCGAGGGATTTCACGTGCCGGACAATCCCGAGTCCACGCGACTCGCCTTTGCGAAGAATTAGCGCTCCAGCGCGTGAGTCCGGCGCGCGGATTACGCTCTTGATAAGGGGACTACGGGGCGCGGAGCGTGGCAGGGGCTGGATCAACTCCGCGGCCAACGCGGTTGCTTGTGGAGTCGAATCTCGACCCCGTGTGGCAGAGTCGTTTCTTCTGGAGGGAGTGCATCATGAGAAAGCGGATTTCAGTAGCGTCATCTGAGCCGGCAGCTCCGCTGCCCCGAAGGGATTTTATCCGGGGGCTGGGCTTTGGCGCGGCCGGCTTCGGGTTGGCCGCGGGCACCGGGTTGGGGCAGCAGTTGGCGGACTTCGGTTCGCCGGTCGCCCTCCCCGGGGACGAAGGGGATGACACGTTCCCGGCAGCGTGCTCGCTGGCGCTGATGTCCACGAGTCGTCGCGCCTTCACGCAGCAGGTTTCGGTCACCAAGTGCGATCCGTGCAACTGCCCGCCGCGGGGGCAGGTGAACTTCGTGATCCAGCAACAGATGCGAACGAGCTTCGAGGTGGCGGGGTTCTGTGATGAGCTGGCGATGATCGGCTTCCCGACGACGGCGCGGATGGACTGGGACATCCGCAAGAAAGAAGTGCGCGTCAACGGTCCATGCCAGACGCCGATCGGCTCGTTTGCCGGCAAATTCACGGTGAGCGACGCGGCGGGCAACCCGCTGATTGCCGGCAAGCTCTCCGGCACGCTGGGGTATGACCCATGCACGACGGCCAATCCGTGCTGCGCGTTTCCCCGCGTCATGGGCATGTTGACGGGTCGCAGCGTTGTGGGCACCCAGTTCCGCGACTGCTACGTGCGCTGGATTTTCTGCGGCGTGGAGGAGTCGGTCCAGACGAACCCGTGCCAGATTTTCCTCTGGGATACGCTGATCCACGGCATCGTGCGCTGCCCGTGTTGATCCATGACGCAGTATCGGGTGGCCCCGGGTGGGCCCCTCACTGGCGTGAGGGGTTCTGACGGATGCCGAGCGCCTCACTTCAGAACCCACCACGCAAGTGGTGGGCCGGATGAAGGAACGCGCCGGGTTCTCTGAGCAGTCATCCCTGCGGAGCCGTCGGGTCAAGCGTCTCCCCAGTCCGGCACCCGCCAACCCCAGACGGCCCCTCACTGGCGTGAGGGGTTCTGATCAGCGCTGCGCATCGGCGGCGGTGGATCCTGGAGGCACAGGACATAGTGCATGGCTTCCTTCACGTCCCGGTCGGTCCACAAGTATCGGCGGCTCCCGGCATGGTCCACCCAGACCGGCCGGCTTGCATCCACCAACCCCCGCTCTCGCAGCCACCGCGTCGCCCGAGCTTTCAGTTCTCGCGCGATTCGCTCCGGAGGCAAGCCCACATGTGCAATCACGACGTGCGCGTGATTGGAAAGCACGGCAATGGCGGAGAAATCCCAGCCACGATATTGACACTGATCGACCATCGCCGCTCGCACCACGGCGCGCTGTTGGACATTGAAGATCATGGGCAAGGCCCTCATGCGGGAGCTTTCGTAGCGCACTCGCTTTGGATCTTCGGAAAGAAACGGCGAACCAAACAGGTTGTGCTCATCATCCACCGAGCCGCGGTCGTCTCCGTGGAGCCAAGTCCCGTAGGTGCGAAACGTCAACATGAATCCCGCCGGCTCACCCATGTGGCATCATGTTACTCAAGACCATCGCGCTGTCGTGCGTTCAGAACCCACCACGCAAGTGGTGGGCCGGATGAAGGAGCGCGCCGCGATCTCTGAGCAGTCATCCCTGCGGAGCCGCCTGCTCAGGCCTCTCCGCAGTCCGGCACCGGGCAGCCCCTCACTGGCGTGAAGGGTTCTGATGCTCTTCGTTTGCGCGAGGAGTGCAGCTCACGGTGCGGATACGCCCAACCCGGCGATGTTCCCGCCATCCGCCGCCCTGACGCCGCAGCAGATGCCCCAGCCGCCGCTGCCCTGGACGATCTTCAGGAGCAGGTCGTTGGCGCCGGCGTTGAGCGTGACGTTGACCGTGTCGGCCGCCTCGCTGAGCGGGCGGAAGGACTTGTTGGCGTGGACGAGTTGCCCGTTGAGCCAGACCTTCACGCAGTCGTCGCTGCCGATCTCCAGTTTCGCGGACGTTTGCTGCGGGCAGGTGATCGTCGTCCTCACGTACACGCAGCAATTCGAGCCGGAAGCGGCCTTGTTCAGGTCGAACAGCCACGGGGACTTCTCATCGGTGACGGCCAGGTCGCGCCATTCGACCTTGGCGAGCGACGGCGTGGGCGCCGCCGCGGCATGGAAGCCCGGCTCCGGTCCCGCCGGGATGTCGAAGAGGTCGCCCGCGTCCTTGCCGGGCACGCTGTACGGGCCGCAGAACTTCCAGCGGGTGATGGTGCCCTGGTAGCGGTCCATGTGTTTCATCGCCTCGTCGGCTGCATGTTTCACCGCGTCGCTTGCGGGATATCCGCGGACGCGATCGATGGCAGCGCGGGCGCGGCCGGGGTTTGCGCCGCAGACGTTCCGCGCCACACTGCACAGCGCCACCGCCGCCTCCGCCTGCAACGCCGCGTCCGACAGCGCAGCCTCCAGCCGATCGAGCGCCTCGACGCAGGCAAGGTCGGCCATGCCGCTGAAAATGAGCTTCTTTTCATCCGGCGACTGGGCGAGCGCGAGGGCTTCGTCGTACATCGCCAGCGTCTGCTGGGGCGCGAGGTTCGCATCTGGAAGCCGGACAAGGCGGACATAAGCGCGAAATGCCAGCGCGCGATGAGTGGGGTCAGTTGAGGTCTTCATCAGGCTTTGCACGTCGGGCAATGCAGCCGCGTCCTTCCAGTCGCACAGCGCCCGCACGGCGGCGTCCCGCACGGCGGCCTCGTTGGCGCCCGCATACTTGCGAATCGTCGCAAGGCATGATGGATCGCCGATTCGAACCAAGATCGAGAGGGCAAACGGAGCGGATGTCGGGTTGCCTGTCTCCAAAGCGCGCAGGGCGAAGTTGCTTCGCCTGTCAACGGGCAGCCTCAAGAGAGAGGCAACGACCGCGTCCTCCAGATGCCGGCTGAATTCGGCATCTTCGGAATAGAGAAGAATCGCACCCGCCATGATCTCGGTTGTTGATTCGTCGGCGACGTCCCCCAAATAATCCACTGCGGCGAGCCGAACGGAGGGCTCGTCGCAAACGGCGAAGCACAGCGCTACCTCGACTGCTTCTTTGTTGTTGATCTGCCGCGATTTCATCGCTCGCAGCGCTTCGGCTTGAATTGTCGGAGAGGAGTCTGTGAAGAGGTATAGAAGCCCCGAATCGCAGGAAGGACCCCCCAGAGTGGCGAGGCTTTGTCTCGCCGCCTTTTGCTCCTCACCGGTGCGCTCCGCGGCGAGGCGGGCGAGCAACCTCATGTGCGCTGCCGAGCCGACCCGCGACAGCGCGCGGGTCGCAGCGATCCGCACCTCCGCGCTGGGATCCGCAAGTGCGCCCAGTACGGCGAGTCGAGCCACCGGTCCGCCTCGCTGCGAAAGCCCGTCGATAAGTCTGACCTGCGCGTCCGTCGGCAAGCTGGACAGATGATCGGCCAGCGCCTTCGTCACGCCGTCGCCGGGAAGCTCGACGGCCGCCGCCGCTGCCGCGACGCGCACCGCGGCGTCCTCGTCGTTCATCCGCTCCAGCAGGAAGGGCAGCGCGGCGTCGCCTTGCGCCTTCGCCAATCCACTGAGAGCGGCCACGCGGACATCCTTGCGCTCCGCGCTTTCGTACACCCTGCGGTACTGCCGCGCGGCATCGTTGGGCTTCCGAGAAGCGAGCATCCGCTCCGCGCAGCGAAGCCGCGCCTCGGCGATGCGGCCAAACAGCGCGGAATGCGGCGCCGAAGCTTTCCGCGCAACGATCCGCTCCACGGCCTCCACCGCGCCCAGCTCGCCGAGCGCCGCCACGGCGGCGCAGGCCACCGGCTCGTCGGCAATCATGTTCTCCGTCGAATCTGTGCCCCCTGCCGCGGCGGTCGATGACAGCGGTGCGTCCCCCTCCAGCGCCAGATCCACGAGCAGCGACTCGGCACGCGGCTCCCAGCGCGCCGCGACGGCGTCGATCAGCGCGATCGTCCACGCCTGATCACCCTCGCGCGGCGCGGTCCGGCGAGCCTGAACGACTCTCAATTCTCCGATCAAGGCCTCTCCAGCGCGGCGGTCGGGATTGCGCTGCAGCGCCCGTCGCGCCGCGTCGCGCACTTTCAGGTCGGCGTCCGCAAGCGTCGCCGTCAGCGCCTCCACGCACTCCCCTCCGCCGATGCGCGCAAGCTGCCGCAGCAGCCACAGCCGCGCGGGCTGCGCCGTCGAAGCCCCAATCCGCGCGGCCATCGCCTTGCACAGCGCCGCACGATTCCGCTCCGCGCCGGGCCGACCCGCCAGGACGCTCATGTCCTCCAGCGTCTGCTCGGCCTGCTGGCGATCGGTCTCCTTCTCCGCGGAAAGCCCCGGCATGAGCGAATCGAGCGCCTTGCCATACGCATCCGCAAGCTGCGCGCCGCCGCGCCACGCCTCTTTCGTCTCTCCGCGGAACTCTTGAATGAGCGCCTCCGGGGGCCGCGTCTCCTGCGTCGCGCACGAGGCCAGCGTCAACAACCCGGACAACACAAGCAGGCGGCTTACAATTCGCATGGCACAAACCTCGGTGTCTCGAAACTCGCGGTGCACGAAGAGCGATCATCCACAGATTACGCAGATCGCGCAGATGAAGCGGCTGGGGCTGGAAGCTCACTTGGAACCGGCACAGGTTGAAACCCTGTGCTACGGCCGCCTATTGGAAACCGGCGCCGCAGGTTGTCATGCAGCGCTTTGCCCGTCTCTTTCTCTGCGTTCATCTGCGTTCATCTGCGGCCAACTTCTTCCCTCGAACGCCTGTTGCGCCGGAAGTGCGTAGAGGCCCGGCAGGAGATCAAAGCCGCCACCCGTCGCGCTTGGGCCGGTCGAGCCAGCGCGCCGCCGCTTCGTCGCCGAGGATCTCCTCCTTCACCGGATCCCACTTGATCCGGCGCTGCGTCCAGCAGGCGATGTTGCCCAGGTGGCAGGCCGTGATCGTGCGGCAGCCGACCTCCACGTCGGCGATCGGTCGCCGCCGCGAGCGGATGCAGTCGAGCCAGTCCTGATGATGCCCCGGACTGACGAACAAATGCACGTCGCCGGCGCCGAGCGGCTCGCTTCCGATCTCGTCAGGCCAGCTCTTGAAAGTCCCGCGGTTGACCTCGATGCGCCCGTCCGTGCCGACGAAGTAAATGCCGTTGACGGCGTGGTCCTCGAACTTCTCGTCGCGGTGCATGGTGACGCCGTTCTTGTATTTGTAAGTGAGTCCCCATTCGTCGCGCTGCGGCGGCGGCGTGATCTCGACCGGACCGCTCTCGTCCATGCCCAGCGCCCACTGCCCGATGTCGAAGTGATGCGCGCCCCAGTCCGTGGTCATGCCGCCGGAGTAATCGCGCACGCGCCGCCAGCCCGCGCTGTAATCGCCGCTGCAGCGCTCGGCGTTGTACTCCGCCCACGGCGCCGGCCCCAGCCAGCGGTCCCAGTCCAGCCCCTCGCGCACCGGCTGCGGCTCGAAGTACTTGTCGCGCGACGGCGGGCCGATGTTGACGTGGATCGACTGCAGCTTGCCGAGGCGCCCGCTGCGGATTAGCTCGCAGGCCTTGCGGAACTCCGGCGAGGAGCGCTGCTGGCTGCCGGTCTGAAACACGCGGGCGTGGCGACGCGCGGCATTGACCATCTCGCGCGCCTCGCGCACCGTCAGCGCCAGCGGCTTCTCGCAGTAGATGTCCTTGCCCGCGCGGGCGGCGGCGATGGCGATCGTCGCGTGCCAGTGGTCCGGCACCGCGATGATGACCGCGTCGATGTCCGCCCGGGCGAGCAGCCGCTCAAACTCGTTGTACCCCGTGCATCCTTTGAACGTCCCGGACGCGCGCTCCGCGGCGTAGTGCGTCTCGGTCCTCTCGCACGCGGCGCGGAGCTTCACCGCGTCCACGTCGCTGATGGCCACCACCTGCACCTCGCCATGCCCCAGCATCGTCTCCAGATGCCCGCCGCCCATGTTGCCCACGCCGATCATGCCCAGCGTGATGCGATTGGAAGGCGCGACGCGAAATCCGCGCGCCAGCGACGCAGCGCGCGGCCCGCGACCCAGCGAGGCGGCGGGGATGATGAGCGGCGCGGCCGCCGCGGCGGTGGTTTGAAGGAATTGACGACGGGAAGGTTGACGCTGGTTCACGACGCTGTGCTCCGCAACATCCGCTTGGCGAACGGTTCTCGTCGTCCGTTCGCCCGCAGCGCCAGAGTAGCTTCAGCGGGATCGGTTGGCCAGCCGCGATCCTGATCCTTGTCGGGCGCTTCGCGCCTCGTTGCCTGTCGCCCCCTGCCCATTCCGGCTGCCTGCTGCCTGTTGCCTGTTGCCTGTTGCCCGTTGCCGGTTGCCTATTGCCTGTTGCCCGTTGCCTGCTGCCGGCTGCCAATTGCCTGTTGCCCGCTCCCCCTACCCACACGCCCTTTGCCCGCACACTTGCGAACACCCCTCCACGCAGGCCGGCGCGTCCGAATCCGGGCGCCACTTGGCGACGGCCTTGGCGCGGCGGTTGACGGCGGCGGGGTGCGCTTTGGGGCGTCCCTGGGCGTCGGCTTGTGTGAAGCGGACCGTTGAGCCTTCGGGCAGCGTGGTTGTGGCCGTGGCTTTCAGCTTGCCGCTGTTGGTGCACTTGAGGTCCAGCGCGACGATGGCCGGGCACAGGGATTCGTAGCACCCGATGTCCACGCGCGCGCCGAGGATGCGCGGGTTGCCGTCGAGGTCGGTGGGTTGGGTGACGACGGAATCGTCCCCGGCATCGACGCAAGGCGAATCGTCGCGCAGCCGCAGGTTCTCCTTGTCGGCGTCCACGAACAACGGATCGTCGCCGAAGTTGCCCACGCCGCCGAATTCGCCGCTCCAGCCCTCGACGCAGGAGTAGTCGATCGTGCCAGCATCCAAGAAAAGCTGATAACGTTCAAGCGAACTCCCGCGTTTGGCGATATTGCCCCACAGCAAGCAGTTGGTAATAACGGGAGTAGAATCCTCCGAATGCGTGCATATGCCGCCGACAAGGAAACTCGATCGGTTCCGAAACAGCGTGCAGTTCGTAAATCGAGCCGTTCCGGCATGGAGATAGGCCACACCGGCATACTCTTTGGCCTTGTTATCAATGAAATGACAGTTCTGAAAGTCGGGGTCACCAAGACCAAAGTAGGCACCTCCTCTTCCATCTGTCAGATTCGCCAGAAACACGCACTCGACGAAGTGAGGTGTTTGATAGTCGGTTCCGCCGTTGTAACCACCTCCGCGGAAGTGACTCCGATTCGTATCAAACACGCAGTTGGCAAGAAACGGGCTTCCGCCGAGATACGTCACAGCGGAATTCTCATTATCCACGAATCTGCACGCCGCTATGGTTAGCGCACCGCCTTCCGCCCAAATGCCCGCACCACCGCCAGAAATGTTGCTTTCGAACGAACAGTTGACAATATATGCATATGAGTCGATGGCGTACATTCCGCCTCCCCTTGCTTCATCGTCACTCGTGTCGTTGTACGCATGCTGAATTGTGAAACCGTCAAGCACTGTTGCTTCTCCAACTTCGGTGGCGGAAACGATCCGTTCGGTATTGTCCTCAACGATATCTGGCTTGCCAATATCACCGTCGAGTATGGTCAAATACACTGCGGGACGCCGCTGATCCCTGGTTTTCTCGGTTCCCGAAAAGCCACCAAAGACTGAAGTCCCGTCCACAAGATTGAATGTCGCTTCTCGGTTGTCGTCCGAACTGGGATGATAGCAACCTATTGCCACCCAGATCTCATCTCCAGCCGCACCCCGGGAAAGCGCGGTTTGAAGCTCGGGATAGGCATCGACCCAACTTGTACCGTTTGCGTTGCCGGCTGCAAGTTGACTAACGTAAATAACTTCGCCCATGGCCCGCGCAGTTAAGATGATTGCGCTGATCGAACATGCAAGCGTAAGGGTCCGTGCGCGCATAACCGTAACCTTTCTGCAAGTGGAAGGAGAAAGAGCAGCAAATGCTGATGCGATGAATGAAAAGAACGGGGCGGGCATCAAGCTTGCAAGAAGCCCGATGCCCGCCTTCACTTGAAACTAATCCGTGGTCTGTGTTTCCCAGCAGCCCATGTCTACGACTTCGCCGTGACCCTCAAGTTCGACTTTGCGATCGCGTTTGCCGATGTCGTAGTCCTCGTCCATCTCGGCGTTGTTGCCTTCGTCGATTGACGAGGATGAGCAGTTCTGGTCGCCGCATCCCGAATCGTCCAAGATCAGGTCTGAGTTAATGTTCTTGAATTGAGGGCTGGAAGCCGTGTTCTTGTCGTTTTCATCTACCCACGTCTCCAAATCCTCGACGCAGGTGTAGATGACCTCGGCCTGGATGCCGTCGTCGAAGTGGATCTGATCGACCTCGTTGTTGTGATTGGTGGACTCATTGCCCCAGAGAATGCAGTTGGTCATCAGCACCATGGACTCCGACTGCCAGCTCGTTGTGTCCACATAGAGGCCTCCGCCCTTGTTGGATTCGCTGCACGTGTT
>CAZGJA010000069.1:0-35874 GCA_964526695.1 uncultured Phycisphaeraceae bacterium
GTCGAAGGTCAAGGAGCACCTGCGGGCCAAGGCCGCACGCACGAAAGGACGGCTGGTCCAGGCGATCGCCTCAGCGCTGCATTCCGTCACCCCCGACGACGCGCGGGGATGCTTCAGAGGGTGCGGCTATTACGCTACACAAACACGGAGAATGCTCGAAATGGTCACGGACCCCCTCCCGGATCGTCGGATGAAGAGCCTCTCACGGAGGTTTCTCGCCAAACCTGCACAGGTTAGAAACCTGTGCTACAACTGCCGGTTGGAAACCGGCGCCACATGTGGCTTTGCAACAGCGTGTCGGGCCAGCTACTCCTTCAATCCCCGCGCGATGACCAGGCGGTGGATCTCGCTCGTCCCTTCGTACAGCTCGGTGATGCGCGCGTCGCGGAGGAAGCGCTCGACCGGGTAGTCCTCCGTGTAGCCGTAACCGCCGAAGATCTGGACGGCGTGGTTGGCGCAGAGGTTGCTTGTCTCGGAGGCGTAGAGCTTGGCCATGGCTGCCGTCTGCCCGTACTCGCGTTTCTGGTCTTTCAGCCACGCGGCCTTGTAGGTCAGCAGGCGGGCGGCTTCGATGCGCGTGGCCATGTCGGCGATCTTGTTCTGGATGGCCTGGAACTTGCCGATGGGCTGGTTGAACTGCTCGCGCGTCTTGGAATAGCGCATCGCCTCAAACAGGCAGGCCTGCGAGATGCCCAGCGCCTGCGCGGCGATGCCGATGCGCCCACCGTCGAGCGTGGCGAGCGCGACGCGCATGCCCCGACCCTGCTCGCCGAGGAGCGCCTCCTTCGGCACGACCGCGTCCTCGAACACGAACTCCGCCGTCGAGGAGCAGCGGATGCCCAGCTTTTTTTCCAGCTTGGCGATGCGCACGCCGGGCGTGGCCGTCTCGACGATGAACGCAGACAGGCGGCGTTTCGGCTCGTCCGGGTTGGTCACGGCGATGAGCACCATAACGCCGGCCTCGCGACCGTTGGTGACGAAGATCTTGTTGCCACTCAAGTGCCAGCCGTCGCTCTTGAGGGTGGCCATGCAACTCGCCGCGCCGGCGTCGGAGCCGCTGCCCGGCTCGGTGAGCGAGAGGCAGCCGATCATTTCGCCGCTGGCGAGTTTCGGCAAGTACTTCTTCTTCTGCGCGTCGCTGCCAAAGGTCTGGACGGGGTCCACGCACAGCGAGTTGTGCGCGGAGAGGTACACGCCCACGCCGCCGTCGGCCTTGGAGACTTCTTCCACGACCATCGTCGAGGCAAGGCAGCCCATGCCCGCGCCGCCGTACTCCTCGGGGATGGCGATGCCCAGAAGCCCCATCGCGGCGATCTGCTCGCGCAGGTCGTCGCCCAGCTCGCAGGTCTTGTCGCGCTTCGCGGCGCCGGGCGCCACCTCCTTGAAGGCGAAGGTCCGGACCTGTTCCTGGAGCATTTTCAAATCTTCGTCGAAATCAAAGATCATCGCGCCTGTTCCCATTCTTGCAGCACTCACACAACATCCCGGAAGAGGTTATCCGCAGATGGACGCAGATGAACGCAGATGAGGGCTAAGCCGAGTTCGATTTCGTCCCGCAATTCACCTATAAATCCCAAGCAATCCATCCGCGAAAAAACTTTCCCTGCATTCAATCTGCGCAATCTGCGCAATCTGCGGATCACTCCTCTGCCCTGATAATTCCAGTTGCACCCTCACAATAACAGAATCGAGAAAGGTCATATCCGCAGAGGACGCAGATTGACGCAGAGAAGATAGTTCGGTGGCGTCCATTGCCGCGAGCCTCTCAGCTGAAGATGCCGGCCGATCTGCTCGCAGCGGGCAATAGCCACAAATATGGCATCTGGTTTTCCTCTGCGTGCCTCTGCGTTCTCTGCGGATCAATTCTCTTCTGCCCGAATCTCCGTGGATGTCCCGTTTCTTAGATTTCCAGCAGCGTCCTGGCAATAATAATCCGCTGAATCTGGCTGCTGCCCTCGCCGATTTCGCACAGCTTCGCGTCGCGCATCAGCCGCTCGACCGGAACTTCCTTGGTGTAACCATTGCCGCCGTGAATCTGGATTGACGCCAGGCACGCCTTCGTCGCCATTTCACTGGTGAACAATTTGGCGATCGAGATGTCCGTGTTGCAGGACTGCCCCGCGTCAGACAGGATCGCCGCCTTGCGCGTCAGCAGCCGGCCCGCCTCGATGTCCACGGCCATGTCCGCGAGCATGAACTGGATCGACTGGTGGTCGAAGATGGGCTTGCCGAAGGCCTGCCGCTGCTGGCTGTAGGCGAGGGCCGCTTCGAAAGCGCCGCGCGCCAGCCCGATGGAGATGGCCGAGATGGTGATGCGCCCGCGCTCCAGCGTCTTCATCGCGTCGCGGAAGCCGCCGTGCAACTGGCCGCAGAGGTTCTTCTTCGGGATGCGGCAGTTGTCGAACGTCAGACCGACGGTGTCCGACGCCCTCATGCCCATCTTGTCCTCCTTGGGGCCGATGATGAAGCCCGGCGTGTCGCGCTCGACGATGAAGGCGCTGATGCCGTTCTTGCCGCCTTCGGGCGTCGTCTTGGCCATCACGACGAAGACGCGCGCGTAGTGCCCGTTGGTGATGAACTGCTTGGCGCCGTTGAGCACCCAGGAGTCGCCCTCCTCGACCGCGGTAGTGGTCATGGCGGCCGAGTCGCTGCCGCAGCCAGGCTCGGTCAGACCCCAGGCGCCGAGGTATTCGCCGCGCGCCAGGGGCGGGAGATACTTGTCTTTCTGCTCGTCGTTCGCGCCGATGAGCAGGTGCGCCAGGCACAGCGAGTTGTGCGCGTCGAGCATCAGCGCGGTGGCGCCGCAGTGGCGGGCGAACTCTTCCATGATGACGGTCGCGCCAAGGTCGCCCAAGCCTGTGCCGCCGTACTTTTCCGGCACGAAGATGCCGAGGAAGCCGGTCTCGCCGAGCTTGCGGATGAGGTCGCGCGGGATGTCGGCGTCGCGGTCCCAGGCGCGGGCGTAGGGGGCGACGTGCTCCGCGGCGAACTTGCCCGCAAGATCCTTCAGTGCGACGAGGTCGTCGGGTAGATCGAAATCCATGCTGCACAATCCTGGATGAAAACGTCCATGCCCGGCCGGCGTCACGCCTCGGCCGGCCGCGCCCCTTCGATTCTCCGGGCAATCGCCGTGCCGCATCGACACGGTCGAGAGCCGCGGGGAGGCGCGGGCGGCATGATAATCGAATCCCGCGCGCTGGGAAACGCGGCTGGGTGGCATGGCTTCACGCGCAGCGGGTAGCCATGCTGGTTGGGCGGCACGGTTTGGGTGGCATGGCTTCACGCGCAGCGGGTAGCCATGCCGGTTGGGCGGCACGGTTGGGTGGCATGGCTTCACGCGCAGCGGGTAGCCATGCTGGTTGGGCGGCACGGTTGGGGTGGCATGGTTTCACGCGCAGCGGGTAGCCATGCTGACCACCCCGCACATGGGGAACCCCATGCTCACGCCGAGTACGGCGAGAGCATGCCACCCAGACGGGTTGTCAGGCGCATCGTTCCCCGACTTCGTCGTCCGTGAAGAAGTGCAGGTGCCGCGGCTCGATCCGCAGCGTCACGAGCTGCCCCGGCGAAAGCGCGACGACCGGGCTGACGCGAGCGACGATCGCCTCTCCAGTCGTGAGCCGGGCATGGACGTTCATCGCCTCGCCGAGCGGCTCGACGACCGTTGCCATCGCGGGCCAGTGCAGCTCCGCTTCTGAACTTGGGGACGATTTCGAGCCGGACTGGGCCGCCGGGCCGGACTGGGCCGCCGAGCCGGGCTGGGCCGTCGAATCCGTCTGACCGTCCAGCCGCAGCCGCACGTGTTCCGGTCGCACGCCGAGCGTGATCTGACCGTCCGCGGGAATGGACGCGGGAAGGCGGTCGTGAGGGAGGCTCCACGCGGCGCCATCTCCCGCTGGCTTCCACACTTCCCCCGCGCGGCGCAGGCGCAGGAAGTTCATCCCCGGCGAGCCGATGAAGCCCGCGACGAATCGGTTCGCCGGGCGGGTGTACAGCTCCATCGGCGGACCGGCCTGCTGGATGACGCCGCTTTTCATCAGCACGAGCCGATCGCCCAGCGTCATGGCCTCCTCCTGATCGTGCGTGACGTAGATGCAGGTGGTGCCGAGGCGCTGGTGCAGGCTCTTGATCTCCGTGCGCATGTGCAGGCGCAGCTTGGCGTCGAGGTTGGACAGCGGCTCGTCGAACAGGAACACGCGCGGGCGGCGGACGATCGCGCGCCCCACGGCCACGCGCTGCCGCTCGCCGCCGGAGAGGTCTTTCGGCTTGCGGTCGAGAAGGTGACCGATGCCGAGCATGTCCGCGACCTCGCCGACCTTTTGGCGGATTTCGGCTTTGGGCATCTTGCGAATCTTGAGGGCGAAGGCCATGTTGTCGAAGGCGGTCATGTGGGGATACAGGGCGTAATTCTGGAAGACCATGGCAATGTCGCGGTCCTTGGGGGGCACGTCGTTGACGACCGCGTCGCCGATGCGGATCACGCCTTCGGTGATGTCCTCCAGCCCGGCGATCATCCGCAGCGTCGTCGTCTTCCCGCAGCCGGAGGGACCGACCAGCACGACGAACTCCCCGTCGCGGACGTCAAGGCAGAACCGGTCCACCGCCGTCACCGCGGCCTTGCGCGTGCGGTACGCCTTCGACACCTTGTCCAACGTCACGGACGCCATGACGGGGGCAGTATCCGCGAATCGCAGGCGGGAACAAGCGCGCTGCCGAGGGCTGATGCGGACCGTCGAGTCGCCTCTCGCGCGAGCGCCCGTGGGCAAGGCTTTACGGAAGGGCCGCGGCCTTGCACCATGCCTGAGCCGGGCAACAGGACAACCGCGGTGTTCGTGCAAACGCTCGGCCGACGGAGAGATTGATCCGCAGAGGACGCAGAGTGCGCAGAGGAGATAGAGCCGAGGCTCGCAAGTGCGGGGGAGTCAGATGACGGCGGCGTCGATCGCGCTCGGGCTTGAAAGGCCACGTCCTCGTATCTCTGCGTCCCTCTGCGTCCTCTGCTGATAATCAGAAGCACTTTCAGCGAGCGAGGGGATCGTAACTCCTGCTAACGCCCGGCAGGGGAGTTATCCGCAGATGGCGCAGATTGCGCAGATGAAATGCAGGAAAGCCGCGGGCAGGGATTGAAATGGGAGGGCCGCGGCGTCGCAGAGGGTTCTGAGCCGGCGGGGCATCAGAGTTGTCCGCATGCCAGCGCGGACGCCTGGCGATTCACGAGCCACCACGCATGAACCAACTCGGGCAAGTCTCCAACACGCTCTGGGCACGGCGGCTGAAGCGCCCGTTCGATCTGCTGATGGCGGTTCTGCTTACGCTCGCGCTGTCGCCGCTGCTGCTCCTGATCGCGCTGCTCATCAAGCTCACCAGTCCGGGCCCGGTGTTCTTTGTGCAGGAGCGATCGGGGCTGCAAGGGCGCGTGTTTCGCCCGCTGAAGTTCCGCACGATGCGCGCGGAGCGCCGGCCGGACGTGAAGGAACTCGTGCCGCTGGCGCATCCGGACATCACGGGGATCGGCCGCCTGCTGCGGCGCTTCAAGCTGGATGAACTCCCGCAGCTTTTCAACGTCATTCGCGGCGAGATGTCGCTGGTCGGCCCGCGCCCCACGCTGCCGGACCAGACGCGGCGCTACACGGAGTTCCAGCGTCAGCGGTTGCTCGTGCGCCCGGGGCTGACGGGGCTGGCGCAGGTGTACAGCAGCGCCTCGCGCCCGTGGAACGAGCGGATTCTCTACGACATCGCGTATGCGCGCCGCTGCGCGTTCGGGCTGGATCTGCTGATCCTGTTGCGCACGCCTGTGACGGCGATCCTCGGCGAAGATCGGACCACGCGCCCGTTTGAGCATTCCCGGTTCGCCGCCCACGTGACCGCGCCGCCCCCGGCGGACATGCCGGATCCGGTCCATGGGTGACTTGGATCTCGCAGCACGACGCCGCGCGGCACATCCGACCGCGCCCGGCTTGCCTCTTTGCCTGAACCCTGAACCCCGAACCTCGAACCCTGAACCCCGAACCTCGAACCCTGAACCCTGAACCCTGAACCCTGACGCCTCCCCTCATGCCCTCAGCTCAGTACTTCTCCGACCGCGCCAGGTCGAACCCCTCGTGCTTCGGGTCGGGCGTCACGCCGCGGAACTCCGCGCGGCAGGCGTAGCATACCGTCACCGTGCCGATCAGCAGGTAGATGATCAGGTCGATCAGCACCGCCGCGCCGAGCACGCCCCAGCTCACCGCGAAGTGCGTCCTGAACGTAGCGAAGCTGATGATGGCCGCGACGACGACGATGAGCAGACCCGCCTTCTGAGGGAAGTCCTTGCGGATGAACAGCTCGCCGCAGCGGCACATCGGGCAGACGTCCACGCGATTCTCAGTGCGGAGGGCGTCCGTGACGTGGACGGTGTGCGGCTTGCGGCAGCGTGGGCAGGTGATCGGCTCGCCGGTGACGGGCAGCGGCTCCATCTCGATCAGCGCCACGCAGCCTTCGGTTGGACAGTTGAATCGAACTTGCATGATGGACGTGCACTCGAAACGCGAGCCTTCTGGGCCTCTTGGCCGAATCTACAGTCATTGACGCGATCGAACGCGAACGAGCCGCCCGCTCATGGCTGCGGCTCGGCATCCGTTTCCGACGGCGCCTTGGGGAGGAACGGCAGCTTGACCACCGGCTCATCCGCGTCGTCCGTCTCGATCGTGATGACATGGCCCGGCCCCGTCGGCACGTAGCCGATCGGCATGACGACGCGAATCAGATACTCGCTGCCTTCCTTCTTCTCGACCACGTCGGCCCGCAGCCGCGGATCGTCGCAGGTCACGTTGCGAACTCGCACCGGAGCCGGCCCGTTGTTGATGAACCGCACCTCGCGCAGCGCGAACGCCGGACTGGCCACCAGCGGAAACGGCCGCAGCTCCAGCCGGGGCGGGACGTAGGCTGTGCAGTTGACGTTGACCTGCGGCTGCTCCTTCACGTTTGTCTTGATCTGCACCAGCGCTTCGTTGAGGTAAGGCTTGTACGGCGGGGCGGCCTGCACGCGGAGAAGCCACTCCTTTCCGGCGGCGGTTTCATCGAGGGAGAACGAGAAGCAGCCGACCTGCGCGGGCGAGGCCAGCTCCAGCGTGACGGGCTTTTCCGTGCGGTTGGTGAGCTTGATCTCTTTTTGGACCGTCTCATCCTTGGCGACGCGAAGGAAGCCCGCGCCGACGGGCGATCGCTCGATGTACTCGCGCAGCAGGCCGTGGAACTTGAGTTCCACCTCGGGATCGCCCGGCACGTTGGTGATGAGCGTGATCCGCTGGTTGATCTTGCCGTGCACGTGGGCGCTGGAATCGAGCTGTACGAGCACTTCGCCGGTCTTGCCCGGCTCGATGCGGCGGTCCAGCCGCGTGACCTGCACGCACGGGCAATGCGTCACCGCGTCGAGAATCTCCAACTCGCCGTCGCCCGCGTTGAGGATCTTGAAGCCGTGCGCAACCTTGTCGTTGATCCACACGTCGCCGAAGTCGTGCTCGTTGTTCTGCACCTTGGCAATCGGCACGCCCGCCAGGCATTCGCCCGCCGCAGAACCCAAGACCGCCAAGACCGCCGGAAGGGCGATCGTGAAGGCTCGTCGGCGGACCGCCGGAGGCCGGATCCACCGAATGGCCGCGGCCCGTGCCGAAGATTTCGATATCACATGGCTTTGCATTCGTTCTTCCTTGGTTTTCCGTCAGAGAGTCCCACGCGCGAGAAGCAGGTGATCCGCAGAGGACGCAGAGGGACGCAGAGGAGAATGACCATGCTCTCCAACACGCCAGACCCGCTCACTTGCACTCTGCGCCGCTAAGCCACTCGCTCAAGGTTAGCGCGCATTTCATCTGCGTACCTCTGCGTCCTCTGCGGATAACCCTCCGCTCCCCCCGTCACGCGCCGACCTCGACGATGAGATCCACCTCGACCGCGGCGTTCAGCGGCAGCTCGGCCACGCCCACCGCGGCGCGAGCATGGCGACCCGCATCGCCGAAGATCTCGACGAGCAGGTCGCTGGCGCCATTGGCGACCTTGGGTTGTTCCGTGAAGCCCGCCGCGCTGTTGACAAACACGCCGACTTTGACGACGCGCGAAATCCGGTCGATTCCGCCCGCCGCCTGCGCCGCGGCCGCGACGGCGTTGAGCATGGCCGTCCGCGCGCCCGCCGCCGCCTTCGACACATCAACGTCCACCGGCACCTTCCCCGTGCACGTGAGCTTGCCGGATTCAAACGGAAGCTGCCCCGACGTGTAGATCGCGTTGCCCGTGCGCACCGCCGGGACGTAGTTCGCCACCGGAGCGGCCACCGTGGGCAACGTGATCCCCAGTTGCGCGAGCTTTTCGCTGGCTTTCAAGGTCGTTTCTCCAGGGTCGTTGGCGGCTCGGGGTCGGTCGAAGCGTGCAGCGCCGGCGACGAATCACGGCTCGCGAGGACGGGTTCGGTGACATCGTTCTCACCGGCCAGGGCAGGCGAGCCGAGCTCATCAAGGTCCGCCGTGCTGATCTTCAGCACGCCCGCAGGCGCTTCAGCGTCCCAATCCGTCATGGGCTCCTTCGTCTCCGGAAGCCGAAAAGACTCGTCAAGCTCGTCTTCCGAAAGCGCCTCGTCGTCATCCTCCAGCCCGGCCTCTTGCGACTCGTCGAACCGCTCGGCGCTCTCCGGGATACCCTTACCCCACTCCGCGGGCCGGATCACCGCGCTGGAGCCTTCATCGGTCGCGTCGCCGTGCGCGTGCGCCTCCATCGCGCCGTAGATCGGTGTGGCGTCCAGCAGGTAGAGCAAAATGCACGCCAGCGGCGCGTCCTGCTTGGCCTGCACGCGGCGCTCGCGGATCAGCTCCAGCAGCGCCAGGAACAGCCCGATCATCTCCGCCTTCACGCGCCCGGCGAAGATGTCGCTGAACGGCTGCACGCCGCCGGCGCGCTCGAGCGAATCCAGAATGTCCTCGGCATACAGCGCGATCGGCGTGTCATCGACGGCCACCTGATGGAACGCTTCGCCCTGCCCCGTCTCGTCGAGGAGCCGCTGGAACGCTTCGAGAAGGCGCCACACTTCGACGTCTTCCAGGTCGATTTCGCTCTCCGGCGTTTCCGGAGTGATCGGTTGCCGCGGGTGTTTCAGCGCCTGAATGCGTGCGGACCACTCCAGCGCCCGCGCCGCGTCCTTGTACGTTTTGTATTGCAGAAGCTGACGAACCAGCTCCATCCGCGGGTCCACCCAATCCTCAGCGCCTTCTTCCTCCACCGGCGGGCGCGGCAGCAGCGCGCGCGACTTGATCTCCATCAGCGTCGCCGCCAGCACGAGAAACTCGCCCACGGCCTCGGGGTCGATCCGCTGCAACAGGTTGACGTAGCCGAGGTACTGCTGCGTGAGGCGCGCGATGGGGATGTCGTAGATGTCGATCTCTTCGCGGCGAATGAGGTACAGCAGCAGGTCCATCGGACCGCTGTACACGTCAAGTTGCACGCGATAATCGTCCACCGAAGCCCTGCCGCCTTTTTTGATCTCGTGACCCTGCCTCGCGCGCGGAGCAGGCCATGCCCGCCGCCGCGTGCGTAGGGCGGGCTAGGCCCGCCTGTGCCGCAGGATAGCCGCCGCGGCGCGATAACAAAAGCAACAAGCGTCGCTGCCTTTCGGACTTGAGCCGAGCCAAGAATCTCTGCCCGCAAGCCCGCGCCGAACCTGCCGTCCGCGAATCCCCGCCCGCAGCCGTCGAAGCCCGCGATTCCGGCTCGACTTCCCCCTTGGTGCGGCGTACCATGAACACCGCATCGGTCGCCCGATGGGAGGCGACGAGGGATTTGAAAGGAGCACGCGGACATGACTCATCTGAAGGGGTGGACGAACGGCTCGTGGGCGATCATCGCCGCTGTGACGGTGGCCGCGGTTCTCGCGGGCACGTCGGCGGAAGCTCGTGCGCAGGGCGCCGCGTCCGGGGTGCCCGGGCTTTACGGCGACGTCAATGAAGTTGCCGGTCTCGGCGACTTGGCCATCAAGAATCCCGTCCGCCCGCTGGGTCCGTCCGATGGCCCCCTGACCCCCACGAGCGTGACCCAGTGCGGCAACATGGGCGGCGCCGTGGTGCCCATGGGGCTGATGATGTTTGCCGGCCTGAAAGCCATGACCGCCCGCCGCCGCACGCGCCGTCACCCAGCCATCTGAGAAGTCGCCGCCGAGGACTTCGCTGAGGATTCATTTAGAACGCCGCTCCGGACGCGGCGCCATTCTCCCACCTCCCCTCGGGAGCGGGCAGGGGGAGGGCTTTGGTTACCGCAGTGCGCCGGGAGAGGGTTTCGCCGCGGCGACACACCGATCTGAAACCGCCCAGGAACAGATGCTTCATCCCCGCTGCTCACGCCCGGCAACGACCTTGAGTTGCCGCTTGGAATCCGGCAGCGGCTCCATCGCGCGCTTCGGAGGCATCACCGTCCCGCAGCCGCAAGACCTTCCGCGCAGCATCCGTCGTATCCTCAAGAAGAGGTACGCTCCGGCAATCAGCACGGCCGCGCCCACCAGAATGTCCTGCAAGTCAATCAACGCCGTTCGTCCCTTCGCGTCCAATCGCTCCGGTTCATCCAATTCGGTCCATCCGCCGGTTCACACATCAAGGTTCCAACTCTCGCTGCTGATCGCTTGCGTGATCCGGTCCGCCATCTCCACTGCCGCCAGCCCGTCGGCCGCGCTGACCGCCGGGGGCGCGCCGGTTCGCACGCTGGTGAGGAACGCCTCGATCTCGCTGCGCAGCGGATCGGCGTCCTCGACCTGCAGCGGCTCGACCTTGACCATCGAGCTGTAATCCACGCCCTGCATCTGGGAGAGGTCGTCGAAGTTCCGCTGGCGGGCGAGCTGGATCACGTCTAGGTGATCCCGCAGCTTGATGGCGATGCCCGAGCGCTTCTGGTAGTCCATCGCCACGTACCCCGTCGGCGCGAAGATGCGGATTTTCCGCTCCGTCTTCAGCGCCAGGCGCGAGGCCGTCATGTTCACCACCGTGCCGTCGGCGAAGCGGATGCGCGCGTTAGCGACGTCCGCGTGCGGACCCAGCAGCGCCACGCCCACCGCGTGCACCTTGTACTCGCGCTGACCGGCGAGGTGCAGGATGATGTCGATGTCGTGGATCATCATGTCGGCCACGACGCTGATGTCGGCGCTGCGGAAGGTGAACGGGGAGATGCGGTGCGTCTCGATGAAGCGCGGGCGCAGCTCCATCCGCAGCATCGCCTGGACGACGGGGTTGAACCGCTCGGAGTGGCCGACTTGCACGAGCGTGCCCCGGCGCTCCGCGGCCTCGACGATGCGCCGCGCCGAGGCCGTGTCCGCCGCCAGCGGTTTTTCGATGAGCAGCGGGACGCGCCGTTCGATCAGCGGCAACGCGACCACCTCATGAAACGCCGTCGGCACGGCCACGCTGGCGGCGGCGATGTCGGGCGGAAGCTCTTCCGGCCGCTCGAACACCGCGCCGCCGAACTGCTCCGCGACGGCCTGTGCCTTCGCGCGATCCTTGTCCACGACCGCCACGAGCCGGCAGCCGGGGAGTTGGGAATAGGTCCGCGCATGATGCGCCCCCATCTTCCCCGCGCCGATCACCGCTACGTTGAGAACCTGCGACATGCTCGAAAAGCCTGACAAAACTCGGGCGCTTTAGCAAGTGAGCCCTTTCGGGCCCGCAGCGCCGGCAAGGGTCAACCGCGTGCCCCACCTGCAACCGCACACCTGACCCTCGCATGAGTGTCGCGCTCGCGGTCGTGTCGCGCTCGTGGTCGTGTCGCGCTCGCTTGCGCTGCGCGGGCACAGCAAGGACGAGGCCTTTCCCTCACCACCACGGGTCCGCAACCGTGGACCCGTGGGGCGCTTCAACGCCGGCAGGTCGTCCACTCGGCACGGCCTGGCGAGTGCGCCCGACCGTGCCCGTGCGCCGTGAGAGGTTCGTGTTTTCACCGGGAGTCAGACACGCCCGGCAACGGTCGCTCCAGCGGGTAGCGCTTGGAGCCGTCGTGGGGGCCACGAAGCGGCTGAAGCCTTCGAGGAGGTCACGAAGGTGATCGCTCAGTTCGCAGGCCTCAACCTGCCGCGAGGCGTCGTCACGTCGCACGTCGGCGCGAGGCGTCGTCACGTCGCATGTCGGCGAGGCACCCAGTCACGTCGCACGTCGGCGAAGTGCGCAGCCATGTCGCATGAAGCCAGGCAGCGCCGGTGGAGGGAAGGGGCCTTAGTTCAAGGGGACGACCGAATGCGACAAGAATCAGGAGAGCGGCGATGGGCCTGTAGCCTCCGGAGAAGATGCGGAAGTTGCCGACTGCGTTGCAGGTGAAAGCCAAAGCCGTGCCGAACTGCCGCTTCGATCGAATCGACCTGAAGGATCATGCCGACAGCGGGCCGTGTGCGAAAGCCTGAAGCCCTGTCCGAGAGCCGGATGCGGCAAATCCGCCTGTCCGGTTCGATGCGCGGGACGTGGAAACGGCGCCTGGATGGGATACTCAGGCGCCGACAACCGAAAGGGTCGGAAACACGCTACCGCCCACCCTAACCAAAACTCGAAACTGGGCATAGGCGCCGTCACCCCCGCACAGGCGGGGGTCCAGTCCGCCCCGGCAAACCGCGGGATTGCTGCCTCTTCGCAAGCAACAGGCTGGATTCCCGCCTGCGCGGGAATGACGAGCGTCGCCTTTCACCACGGGCTGCTAACCCACCGCGCCACGTTTCGACTCTACCCCTTGTCAGAAGCCACCATGCGGCTGCCCTGCACGACCTGAGGCGCCATTCGCGGCGGATTGGCGGCTCGCGTAAGATCAGGCGTTGCACGGGCTTGGAGGGGCGGCTGACCGCGAGCGCCCGTGGGGCATTGAGGTGCAGGCCATGACGTGGCTGAAGATCGGGATGATCCAACTTCTCGCCTGGGCCGTCGCCTGTCCATGCGCGGACCGCGAAGCTCCGATCGGCGAGTACGTTGGCGGCACGGACGGCGAGAGCATCGCGCTGCGCCTGACCGAAGCGCGCTTCACCTACGAATCGCGCGGCGCGTCGGCGCGGTCCTATCAGGGAACATGGACCGAGAAGGACGGGCGCATCGACCTGACGCCGACTTACGATGAGGCCCATGAGGCGTTCCCGAAGATGCCGGTGGAATGGCGGGTTGTCGATTGGGGCTTGCGGCGCTACCTGGTTCCGGAGGGGAAGCTGATTCGATTCTGCAATGCGCTTAACCTCGGGGACGAGCCGCGGCGGGAGGCGACGGGGTCCGCGCTGCTGCGCGTCGGGGACTGGGACAAGCCGGTCACCGGGGCGCCGCAGCTTGCGCCGGAGTGGAAGGCGTTTCTGCTGGATCGACCGCTGACGGGCACGGTAGTGAACCTCGAGGAGGGCGGGTTTGCGAAGCTCAGCCTCGGGGGCAACCACGGCTTGAAGGCGGGCATGGCGCTGGTCGCGCATGTGCGAGGCGAGGCGCGGTGCTGCGAGTTGAAGGTGGTTTGCCCCTGTGAGGACAGCGCTCGCGTCGACATCGTCCGGCGCGAGGAATGCGGGCTCTCGCAGATGCCGACGGGGGACGTGCTCGTGGGCGATGAGGTGTCCACCAGCCGGTGCGTGCTGAACTGGCGCAAGCGGACGTCCGGCGGCATCGAGATTGTCTTCGTGCCGGAGATGTCGCCCCTGCCAGTGAGTTTCGAGGCCGGCGCGGCGGCGGGTGCGGAGGGCTTCGGGGCGGCGTTCGCGGCGGCATGGCGTCAGGCGGCGCCCGTCGTCGCTGAGACGGTGACGGCGGAGGACATGGCGCGGCTCTCCCGCTGGGCGCCGGAGGCGGGTCCGCCGGAGTCGCCGCCGAAGTCGTGGTTCGAGTCCGTGCGTTTGGAGCCGATCGGGGTCGCCAAGGACGGGGGGGGGGTGTGCTTCGGGCATCCCGTCGAGCGGGGCGCGGTCCTTCCGGCCCGGCGCGCCGTTCACCGCCGGCTTTGCGTCAGCGTCGAGTATGATGCCGCGGCCAAGACCGTGCGCCGCGTGTACGTGACCATCCGGGGCTGGGTCGAGGAGTAGGGGGGAGCGAGGACCGGAGAAGGGGCTGCTGGGCAACGGATTTCGGATTTCGGATTTCGGATTTCGGATTTCGGATTTCGGATTTCGGATTTCGGATTTCGGATTTCGGATTTGGGATTTGGGATTTGGGATTTGGGATTGCTTTCGCATAACCACTGATGTGGACGTTGACGAAGGGCGAGGAAGCGCATGAGCAGCATCACTGCGGATCCGTTGCCTGCCAGCGCCGTGCGTCGCTTGCTGTGTCCGCAGGAGACATGGCGCGACGCGCGCGGATGGGGGATGAACCCGCTTGTCGCGGCCGGGGTGGATGGGAGCGGTCCGGCGAGTCTGCACGTCGTTTCGCTGAAGCCCGGCGCGGTTCGCGGAAACCACGTGCACCCGGATTCAACAGAGTGGATGCAGGTGTGCGGAGGACCGGCTCAACTCGCGTGGACGTGCCCCGATAATGCGACGCCGTTTTCGGAGTGGATCGCCGCGGATGATCCGGCGTTGTTTCTGATTCCGCCCGGGTGCGGGCACGCCGTGCGCAATCACGCTCCGTTCGACATCACGGTGGTGTCGTTCAGCAACGCCCGCAAACCGCTGCAAGTTCGCTGCGACCCGCCGCTGATTCCGGTTCAATAAGACCGGCGAATTCAGCGCGCCGCCGCCCTCCGCGCCCTCCGTCCGATCAGACCTTGCCGCCGCCGCCCGCCGCCCGCCGTTTACTGAGACGACTTCTCCGGACGCGCGCCGTTACCGGTGCCGCCGCGCCTCGAGCGGTCAAAGCATATCGTAGGCCGCGACGATAGGTGGGCAGACCGCAAGCAGGAGCATTCGTGATCGTCCGGGAACTTAACACCATACGGCCCACAGGAACGACGACGCCCGCCGGGCGCCTTCGCCTCCGCTTCCGCAGGCCGCTGCCAGGACCGCGGCATTTCCTCGAACATTACGCCATCGAGCGGGCGGCGTGCTTCAACCGTCCTCGCGATCTGTCGGTCGCGCTCTTCGACGTGGATCGGTTCCACGAGTTCAACGAGATGCTCTCGCCGCGCGCGGCGGACGAAGTGCTCGGCTGCGTGGCGGATGTGATCGCCGACGCGACGAGGGACATCGGGCTGGTCGTGCGGTTCGAAGGGGACCGCTTCCTGTCGTCCTGGCCGGGCGCGGATGAGGCGACGGCTTTGGAGCTTGTGGAGCGGATTCTGGTTGAAGCTCGCGCCTGTCGCATGCTCGAGGCGACGGTTCATCGCCCGGTGGAGCTGCGCGTCGGGCTGGTGACCTGCGATCCGCGGGAGACGGCTTCGGCCCACGCGGTGCTCGAACGTGCGCGGGCGGCGCTGAGCCATTGCAAGCTGCATCGGCAGCGACGGGTCACGGCGTGGTCGGCGATTCGGCACATGACGGGCACGACGCAAGGGACCGCGCCCGATCCGCTGGATCACGCGGCCGCGAACCTCGGGCGAATCCGCGCGCAGCTTCATGACATGGTGGAGCAGTCCACGCGGGCATTGGTGGCGGCCGTGGAGGCGAAGGACCCCTTCACGAGCCGGCATTCGACGACGGTGGCGCAGCACGCGGATGCGCTGGGTCGGCGGCTGCGGCTTTCGCCGCGTCAAGGGCTGGTGCTGCACCAGGCGGCGGTTCTGCACGACGTGGGCAAGATCGGCGTGCCGGACGCGATTCTCACCAAGCCCGGACCGCTGACGGATGAGGAGTTCCTTGTGGTTCAGCGTCATCCGCGGACGGCCATGGACATCCTCGGGCATCTGCCGGGTCTGCGCTCGGCGTTGCCGCTGATCCTGCATCATCACGAACGCTTCGACGGGCAGGGGTACCCCGACGGGCTGGCGGGGGAGCGCATCCCCTTTGGTGCGAGGATCCTCGCGGTGGCGGACTCGATGGACGCGATGCTCTCGCGCCGCAGCTACAAGGACGCGTACAGCGTGGACCGGGTGATCGACGAGCTGCGGGCCGGCGCCGGTCGGCAGTTTGATCCCATCGTGGCGCGGGCGGGCGTGGAACACCTGCGCCTGGGGGGCATGGTTTAACGCACAGCGCCTGGGTGACATGGCTTCACGCGTAGCGGGTAGCCATGCCGAGTAGCGCAGGGGCAATTACATGCTCACGCCGAGTACGGCGAGAGCATGCCACCCAACGGGCGAGAGCATGCCACCCAACCGCTGCATTCCCGCCTGCGCGGGAATGACGGGTATTCGCCTTTCGCCACGGGCTTTTCGCGTGCGCTACTCGTGCCGCAGGGCGTCGATGGGGTGAAGAATGGCCGCCTTGAAGGCCGGCACGATGCCGAAGAACACGCCCACGCCCGCGGAGAAGCCCAGCGCCAGCGCGATCGACCACAGCGGGACTTTCACCGGAACCATGCTCGGGTGGAGCGAGGCCACGTAGCCGACCGCGTAGCCCAGCCCGATGCCGATGGCGCCGCCGAGGGTGCTGAGCACCACGGCCTCGGTGAGGAACTGGAGCAGGATGTCGCGTCGCCGCGCGCCGACGCTCTTGCGCAGCCCGATCTCGCGCGTGCGCTCCGTGACCGACACGAGCATCACGTTCATGATGCCGATGCCGCCGACCAGCAGCGAAATGCTCACGATCCCCGCCAGGACGCTCGTGGCGTACAGCCGGATGGTGCCGAACTCCTTGAGGATCTGGTCCTGCTTGAAGATGCCGAAGTCGTTCGCCTCGCCCGGCTGGATGTCATGCCGC
The DNA here is from genome assembly GCA_964526695.1 of uncultured Phycisphaeraceae bacterium. Classification (GTDB taxonomy): domain Bacteria; phylum Planctomycetota; class Phycisphaerae; order UBA1845; family UBA1845; genus JABWBH01. The sequence goes on from CAZGJA010000069.1 coordinate 16,739, forward strand.
TGGCGCAGCACGCGGATGATCTGCGCCTCGGCCTCGGCGACTTTCTTCTCCTCGACGGCTTCGACGTAGAACGCCATGAAGTCGCGGAACATGGGGTACATCTTCACGGCGCTGGTCCAGGGGATGAGGATCTGGTCGTCCTGATTCTCGCCCATGAAGCTGCCCTTGGTTTCGAGGATGCCGATGACGCGGAATCGCTGCCCGTCGAGGTGGATGAACTCGTTGAGGATGCCCTCGTCGGCTTCGAGCTTGCGCAGGGTCTCGCGCCCGATGACGCACACCTGCGCGGCGTTTTCGACGTCCATCGCGCCGAAGAAGCGCCCCACGTCGCAGTAGAAGTTGCGGATCGGCTGGAACTGCTCGGCCGCGCCGACCAGCTCCACGCCGTCCAGGCGCTCGCGCCCGTACTCGACGGCCGCGCGGGTCCACACAATGGGGGTCGTTCGCTGCACGGAGGAGCAGAGTTCGGTGACGGCCTGCACGTCCTGAATGTGCATCTCGGCCGGTCGGAGGCGCTCGCCGCGCGGTCCGCGCTGCGACTCCGGGTACACCACCATCAGGTTCGTGCCCAGCCCGCGCAGGAAGTTGGTGACGTATTCGCCAAACCCCTGGACGAACGAGACGACGACGATGATGGAGGTGACGGCGATGATGATGCCCAGCACCGTCAGCAGCGAGCGCACCTTGTTCGCCCAGATCTGCACGAAGGCGGTGAGGACGTTGTGCGCCAGCGCGGAAAGCTGACGGGGAACGAAGAACAGGATTGAGCCGATGGCGTTAAACATGATGGTCAAATGGCAAAGGGCAAATCGCAAATGTCGAAATGGTCGCGCCGCCGCAAGGGATCGAAGAGGTGCTCAACGGCCGGGGATCCTCCGGCAGGGACGGGACATGGCGAAGATGACTCCAATAGTCCGTTGATATCATCAAATATGCACCACGATTCACGTTTCCATTGGGATCACAGTCCCTGTTTAGCTTCCGCCACAGCCACGATGTGCCCGCGCGTATGAAAGTAGAGCGTCCCCTGCGCAATGGCGGGTGTGGACAGGCACGACTCGCCGAGCTTGCCGATGCCCATCTTCTCATACTTCGACCCGCTTGCGAGCACCATGACATCGCCCGATTCACTGGTGTAATAGATCTTTCCATCCGCCGCCGCGGGGGAGGCGGTGAAGGCGGCCGAGCCTTCGGCGATGCGCTCGCGCCATTTCTGCTCGCCGGTGGCGGCGTCATAGGCGGTGATGATGCCATTGTCTTTGCCCACGTAGAGGATGCCCTGGTACACCAGCGGCGTCTGCATGTAGCTGCCGCGCTGCGTCAGGAGCCACGCCACGCTGGCATTCAGGCCTCCTCCGGGCGGCGTGCTGATGTCGCCGGACGCGCTGGTCTTGATGGCGAAGATGGGCTGCGGCGGATCTGTTGGATTGATGGGCTGATGATTGCTCGTCAAAAAGATCAAGTCGCCGGAAACGACCGGCGCGGGCACGGGAATGCCGCCGCCGCCGGACATGCGCCACGTCTCCTTGCCGGTGGCGAGGTCATATCCGCCCATGTGCTTGCAGCCGTTGACCAGGACGCGCGCGTCGGAGCCTTTGCCATACGCCGTCGGGGTTCCCCACCCCGGGACGTCGTCGCGCGCCACGCGCCACAGCTCATTGCCGCTTTCCACGTCGAAAGCCGCAAGAAACGGGTCTTTCTTGACGTCGGCCTGCACAATCACTTTTCCTTCGTGGATGATGGGCGAGCTGGCGAAACCCCATTGCAGTTCGAGCGCGTTGTAGGGGCCGACGTCGAGCACGCCCAGGTCCTTCTTCCACAGCAGCTTGCCGTCCATGCCATAAGCATAAAGCCCTTCTGAGCCGAAAAGCGCGACGACATGGCGGCCGTCGGTGGCGGGCGTGGAGTTGCAGTGCGTGGCCTTGGTATGGCGCTTGACTTTGGGAATGCCCGTGTGCGCCGTCTGTTCCCAGACAATCGTACCGGTATTCCTGTCGAGCGCGTAAACTTTGAACGCATGTTCCACCATGTCGTCGGCGGAGTCCCCGGCGCCATACAAGCCGATCTTGAGGTCCGGCTCCTTGCCGGCGGCTACGGACGTGGTGATGAAGACCCGGTCGCCCCAGACGATGGGCGACGCGTGCGACAGCCCGGGAATCGGCGTCTTCCAACGGATGTTTTGACCCGTGGCGGCGTCCCAGACCACGGGCGTGCGATGCCCGTCGGCGACGCCGGAAGCGCCGGATCCGCGAAACTGCGGCCAGTTCAGCTCAGTCGACGCGTGCGCCTGTTGAGCCTGTCCCGTCGAGGCGAAGGATGCACAAACAATAATGCTGATGATCCGTATTACAGTCATTGAATTCCTTGCCATGTGCCGCTCACACCTCAGCGCGAGTGCGGATTTGTGGTATCCACGTCCACCATTCCGTCCTTCAGCCGGATCACCCGTCTGCAGTGTTTGGCGATATCATCCTCGTGTGTGACAATAATGATGGTCTGGCCCTCGCGGTGGAGCTGGTCGAAGACGGCCATGATTTCCTCGCCGGTCTGGCTGTCGAGGTTTCCGGTCGGCTCGTCGGCGAGGATGATGTCCGGCTCCTGAGCGAGCGCGCGGGCGATGGCGACGCGCTGCTTCTGCCCGCCGGAAAGCTGGTTGGGGTGGTGCAGGGCGCGATCGAGCAGACTCACGCGCCTCAGCGCCTCGACCGCCCGCTGACGGCGCTTGCTCGCGTGGCTGTACACCAGCGGCAGCTCGACGTTTTTCAGCGCCGTCGTTCGCGGCAGCAACTCGAACGACTGGAACACGAACCCAATGCGCAGGCTGCGGATGCCCGCCAGCCGGCTCTGCGACACGGCCGACACATCCACGCCGCTGATGCGGTAGGTTCCGCGCGTGGGCACGTCGAGACAGCCGAGGATGTTGAGCATGGTGCTCTTGCCGCTGCCGGACGCGCCCATGATGGCGACGTATTCGTTTTCGCGGATGGTGAGCGTCACGCCGCGAAGTGCCCGGATCAGTTCCGTGCCGACGCGGTAGGTCTTGTAGACGTCGAACAGCTCGATCACCGGCGGGGCGAGCGTCGCCTCGGCGGCGCCGGGCGCGATCTCGGCGGTCATGGGTTGCGCCGCGCCCAGCGCGTCTCCAGTGGCGGGCATAGCCCGCCCTGCGCCGAGTGCCTTTGCGTTAGCCGGCGAGGTCATGGGGACGGCGCTCCATCCGTTGACGAGGCGACCTTTTCCTCGGCGACCGTGGCCGCATCCGCCGCGTTGTCGTTCGAGTTGCCGTTGGCATTCGAATTGGCGTTCGCCGCCGGCTCGGAAGCGCTCTTGGCCTTCTCGTCCTTCTTCGCGCCGGCCTTGTTCTTGTCCTCTTCCTCCTTCTTCACCGGGGAGTCGTGCTTGAGCTGGTCGAGGCTGCGGAACGGGCCGACGACAACCCAGTCCTCGGCCTTGAGACCGGACGTGATCTCCACGCTGGTTTCATCGCTGATGCCCGTGCGAACGAGCTTGGCCTGCGAGCGGTCGCGCACGTTGCAGAACACGACCTTCATGTACTCGGCCTGGCGGCGCTTTTCGGAGGACGTCGTGACCTCCGCGTTCTTCGCGGACTCCGCGTCGAATTCCTCGAGGATTTTGGCGGGCAGATCCTTGCGCTTGCGCTGCACGACGGCCTGAACGGGGATGGTCAGGGCGTCGTCACGCCGCTGGACTTCGATCTCGACATTGGCGTTCATGCCGGGCTTGATGCGGTCCTCGGGCGTTTCGACGAGGATGAGCGTCTCGAACGTGACCACGTCGCGCCCCGTGGCGCGCGTACCCTTGGAGGCGACGCGGTACACCTGCCCCGGCACACCCTTGTACATGTCGGACTGCAGAAAGATCTTGGCGGGCTGACCCTGCTTGACGGAGGGCACGTCGGACTCGTCCACGCGGCAGCGGACCTGCATCTTGGAAAGGTCGCTGATGACCATGATGCGCGTGCCGGGGTTGTTCATCGTGCCGGTGATGACGACCTCGCCCGCCTTGGCGAAGCGCTGCGCGACGATGCCGTCGATGGGCGAGGTGATGACCGTCTTGGCCAGATCCTCCTTGGCCGCTTCCAGCAGCGACTCCGCTTCGATCAGTTCCTGTCGGCGGATCTCCAGCGCCGCTCTGGCGCGCACGGCGGTGGTGCGATAGTCGGCCAGCTCGAGGGCGGAGGTCGCATCGGATTCGGACAAGCCCACCTGATGCTTGAGGTCGCGGTCGGCCTTTTCGTGGTCGGCTTCGCCCTGCAGGACGGCGGCTTTCAGCTTTTCCACGTTGGCCTGTGCCTGTCGAAGGCGGGCGCGATAGTCGGCGTCGTCGAGCCGGCTGAGCAGGTCGCCCTTCTTGACGACGTCGCCTTCCTCCACGGGCATTTCGATGATCTTGGCCACGACCTCGGCGCTGATGTCCACTTCGAGGAAGGCCTCGACTTCCCCGGGGGCCTGCACCGTCTTGACGATGTCGCGCTGCACGGGTTTGGCGCACTGAACCTCGACGGGGATCTCGCCGGCGACGTTCAACATGCTCTTGCCGGATTCATCGCGGGTGTAGCGGTTCAGCGCGTACAGCCCGCCGACGATGCCTCCCAGAATCACGATGCCGATCAGTGTTCGCATGAATGCCTCCGCTCAGCGCCGCCTCGAACGCTGCGCGATTTCCGGCTTTCCTTCGTCTGCCGGTTGCCTCAACACTCGCACAGGTTGGAAACCTGTGCCACACTCCACCGGTTGGAAACCGGTGCCACACTTGCTTTCCCACAACGCCCTATTTTCCGCCGGTTGACATCTGCATGGCCAGCGCGCCCATGACGCGCATTCCCGCGCCGACGAAAATCATCAGCAGGCAGCTCGTCCACAAAAGCCAGCCTTTCAGTTGCCCCGTTGTTTTCAGCCCGAGAATCACCACGACCCAGAACCAGATGGCGAACGGATCCAGCGCCGCCAGCAGCCCGCCCAGCGCCGCCACGGCCATGTCCGCCATCGCGTTTCCGAAATGAATGGGACGGGTGATCGCGCCGAGCGTGAGGTCCACGTTGAGCGTGTGGTAGCGCAGCATGAGGACCAGCGAGACGACGCCCTTGAGCAGGTCGATGAAGCCGGCATACGTCAGGATGGTCATGAGCGTGTTCCACTCCGGCTTTCGCCCGCAGAGGGCGACGAGGCCGTAGAACACCGCGCCCAAGAGCAAAATCGCCGCCAGCGTGCCCAGCGGGGCCATGACCACGACCTGAAGCCGGGTCATCAGCCGCAGGAACTGGCCCTGCTTGTCGAGGTCTTCGAGGGCTTTGCGGAGCTGCGGCTTCTCGACGACGTCCACCTGAAGTTTTTCGAATTCGGCCTTCTGCTTTTCGATCAACTCCTGGACCTGGCGGTCGATCAGCCCCGATTCGATGGTCGCGTAGCCGAGCAAGGTGACGCCGCAAAGGAGCACGACGAGCGGCCAGAGGTAGGCGTTGACGTCCTCGACGCGCGCGAAGAGCCTGCCCGGCGCGAAAAACGCCAGGGGGATATCCCGCAGACCCACGGTCCGCCGATGCGGCCGCAGGAACTCATTGGCAGCGCTGGCGATCAACCCCACACACCCTTTCGCTCGCCGGTCTCACCCGTCGGGCGAGCGCGATTATAGAGGAGTTCGCGTTGCGGGCGCAGGGATCGCGGATGAGGTACAGTTTTCGACAGGGATCGCGGACGGTCCGACATCGCCGGACACGGACCTTTCAGTCTTCTCAAACTCCGCGGCGCTCGACGCGACCACCTTGGGCGGGCAAAGCGACATTCACCGGCTACGGGGGTATCAAGTCGAGTGGCTCCGTCAACAGGAGTAATTTCGTGGTTGAAGAACTGATGCACAAAAACACCCGTGTGCTGTGGGTAACGATTATGCTCCTTGCGATCGGATTCGCGGCCGTAGCTGTCGTTATCGTCCCCGGCTACATCCCGACGTCGGGGCAGGCTCGACTCGACATGGCCGAGGCGGAGATTGGCAGGAACGGAAAGCTCCAACGCGCCCTCGAAGCCTTCAAGAGGGACTTGTCGCGGTACCCCACCACCGAGGAGGGCTTGGGCGCGCTGTTTCTCAATCTCCAATCCGACGCGCTCTGGCGTGGACCTTACTTGGACGGGGAGCTCACACAGTTCGAGGATCCGTGGGGTCGCCCGCTGGTGTACGTCAGCCCGGGAGTTCAGAATCCTGCAAAATACGACCTTTGGAGCACCGGTCCGGACCGAATAGACCAGCAGGGTTCACCTGGCAGCGATGACGTCGGCAACTGGTGAATCGAGCAGCATGCGGAGAGGAGCGGTCGCTGCCGTCGCGGCGACGATTCAGGGGGGAGCCTGCCAGACGTTTCTTGCCGAGGGGGCCTCGATGGGGTTCAATGGCTCCGGGAGCGGACGAAGATGACGGAAGCGAGCCGCGCCTGGGCGGAACAAGCACGCTACGATCTGGAAACGGCGAGCGCGATGCTCACCTCGCGGCGCTATTTGTATGTGGTCTTCTGCTGTCAGCAGGCGGTTGAGAAGGCGCTGAAGGGCTTGATCGTGGAGCGGACCGGCGAGATGCCGCCGCGGTTGCACAACTTGCCGAAATTGGCGGAAGAGGCCGGCGTCGAGGTTGACGAGCGTGGGTTGACTTTCTTGTCTCATCTAACGGGCTTTTACATCCAGACGCGTTACCCCGATGATCTTCAGAGGTTGGCGTCGTCTGCGACCGAAGCGGTAGCGATGAGGGTTCTGCAAGAGACGAGCCAGACCACCGAATGGTTGCTTTCAATGCTGACATAATGCGTCGAGCGGAATCCGCCGTGCAATTGCTCTCGGGATTGGGCGCCGTGCGCGCCGCGTTCCTGTTCGGATCGCACGTCGGCGGCCAGCCTGACAGGTGGAGCGACATCGACGTCGCCGTGTTCATGGACGAGGTAGGAAACTGGGACATCGAGCGCCGGGCCCAGGTGATGGCGCTGGTCATGCGCGAAGTCGGCTACGACGTTGAAACCCACCTCTTCCCGACACAGGTTTTGGCGGCGCCTTGCCGCGGGAGCTTTGCGGCCTATGTCACGCAGCATGGCGTGCCGATCGCGCTGAACGGTTGACCGCATCTCGCACGCGCTCGTGGAGCCTTCTCACGAGCCTCATTCGGACCCCACCAACGTGGGCCACCATCGGATCTGACATGACTGGACGCGAAGACATGAGACTCGCGGAAGGGCCAACCGTCGGGCTTTTCGATCATTGCCCTGAGACCCTCAAGCTCCAGCTCTCCGAGCTGAAGCAGCCGGCCTTTCGCGCGGCTCAGCTTTTCGAGTGGGTTTATCAAAAGGGGGCCGCATCGTATGACGCGATGACCAACCTGCCGCAGCGGCTGCGCGCGGAACTGGAGGCGGGGTTGCCGATCTACCGGTCCACCGTGGCGACGCGGCAGGAATCCCGCGATGGGACCGTCAAGCTCCTGCTCGAATGGCCCGACGGGGCGACCAGCGAGTGCGTGCTGATTCCGGACGAAGACCGGCGCACCGCCTGCATTTCGACGCAGGTGGGCTGCCCGGTCAAATGCGTGTTCTGCGCCAGCGGGATCGGCGGGCTTCAGCGGCAGCTTTCCGCCGGCGAGATCGTCGAGCAGGCGATGCGTGTGCGGGCGTTGTGCGAGCCGGACACGCGGCTGTCGAACATCGTCTTCATGGGTCTGGGCGAGCCGCTGGCGAACTACGACGCGACGGTCGCGGCCGTGCGGGCGATCAACGCGCCGTGGGGCATGGGCATCGGCGCGCGCAAGATCACGATCAGCACGGTCGGCGTTCCGAAGAACATGCACCGGCTGGCGGAAGAAGGCTTGCAGGTCACGCTGGCGATTTCGCTGCACGCCCCGAATGACGAGCTGCGTCGGCGCATCATCCCGTGGGCGGAGGCGATCGGGATCGAGGACCTGGTCGAAGCAGCGAACGCGTACTTCGCCAAGACCGGGCGCGAGGTGACGCTGGAGTACATCCTGCTCGGCGGGGTGAACGATCAGGAGGCCCATGCCCGCGAGCTGGCGCGCGTGGCGAAGCGGATGCGCAGCAACGTGAACCTCATCCGCTACAACGCGGTGCAAGGGCTGCACTGGAAGGGGCCAACCTCGGAGGACGCGGGGCGATTCATGGACGCCCTCCGCCTGGCCGGCGTGAACACGCACATGCGCCGCAGCCGCGGTCTGGACATCGACGCGGCGTGCGGGCAGTTGCGTCGGCGGACGACAACGGAGTTGAACGTGCCGAGCCGAGGCGCGGCGCCGCCGCCTTGATCGCCACCCGTCCGTGACGAAAGGCTACACGCGTCATTCCCCCCGATTCGTCATTCCCGCGCAGGCGCGAATCCAGCGTGCCGGTTGCGAGGAGGCGAGCATTCAGCGGTCCCGGGTCTCTATCCGACTCCGGTGCGCAACGCGTTGCTCGTTTTGAGGTTGCAACTCGGCGTGCCTTTGTGCCCCGGAGAGCCTGGGATTTTTTCCTTGACACGCATGACGTACGGCGGCATGCAAACCTCGACCCTTTTTCCGGGTGTGGACTTGAGTTCGACATCGGCGGCCGTCGAGCGGGACACGGCGTCGGCGCCGCGGGTTCGTTGTCAGGACCGGGGCTTGGGCCCGTTCTTGGTGCGCGGGGTGCGTTGCGTGGCGCTGGGGTCGGCGCTGGCGTACAACGTGATGCACTTCGCCGGCGTGCTGCTGGGTTGAGGGAGTGAACGATCGAACGAAGAGCGGATGAAGGCCCAATGAGGGCCGGATCAGGTGCAGTTGGGCGCCGGAGGAGGTGCGGTCGAAGGCCGGAGGAGGTCCGGTCGAGGTCCGAGCGGGTGGACGAGCCAACCCGCCCGCTTCACAACGAAGGCGAGAAACAAAGGACACAGCCCGAGTTCCGCGGGCAGAGCTTGTCCCCCCGGGTCTGTGCCGCACAGGATGATCCTCGAGACGAAAAAAGTCCCAGGCTCGCGGGGGCGCAAAGCCACGTCCTGTCGGATCCGTAGGACAACCCACCTGCTGCGCACCGGAGTCAGATGGAGGCTCAGGTCGAGCGAATCGTGAGCGACCCGCCCCGCGCTCGCCTCACAAGCAACGCGCGGCCATAATGCCCCGCATGATCACCCCGTCGCAGGGCGCCGCGCTGGTGCGGCTTGCCCGAGCCACGATCGAAGAGCGCCTCCGTGCGGCATCGCCCCATCCGCCCGCCGCTTCCGCTGATCCGCTCGCTGCATCCGCGGCTGCGCCCGCCGCTTGCGGCGATCAACCGGGATTGCTTCGCATCGATGGTCGTTTCGGCGGCGCGTTCGTCACACTGCTCCGCGGCGAGCGGCTGCGCGGGTGCGTCGGGCAGATCGTCGAAACGACGGACCTGACGGCCTGTGTCAAACGCGCCGCGACGGCGGTCCTGCGGGATGACCGGTTCTCATCCCACCCCGTCACCGCAACGGAGCTGCCGGATCTTCGCATTGAAGTCTCCGTCCTCTCCCTTCCCGCGCCCATGCGATCGCCGGACGCGATCACGCCGGGCGTGCATGGCGTCATCATCCACCGTGGCGGGCAGTCCGGCTGCTTCCTGCCGAAGGTGGCCACGATGCAGCGCTGGGACGCGGAGACGTTCCTCTCGCAGTGCTGCGTGCAAAAGGCCGGCCTGCCGACGGACGCGTGGCGCGAGCCGCAGACGCGCGTGCTGCTTTTTACGGTTGAGGAGTTCCGCGAAAGCGAGGAAGACGGCCGAAGCGTTATGAGAGCGCGCTGCTGACCGCAAGCTGCCGGCTGCAGGCGGTCAGCGAGCGAAGGAGAGACAGGCGGCTGAGCCGAGGTTCGACCTGGGGTGTCGCCCGCTGACGCCGCGGTCGTGGCACTGCGCCCGGCAGGATTCGAACCTGCGACCCCCGGTTTAGGAAACCGGGAGCACGTTGATCCAACTGCAGAACACACAAGTGCTTATGAACTTGAGCCTGCCGAGCTTACCCGTTTTCTTACCCTCGTAGCGCAAGACGAGCCGCTCCGCCGCCTCTTGGAGAGCTGGCCCGCCCTGCCCGAGGCCGCGCGGCAGACGATCGGGATGATCGTGGCGAGCGCCGTCGCGAAGAAGGACTGACCCCCCATTCCGCAGGTCACGAGTTCGCCCCACGTGGCCGCGTTGGTAGATGCCAGGGAGAGCCACCATGCCGAGCAGATTGCCAAAGCCGTGTGCGCATCCGGGATGCCCGGCGCTGGTGCGCGAGCGTTTCTGCGAGGCGCACCGCCGGGCGTGGAGGCGAAAGCAGGACGAAGGCCGGGAAAGCGCAGCGCGGCGCGGGTACTGCTCGGCGGCGTGGCGGCGGCTGCGGGCGCTGGTGTTGGCGCGGGATGTCATCTGCCAATGGCCCGGATGCTGCGAGCCGGCGACTCAGGTCGATCATGTCATTCCCAAAGCGCGGGGCGGGGAGGATTCCTTGGAGAACGCCCAAGGTCTGTGCTCCCGGCATCATTCGATCAAATCTGCGACCCAGGATGGAGGCTTCGGGCGTGGCCGCGAAGTGGGTGGCGCCGGCGGCGCAGCGATCCAAGCATAAGGCTGGCCATCCGGCGCGAGACTAAGTTGCCGACCGGTGGCTTCGCCGGTGAAGCAAGCCGCTCAACCTTCGGGGATATCCTTCCAGAAAGTGCGCCGAGCGCGCCTACTGTACCAGCAGCGGAGGGAAATCGGTTCGAGTCGCTTTCTGTCGAGGTGGTGCGCGATGACCGGCGGCGCACTTCCGATTCGGCAAATGAGCCGCGGTGCGCCCAAGAGGAGGTAGGAGTGACTTGGCGGCACGCACAAGCGTGCTCTGGAGCGCGAACGTGGATCGCCGTTCTCTCCGCGCTCTCATCATCCGCCGGGGATGTCGTCAGGGATGCCATGTCCGCAACCATGCCTCCACTCGAACCGCGCCGATTACATCTTCCCTGCACTTCCACGCGGCGAAGACAGCCATTCTGAGCTTCATCCTCTCAAAGTCCTGAGTCGCCGGCCAGCTGACGGTTGCGACGCCTCTTCCACCAAGCTCCGCCTGCCGTAGCGATAATTCGGCCGCTGTCGCATCGACGTTCTACCCCCGGGGACTCCGCATTAACGCTCGGTAGGAGGCGTTGAATCCAGCGCCCCGAATTGCTACATTGAAGCTGGTGCAGGTTGCTTTCCTTGGGGGGGGACTCATGAACGATAACCGCATTCGGCCCTGCGTAGTTTTGGTTCTTTTTGCTGCCGCGGCTGATTCGCTCGCCCAGGACTGTCCGGACCCGGGGTGGGACCGAAGCATCGGCGTGCCCGGCGTGGATGGCGAGGTCTACGCGATCTACTCGTTTATTGAGAATGACCGCCCTGCCCTCCTTATCGGTGGGCGGTTCAGTGAGGCAGACAATCAGGCTGTCAATGGAATCGCCCGCTGGAGGGACGGCGCCTTGACGAGTTTGTCGACCGGTTTCTCGGGCGGGCTCAATCCGCTGGTGGCCGCGATCCACGAGCACGATGACAGGTCCGGTGCCGCCATCTACGCGGGAGGAGATTTCGACGTTGCAGATGGTCAGAATGTCAACGACATCGCGCGGTGGGACGGAAAGCAATGGCATCCCATGGGAGCGGGTGCGGCCGGGGCCGGGGGAAGCGCCGTGCTCTGTTTCGCATCGTGGGGAAGGACTGGGTTGCCGGACCTCTTTATTGGCGGCAACTTCGACACGCTCGATGGTGTCACCGTCAACAATATCGCGCGCTGGGATGGCGAATCGTTTCAGGCATTGGGGCTTGGGACAAATGGCGACGTGCGCGCTCTGGCGAGCTTCGATGATGGGGTAGGAACCGCGCTCTACATCGGCGGGTCATTTGACTACTTGGATGGCCTGCCTTTGCGGAACTGTATCGGAAAGTGGGACGGTTCAAATTGGCATGCGGTGGAGTCCCCCTTTAATTCATCGGACAGCATCCAGTGCATGAGGGTATTCACCGATCGGAACGGAGTGTCACAGTTGATCGTCGGGGGGCGCTTCTCATCCGGCTTGAACATCCTTCAGTTTGACGGGAGTAGCTGGGCGGCTGTGGGCGGAGGTGTCAACGGCACAGTCCGGGGTCTTGCGACTTTCCATGATGAAATAGGCCCGACCTTGTGCGCCGTGGGAGAGTTCACGATCGCCGGCGGCGTTCCCGTGCGCCAGTTTGCAAAGTGGGATGGCACAAACTGGAGCGCGGTGGGTAGAGGCTTCGACAACAATCGTGATCCTTTTGCGATCGCCGTGCATGATGACGGAACGGGTCCATCTCTCTTTGTCGGTGGTGACTTCCAGCAGGTCGATGGAGTGGGAGCCAATCGCATCGCCCGATTTGGGTGTAATGTTCCGACCGAAGCTTGTTGTAAAGACGATGGGCGCTGCAACAACTTGAGGGCGCCGGATTGCGCGGTCCAAGGGGGCGAGCCGAAGGGAGAGGGCACGCAATGCGATGTGAACACATGCCCCTCGTGCGAAGATGCCTGGATCCGCGGGATTGGCGAGGATGGGTTGGGAAACGATGGTGCATCCGTGCGAACAATTCTCTCCAATCAAGAACCGTCTCCCCCGCTCCTGTACGTCGCGGGCACCTTTAGCTTTGCCGATGGACGCACGGCCAGGAATATCGCCGTCTGGGATGGGACTGCATGGGGCGCGTTGTCTACGGGAACCAACTCTTGGGTTGATACGTTGACACGATTCGATGACGGGTCTGGACAAGCCTTGTACCTGGGTGGGGGCTTTGTTACGGCTGGCGATGTCACCGTGAATTATGTTGCCAAGTGGGACGGATTTCAGTTTTCTAGCCTTGCGGGCGGACTGGCACGGGATGCGGGCGCCGCAAGGGCGCACGCGTTCGCAACTTTCGATGATGGTTTGGGACCGCAGCTCTATGTGGGCGGTTGGTTTGATCGTGCCGGCGGCGTCCCAGCTTCCAACTTGGCCAGGTGGAATGGAACGGAGTGGTCCGACGTGGACGGCGGTGCCAACCACGTTGTGACGGTTCTGAGGGTGCACGATGACGGTACTGGATCGGCACTCTTCGCGGGCGGATTGTTTACTCAAGTCGGTGGTCAGCCTGCCGCCCGAATAGCCAAGTGGAGCTCGGCGGGCTGGCAGCCGCTGGAGCAGGGGCTGGACGATTATCCCCTTGCCCTCGCATCGCTTGAAGACACTCAGAGCGGCGATCTATATGTGGGAGGCCGGTTCACACACGCCGGCAATGGATTGGCCCGGCACATAGCTCGCTGGAATGGAATAGCGTGGTCACCGCTGGGCCCGGGGTTGGATGGCACCGTCAACGCTCTTGAAGCGTTTGACGGCGATGGAGCTGAGCATCGGCTTTATGCGGGTGGGGAGTTCCGAAAATCCGGAGACGGGCTTCAGGATCTCCACTACTTGGCCATTTGGGACGGAACTGCCTGGCAAACGTGGCCTGGCGATCCGAGCGATATTGTGCTGGCGCTGGAATCGCACGACAACTCAAGCTCTCGTGACATCTATGTCGGGGGCTCTTTTCGATTCGTCGGCGGCAGGGATGCACAACGAATTGCACAGTGGCATGAGTGTCCGGATTGCACGCGAATCCGCCGGTTGAAAGGCACGTGCAAGAGTGAAAGTCGAAAGCTCAAGGCTACCCTCCTGACACAATTGCACGAAGGTACCCGGATGACGTTGCGTTTGGATGGCGTTCCGGACCAGACCGCGACGATCAACGCGAGGGGCCGCGCGAGAGTCGTATGGACGTCCGTCGGCATTGGAACCCATGAAATCTGCATCGACGAATGTGCTTCGATTTGCACATCCGTGGATTGCCTACCGTAGATGTTGCAAGTTCCTCTGGCGTTCGCACAGCGTAATGCGCCGCCACGCTTCTGTGGCCGAGCGTCATTTCCTCTATTGCTGCCGCTGATCAGATCCGCGAGCTACCGGGGCAGCCTGCGTTCGAAACCCAGCCCACATTCCGGGCACACGCCTGAGACGTTGCCGGTCAGATCGTAACCGCATGTGGTGCAGTGCCCGAGCCTCGCGCCGCGGCTGCGAAGGATGAGCCAGACTGTCGGGACGCCTACGAGCGTGAGGATAAGCCAGCCTGGAACGGAAAAGTAGCCTTCGCTTGCGCTTGATTGCCCCTTGAACCATTGCGCAAGGCCGAGTTGGAAACGGTGCCTCTTGAATTCGAGCGGACCTGTGTAAATGACGGTCTGTCCTTTCCTGAGGGTGGCAGGATCTGTCCAGTCGCAATAGAAACCACCGGCGGTGATTTCAAAACGTAGATAGCCGGCCTTGGGCACGACGGCTATGCGATACCAGGCGCTGAGAACAAACATGACGAGCAACAGCACCGTGACGGCTGCTCCGAGGCGACCGATGGACCGCTGTCGCTGCCGTGCCTTTGATAGGCTGGTCATGCGCTCGTCCCGCACTCCGGGCACACGCCCGACGTGTTGCCCGTCAGATTGTACCCGCACGTAAGGCACAAGCCGCGTTTGCGTCTGCGTCGTGCTTGCCAGTGCGCATGAAGAATTGAAGCCAAGGGCCCAGTGGCCAGCAAAGCGCCCACGGCCCCGAGGGGCGCCTCCACCCACCACAGCGACGACCCGGGCGGCCCGGAGTCGTACGGATACGCCGCGTATTCGAAGCCTGCGATCCTGCGGCTCTTGTACACCTTCGCCGGGTCCGTCACGGTCAAATCGAGCATCGCGTGGAGCTGAAGGATGAGCGCCCCGTCCGCGCACCGAACGTCCACCAGCCGCAGCCCCTTCGTCCAATGGCCGTTGTGGTAGCGGATGGGGACGACGTAGCTGATGGGCCACAGCACCAGCGCCAACATCGCAAGCCCGAGGAATGGCGACAGGAGCCATCGAACGTATCTGCTGATTCGGTTGCGGTTCACACCGACTGCTCGTGGAGCAAGACTTCCGAACGCACTGCGGGCGAAGGCACCGCCGTCCCGCATTCAGGACACCTCCCGGATACGTTGCCCGTCAGATTGTACCCGCAGGCACAGGGGCCAGCGGGTTTGCGTCGATCCCTTCGCCAGAGGATGACGGTTGCCGCCAGCAAGGGGGCCAGCGGTATCCACAAAGGTATGGAGGCCATGGCCGTATCAACGAACCATCGAGGCGGATAGACGACCTCAAGGAGATACGGTGAGGCAAACCAGCCACCGCCCGTGCCGATCGACCAGCTCGGGTTCGAAATCGGCCAAGCTTCAATGTCATAGTGCAACACGCCTCCCATGACGCTAAGGGTGTCCTCGCGCCGATTCCAGTAGACGCCGACCCGAAAACTGGCAATGAAGGCCAGAAGGGAGAGCGCCGACAACGTCGTCAGCACCCATTTCAGTTTTCTGCGCCGAGCGGTTCTCGACATTTCGATTCACCGCACTCCGGGCAGACGCCCGATGTGTTTCCCGTCAGATTGTACCCGCACGCCAAGCACAAGCCGCGTTTGCGGCGGCGGTGGCGGCGATAAGGATGGTAGAAAAAGGCCACTACGGGCCATGCGCCCGTCAACATCGCGAGAATCCAAATCGGGAACTCAATTCCCACGCGATACGTGTCTACCCAGTGGGGAAGGTCCGGCAAGTTGTCAGGATCACAGCCGGCGAGACAAATAAACCGAGGCTCGATGATCTTAGCGACCGCCCGGAAGCGTCCAAAAGTAACAACACCTCCGGCTTGCTTCCGTGAACTCGGGTCCACTTCGCGCTCGCAGGCCAGCACTACACAGTCGGACACCAGCAGGAACCGGAGGCGCGAACTATCCCCCTTGACAAGCGGCCAAATCAGCAAATCTGCATCGAGGCCCGAACCGGCGAAGTACGCTTCCCAACGGGTGACTCGCACTCTCTCGGCGCTGTATGGCGAGATATCGAGCATGTAGGAGTCCACCGACTCGCGCACGATGCACCATGCCCAGCGGAGGGCTGATGCCACGCAAACCAGCGTGCAAAGAATGAGGATCGAACGTCGAATCATGAGCGGCTCAACTCACGTCCACATTCCGGACAGACGCCCGATGTGTTCCCCGTCAGATTGTACCCGCACGTGAGGCACAAGCCGCGTTTGCGGCGGCGGTGACGGCGCAGGGGGCCGCGGATGAAGGCGATGAGTGGATACACGAGGAGGAGAACGGGAACCAGCCACGCAGGCAGCCAGAGTTGTCGTAGATGATTCTGGACCCTTTCCCGGTTGCCAAGGCGACCTAACGTGATGGTCTCTGATCGCCAAAAGACCCCCGGCATGACACGACGCCGGTTGAAAAGGGGGAACGAGTTCACCGTGGGCTCATACGGCGTGGGGCGAATGGGTGAGTGCAACATACGTAGCGACAGAACATCATCGTCAAACCTGATCACGAGCTCAGTCCCGCCCCCCTCATTGCCGGTTGCAGGCAAGATGACTTCGATGTTGCGCCAATAGCTTGCGATTCCAATTGCAGCCAGTCCGATGGCCACCAGCATGAGCAGCAAAATCAGGAACTTCCGCAGGATGACACGCAATCCTCTCACTCGCGAATCCTTCAGTTGAACTGCCCCGTTGCAGCGCGGCACCACTCAGAATGCCCACCGAGGACAACGACAGCAGACGCCAACCCGCGTCACCCGTACATAATCCGAAAATCCTCTTGACTCGCCGCCTCGTCTGACACAACACTTCCTTGATGATAACGGATGCGCGCCCACACACTCAGTCGGATTCAACGGGTCGGCGCAACGCGCAGGGGGTAGGGGGGTCAAATCTCTATGGCCCTGCGCCGGAAACCGCCGTCTCCGCCACGCGCGCGCGCCGCGAAGTTTTGGGGGGAGGGGGGGTCGAGGTACGCGGGGCGTTGCGGGGCGTTGTTGTGCGTGCGCTGGCGGTAACTGGCGTGGACGCAGCGCCGCGCGAAACGGGGTCTAAGCGGCCCCAAAACGGGTGCAAGACTCGCGTTCTGCCCGCTTGCCTCTGCCTGGGTGGCCCGTGGTGGGCTGGGATGCGGTCAGGCGGTGGCAGGCCGGGCGCAGCACGAAAGGCCGCCTGAGCCGCCCGGACGCGGACTGACCGGGCGTCGGGCCACGCAGGCCGGGCCGATGGGTGATCTGCGCCGGGCCGGTGGGCGATCTGCGCCGCACCGCTGGGCGGCTGACGCCCGGCCAGTGGGTGAGTTGCGTCGGGCCGTCTGCGGGGTGGCGGGATGAAGGGCGGTGGGCTGGCGGGATGAGCGGCGCCGGGTTGGCGACATGAATGGCGGTGGGCATCGGCGAGTCCGTTGCGAGCGTGCCAAAGGGAACAGGTGCATGGCAGCAATGACTGGGGGCAGGCGGAAACTTGTGAAGGGTGCGGACGGGGCAGGCGAGCGCCCCTCGATCGAGGCCGCGCGCGAGCTTCGAAGGATCGAGGACCTCGCGCCCGCGCCCTACAACCCGCGACGGATCGAGCCGGAAGCGCTGGCGGCGCTGCGCCGGTCGCTCGCGGAGTTCGGCGACATCAGCGGCCTCGTCTGGAACCGGCGGACCGGGCATCTCGTTGCCGGTCACCAACGGCTCGACGCGCTCAAGCGTGAACACGGCGACGCACTGGCGGTCGAGTGGAGCGACAGCGCATCGGGCGAGGCTAACGACGGCCAGTCCGCACGCGCTCGCGCCGCAGCGGTCGTCACGCCCACCGGCGAACGCTTCCCCGTGCGGATCGTCGATTGGGACAACGCCAAGGAGAAAGCCGCCAACATCGCGGCCAACAGTCCACACCTCGCGGGCGAGTACATCGCGGACGACCTCGAAGCGATCATGCGGGAGCTGCGCCTCGATGAAAACAACCTCGAACTGCTCGACGGGCTGCGCCTCGGCGAACTCGTCCCCGCCCTGGCGGACCTGCTGGCAGGCGACGAGGCCACGGCCGCCCAGCGCAGCGAAAGCGCCGCCGGGGGCGGGGAGGGACAACCGGCCGCGGACGGCGTCGAGCATCTCAACTTCGCCGTCGTACTCACCGCCGCGCAACACGAGACCGTCACGAATGCAGTCCGCTTGGCCAAACAGCGCAGCGCGGGAACGACGCCCGCGGCGCTGGCGGCCATCTGTGCCCACTACAAGGAGTCTTTCGATGAATGATGCGAACTTCCAATCTTGGACGAGCTACTTCGGCCTGCTGTATGAGGACACCGATCAGCGCTTCCCTTCGCGGGTCTTCGGCTTCGAGAACTTCGCGGCCTCGAAGGAGGCGGCAACTCAGGCAGCCGGGGTGACACAAGGCAAACCCGCGCAACCCGGAGCAGCCAACGGCGGGGCCACGCCCGCGGCGAACGGTGCCGGCGTCCGGCCGCATCCGCCCTATCGCCGCTGCACACTCGTGCCGAGGGAGGGCGCATGTTACGGCTTCGTCGCGAGTGGCTTGGCCGCGGTGGTGGATGCGGAACACATGCAGATGCCTGTGCCCGCGGGCTGCTGGTTCTCCACACCCAACGGCTGCTCCCTCACCCTTGCGGGCGCTGACACCTCCGTCTTCGTCAGCCAGCGACTCGGCTACCTCGGCGTCTTCACCCTCGGCGGCCCGATCGAGGATCGCGGGCGGCTCCGCTACATCGACGGCTGCTCGGATTCGCTCCTCGTGGCGCCGCCCATCCTCGGCGACCCGTGTCTCAATCACCTGCACTTCCCCGCCGACATCGACCAGACCCTGCACACGCACCCGAGCCTCCGCGCGGGCGTTGTCGTGCGGGGCCGCGGCTGGTGCGTCACGCCGAAAGGCAAGACGCCGCTGACGCCGGGCACGATCTTCGTCATCCCGACCGACGCGCCGCACAAGTTCATGACGGAGGCGGGCGAGAGCATGGACGTGGTGCCGTACCACCCGGACAGCGATTGGGGTCCGACGCACGAGGAGCATCCGATGGTCAACCGCACGCTGGTCGAAGGGCGCAAGATCGACAACACCGTCGGGCGGCACGCGGAGGCGGAACTCGTGGACTCCTCGCTTATCCAGTGAGGCTAAATAGCTCCTCCCAATATGTAAACCGGTCTATGCTGCCCTTGTTTGCAGGTACGCGTCGCGTTCCACCTCGAACGGTCGTCGGTGTTCGAGCCAGTCGAACACGAGATCGAGCAGTTCCGCCATGGATTGGCACGT
>CAZGJA010000070.1:0-14062 GCA_964526695.1 uncultured Phycisphaeraceae bacterium
GGCGCCGTTTCCACGTCCCGCGCATCGAACCGGACAGGCGGATTTGCCGCATCCGGCTCTCGGACAAGGCTTCAGGCTTTCGCACACGGCCCGCTGCCGGCGTGACCCCTCAGGTGGATTCGATCGAAGCGGCAGTTCGGCGGGCCTTCGCTTTTGCCTGCGACGCCGTCTGCAACTTCCGAATCTTCTCCGGAGGCTCCAGGCTCGTCGCCAATCTCCTGATCCTTGTCGCCTTTCGCCACGGACTGTTAAGCCCGGGTCGGCTTCATCCAGCCGCGGCGGCCTTCCCGGCGTGCCAGCGCGGTCGGCTTCCGCACGAGCCCCTTTCGGGGCCTGCTCAGCGTTCACGGCACGTTACGGCCTGCGAACTCGCCGATCCCCTTCGTGACCTCCTTGAAGGCCTCAGCCGCTTCGTGGCCCCCACGACGGCTCCAAGCGCTACCCGCGGGAGCGACCGTTGCCGGGCGGGTCCAACTCCCGCTGAAAACACGAACCTCTCACGGCGCACGGGCACGGTCGGGCGCACTCGCCAGGCCGTGGTGATCGCGGACCGCTGCGCCGGTTCGCGCCGGATCCGGGGCGATTTCGGCCGACGCGAGTCGCCAGAAACCCGTGGAGCCATCCGAGCGATGACTTCAGCCCCGTTCACGGCGCTGAGCGTTGTGGCTAATTCCGTTGCAGATTCTCCCGCAGCGGGGAACCCGTGGAATGCGCGACGGCGCGCGACTTGCCAACCGTCCGCGGCGAAAAGAGAGGTCCATCATTCCCTCGGAGGCGGGAATCCAGTTTCGTCGCGGAGCGACGAACTGCCCTGAACCTCGTCATGCTCGCGAAGGCGGCTCGCATCGGGGATCTGCCGCCGCTGGACGAACCTCGACTCTACGTAACCTCGGCCGCGTACGACTCGGCCGAGAGCAGGCGCTCCATCTCGCCCGGGTTGGAGGCCTTGAGCTTGATCATCCAGCCCCGGACGAACGCGTCCTCGTTCACCAGCTCCGGATGATGGGCGAGCTGCGTATTCACCTCGATCACCTCGCCGGAGACGCCGGTGTAAATCTCAGACGTGGCCTTGACCGATTCGACCTCGCCGATGACCGAACCGGCGGAGAACTTCGCGCCGACCTTCGGCACGGCCACGAAGGTGATGTCCGTCAGCTCGTCGGCCGCGAACTGGGTGATGCCCATCGTCACGACGCCGCCGTCGAGCTTGAACCACTCGTGCGAGGCGAGATACCTGCGATCGTTCGGGATGCTCATGCGTCTGTCACCTGAAAGGGGCCGCGCCGAGGCCGCACGCCTCGGCTATTTCTTCTTGTAGAACGGCAGCGGCACGACCTTGACCGCAACACGCCCGCCGCCGATCTCGACTTCGAGTTTCGCATCTTGGCGAGCGATCGCGGCGCTGTCAACGAGCGCCATCGCCAGGCTCTTCCCCAGCGTCGGGCTCAGCGTTCCGCTCGTCACTTCCCCCGCCTCGACGGCGCCGCTGAACACCTTCGCGTGCTGCCGCGCGATGCGCTTCCCCTCCAGCTCCAGCCCGATCATCTGCCGCGCCAGCCCCTTCTCCTTCTTCGCGCGCATCGCCTCCGCGCCGATGAAGTCCTTGCCCAGGTCCACGCACCACGCCTGACCGGCCGTCAGCGAGTCCCAGTCCTCCGACAGCTCATGCCCGTACAGCGGCATGGCGGCCTCGATCCGCAGCGTGTCCCGCGCGCCCAGCCCGGCGAAGCGAATCACGGCATGGGGCTTGTCCTTCGAGCCCACCAGCAGCGGCAGGAACATCTTCACCGCCGCGGCCGGGCAGACGACTTCGATCCCGTCCTCGCCCGTGTAGCCCGAGCGGAACACGTCGAAGCGCATGCCGAGGTATTCGACGGACGTGAACCGATAGCGCTTAAGCCCCGCAAGGTCCGCGGGCACCAGTTGCCGCGCCAGCTCCATCGCCTGCGGACCCTGCACCGCCAGCATGGCCGTGTGCATCGTGCGGTCGTCTAGCGTCACGCCCATGCCCGCCGCATGGCGCTGGATCCACGCGACGATCTTGTCGCGGTTGGAGGCGTTGCACACGACGAGCCAGTGATCCTCAAAGCAAGACACGATGACATCGTCGAGGATGCCGCCGTCCTCGCGGCAGACGTGGGAGTAATACGACCGCCCGACCTCCGCGCCCTTGAGGTTGCGCGTGCAGAGCCGGTCGAGAAACGCCTCCACCCCCGCGCCGCGCAGGACGAGCCGCCCCATGTGAGACACGTCGAACACGCTGCACGCGGAGCGCGTGTGCAGATGTTCCTCGATGATCCCCGTGTACACCACGGGCATGGACCACCCGGCAAAATCCACCATCCGCGCCCCGAAGGCCACGTGCGCGTCGTACAGCGGCGTCTTGAGCAGTTCCCCGGCCATGATTGATATCCTCGCAACGAAGCCTCGAACCCAGACTCAAAGCGGCGCGCCATGGCCGCAAGTGGGCTATCCTAAGCCGCGCGGCCTTGGAGCACCAAGGTCCACCTTCAGGACTCGAAACGAGAGTGTGCACTTTCTTCCTGGAGATGCACGCCGCCGTTCGGAACCCGAAGCGCAAGCGAGGGCGATGTTCGACAGGGAGACGTTCGACAGGACGCCGGCTGGCAGGGTGGCGGGCGGGCGGCACGAGTCCGCACCATCGGACCCGTGAAGCGCAGAACCGCGCATTGGCTGCCCGGTCACAGGGCGCAGTAGAGTACCTGCTCGGGGCGGACGCCCTCTTCCTGTTGAGTTTCGGAGGACATGCGCTTAGCCGCGCCGATAATCTCCGCGTGGTTCACCCGGCTCGTCCAGCGGTCGATGAACAGGCATGAACACCGCGCCTGACTTTCACGATCCCGACACGATGACCGAGCAGGACGAACGCGAGGGCGACGACCGGCGACAATCGGTGGTCGATCGCCGCAGCGGAATCAGCCGGCCCGTCAAGGCCGAGCGGCGCAGCGGCATGGACCGGCGGCGCGGCGCCGGGCGGCGGCTCGGCGATCTGCGGCGCGAGGCGGAAGAGGGGCGGCTGGCGGGCGAGCTGCTCGAGTTCGTCAACGCCATCGACGACTACAAGAAGATCAACGACCGCCCGTTTCCCTCCTGGTCGGAGGTCTTCGAGATCATCCACTACCTCGGCTATCGCAAAGTCGCGGACAAGGCCGACCACATCAACAAGGCCTGCGGACCGGAGACCTACGCCGGTTTCGTCAGCAGCGACCCTGACGCGGCGGAGGCTTCGGAAGAAGCGGAATCAGAGGAAGCGTAAGCCAAGTGCTCAATCGCGCAACATGCGCTCCCCCGTTGGCGCGCCTCATTCGCGCCGGCGCAGGGCGTACCCCGCCAGCACGATCAGTGCGAGCATCGCCGCGAGGATGAACGTCCCGGCAACCGCGAAGGCGCACGGACGAAGCACGCTTGTTAGCGATGTCCTGGAACGCCCCAGCAGCCAGGCCAGGTCATCGAACATCCGCAGAGCCTGCGGATCGGAGGACACGGGCGTGATGACATGCCGGCCAAACGCGCCTCCACCGCAGGCATAAACGCCCACGGCCCCGCCGCCCTGCGCCACGTATCCCACCGCGCCTCCGCCCACGGCGATGCCACCGACCGATCCCCCGCCCACAGCCAATCCTCCAACCGCTCCGCCGCCCAGTGCGATGAGCAGCCCGATCGCCATGCCGCCCATCGCGGAAAGCCCCACGGCCATCCCTCCCAAGGCAATCCCGCCGAAGGACACTCCGCCAATCGCCAGAAAGCCGATGGCGACGTCGCCTATGGCGATGATGCCGCGGGCCACGCCGCGCCGCTCGTTGTCCGTGGGTCCCAGCGCGATATGAACCAGCGGCAGCCCGAAAACGCGGACGGGAGACACGTACCGCTTCCCCATCGGGAAGAAAGTGCCGCGACGCTCCAGCACCTCGACGATCGGCCGGCCGCATTCGGGGCAACGGCTCGACTCGGTCAGCCCGACCAGCGAGTAATTGCAATTGCGGCAAAACGGTTCCCGGTCCATGCGTGGCTCACCATGAGGCATGCGTCCTTGGATCAGCTTGCCGCTGCGACGACGGTGTTGCTCAGCGCGCCGACGCCCTCGACCTCGACTTCGATCCGATCGCCGGGCTTGAGAAAGACCGGCGGCTTGCGCGCGAATCCGACGCCCTCCGGCGTGCCGGTGAGGATCAGCGTGCCGGGCAGCAGCGTGAACTGGTGCGACACGTGGCTGACGAGTTTCGCGCAGGGGTGGATCATGTCGCTCGTGCATGAGTCCTGCATCACGACTCCGTTGAGTCGGCTGCGGATCGCACAGGCGGCGGGGTCCAGCTCGTCGCGCGTCACGATCCACGGGCCCAGCGGGCAGAACGTGTCAAACCCCTTCGCCCGCGCCCACTGCTTGTCGTTGCGCTGGCAGTCGCGCGCGGAGACGTCGTTGGCGCACGTGTAGCCCAGCACGTGCTCCAGCGCATCCGCCTCGCTGACGTTCTTCGCGCGGCGGCCGATGACGATCGCCAACTCGGCCTCGAAGTCCACCTCGCTCGGCGCCGGCGCGGGAAGCACGATGGTGCCGCCGGGATCGAGCACCGAGGTCGTGGCCTTGATGAAGATCAGCGGCGCTTCCGGCACCTGCGATCCGGTCTCCTTCGCATGCGCCGCGTAGTTGCGCCCGATGGCGAAGATGTTGGGCGGCGACACCGGCGCCAGCAGACGCCCGATCGAAACGCGAAGCCCGGAGAACGTGTGCCGGCCGAAGATGTCCCCGTCGATCGGCTCGGCCGTGCGCTCGTCGATCAGCCGCCCCGTGAGCGCTTGGCCGTCGGAAGTGATGAATCGTGCGATTCGCATGTCGGGAAGATACTCTCAAGGGCTGCGTTGGTCAGCAGAGGGGCTTCGCCGCTGGGTGGCACGACGGCTGAATGACGCGGCGGCCGAGGTGTCCGTGGTGAAGATTGTAAGAACCGGCACGATTTTGGTAGCATGACACTTCCTTCCGATCGGAACCTGCTTGGAGATGGTGCATGGCGACCTGGGCGACGATGCTGTTCCTCCTTCCGGCCTTTGCCGCGCCGGACAACGACGTCGAATGGAACGGCATATCGCATGTGCCGTCGCAGGATCGCCGACCCGCGTGCCCGGTGGATGGCGAGCCGCTGACGGTCTATCTACAGGCCTATCGCCTCGACCTCACGTCCGTCCGCGTGCGATTCGACGATGGCGTGGCGCGGTGGATCGACGCGGCGTTCGATCACGATCGCGGCCCGTATGCCGTGTGGAAAGCCGAGCTGCCGGCGACCGGCGAGGCTGAAGCGGGCTACTACTTCGAGTTGAACGACGGCTCGGACACGGACTACTGCAGCGCGACGGGCGTCAGCGACGCGCCGCCGACGGACGGCGGGTTCATCCTCGACTTCAACACGCTTTCGCACGCACCGTACGGCGCGATGCCGATTTCCGGCGGAGGCGTCGTGTTTCGCGTGTGGGCGCCGAGCGCCACCTCCGCCTACGTGCGCGGCGAGTTCAACGGATGGGGCACGGGCAATCCGATGACCGCGCTGGGCAACGACTTCATCGCCCGCGTGCCGGCCGCGCGCATCGGGCAGCAATACAAATACTTCTTCAACCCCGGCGGCGTATGGAAGCCCGACGCCCGCGCGACCCGGCTGAACGCGGCCAACAGTTACAACTCGTTCATCACCGATCCCCCAGGCGCGACGTGGACCGACAAGGAGTTCACGCCGCCGCCGTTTGAAGAAATGGTGATCTACGAGCTTCACGTCGGCACCTTCTCCGGCCGCAACGACGACCAAGGCTCGGGCCGCAACCCCGGTACGTACCTCGACGTGGCCGCGCATGCGGGTCATCTGGCGGAGCTGGGCGTGAACGTCGTCGAGCTGATGCCGATGTGCGAGTTCCCGACGGACTTTTCCGCGGGGTACAACCCGATCAGTGTCTGGGCGCCGGAGTGGGCGTACGGCACGCCGGCGGATGTGCAGTCGATGATCGACACGCTGCACGCGCACGGCATCGCGGTGATTCAGGACATTATCTGGAACCATGTTTCGCCGTCGGACAATTACCTGTGGTATTACGACGGCGGGCAGGTGTACTTCGACACCCCGGCCATTGACACGCCGTGGGGCGCGCAGGCGGACTTCGATCGCGTCGAGGTGCGCGACTATTACTCCGACAGTGTGGCGTACTGGCTGGACGCCTTCCGCTTCGACGGCTTCCGCATGGACGCCACCGACTTCATGAACATGTATCAAGGCTCCGGCTGGGGGCTGATGCAGAGGTTCAACGACTTTATCGATCGGCGCGCGGTCGACAAGATCGCCATTGCCGAGCAGCTTCCCAACGACGACTGGGTGACGCGGCCCACCAGCCTCGGCGGCGCGGGCTTCGACAGCCAGTGGCATGACCGTTTTGTGGATGATCTTCGGCAGGAGATCTTCGACGCGGCGTTCGGCGACCCCGAGATGTGGAAAATCCGCGACATGCTGGCGGGCGGCGGGCCGTATCTGTCAAAGACGAAGGTCTCGAATTACCTCGAACTGCACGACGAGCTTTGGCCCGAAAGCGGCGGGCAGCGCATGGTCAAGTCGATCGACACGAGCTTTCCGCACGACGACCTCTACGCCAAGGGAAGGACGAAGCTCGGCGAGGGCGTGGTCATGCTTTCACCCGGCATTCCGCTGATCCATCAGGGCACGGAGTGGCTCGAGGACGAACCCTTCGGGGGAGGGAACTCGCGCGGCGATCGGCGCATCGACTGGTCGAAGAAAACGACGTATGCGAAGATATTTCGCTATTATCGCGACCTGATCGGCCTGCGTCGCGGGCTGTGCGTGATGCGCGCCGACGCGCCGCATCAGGTGTTCCACCTCAACGAATCGGGCAACGTCATCGGCTGGCAGCGCGGGGACGACGGCGGCACGATCGTGGCCGTCATCGCCAACTTCAGCAATACCAACTACACGGGCTACCGGATCGACATGCCCGCGGGCGGATCGTGGCACGAACTGCTCAACAGCCAGGCCACCGAGTACGACGGCAACGGCATGGGCAACGGGGGCGCGTTTTCCGCAAGCGATGCCCCGCCGTACACGGCGACGATTACGATCCCGCAGATGAGCGTTCTGGTGGTTCGGCACGAGTCGCCCATCGGGCGATCCGCCGACCTTGACGCGGACGGCGACGTGGACCTGCGCGACGCGGCGCGCCTGCAACAGGAGTTCGGCTCGCGCGGATGCGGACTGCCCGCGGACCTCGGCGAGAACGGCCGGGTCGATCTGCTTGACTGGCAGCGCATGGCGGGCGAGCTTGCCGGCCCGTAGTCGTCGTTCAGGAAGTGCCACGCAACCGGGGAAAGCACTGGGGCCGGGACGAGCTCGCCGAACCGCCGTGTGGGCGGACGGTGGTCGGTGGAATCGTCGGCTCCGCAGTTGTGAGCCGCGAGCTTCAAGGTTTCAATCCGAAGGCGTTCTGGAACCGGGCCATGTCGCGCAGATCCACATCGTTGTCGTGGTCGAGGTCTAGAAAGCGGCAGTCGCAGAGCGTGTCCGTCGGGTCGGTGCGATACCGTTCCAGAAAATCCGGCCCATCCAAACACCGCGCGGCTTCAGTGTAATCCTTCAAATCGACGTCGCCGTCGAAGTCCGCCTCGCCGGTGCGGATGCGGCGCATCAAGCGAAATTCGGACGTCCCAGTTACAAAGAAATCATATCTCACCCAGGCAATCTCTCCGTAATCGTTAATGTCCCCATCCGTATTCCAATACGGCCACGGATCGTCGGTAATTCGGTAAAATTCTCCGGTATGGCCATACAACCAAACTTCCCAGGTTCGGTCATCGTCGTAAAATCTCAGGAACATGATGTCGCCGTCGTTGTTCAAATAGGTATTGCGCCCCCAGTCGGTGATGGTCGTGACCGTCTGGCCGTCCCAAGTCTGAATGCCGTTTTGACTTCCCCAACTGATTAGATCGTGGTCATTCAGGTCAGGAATCTGAGGGTTCTCCTGCCCCGTTGGCACGGCGATTGGCCCGCCGCCTGCTAGGAAGTTGATCTCGGAGGTCCATGGGTCAACACATTCGTTATAAGCAGTCCATGCGACATGACCATGGCGATTGATCGTAGCCGATTGGTTGTTTAGGCCACCATAGGTGATTGCCTTTCCATTGAGAAAAATGTCCGCGTCTGCCTCTCGACAACCCTGTGACGTGAAGAAGGCCCAGACGGATTGTCCGCGTAAGTTCATCCGAACATCGTTGCCGATCCCAAGGAAACTCATCTCACCACGTGAACGCATCGTGAGGACATAATTCCGTCCATTATCCTCGTCGCGATCCCACACGACAACACGGTTGCCAGTGATCTTCGGTGTTCTGTCCTCGATGTCGTCAAACGTCAACTGAAATGCTTTATCGTTGTCATAGAGGAACAGATCCGTACTCAGTTGCTTATCCGGGTTGATTGCAATGTAGACAATTTGACCGCAATCGTTCATCTTAGGGGGGTGGGCATACCAAGAAAACGGACCGCCGGTGGCCACCACTTCAAATCCCTCGGGGAGGTTGACTTGGGCGTAGCCTGCTAATCCGAACGAGAAAGCAGTCAGTCGACCGATCGTCACTGTGGTCAAGTCGCGAAGCATTGAGATAATCCTCATGGATCTGACATGCCGCGCCGGGCGATTCCGTCGCCTCCCGCCCGGCGCGGCCGCTCAGTCATCAGAAACAACTCATGAGCACGAGCAGTTGGCCGAGGTGCCGAGGCCGAACGTGGCGGTGATGTCTTTCGTCACCTCCACGTCGGCGTCCTGAAGGTCGGTGTCGTCACCGAGAATCAGGTTCCCCGTCGTGCAGAAGTCCGCCTCCACGCGGAACGTGCCGCGGGGAATCTGCACATGGCCCGACACACAGCTCTCCACCTTCATGATGATCCGGTTGTTGTCGCTGTCGGTCTGCGTCTTCCACGTCGCCAGCCCGGAGGCCTCGGCCTCCACTTCGAGCGTTTCGCCGAAAGCCGCCTGGTACGTGCCCGATCCGCTAACTGCGCCGTTGAGATTGAGGACTCCGTCAAACGACCCGTTGGTTCCGTCCTCACCCGCCTGAACAATGGCGTCATTGACCAGCGGACGGTTGACGTCGCCGGTTCCGGAAACGGTCAAGACGTTCCCGCCCGCGTCGTCGGAGAGCGTCAGCGTTCCCGTCCCGCCGATCGCCGCGGAATACACGCCAGAGTCCACCTGCATGTACAACTTGCCGTCGCCGCTGATCGTCAGGCTCGCGCCCAGATTGAGGGCGCCCTGAAGCGAGACGGTCCCATCGAGCACGGCATCGGCATTCAGCGTCAACGCGCGCTCCCCCTCGATCGCCAGTCTGCCTGTTGATGCGACCGTCAGGATGTTGCACGCCTCGTCCTGATTGGACGCGTTCGTGATCGTGCAGGTCACGCCGTTGGGGATCGTGACGTTGTCCCCTCCCATCGGACGGCCGTTGGGTGACCAATTGGTGATAGTGTCCCACGGTCCTCCCAGCGACGTGTAATCCGTTGCAAACGCGGGAACGCCAAACCCAAACACTCCAAGCACCGCCAGCATCCAGGCGACGCCTCTCGAAACCCTAACTAGAGCAAACATACACAAACTCCTTATGAAGAGCATTGCGCGGTCGCAGCGACCGGGTCGCCGCGCCAGGTCGCCGATGCGACGCGGTCAGTGCGTCTTGATCTGCACATAGTTCCTGGCCGTCACGCGGTTCGACGAGCTTGCCGAACCGGTGGAAGGCCCTTGAATGACGATCGTGTCGCAATCGAGGACGGCCCCGTTGGAATCGTCGTTGCTTATCTGCAACGTCGAGGGGTTGTCTTCAGAAATGGTCAAATCGTCGATCGGCGTGTCCGCAGAAAGGTCGATCAGATGCGGCGAGCCGGTCTCGAAATCGTCGATCAGGGCGTCATCGCTGGCATCGTCGGGAAAACCCGCCGACGCGCCGAACCAGTTCGTGGCGCTCCTCCAGGAGTCGCCGTCGTTACCGATCCACGTGAATAGCACCCGCATCAGGGGCTCCGCAGGCGCCCCCGCGGCCGCCACGAGCGCCATGGGAGTGGTCACGGTCGCCACCGGAGGCGCCGTTGCCGCCACGAGAGTCGTCGCCGCGGGCGCCGTCGCCGCGGGCGCCGCCGCCGCGAGCAGTTCCACGGACAACGCCGAAAAAGCGGCGGCCGCGATCATCAAGAATCGTGATCTTGTCATGAGAAATCTCCGAGTTTAGAATAAGAAGTGCTTAGGGGTTCCGCGGGCGCGGCACGGGCTTGCAAAGGCTCGCGCCGCCCTGCGGGACCTGTCCCTATTCCCTGCCCTTTTGCTTGTTTTTTCTGGGTCTTGAGGCGTTGTGGAGGCGCGCGGGCCTGCCGGCAACAGGCATGTTTTCGCCTGCGCGAAAGCCGTTGAGCGCCTCGCGGGCGGAAAGGCGGTTCGGTAGAGGCGGTGAAGGCCCGGCGCCCGGCAGCCGCCCACGATGGGATTCGAGCGCCAAGCCGCCCGCTCGCGGAACAGAATGCACACCCCAGTACCATCGCACGGTTTCTCCTTGTGCGCGTCCCCCCACACGGTGGTCGGTGGTCGGTGGTCGGTGGTCGGTGGTCGGTGGTCGGTGGTCGGTGGTCGGTGGTCGGTGGTCGGTGGTCGAACCGAAGGCACCCGACATCACCCCCTTATGCCGATAATATACTCCATTGAGAGAAGCAAGTCAAGGCTTGAGGATGAAATCGCCGAAGTTCGCCGTAAGTCGTGACAGGTCGTTCCTTTAACCGCGATCGACGCGCGGACCCTCGGCCCGTGCCGTTGAACGCATGAATACGGAGAGGCCGCGCGCGCGGATGCGGAGTGTCCGTGGACCTCGGTGCGCATGGCCGCGCAGATTGGCTTGACTGGCCGCAGGCAGCGAGCGAGCCTACTCGCGCATGCGCGTGGCACACGGGTTCAAATTGTGCACAAGACTTGAAGGCAGGCGTGAGCATCCGCCCGAATGATGGGAATGAAGAAGGACAGGAAGGCGCTTCAATGAGCTCAGCATCCAATCACAACATCCGCCGCGACCGCCGATCGGCTTTTACGCTGATCGAACTTCTCGTGGTCATCGCCATCATCGCGCTGTTGATCTCGATCCTGCTGCCCTCCCTGCGCTCGGCGCGCGAGCAGGCCAAGCTCACCAAGTGCCTCTCCAGCCAGCGCGCCACCGCGCAGGCGGGGTTGGTCTTCGCCGGCGATCACAACAACCGAATCCAACTCGTCACCGACGAAGTGGGCGTGTCCTATGCGGACCCGAGTCGCAACCGGTTTGTGTATGATGAGAACGGCGAACTGCTGGCCTGGCCCGTGGCGTTCGCGCAGGGCGCGGGCATCGGCTATTCCAACAATTGGAACTGGGGCGTCCGCGCGACCAACTTTGATCAGGCCGCGGGCAAGCTGAACCTCATCAGCAAGGAACTGGAGATGCTCGTCTGCCCGGCGGATAAGGTGAACATCGCCACGTCGTTTTATCCGCGTTACAAGAACGGAAACAACAATGGTCTGCGCGGCGACGGCGATCCGCACGATCCGCAGCCGCCGAGTCAGAACATGGCCTACTGGGGGCTGCTGTCGTTTGCCATTAATGAGGACATCGCCGGTGCGGAGTCGGCCGAGAGCAACGGGAACCCCGGCTGCTGGCGGTCGGTGGACAGTTCGAGCGGTCCGACGGAGTGCATCGGCGAAGGCTCGTATCCCGACAATCACGCATGCGGCGGGGAGCAGGGGCGGCGCCTGCAGGGCGAGCTGGACCGCATCTTCCGCCCCGGCGACGTCGGGCTGCTTTTCGAGGCGGGGCGCGACGACGAGAGCACGGGCGGATACGCCAACCTCATCTACAGCGGCGGCGCGAGCGGACCATACCTGGCCGACTTCGAGCAGCGCAACCCCGACCGCCTCGCCCGCAAGCGCCATCCGCAGAGCAAGATGAACGTCGTGTTCTGCGACTTCCACGCCGAGACGATCAAGCCTGTCGAGTTCGAGCCGCGCAACAAGCTGCCGACGCTCTACTCGCCGCAGACGCGCGTGTCGCCGTATGCGCCGATTCGCAAGTATCGGTGACGCGCGCCGCGCCAGGTGAACGCGCAGCTCCCGGTCAACGTGCCGCGTCCGGCGACCACGCCGCCCTCTGTGAACGCGCCGCCGCCCGGGGCGGTGCTGACGCGCGTCTATCGCAGCCTGGCGCCTCACATCGTCGTCCGCGCGTCACGGGATCCAGAGTTCGAGCGTCCCGAACCGGCCGGCGCACTGGAGCTCACCCATGAAGTGCTCCTCTCTCACGACGCTCAGCACGTGCAAACCCGGACCTTGTGACGCGAACTCGGCACAGCGGCGCCGGCGGCGCCGAATGCGCGAACCGTGCCCGTAAACGTGTTGGAATCGTAGGCGATAGCGATCCGTCCACCGCCGCCGCCGGCGTCGTAGCGAAACTGCCCCGCGCTTACGCGACTTGAGCGGATCGGGTCCGCCGCGCGAGCGCCGCTTTTTCCAGTTGTGAATCGCCTGGCGGCTGACCTTGAACGTCCGGGCCGCCGCCGTGGACTTCATCCCGCAGTCGACCGCCTCCATCACCCGCCGCCGCAGCGCCTTCTGAGCCTCCGGCGACAACGTCCGTGCATCTTGAGTGGCCATGCGGGTCGGTTACCCGCAAGGGCAGGGAAGTCACCTATTATATGCTCGGATTAATATCTCTCAGGATGTGGTACCCCAAGAGGCAAGAAAGGGCCGAGTTCGTTTGATTGAACCCGGCCCTCGGTCTTTTTGCAGTCGTCAACCTCTCAATGGGTCGCAGAAAGAAGCGGCATCATTCCGCTGAGAATCTCGCCTCCTTCCCTGACGAGGGAGCCTTCCTTGATGTTCTTGATCCACTGTTCCAGCCACTCGCCGTTGAACTCTGAGAACACCTGAGCACACATCGGACACGCGATCAGGTGATTGGCAAGATCGGCCAACTCAGAGTCTGCTAGCGGCCCATCCATGAGCATCTCCATCAGTCGCAACGCAGAATTGCACGCAGGTCCGATGGACGCAAACTCCTCACTGCCGGCTGCTTCACACTGTCTCACGAGGTGTTCCATCCTATTTTACACTCCTTAATGCCTCAATTATAAGGCACGCAAAACAACGCACAAACAACAATGCACTAAGAGCGGCATCATATCCACAATCCGTCCCAGGGCCGAGCATTCCTCGACCCTGGGAGCGGAATCGCTTAGCCACTGACGCTCACCAGTTCCTCCAACATGACACGAGCCTTGACAGTCGCCCGATGAAAGGTCGCGTGAATCGCAGACAACGATTTCTCCATTCTGCCCGCGATTTCCAAGGGTGAATAGCCACCCAGACGCAAGTCAAGCACAGCCCGCTCAAGGTCGGTAAGTCGTGTCCTGAGTGCAACCAAGTGTGGCTGCAATTCACCAGCAGGCGCTTCAGGTTCGGCGCTCCCACGGCCTGCCCTTTCAATCTCAGCACGGCCCAGCATTGCCCTGTTGCTGGCACCTCTACGCCGAGTTTCCTCCAGGCAATAAAGCAGCGCCGCGGTTTGAACCGCGCAGAACAGCGCGAGCGGTTCTTGCCTCTCGAGCGCATCGGCCGCAAGATCCCATCTGGTGATCCTCATGAGCGCCTCGCTCAAAAGCTCATCAGGTTCCGTTTGCAGATGCGGAAAATGGTCGCGAGCCTCTGAAGCGATTTCCTCACCTTCTCCATGAGCGGGCAAAGCATATCCATGATCATAATCATGGAAACAACCTGTGATTGCATACTTCCTTTCCTCGTGGGGGTTTATCGACGCGATCGAACTCGAACACGGCGGAATCAGCTCCTCAAGATGTCTCGAAGTCCCCGGAGGTATGACCAAATCCTGTGGATGACCTGAAGAAAAAGGCGGCGTATCCTGGGTGGAGTTTCAAGTTCACCCTTTACGAAAGGATACGCCATGGGACAGGGTACCGTGGAGGCGGTTGGGTTTCCAGAGGTTTCGGGG
>CAZGJA010000071.1:0-15294 GCA_964526695.1 uncultured Phycisphaeraceae bacterium
CCGCGAGGGGTCGAGGACATCGCCGCGAGAGTCTGGTGCAACGACTCGTTTCCTCCGCCCCTCGCGGGGCGGCATCGCGCACAACTCCCTGGCGCCACGGGTTTCGGTCGCTATGGCGACCTGCACCCGTGGCTACATTCCACCGCCCCTGCCGGGGCGAAAACCAGCCCGCCAAAAGTGTCACGGACCCGCCGTGGGATGCCGTTCGCCTGCGCGCGTCGCCCGGTGGTCCATCACACTAAGTCTGAGGGGTTCGAGGAACCGCTTCCTTGTGGGCGCAGCCCGGAAAGACGCGGTCCGACTCGCAGAATCGGCCGTTACGGAACACTACTGCAACACGTCGTTGAGCGAGGACAGCGGCGAGGTGGGCATGGGCACCAGCTCGATGCGCGTCACCTTCCAGGCGTCCCCCTCCAACTCAAACCGCAGCCGCCATTTCGTGTGCAGCCGCTGCAACACTTCACGCTGGGACACGACGCGGCAGGAGGCCTCGAACTCGACCACCGCACCGTCCGCCTCCGGGAACTTCACGTCAAAGTGGGCCAGCCGCGACTCCTCGGGATGATAGCGCGCCAGCGTGCGCTCCACGGCCTCGATGAACGCCTCCCGCCCGAGCCGCGCCGCTTCGAGCCGCGGCGACAACATCGCGCCTAGCCCGCGGACGTCCCCGGCCTCGACTTTTCGCGCCATGTCCTGGCAATCCGCGACGAGCTGTTCACGCCGGGTGACGACGGCGTTCTGCACGATCAACCCGGCTGCCAGCAACGCGACCACGCCCCACACGGCCCGCCGCGCGCCGCTCGATCCGCGGACGCGCGCGTAGGCGAGGAGCACCATCGCCGCAAGCAGGCACGCGAGGATCAAGGCCATCGGGCTTTCGAACAGCAGAGCATTCAACTCGCGGACTCCTTCCTCAGGGTTGCCTTCACACCGATGATAGCCCCGTTCGCCCATGCGCGGCGACGCCGATACCATGATCTCTCGGGTCATGCAGGATTGAAATCGTGTCGTCGTTGAAAACACAGGTCATCGTGGGGATGGAGATTCATGTGCAGGTGCGCACGGCCTCGAAGCTGTTCTGCGCCTGCCCGGTGGCGTACGACGCCCCGCCCAACTCCGCCGTCTGTCCCGTCTGCCTCGGTCATCCGGGCACGCTGCCGGTGCTCAACCGCCGGGCCGTCGAGCAGGCGGCGCTGGTCGGAATGGCGCTGAACTGCCGCATCGCCCCGTTCACCAAGTGGGACCGCAAGAGCTACTTCTATCCCGACCTGCCCAAGAACTACCAGATCAGCCAGTACGACCTCCCGCTGGCGAGCGAGGGGTGGTTCGACGTGCCGAAGAATGGCGAATGGCGAATGGCGAATGGCGAATGCTCCATGCCGAATGCTGAATGGCGAATGCTGAATGCCGAATGCGAAATGCCCGCATCCGAAGGTGTGACGGAGAGGTCGACTCAACGCGCAGGCGGCTCCGCTTCAGCACCTGGATCCGTGCCGCCCGGTTGGCAGCGCGTGCGCATCCGTCGGGCCCATCTCGAAGAAGACGCGGGCAAGAACCTGCACGACCAGCCCGGCTGCTCGCTCATCGACCTTAATCGCGCCGGTACGCCGCTGATCGAAATCGTGACCGAGCCGGACCTCCGCTCCGCCGACGCCTGTTACGCCTTCGCCGTCGAGTTGCAGCGCCTCATGCGCCATCTCGGCGTCAGCGATGGCATCATGCAGAAGGGGCAGATGCGCTTCGAGCCGAACGTCAACGTCGCCATAGAGATCGACGGACGCGAGATCCGCACGCCCATCGTCGAAATCAAGAACCTCAACAGCTTCAAGGCGATTCGCGGCGCCGTGGCCTTCGAAGCGCAGCGCCAGACGGCCGAGTGGCAGGCGGACGGCGGATATGTGCTCGGCAAGCGCCCCAATGAAAACCGCGGCTGGAACGACGCGAAGGGCGTCACGGAATATCAGAGGCCCAAGGAGGCGGCGCACGATTACCGCTACTTCCCCGACCCGGATCTCGCGCCGGTCACGTTCGATGAGCCTGCGTTGCGCGCGATTCGTGCGGGGCTGTGCGAGCTGCCCACGGCGCGGGCGCGGCGTCTGATGGCTGACCTCGCCGTTTCCGAGGCGGATGCGCAGACGCTGGTGGACGATCGGGCCACGGCGGACCTGTTTGAGGCGGCCATCGGCCGCGGCGCGCCGCCGGACGTGCTTTCGAGGCAGTTCGTCAACGTCTGGGCGGCGCTGGCGAACGAGCGCACGACGACCGTCGCCGGCCTCTCGCTGCAACCGGAGCGGCTGGCGGAGCTCGCCCGACTGGTGAAGGAGGGGATCGTCAGCGCCTCGGCCGCCACGCAGATCGCGCCGCGGATGCTCGACACTGCGGATTCGCCTCAAGCGCTGGCGGACGCGATGGGGCTGGTGAAAGTGAAGGACACAGCCGCCACGCAGGCGTGGGTGGATGAGGCCCTGCGGCTCAACGAGCAGGCCGTCCGCGACGCGGTCGCCAACCCGAAGAAGGCCAGGCAGGCGGCGGGCTTCCTGCGCGGACAGGTGATGAAGCTCTCCGGCGGTCGAGCGGATCCGGCGCTGGTGGGCGAGCTGATCGAGCGGAAACTCGCGGGGCCGAAATCGAGCTGACGCGGGGCTGCCGGCCCGCGACGAAAGGCGGAACTCATCATTCCCGCGCAGGCGGGAACCCAATCTTGGCGGGGAGCGAACCGGGTCGTTCGCCACTCCGTGGCGAGCGTTCGTCGCGGAGCGACGAACTACCCTTCTCGTCGCGGAGCGACGAACTACGCCCCGTCATTCCCGCGCAGGCGGGAATCCAGCGGCCCGGCGGTGCGCCCTGACTCCCCGCCTGCGCGGGGATCACGATCTGGATGCTTGTTTCTCAGCTCTGCCACAGCCGTTCAAAGCACCCCCAACACGCGACCCTCTTGACCCGCCACCCGAGTCTTCCTACACTACCCGACCTTTTCTTCAGGATCGTGGCTGATGAGCGTTTGACGTCCATCCTGTTCCGCGCCTTGGGCGCCGGTGTCTGCCGGGCTTGAGGTTCGCACGCCTCGCTTGATTCACCGTCCGCGTCTCGGATTCGTTCGTCGTTTCGCGCACACTGCGCCCCGCATGGGCCGTTCGCCCTGCCGCGTGGGAAGATTCGCCGATGTCACAAAGCACCGACAATCTGCTGCCGCTTGAACCGGTCGCCGCCGGATCGGAGCTGCGCGCCGTGCTCAAGATGGTGGTTCCCACCGTCATCACCATGAGCGCGCGGGCGATGATCGACGTCGTGGACTTCAAGCTTGTGACGTTGATCCCCGACCCCGAGCAAGCGGCGACGGCCGCGGCGGCGATCCTGCCGGCGCAGATGGTCGTGTGGTGCTACATCGTGCTGGGCATGGGCACGATCAACCTGGTGAGCACCTACGTTTCGCAGTCGCTGGGGCGCGGGCGTCCGGAGGAGTGCAGCGCGTACGGCTGGCAGGTGCTCTACCTGGCGCTGCTGTTCGGGCTGACGTCGCTGCCGTTCGCGCCGCTGCTGCACAAGATCATCTACTCGATGCCGCACGCGCCGCACGTGCTCGAGCGCGAGTACGCCTACGCGAGCATCGTGCTCTGGAGCCTCGCGCCGACGCTGGCGGCCGAGGGGCTGGCGCAGTTCTTCAACGGCGTGCATCGCCCGTGGGTGACGACCTGCTCGGCG
Source organism: uncultured Phycisphaeraceae bacterium (assembly GCA_964526695.1). Classification (GTDB taxonomy): domain Bacteria; phylum Planctomycetota; class Phycisphaerae; order UBA1845; family UBA1845; genus JABWBH01. Next base: position 3,703 of record CAZGJA010000071.1, read on the forward strand.
CTCGAAGCCAACGTGGTCAACGTGGCCGTCGGCGCGCCGCTCATGTTCGGCTGGTTCGGCATCGAGCCGATGGGCATCGAGGGGCCGGCGTGGGGGACGGTGGCGTCCACGTCGTACCGCACGGTGCGGCTCGTGCTGACCCTGCTCTCGCCGCGGATGAACGAGGCGTACGCCACGCGCCGCACCTGGCGACCGTCGCCGCGCCGGATGATGGACATCCTGCGCGTGGGACTGCCCACGGGCGTGCAGTGGTTCAGCGACGTGTTCGTGTGGATGTTCTTCGTGACCACGCTGGTGGGGCGGTTCGGCACGGTGCATCAGATCGCCACCAACACCACGTGGCAGTACATGCGGCTGTCGTTCATGCCGACCGCCGGCGTGGGCGTGGCGCTCTCGTCGCTGGTGGGCAAGTCCATCGGGCGAGGCGATCCGTCGCGCGCCACGCGCGAGGCGCGGACCGCCTGCGCCATCACGCTGTCCTACATGGGCGCGCTGACCGTGCTCTTTCTGCTCGCGCCGCGCTGGCTGATGCAACGCTTCACGCAGGATCCGCGCGCCATCGACATCGGCGTGGGCATCCTGGCATGCGCGGCTGTGTTCCAGTTGTTCGACGCGCTGGCGATCGTGTACCTCTCGGCGCTGCGCGGCGCGGGCGACACGTTCTGGCCCTCGGCGTTCTCGATCGCGGCGCACTGGACGATCATCATGGGCGGCGGGTGGGTGGCCGTGACGTGGTTCCCGCAGGCGGAGAGCCTGGGTCCGTGGGTGGTGGCGTCGGCGCTGATCGTGATCATCGGCGTGTTCTTCTGGTGGCGCTGGCGCTCGAAGCGCTGGATGAAGATCCGGCTGTTCAAGGAGGATCGCGTGAAAGCCGTGCACGCGGACGCCGCTGCTGCGCAGGCGGAATCACGCTCCGGCGTGGCCCTTGAATCGCCTTCCGTTGAGCCGACGTTGTCCGGGGTCCGCGAATGACCGCGGCCGCTGCATCCGGACGTTTGCTCGGTGTGGCACGGTCTGGCGTAGTCGCCAAGCCGTGGACGATGGAGTCAGATCCTCCGCGCAAGCCAAGTGACCTCACCGTGGAAACCGGCTCGCGGGCTTGCGCCTGCGGCTCAGACCACCGCCACCTTCAGCATCCAGAAGGCGACGCCCACGATCAGCCCCGTCGTGAACGCGGCCGCGCCGATGAAGAAGCCCAGCCATGAGCGCGCGGGTCGGTCGTTGCGCCGCTGACCCGCGCTGTTGAAACCCAGCGCCATGCCCACGACGCTGAGCACCAGCCCGATGCCCAGGCTCGCCAGCATGGCCGGAACCAGCAGCGAGCCGCTGCCGTAGGGAATCGCCCGCATGTCGGCGTCGTAGCGCGTCGCCACGCGAATCGCGGCGAGGGCGATCGGCGCTGCCGCGATCAGCGACAATGCCATCCCCAGGTTGGCCTGAACGTCATATCGCCGAAGATTCCACCGCGCCATTCAAGGATCCCCATCACTGGTCCGCATCATCCCGCAAGCCGTCGCCCTTGCCTGCGCTGCGCCCGGGTCTTCAAGCATCTTCGCCTGCGATCCCGTCGAAGTCTATCGAGTCGATAGCCCGGCCGGGTGGCATGGTCCGGCGTCGGGTGGCACGGTCTGGCGTACTCGCCAGGCCGTGGAAGGAGCGAACCAACTCCGCGTCTCTCGTCGGCTTCTGTAAGCCCGCCTCCTCACAGCGCCCGGTCCAGCCGCCGGTAATGGACGGCTTCCATCAAATCCTCCGGGCGCACGTCGTCGCGGTCGGCCAGGTCGGCGATGGTGCGCGCGATGCGGAGGATCTTGTCGTGCGCCCGCGCGGACAGCCCCAGCTCGTTGAGCGCGCCGCGCAGCACGGACTCGCCGGCCTCATCGAGGCGGCAGCACTGGCGCAGCAGCTTGCCCGACATGCGCGCGTTGGTCAGCGTCCTCTGATCCGCGAAGCGCGCCCGCTGCCGCTGCCGCGCGCGCAGCACCTGCTCGCGCATCGCGGACGAAGGCGTCCCGTCGCGCGTGCTGCGCAGCTCGGAGAACGGCACCGCCGGAACCTCGATGTGAATGTCGATGCGGTCCACCAGCGGTCCGCTGATTCGCGACAGGTACCGGTCGATCCACATCGGCGAGCACTTGCACTGCTTGCGCGGGTCGCCGAAGTAGCCGCAGGGGCAGGGGTTCATCGCCGCCACGAGCATGAGCGACGCAGGGTACTTCACGGTGGTGTGCGCGCGGGCGATGGTGACTTCGCCGTCCTCCAGCGGCTGGCGCAGCGCCTCCAGCGCGCTGCGCGAGAACTCCGGGAATTCGTCGAGAAACAGCACGCCGTGATGCGCCAGCGACACCTCGCCGGCCTTGGGGATCGATCCGCCGCCGACCAGCGCGGGCGTGCTGGCCGAATGATGCGGCGCGCGCACCGGGCGCGTCGCCAGCAGCGCCACGCGCGGACGCAGCTCGCCGGCCACCGAGTGAATCCGCGTCGTCTCCAGCGATTCCTCCAGCGTCAACGGCGGCAGAATCGTCGGCAACCGCTTGGCGAGCATGGTCTTGCCGGACCCCGGCGGACCGATCAGCAGCAGGTTGTGCGCGCCGGACGCGGCGATGATCAGCGCCCGCTTGACGTGCTCCTGCCCGCGCACGTCGGCGAAGTCGCAGTCGTACGCCGACGCCGACTCGAAAATCGCGTCCACGTTCACCACCGTCGGCTCGATCGGCAGCTCTCCGCTGAGAAAGCCGATCGTCTCCGTCAGGCTGCTGACCGGGATTACCTCGACTTCCCCGACGACGGCCGCCTCGGGCGCGTTCTCCACCGGCACGAGGATGCCGCGGCGATTCTCGGTTTTCGCCAGCATCGCCGCCGACAGCGCCCCGCGAATGGGCCGAACGCGACCGTCCAGCGCCAGCTCGCCGATGACGAGGTATTGACCGACAAGGTCCGATTGGATCTGCCCCGACGCCAGCGCGATGCCCACGGCGATGGGCAGGTCGAAAAGCGGGCCTTCCTTCTTGACGTCGGCGGGCGCGAGGTTCACCACGGTCTTGTAGCGCGGAAACTCGTAGCCGCTGTTCGACAGCGCGCTGCGCACGCGCTCGACGCTCTCCTTCACCGCCGCATCGGGCAGACCCACCAGCGAAGAGCCGGCGAATCCGGTCTTGGCGACGTCCACCTCGACTTCGACGGGCACGGCCTCGATGCCGTGAAACGCGACGCTATGGAGCCGGGAGATCATGGGCGGGGATTATAAGCGGGCGCTGCGAAATCGCACGCCCGCCGCCGGAAGCCCGCCGCCGGAAGCCGACTGCATCTTTCAGAGCCGCGCCCGTAAGGAAGCGGGCGGGTAGCAGGGGTCTGACTCGGGCGGCATGAGTCTGGATCGGGTTGCATGCTTCTGACTCGGGTGGCACAGGTCCAAAGCAGCGGACCCGGGGCCTCTGCGACGGACAGCGTGGATAGCCTCCCGAACACTCCACGGCCTGGCGAGTGCGCCGGACCGTGCCACCCATCGTACCCCCCGTCGCACCCCCCCTCGTATGACTCGCCCGTTCCGCACGAGAATCCAATCGCCTCCCAGGCAAAGCTTGGTCGCCCGCCACTCAATCGTGTCGAGCACCCGCTCTCCCGCTACAATCGCGGGGAGGATGAACATGATCGTCGTGATGAAACCGAATTGCGACCCGGCCGATCAGGCGAGCGTCGTGGCGCGCATCCGCGAGCTGGGGCTGACGCCTCACCTCTCGCAAGGCGAGTTCCGCACCATCATCGGGGCGATCGGCGGCGCCACGCCCGAGGCCATGGACCAGCTCGACCAGCTCCCCGGCGTGGATCACGTGCAGCGCATCACCGCCGCGTACAAGCTCGCCTCGCGCGAGTTCCACGAGGCCGACACGGTGATCGACGTGCGCGGGCTGCGCGTCGGCGGTCCGCACGTGCACGTCATCGCCGGACCCTGCACGATCGAATCCCGCGCGATGCTCTTCGACGTCGGACGCGCCGTGCGCGAGGCGGGTGCGACCATCCTGCGCGGCGGCGCCTTCAAGCCGCGAACCTCGCCCTATGCCTTCAGCGGACTGGGCGAGGAAGGGCTTAAGCTTCTCAAGGAAGCGGGCGACGAGCTGGGTATGGCCACGGTGACCGAGGTCATGGACCCGCGCGACGTGCCGCTGGTGGTGAAGTACGCCGACATCCTTCAGATCGGCGCGCGCAACATGCAGAACTACAACCTCCTGCTGGAGGTCGGGCGCGCTGACAAGCCGGTCTTCCTGAAGCGCGGCTTCTCCGCCACCGTCAGCGAGCTGCTCATGTCGGCCGAGTACATCCTCAGCCAGGGCAACCACAAGGTCATGCTCTGCGAGCGCGGCATCCGCAGCTTCGCCGAGGAGGTCCGCTTCACGCTCGATCTCTCTTCGGTCCCGCTGATTCAGGAGCACTCCCACTTGCCGGTCTTCGTCGATCCGTCGCACGCCGCGGGCAAGCGCGACCTCGTGCCGGCGCTGGCGCTGGCGGCCATCGCCGCGGGCGCCAGCGGCGTGATGATCGAGGTTCACGGTCATCCGGAGCGGGCGCTGTGCGACGGTCCGCAGGCGGTGCTGCCGAAGCGCTTTGCGGAGATGATGGTGCAACTGCGCCAGATCGTGCAGGCCATCGGCAAGCAGATGTGGCCCGCGTAGGCAGGAACGCGGCAGGGACGATCCCCGGCGTGTGAATGACCGTTGGCGGGTGCCGCGGGTTCGCAGCAGCGGACCTGTGACGTATGCGAGCGGACCTTCGCTCCTCGACCCTGTCCGCCACGGCCTGGCGAGTACGCCAGACCGTGCCACCCATCGCCTGCGCGGGAACGACGTGATTCAGGGTAGTTCGTCGCACCGCGACGAGAAGGGTAGTTCGTCGCACCGCGACGAGAAGGGTAGTTCGTCGCTCCGCGACGAACGCTCGCCACGGAGTGGCGAACTACCCGGTTCGCTTCGCGACTCGTCTCCGCTGCTCGCCTGCCCGCCACGCCCGCACGCCGATAAATCCCGCGGACGCCCTATTCTCCGGCCGCGCCTCCTCCGCTAGAGTCCGGCGGGGAAAAGCGGCGGTGCGTGGGTAAAGGTGCGCGAGTCTGAGGCGGTCTCGCGCCCCGTTCGCCCCGCGCCGCAACGGAGGGGAACACGTGCTGACACTTCTGGCAGCCGTGCTGCGCATATCCATGGCGCTGCCCGGCCAGGCGACGTATTACGTCGATGTGAACCACCCGAACGCGTCCGACGAGAATCCAGGAACGGAGGATCAGCCGTTTCGCACCATCCAGCGGGCGGCCGATATCGTCAGCCCCGGCGACACGGCGAACATCAAGCCGGGTGTGTACACGCGCCCGGAGGGTCGCAACCGCGTGGTGGAAATCCAGCGCGGCGGGACGGAGACCGCGCCGGTCACCTTCGCGGGCATCGGCGAAGGCGAAGTCCTGCTCGACAACGGATCCGCAGGCGACTGGGCGCTGTACGTCAACGCCCGATTCCAGCCGGTGGATTACGTCGTCATTCGCGGATTGACCCTGACCGGCGGACTGTCCGGCGGGGTGTATGTGCGCAATTCCAACAGCACGGTTGTGGAGCGTTGTCGCGCGGTGGACAACCGCGGCATCGGCATCTTCATCGGCGCCGGCGGGGCGCATCAGGTGGTGCAGCTCTGCGAAGTCGCCCGCAACTACAACGGGTTGAAAGTCGGCGACAACAGCGAAGGCTCGCAGCCGCGCCGCGTCACCGTGCAACGCAACCACTGCCACGACAACGAAGACCCCAACGAGCCGGGCAACAGCGACGGCATTCAATGCCTCGGCGAAGGCAATGTCTATTCCATCGTTCGCGGCAACGTGGTTCACGACAACAGCGACGACGGCATCGACGTCGGGCAGAGCGCTGAATTCACAATCATCGAGCGAAATGTCGTGTACAATCATGTGAATCCCCAAGGCGACGGCAGCGGCATCAAGATCGGCACGCACGAGTCCTATCTTCCGCCCGCCGGCGGCCAGCTTGTCCGTTACAACGTCCTCTTCAACAACAAGCTGCGGCACTTCGATCTCGCCGGGAATTACCGCGTGGACGAGCGCGGCAAGCGCCCCGCGCCCGTGATCCTGCACAACAACACCTGCACCCAGTCCGGCGGCGACGTGATCTACGCGGAGTCGATGGACGTGATCCTCTTCAACAACATTGCCTACGCGCCCGACAATGCGCCATTCTGGTCCTGCCGCCTGCGCGGCTACGCGGAGGAGCCGCCGCTGGCATGGTCCGACTTCAACCTCTGGGGCGACCGCTGGATCAAGGACTGGGACGAGTCGCTGCGCACCGACCTCGACGCGCACACCGTCGAGGGCGACCCGCAGTTTAACGACCCGGGGAACGTCACCGTCAACACCGATCTCGCCAGCCCGGACTTCGGCCGCGTCGTCAGTCTCGACCTGAAGGATAGCTCTCCGGCATTTGGGTTGGGGCTGGACCCGTTTGAGTTGATCGAGAAGGCGCTGAAAAAGGCGCCGAACGACCGCAGAAACCAGTGGAAGGACGCCGTCCGATTCGCGCTCGAAAACACGACGCGCCGAGTCAACTCCGGTGCGTTCCCCTATCCCTGACGGGTGGGGCAGGTCTCCGACCTGCCCACATGCAAACAACACCGCAGCCGCCGCTAATGTAGCGCCTCACAAATGCCGCATCGTATGCACGTCAGAGCCGCCCCGTGAGGAAGCGGTCTTGCCGTCCCCAAGTCCGCACGCTCCCTCGCGGTCGCGGCTCTGTTTTGATGCAACTTCCACGAGGCACGACGCTAATCGCCGAACACGCCGATTGGCTTGCCATGCTCATCGACGGACACGAACACCACGTCGCCCTCGGTGACTTCGAACATCACGTCCGGCTCCGTGCGCCGCTGCGCCCAGACCGTGACGTGAATCTGAATCGACGTGCGCCCCACGTGCGTCGTCCGCGCCGTCAACGTGACGATGTCCCCCACGAACACCGGGCGGTGGAACTCCACCTTGTGAAACGCCACCGTCACGTAGCGGTGCGGCGCCTGGCGGCTGGCTTCGACGTACGCGGCCTGGTCCATGAGCGAGAGGATGACGCCGCCGAAGATCGTGCCCTCGCCGTTGGTGTCGCGGGGCATCATGACCACCTTGATGGCGGGCTGATCGCTGGGCGGTTTGATGCGCGGGTCCATGTGGCGTTCTCCGTCGAAGGATGATATCGCCGCGCTGCCCGGAGGTGAAGGGCGCACCGTCCGTGCTTGCCTAGGTAGAACCGCAGAACGTCTTACCCGATTCTGCCTGCGCCGACCGATGAATGTCTCCGATCGCAGCCGGTCCCGGGCTTGAACTCGCATCGTGCTGAGGCGCCCGGGCCGGCTTCAGCCGGCCGGTTCGTGCCACCGCCTTGAGGCGGTGGAAGCCCGACCGCCGGCGCGCCGCCAGCCGGGCTTCAGCCGGCTTGCGCCATGCAGAGGGAAAGCCCGGCTGAAGCCGGCTCGACTGATGCGCGACGCGCCGCCCCACCCGCTCAAGCGGGTGGCAAGAGCCGGTCGGCTGAAGCCGACCTTGTCCCTGCTCTCGCACGGGTCGCTCCTTGTCGCGCGCCACTCGGCGCGCTCTCGGTCCTTGGCACCACGCTTGTCGATGACGCAATCCTTCTGCGGTTCTGCTTAGCCCGAGGTGGATGAACCCTTGGGCGGGTCGGTCGGGTTCGCACGCGGGGTGGACGACACCCGCACGAGGCGGCACACGTCGAGCAGATCGTGCAGCGGGCCTTCCAGCAGATCGACGTCGAATCCGTCGCGGAGGATCGACTGAATCTTGACGGCCTGCTCGGAGATCGGCTCAAACCCGTAGCTGGAACCCTCCCCCTTGAGGTTGCGGACGAGGCGCTCGAATGAGGCGGCATCGTGAGCGCGATAAGCCTCCTCGATCGAGCGAATGCGCCCCGTCAGTTCGCCGACGAACGCGTCGATGAGATCGATCATGGTCGGATCGCCCGCGAGGCTGCTGACGAGCGGCTCGCGCCTTGGGAGGTTCAGCAGCGCCGAGAGGTCGCCCTTGGAGTACGGTTTTGCCAGGTACCTGTCGCACCCGGCTTCGAGACAGAGTTCGCGGTCGCCGGGGCGATCCAGCGCCGTGGCGGCGACGATCATGCCCCGGTATCCGCCGGCGCGTAGCAGGCGTGTGGCGGCGAAGCCGTCCAGCTCGGGCATTTCCATGTCCATGAGGATCAGGTCGTAGTTCGTCGCGCGGGCCTTCTCGACGCCGGCCTGACCGTCGGCCACGGACTCCGCCTCGGCGTGAAGCTGCCGCAGCAGCACGACACACAAGCGGGCGATCGTGGGATCGTCATCGATGACCAGCACCCTGCGCCGCTGCGCGACCGCCTCCTCGCAGAAGTCCGCCGGAGTGATTTCATTCTCGAAGCGGACGCCGATCTGATAGATGCCGCTGCCGACGTACTCGGCGTGGACGACGCTGCCGCGCACGTCGGTCCAGGCGCCGCGATGGGCCATCAGTTGCAGGAAGACCTTCGTGCCGACGTGGACATAACCGCCGTGCAGGAAAGCCAGCCCGTTGCTGCTGAGATCGCGCGTGGGCGCAAGATACGCTTTGGGCTCCGCGTCGCCGGGCTGCTGAATCTGCACGACGCAACCGCGCAAGCGGAACTTGAACCTCGACCGGTGGCGGTGGGCGTTGGCCGTGCCGTCCTCACGCGCGTCCAGTTGGTCGAGCAGAGCTTGAACGTCCGCCTCGCTGAGCCGGACCGTCTTCAACAGGTTTTTGGGTGAGATCGGCTTGGCCATCCGTGCATTCCCGACAGGATTGGCCGTGGGATCTTGTCCTGCGGAACCGAGCCCGTCCCCCCGTCCGCCGGGCTGTTCGAGGCGCGCGCCAACCCCTTGTGCTATCGACCGCATCCGCCCGTGTCCGCAACCGATCGTCCCATAGCAAACCGTGCCCGCAAGTTAACGCGGCCCGGAAACGGGTCGTGTCATTCCCGCGTAGGCGGGAATCCAGGTCGTGCGGGATAACTGGATCCCCGCCTTCGCGGGGATGACGGGAAGGGCGCGGGGATGATGGGAAGGGTGCGGTCTAGGCTCTCATCGCGCCGCCGGTTGAGGCGTCTCCTGTACTGGACCGGAGCGTCCGCCGCGTCAGCCCGCACAACTGCGTCAGTTCGCGGAGCACGGTGGTCAGCGACGACAGATCCTCCGTGGTGCGGACCAGGCCCTCCAACCGGCCGGCCTGCTCGGACAGTGGTGAGAATCCGAACACACCGGCCTCGCTGCGGAGGCGCTTCGCCAGGCGCGCCAGCTCCTCGCTTTCCCGCTTCATGAAGGCGGCTTCCAGCTTGCGCACGAGTTCGGGCAACCCGTCCACGAAGGTGGCCACGATGCTGGCCACGTCCTCGTCCCCCTCCAACGAGCTGAACAGAGGCTCGCGTTTCAGCGCGGAGAGGATGGTCTCCAGCTCGCGACGGTTAATCGGCTTGGCGACGTAGGCGTCGCAGCCCGCCTGGAGGCAGCGGGCCTGATCCTCCGGTCGGTCCATGCCCGTGGCGGCGACGATCAGCCCGTGGTAGCCGTTGGAGCGCAGCGTTCGCGTGGCCTCGAAGCCGTCCATCACCGGCAGGTCCATGTCCATGAGGATCGCGTCGTAGCGGTTGGCGCCGGCGAGGTCCACGGCCTCCTTCCCGTTGGCGGCGAGTTGCACCTTGGCGTTGAATTGCTCGAGCGCGTGCTGGTGAATACGCGCTGTGGCGGGGAAGTCCTCCACCAGCAGCACCGTGAAGGAGACCGCGTCGCGGCAGAACTCCTCCGGCGCAATCAGCCGGCTGAATCTCAGGCCCACGTCGTACACGCCTTCTTGAACGTAATGACAACGGACCACCCGCCCGACCACATGGGTCCAGGTGCCGTGCAGCCCGATCAGTTCGACGGAGCAGCCTGAGCCGGGGTGAACATAGCCCCCGTGCAGGAAGCACATGCCCGAGGCGCTGAGGTTTCGCGTGGGCACGTCGAAGGACTGGGGCGTGGCGGAGCCGGGCTGCTGGAGCGCGACGACGCAGCGGCTCGCCTGGAACGGGAATCGCGGCTGCGCCCGCTGGGACTTGCTCTTGGCGTCCTCGGCGTCCAGCTCGGCGATCAGCTCCGCAATGCGGACCGGCGTGAGGCGCACGGACCGTAGAGGTCGCCGACCCGGATTTTGAACATCATCGCGCAGACCCAAGCGGCACCTCTGACACGACCCCGATCGTGGGACAAGGCGCCTGGCACTCGACTCGCCGTGTAAGGAGAGTCACTCGGATTTCAGGAGGCGCGTCCACCGGCTTCGTGGACGAGCTTTGGACTCCACAAACCTATCGGCAGACCGGGGACAACGATCATTCCGATGGTTCCGAGAACCCGAGGACATCAGAGCGGGGGCGCTCCATGTGCCTCGGCACCGCCCCGCAGCACCGGCCATCCGGGTGGCGCGGGTCCGCAGCAGCGGACCCGTGGACCAAGGTAAGGAGCGGTCTCTCCGCGACCGCCACGGCCTGGCGAGTACGCCAGACCGTGCCACCCGCGCGTGCCACCCGCGCGCGAGGTTTGCACGCGGTTGCGCTGAGGCGAGAAAACCCCCGCCCCTCGATGCCGCCTCGTCCGTCCGCTAACATGTCAGCCTATGAGCGAACCCGCCGTGGACATCATACAACTGCCGGAATCCGCGCCGGCGTCGGCGCCGGAATCGACCATCGTGGCCGTGTTGGCGTCAGCGTCCGCATCGACGCCGGACCCGGACGTGCGCAGCATCGTCGAAGCGCTGCTTTTCGCCACCGATCGCCCGCTGCCGGCGGCGCGCATCGCGCAGATTCTGGGCTTCGGCGACGCCGGCGACGTGAAGGAGCACGTGGCCGCGCTGAATCGGCGCTACGAAGAAACCGGCGCGGCGTTCCGGGTCGAAGCGATCGCGCGCGGCTATCAGATGATGACTCAGCCGGCCTATGACCGCTGGGTCGCGCAGCTTCTCCAGTCGCGCAAGGATTTTCGCCTTTCGCCCGCCGCGCTGGAGACGCTGGCGGTCGTGGCCTACAAGCAGCCGTGCATGCGCGCGGAGATCGATTCCATCCGCGGCGTGGTCTCCGGCGAGGTGCTCGCGCGCCTGCGCGAGATGAACCTCGTCAAGATCGTGGGACGCGCGGAGGAGCTTGGCCGCCCGCTGCTCTACGGAACCACGGGCAAGTTCCTCGAAGTGTTCGGGCTTGCCTCGCTGAAAGACCTTCCCAAGGCCGATGCGTTGACGCCGCCGGCGCAGCAACCGCGCGTCGAAATCACACCCGCCGCCGCCGCGATCGAGGCGGCGCCGAGGGAAGGTTGAACGACTGAACACGGATGGATGCGCCGCTGGCGCGCATCGATGGATGCGCCGATGCGTCTGTTCCCCGAAGGGGAACTACGTGAATAGATGGGGATGAGCGTCCGTTGCTCGGGCCGGTACCTTACACCGGCCCGAGGAGTCCTTTGGCTTAGAAAGGAGCAACGGACATGGGACATGATAACAGGAGCGGCTTGGAGGACCAGGTTTACGTCGGTCTG
>CAZGJA010000072.1:0-6575 GCA_964526695.1 uncultured Phycisphaeraceae bacterium
TGGCAGACGGCCAATGAGGACTACGTGTACGACGAGCTGGGCAACCGCGTGACGTACAGCGACCACCGCAACTCGATCACCCGTGGGTACGCCAACGACAAGGCCAACCAGTACACCTCCATCGCCGGCTACACCGTCACGGACGACGACGCGGGGAACCTGGCCTCGCAGGTGGTGAATGGCTCCGGCGACGCCTATGTGTACACCTACGACTGCGACAACCGGCTGCTGAAGGTGGACCACGACCCCACGACCGGCGGCAACGTCACCGTGGCGACGTTCGCGTACGATGCGCCTGGGCGAGCAACCGCTGCGCCCCGTCGCGCAGGATGCCCGTCAGCACGTCCTGCCCCGAAACCTCTGGAAACCCCGCCGCCTATTCTGCGGTCAGCGATTCTCCGGTCAGCGCCGAATCCGATCCCCCGGGAATCCTCACGGCCCCCGCGGCACCCTGCCTCATGGCGTATCCTCTCGTAAAGGGTGACGTGATACTCCACCCAGGATGCGCCGCCTTTTTCTTCAGGTCATCCACAGCATTTGGTCATACCTCTTCAATTGGCGACGCCTTCCTCAATCGAAGAACCCCCTCCCGGCCTCCCCCTGGAAGGGGGAGGGGTAGGCGCAGCCACTCGCAATCCACAAACGGCATTTCGCTTTCCACCGCCCGCGACGCACCATCCGCGACCATGATCAGCGCACCGCCATCCACGAACCGCCATCCGCGAACCGCCATCCGCGAACCGCCGTCCACGCACCGCCATCCACGAACCGCCATCCGCGCACCGCCATTCACGAACCGCGAACCGATGGGTTCCCCGCCGGGCTTGACGCGAACCATGAACCGCGCGAAAATGCGGGGCTTGAGGAATCTCTGGATTGAAAACTCGAAGGAACGCGTAATCCGCCATGCTTAGCGCTATCGATCTCCGCGCCGGTAAGACCATCATTTACGAAGGCCAGCTCTTTATCGTCCATGAAGCCCATCGCGTCTCCAAGGGCAACTGGCGCAGCTACGTCCAGTCCAAGCTCAAAAACTTCAAAACGGGCAACATCATCGACGCCCGCTTCGGGGTGGATGACAAGGTCGAGGTGCCGTTTGTCGAGACCAAGCAGTACGAATACCTCTACCCCGAGGGCGAGAATCTGGTCCTCATGGACTTGGAGACTTTTGACCAAATCCCGCTGGACAAGGTGCTGGTCGGCGACGCGCTGAAGTTCCTCAAACCCAACGAGAAGATCACCTGCCAGATCTATGACGACAAAGTCGTCGGCGTCGAACTGCCCAATGCCGTCGAGCTGAAGGTCATGGACACGCCGCCGGTGGTCAAAGGCTCCACGGCCACGAATCAGAATAAGGACGCCGTCATGGAGACGGGCGCCCGCGTCAAGGTTCCGCCATTCGTCGAGATCGGCGAGCTGATCCGCGTGGATACGCGGACCGGCGAATATATCGAGCGCGTTCGTTGAACCCGGATACCGCCACCATTGAAGCTACCGCCGCAGTGAAGGCGACGGCGTGCCCGCAGGACCGCGGGGCGGCTTGCCTTTCTGCGCGCGTCCGCCGCGCCGAAGTCGTCATGGCGGTGGCGCTCGGCGTCCTGCTGACCTCCGCGGTTCCGGCGCGAACTTCGATTCGCGGGCTTGCACAAGGCGAGTTCGCGGCGTGGAGCGCGGCAACGCCCATCGCGGCCTCGTTCGGCTTTGTTCCGTCCGCTTCCGATGCCACACCCACCGCGCTCGTCTTCGCGCTGCCCGGCCTGGTGGTCGTCGCCATCGTGTGTGTGCTGGTCGAGTCGCGGCTGACGCGGCGCGTCCGCATGTCGCGCATCGGCGGTCTGTACGGCCCCTGAGCCTAGCCCATGCCCGCCGCCCGGTTGAGCCGAAGCTCGGCCCGTGGCGCTACGCCCCGTTCATCCAACCGTTGCATGGTGTGCCGTTTCGCCGCGGGGTCGAAAGTCTTGCTCCACCGCGGCCAGCCTAGATTAAATGCGACCCGACCGATTGAAAGAAGAATCTTGCCATGACTGCCTTACGCATCCTTTGGAACCTGTTGCGCGAATTCGGGCGACTGGTGATGCACCTGCCGCGCCGCGTGTTCGGCTCGCGCAATGAGCGCATGGTCAAACGCCTGGCGCCCGCCGCGCGGCGGATCATCGAGCTGGAGCCGCAGGTCCGCCCGCTGACGACCGAAGGCTCAGACTTTGATGAGGCCCTCGCCCGGCGCGTGTCAGCCTTGCCCAAGCCGGAGGCGAATGACGCCGACGCCGTCCGCGCGCATCAGCGCGAGCTGCAGCGCATCCGCGTCGAGCTTTCCGCGCCGCTGCGCGCCCGTGGGCAGGAGCTGGCGGCCAAGCTCGCGGGCGGCGCCGACGTGGCCGAAGTCCGCGACGACGCCTTCGCCCTGCTGCGCGAGGCCTCCCGCCGCGCGCAGGCGCACCGCCATTTCCACTGCCAGCTCATCGGCGGGCGCGTGCTGCACGACGGGAAGATCGCGGAGATGCGCACCGGCGAAGGCAAGACGATCGTCTGTCACCTCGCCGCGTTTCTCAAGGTGCTATCCGGACAGAAGGTGCACATCGTCACGGTCAACGACTACCTCGTGAAGCGCGACGCGGAGTTCGCCGCGCCGATCTTCGAGCTGCTCGGCTACACCGTGGGCTACATTCAGGCGCAGCTCGACCCCGGCGGCGCGGAGGGTCTGCGACGCCTCGCCTACGCCTGCAACATCACCTACGGCACCGCCAGCGAGTTCGGCTTCGACTACCTGCGCGACAACATGAAGACGCGCCTCTCCGACCAGGTGCAGGGGCAGCTCGACTTCGCCATTATCGACGAGGTGGACTCCATCCTCATCGACGAGGCGCGCACGCCGCTGATCATCTCCGGCTCGGCGCGCGACGACGTGACGCGATACTCCCGCGCCAACCGCGTGGCCGAGGAGCTGGTGCACCGACAGGACCGCTGGGATCGCGCGGTGAAACGCACCATCGCCCGATACAACGGCGAATCCAAGAACATCGAGAAGCTCGACGACGCCATGCGCATCCTCGGCTACGGCGGCAAGAACCCCCGCCGCCCCGAACCCGAGTTGAAGAGTGAGGAGGGCGAGAAGGGCGAGGAGACCGATGCCGCGGACGAGCAGGCCGCCCTCGGTCCGGACTTCCTCACTGACGATCAGGTCGAAGCGGTGCAGGCGTATGAGGCCGAGATTCTTCAGCTTCCGCCCGCTGAGCGCTACCGCCGCTACTTCATCTGCGACCTCGAGCGCAAGCAGGCGCACCTCACCCACGACGGCGTCACCATCGCGCAGGAGCTGCTCGAGATGGGCAGCCTCTACGCGGGGCAGAACATGGAGTGGCCTCACCTGATCGAAAACTCGCTCCGCGCCTGGAAGGTGTATCAGCGCGACCGGGACTACGTCGTGCAGGAGGGCAAGATCATCATCGTGGACACGTTCACCGGACGCCTGATGCACGGCCGGCAGTGGTCCGACGGTCTGCACCAGGCCGTGGAGGCGAAGGAGCGCGTCACGGTCAAGGAAGAAACGCAGACCCTGGCCACCATCACCATCCAGAACTTCTTCAAGCTGTACAAAGCCATGGCGGGCATGACCGGCACGGCGGCGACAGAGGCCAACGAGTTCCTGAAAATCTACCAGCTCGACGTGGTGGAAATCCCCACGAACCGCCCCGTCAACCGCATCGATCACAACGACAAGGTCTATCGCACGATCGACCACAAGTACCGCGCCATCGTGGATGAGATCTTTGAGGTGCATCGCAAGGGGCGTCCGCGCGATGCGTTCCTGCTCTACGACGTGTTCAAGGCGCTGCGCCCGATCAAGGTGAAACTGAACCAGAACACGGACAAGCTGGACGCCATGATGACGCGAGGGGAAAACGCGGTGAACAGCGAGGGCGGCGTCGATTCCGACAAGACGCTCACCGACGACATGCTCGCGCTCTACGATGAGGAGATGGGCGACTTCGTGCATGGCCGGCCCATCCTCGTCGGCACGACCAGCGTGGAAAACTCCGAAAAACTCTCGCGCATGCTGACGCGCGTGTATGGTGTCGAGCACGAGGTGCTCAACGCCAAGCAGCACGCGCGCGAGGCGGAGATCGTCGCCAAGGGCGGCCACCTCCACCCCGGCGGGCGCGAGGGCAAGCAGCTCGTCGGCAACGTCACCGTCGCCACGAACATGGCCGGTCGCGGCACCGACATCAAGCTCGCGCTGCCGGTGGTGTATCCCAAGTGCCGCGTGCCGGAGCAGATGCCGGAGGGCGTCTCGCACAGCGATCTCTTCCCCGTCGGCGTCACCAAGTGCTGCATCCACTGCGAGGAATACGACCCGGCGACGAACTGCGCGCATTGCTTCAAGCCGAAGCTGGACCCGCGCTTCCCGGAGCTGGGGCGGAACATCTGCCGCATCACCGTGCCCTGCGGTTTGCACATCGTCGGCACGGAGCGCCACGAGTCGCGGCGCATCGACAACCAGCTTCGCGGGCGCTCCGGACGCCAGGGCGACCCCGGCTCTTCGCGGTTCTTCCTCTCGCTGGAGGACGACCTGCTCAAGCTCTTCATGGGCCCGTGGATGCTGAAGATGCTGGAGAAGTACGGGTTCGTGAGCGCCGCCGGGTCGCTGGAGGACAAGCGGCTGACCAAGGGCATCCAGAAGGCGCAGACGAAGGTCGAAGAGAAGAACTTCATGATCCGCAAGGGTCTGCTCGAGTGGGACGAGCCGAAGGACTACCAGCGCCGCGAGTTCTACAATCATCGCCAGCGGATTCTCGAAGGGCGCAACCTCCGCGAGATGGTGCTGGGCATGATCCGCAAGACCATCGACAACGAGGTCGGGCGTTTCCTGTCGTCGGAATATCCGCGCAAGTGCGCCGCCGAGTGGGTGCGCACGCAGCTTGAGGTTCCCATCGACGATGAAGCCTTCGACCTCGACGACGTGCAGCGGGCGGTGGAGTCGATCCGCCGCGCGGCGCTCTCCGAGGCGCAGGACCAGATTCGCACGTCCATCGGCGAGTACATCGACCCGGACGAGCCGCCGCAGGAGTGGGACGTCGGCGGGCTGGCCCGCTGGGCGGAACGGTCCTTCAAGCTCGCGCTGACGCAGAACCACCTGCGGAAAATGTCGCCGCAGGAGATCGAGTCGGCGCTGATGGAAGCCGCGGAAAAGACCTACGAGGGCATCTCGCTGGAGGGGCTTTCCCGGTTCGCCGACGAAGGCTTCGCGCTGGACCAGCTTACCGACTGGGCGAAGAACAAGTTCAACGTCGCGTTGCAACGCGCGGAGCTGTCGTCTCGAACGCGCGGCGAGGTCGCGGATTCGCTTTACGAAAAAGTCGCGCAGGCCTACCTGCGGCGCGAGATCGAGTATCCCGTGCAGAACTGCCTCGACTTCGCCTACAACCAGGGGCAGCCCGGCAGCGCGCCGGCCGGTGAGGTGATCGTCCGCTGGGTCAACGAGAAGTTCGACCTCGGCTGGACGCTGGATCAGACGACCGGCAAGACCCCGCAGGAAATGTACGAGACGCTGCTGAAGACGAACGAGGACTTCCTCGTCAACGGAAGGCTGCGCGAGGAGGTGGCGAGGAAGGTGCAAGCGCTGGACCGCGACGCGGCGGGCGAGTGGGGCCGGCAGCGCTTCCGCGCGGCGTTCAGTCCCGCCCGCTTCAAGGAAAGCAACGGCGATGTCGTTGCGGCGCTGGAAAATGAGGGCCGGGAGTGGCTGCGCTACGAGCTGACCAAGCTGGAGCAGTACATGCTCCTGCGGCTGCATGATCAGGCTTGGAAGGACCACCTTCTCGAGCTGGACCACCTTGAGCACGCTATCCGCCAGCGACCGCTCGGCGGGGATCAAACGCACCCGCAGAGCCAGTTCGCCATCGAGGGCCGCGAGCTGTTCGCCGACATGTGGAACCGCGTCAACGACCGCATCACCGACCTGATCTTCCGCGTCCGCGCCACACCGGCGCCGGGCAGCGGACCGGGCGGCGCCCCGGCGGCTTCGCCCACTGCCGGCACCAGCCCGGGCGCGGGCACGACCATGACCTTCGTCCATCAGGACGCGACGAACGCGGCGTTCGCGTCCGGCGCGTCCGACGAGGCCTCCGCGATGCGCGCTCAAAACGTCGAGCAGAAGGTGGAGACGATCCGCCGTCAGCAGCCGAAAGTGGGACGCAACGACCCATGCCCGTGCGGCAGCGGGAAGAAGTACAAGCAGTGTTGTGGAAAGGGCGGGTAGCGAGCCGCTGGGTTCGGCGGCCTTGTGCGAAAAAGGCAAGACTCGTCATTCCCGCGCAGGCGGGAATCCAGTTTGTCATTCCCGCGCAGGCGGGAATCCCGTAGGGCGGGCTATGCCCCATAAGCGTTAACTTAATTGTGGTGCGTTGAGGATTATCGTTGTATGGTTGGGGCATGGACGCCACGGAAGGTTTGATACCGGCGGACGAATGGAACCTGTTGAAGCGTTATTTTCCGCCGGGCTGGGAGGCTGCGGCGCGGTCGCTGGGCGCCTGGCGTCGGGGGCGCGGCATCCGCGATCCGGCGACGTTACTGCGGTG
>CAZGJA010000073.1:0-23762 GCA_964526695.1 uncultured Phycisphaeraceae bacterium
AACGCAGGATGACTCGGCCTCGACCAGGGCGCCCAAGCTCAGGAAGGAGGACGGCGCGACGCGATTCGACCGCCCGGCGCGCGAGGTCGCGCGTCACGTGCTGGGGATGTGGTCCTGGCCCGGCGCGACGGCGCGCTTCGAAGCACAGGACGGGCGGTGGGAGAACGTGACGCTGGCGCGCGTGCGTCTGCCTGAACAGCCGGATGATACGCGTTCTCGACCGCAGGGCCCGCAAGCGTCGCCTCTTGCGACGCGGAAGCTCCAAGGACCGCGCCTCTCGCCCGGGGTTTTGGACGCTCGACGGTTCGTGGCCTGCGCCGACGGCTTCCTGGAGGTTTTGGAAATCAAGCCCGCCAGCGGCCAGCGCATGACCTGGCAGGAATACGTGAACGGTCGGCACGTGCATGCAGGGGACCGCTTCGCGCTGCCGGATGGGATCTGAGAAGCTGAGCATCAGCCGCCGGGTCGATTGCCATATGGCTTTGCAACCGCCGGAGAGCTTGCGATGCCGCCGTCTTCCCCCCCCCCCCCCGGCCCCCCTGAGGCGCCGTCTCCGGTCTCGTTCGCGCACCCCACGGGAGCCGAGGAAAATGGACGTGCACACTTGCGAGCCGCATCACGGTCCGGTCCACGGCATGACCGGTCCGGTTACCTTCGCGAAGTTGTTGGTGAGACTACCCGGCCCGATGCGAGAGACGTTGACCGACCAATTGTTCACGCTGTCGTCGTACGGGTTGGTGTCGTACGTGTCTCCCTCGAATGAGTGCACGTTGCCGTTTCCATCCTTCCATCCATCCATCAATCCAATCACGCCTACGAGCCAGTTAAAGTCGCCGCTATACTCGTGAATAGTGCCGACCACCTTTTGCCGCGCGGTCCAAAACCCGGAGTCGGTTTGACGGCAGGCATAGACTTTGCGAAGCTGTATGTCGCCGCGTTCAGTGTAAAACTGATCCAGACCATTCCAGGAGCTCACACAAAGCTTGAACACATTGTCATCTGTTGGCTGGTGTTGCGGGCGATATCCGAAGGATTCCATTCCACGCCCGGTATTTCCAAACGCCACGCAGTTCTCCATTTCAAACCCGCCGCCCGGTATCTGATCATCCCCCGGGTACGTTCCGACTTTGATGCCCGCTCCGTCGCCCTCGCCGCTCTCTGGGTCGCTGTATGCACCAACACACCTATCGAGCGTGCAATCGTGAGCTCCTTGTCCCAGATCAAAGCCGTCGTCGGAGCAATATATTGCAACGCATTTTGTGAATGTGATGTCGTGGCAGTTGCGCCCAACCGCCTGAAAGCCATCACCACTGCCGGGGTCATCGAATCCATCGCTATAGGCTACGAGACATTCGACAACCGAACAGATCGTCGGTTCTGTGGCGGTCGAAGTGCTGACTCCAAAGGTGATGCCCCGAGAACATTCGAGGAGGTGCATTTTGGTAACCGTACAATTCTGGGAGTCTCCGCTGAACCAAATACCAGGATAGTTTTGTTCGCTACCGGCGTTCTGGATATTGTACCAATCCGGAGACGATTGCGATCCATCGATCGTAATGCGCGTCCCTCTATAGATCTCGAAGGCGCCTCGACCCATGTCCGTGATGACCGCGTTCTTGAAGTTGAAGTTGAGATCTGTGACGTAATTGTCACCGTTTTTGACATATACGCCGATCGCAGCGAACGACGCGTCATCATTGAGGAAGACCACGTTGTCCTCGAACGTCCAGGTAATGGGATGTCCCGATGATCCGCTGCGGCTGTGATTGATGATCTTGCTGCCGCATACGGAGGTCTTGTAGATGCCGGCCTGCACGATGACGATGTCGTCGGGGTTGACGATGTTCGCCGCCTGCTATGGAAACTTGAATGGGTGCAGTTGAGATCCATCTTGAATCACACTTACCGTGTTGATCTTCACGTAATACGTGGCCGCCGGCAGCGGCGTAGCGATCCCGGATACCGTCAGGATCCACGACCATTGCAGCGCTTTCATTCTCGTTCTCCTTCGAAAAAAAAGTGGACAAAATCTCCACGAGCACACGCTCGGGGAGTAACCCGCACAAGTGCAGTCATTGGATGGCCAAGATGTCGTTGGACTTAATCTCGCCCGAGCGACGGGTTTTCCTGCTATTGGAAACTTCGAGTCTTGAGCTTATGGGCACTCGTATGTTCGGCTTGCTCGGGCGCCACAGCCCCAGGTTGCTAAGACCGTTCCGGGCCCAGCCGTCGCATTTCGGAACTTCACCTTGCTTGATCCCCTCCCGTCGAGCACCGCGCCCCGCACCGCGCCGTCCGACAGCTCGACAAGGACAGCGTCCCCCGGCGTTCCACCGGAAACTCCGACATTCAGGGAGAAAGTGCCTTTCTTTTCATGGCACTTGGCCGAGGAAATGGACTCGTTACCCATGCAGTTCAGCGCTTGGCGCTCGTACGCACCGCGGTCAATGATAGGCGGGCGTCCCCGGCCTCGGTCGCGCCGCGTCGGGTCATCGACTCTTCGGAGATTGGAATCGAGGTCGAGCTTTTCATGGCGGGGCCGGAGGCGGTTGCTGCCGGAATCGATGCAGGGTGAGAAGGCTCCCAAACGGTAATCGTTGTCCTCTAACGTAACCGGGTTGTCGTCCGGTCCGTCCGGGTCCAGGAAATGAGGATCCTTCCCAAAGTTGTTGGCAGCGTGCTCCCCGCAGAATGAGCTGCATCCTTGGATACAGGAATAAGCAACGTCCAGGTTCGGTCCGTAGATTTGCGCCAATTCGTCGGAACCGCCGTCGCTGTCCTTGTTGCCCCAAACGATGCTGTTGGATACCAACGAGGCGCAGGATCCGAGGTCGAGAATGCCGCCCGTCGCCTCCCAGTCGTTGGTGTTGTCAACGATCGTGCAGTTTCGGACGCTTACACAACCATAGTTTAGAATTCCACCTGAAACCACGCTGGAATTGCCTGCGATAACACACCCATCAATGGCCGCAATCCCCTCTTGGAGCACCATCACGGCGCCGGCGTGGTCGGCTATGTTACCGAGGAACTGACAACGCGCGATTTCAACGTTGCCACGAACAACTACAATTCCACCCGCCGTTTGCCCCCCCCCTCCTATGTTTTCAATGAATGCGCATTCTTCAAAAACAGCCTGATCGGTGTATATTCTCGCTGTACCACTTGAGAATATTCTACTTGACCGAAATAGGCAGCTTGTGACTTTCAGATTATTGCCACTAGAACCAAGAGCCTCGCGATTCTCAGTGAACAGGCACGCGACAATCTCCGTGCTCGTACAATCCGTGCTGACATTGCCCGCGTTATTGCGCAAGAAACTACAATTCATGATTCGCGTGGACCCTCCGCGCCATACTTGGATTGCGCCGTCAAATTCGGCACGGCCGTCCACAAAGGCGCTGTTCTCAACGATCAGTTTTTCCGAACTGGAGTAAATGCCGCCCCCATCCCGATCGGCTTCGTTGCGCGCGAACGAGCATTGATCCACCGTCGTTTGGGTTCCGCCTTCGTCATAGAACCCCGCTCCGGTTCCGGCATAGTTGTCACTGAACTCGCAATGGGAGAATCCCAGGCTCGCGTGTCCGATGGAGCACACGCCGCCGCCGTAAAGTCCGCTGTAGTTATTTGAGAGGCGACAGTGATTGAACGCCAGCGTGCCGCCCTCGTTGTAAAGGCCCGAGCCGCTGCCATTGAACCCATCGCCGTCCGCCCAGTTGGCCTCGAAGCGGCAGTCCGTGACGCGCAAATCTCCATCGATCTTGTAAACACCGGCGCCGAGGCCCCAGGCCTTATTGTCCTCGAAGGTGCAATGCGCCAGCGTCATCTGGCTGCCCAAGAGCTTCAGTCCCGCCCCGCCGACCTCGCCCGAGAAGAGCGCCAGGTACCCGTCGCGTATGATCAGGCCATCAATGCGATTGTCTGACGAGAGCAGGTCGAGGCCCGTCACCACATGCGCCGTGTTGTCGGTCTCTTCGCCGATCTGGCCGATGTTCCCGGAGAGCACCGTGGGCGCGAAAGGCCGATCTTTGAGCCTCGTCTCGCCGCCCGCGAAGCCGCCGTAGAGCGCGACACCGTCGACGAGCATGAACGTCGCCGAGCGCGGGTCTTGCTCGTCAACACGTTTCGACGGTTTGTACACTCCCTCCGCGATCCACATTTCGGTGATGGTCCCCCCGGACGCTTCGGCCGCGTCCAGCGCGGATTGAACATCGGTGAACGCATCTGCCCAGGAAGTCCCGTTGTGGTTCCCGGCGGCGGAGTCGTCAACGTACAGCCGGTGCGCCTGGGCGCTCGCCATTGGCGCGAGAGCCAAGCCAATCGAGCAAAACGCAAGGACGCGCAAGGCGTAACGGCCGGATGAAAAATGCGGCATGATATTCTCCTGCATACGACGGTTTCGCTCAAAACTACCCCGTCATCATACCAACTCCGGCACCGTTCTTTTGGAAATGCGCCACCGGCACTCGCCGCCGCCCCGCACACCGGGGCGCACAACACGAGCCGGGACATGAACCGTTTCCGGGCAAGAGCTGGCATGGTGGGATCGCTCCCCGCGCGGCATGGTGGGGCCGCTCTCCGAGCGGCCATTCGGAGCGGGCCGCTTCGCGCGGACTACTGCTGAGGGGCGCGTGGCGCGCAGACCTTGCCGAGTGGTGTTTCGTCGGGTCGGGTTGCTGTCGGGCACAACGCAGCATGGGGACCCCCTTACCTTCAGTTCCTATCCTACAGCCCACCCAGGGTCCACGCAAGAAGCACCTTGACCCGCGGCGGCAGATCTCCCTATCTGCGTGCCACTGCACGAGTTAGCAGCAACCCTTCCAGGTGCGCCTCCGCGCATGGATCGCCGTGTCCGCGCCCCCGCCGGCGATGGGTCGTGCACGACCTTCCGCGCGGCAGCGCGGCGCGGTCCGCAGCCGAGCCGACGGGTCATGGCGCCGGAAGCTCCGATCGCTGCTGCTCGATGGCGGTGAGAATGTCGTCCACCGTCAGCGGGTCGAGCCACTCGTGGCGCTGGGTAGTGTAATCCCCGTGGCCCGCATCGAACATCCGCATGAAGCGAATCATGCCAGCGGGTCCCAGCCGCTCGCTGAGCGCTTCAAGCCCCACGCGCCGGACATCGGGATCGCTCAGAAGCGGCGGCTTCGTCACTTTACGACGGCTGCGACCGTCCATCTTACTGTTCCCAGAAGAACTTCCCGCGCGGTCGCTCCTGCGGCGAGATCTCGTTCATCGTCTTCGCATCGTACAGGCGCCCGTTGAGCACCGTCTGGCGGATGCTCTCGCTGTTGCGGATGTCGTCGAGCGGGTTTTTTTCCAGCACGATGAAGTCCGCCAGCTTGCCGGGCTGCAGCGAGCCGAGGTCGGCGTCGAGACCCACGTAATGCGCCCCGTTGAGCGTGACGCTGCGCAGCGCCTGCATCGGCGTCATGCCGCCCTGCACGAACATCCACAGCTCCCAGTGCGCCCCCAGCCCCGCAAGCTGCCCGTGCGCGCCGAGGTTCACCTTCACCCCGCGGTCGGTCAGCGCCTTGCACACCTGCGACGCGCGAATGTGGTTGTACTCCTCCTCCGGCGCCATCTGCCGGCGGCGCGAGCGCGGGTCCACGATCTCGCGCGGCACAAAGCTCGTCAGCCGGGCGTTGGCCCACACGTCGGTGTGCTGATACCAGTAGAACTCGCCGCTCATGCCGCCGTAGCAGACGACCAGCGTCGGCGTGTACCCGGTGCTGGACGACGACCACAGCGTCAGCGCATCGTTGTACGCCCGGGCGACGGGGATGTTGTGCTCCACGCCCGTGTGCCCGTCGAGGATCATCGTCATGTTGTGCATGTACAGCGAGCCGCCCTCCGGCACGACCATCATGCCCAGCTCGTGCGCCGCGGCGATGACCTGCTGCCGCTGATCGCGCCGCGGCTGGTTGTAACTTTTCACGGAAATCGCGCCGATCGCCTGCATCCGCCGCAGGTGCGACTTCGCGTCGTCGAGGCTGTCCACGTCGGCCTTGAACGCGCCGGCCGCGCCGTACAGGATCGTGCCGGTGGAGAACGTGCGCGGCGAGACGATCATCCCCGCGCGCGCGAGTTCCGCGGCGGAGAAGATGGTGTACGTGTCGTTGGACGGATCGTGGATCGTGGTCACGCCGAACGCGAGGTTGGCGTAGTGGCTCCAGTTCTGCTGGGGCGTGAAGCCCTCGCTTCCTTGAGGGCCATGCGCATGCACGTCGATCATCCCCGGCATGATCGTGCAGCCCGTCGCATCGATCTTCTTCGCGTCCGCGGGCAGTTGCACCTGCGCCGCCGACCCCACGGCCGTGATGCGGTTACGATCGACGACGATCACGCCGTTCTCGATCACCTCGTCGCCGTTCATGGTGATGATGCGCGCGCCGGTGAACGCCAGCTTGCTTTCGGGGATGTCGGACTTTTGCTTGAAGGCGATGTTCACGCCGGCCGTCGGCGCTTCGGGCAGCTTCTCCGGCGCGCCTGGCACGAAGGCGAACGCTTCCGTCAGGTCGCGCGTGAACAGCTCCGGCCCGTAGGCCCAGTGCATCTTCGTCGAATCGCCCGACCAGTGCAGGAACAGGCCCGCGTCGCGCGAGACCCTGGCGATCGGCAGTGCCTTGGACTTCGGGCCGATCTCGACTTCCTTGCCGGTGCGCACGAAGGGTGCGACGTACACGTTGAACTTCTCGACCCACGCGACCCACTGCTCATCCGGCGAGACGCGATACTCGACGGCGTTTTCGCTGACGAGGTGCGTGCGCTCGTCGCTGCCGTCCAGCTCGATGCTGATAAGCATCCGCCGGTCCTTGTCGTCCTTCGACTCGACCTGCGTGAGGAACACGCGCTCGCCCGACGCGCCGAACATCGGGTCCGTGCCCTTCTTGGTCACCAGCTTCAGGCCGTTGCCGTCGATGCCGATGACGTACACGCCGGGGTCGCGGGCCCAGAGCTGCCCGCGCAGCAGGTCGCCGCTGATCTTGCGGAAGACAACGTGGTTGCCATCGGGCGTGAACGTCGGCTCGACATAGTGCCCCGGCTCCGGCGTCAGCGTGCGTCCCAGGCCGCCGACGGAAGGGACCATCTTCACCGAGCCGTACGCGCCGTCCTTCCACGTGGTGAACACGATCCACTTCCCGTCGCGCGAGAAGGAAGGGTAGAACTCGAAGTGGTCGTCCTGCTTCGTGAGCCGCCGCGGCTCGCCTTTGAGCATGGGTAGTTCGCCGCTCCGCGGCGAGCGACTTTCATCGCTCTGAGGTAAGGGCGTTTTGTCGCTCTGCTGCGAAGGATTTTCGTCGCGGAGCGACGAACTACCCTGAGCAGCGTTCGACCCGGCCGCCACGTCCGCAACGTACAGATGCCCCAGCGCCTGATACACCACCTTGTCGCCGGACGGTGACACCTGCACCCAGCGCAGCACCTTCACATCGAACTCCTCGGGATGCACTTGCACCGGGAAGCGCAATGCGTCGAAGACTTTCTGCGTGGCTTTCACATGGAACGGAATCTCCGCGGCCTGCCGGGTGCTCACGTCGATACGCTGAATCTTCCCGCCTGCCCAGAAGACCAGCGACTTGCCATCCGGCGTCCACGCCATGCGCGGGTACACGCCGTGCACCGCCCACGTCTCCTGCATGTCGCGGTCGAGCTTGTCGGAGATGGACCACTCTCGCCCGCTGGCGATGTCGCGCAGGAACAGGCACGTCTGGAAGCGGACGCGGCGCACGAACGCGATCAGCTTGCCGTCGGGCGAGGGCGTGGGGCAGCATGCGCCGCCGGGTCCGGTGATGAAGCCTTCGGTTTCGCCCTTCTCCCGATCGAGCCGGAACACCACGTAAATCTGACCATTCGAATCCTTGTTGTACTGGAACGAGTCGCCCGGCGTGGCGTCCTGGCTGTAGTACAGGTAGCGCCCGTCCGGCGAGAACACCGGCTCGCCCACGTCCTTCTGATCGTTGGGCTTCTTGGTCATCTGCAGGCCGTCGCCGCCGGTGACGTGGTAGAGCCACATCTCGCCCGCGCCGAGCGAACGCCTGGACGTGAAGTGCTTGCGCGCGACGATGAACTGCCCGTCCGGCGACCATGACGGCTGGTTCAGCAGGCGGAACGACTCCTTCGTCACTTGCTTCGGGTCGCTGCCGTCGCGGTTCATCACCCAGATGTTGTCGCCGCCGCCGCGGTCGGAGGTGAACGCGATCCGTTTCCCGTCCGGGCTGAACCGCGGCTGCATGTCCCAAACAAGTCCGCTGGTCAGAGCCTTGGCCTCGCCGCCGGTGATCGGCATGATGAACAGATCCCCAAGCAGGTCGAACACGATCTCGGTCCCGTCCGGGCTGACGTCGAGGCTCATCCATGTGCCCTCGGTCGTATCGATGGCGACATCCTTCGACGGTCCCAGCGGGGGGTTGGACACGTCCCACTTGGGCTTCTTTTCATCCTCGGCTTTCTTCTCGTCCTCCGACTTGATCTCCTCCCCGGCGTCCTTCTTCTCGGCACCCTCCTGGCTCGGCGGTTGCCAGGGCGACGTCAGCCCCGGCAGCCCGGGCATCCCGCATCCGCAGGAGTCCTGCGCCAACACCGTTGCCACATGGATTCCGCTGATCCCGGCAGCCAGAACGACGAAGAACGACAAGGTCAGGTAACGGCTCAAAGATGCACCTCCCGGGTTTCCTCTTGCGCGGGGCAGGGCAGCAGCCCGCCCGCAATCAACCTTGCTTGCTGAAACGTGGCTATTAGAACGCACCAGTGCCCGAGTGGGGAGAGGCGCCGGTTGATGGAAACGCCGCCCTATCGTCTCCCTGCCAGCCGCCCTTTGGATTTGCCTTGAGACTTGGCGTAATCGTCTTCGAGCTGCTTGATCGCCCGGCGGTTTTCGAGCCGGACAGCCTCGGACATGGAGTCGATAATCAGGCGCCCGAAGAGGTGGTCGGTTTCGTGCTGCCACACGCGCGCGAGGAGCTGCTCTCCGCGGCGCTCGAAGGGAGCGCCCGTCGCATCGCAGGCGCGGAGCGTGATCCGCAGGGCGCGGCGCATCGGCACGGTCACGCCGATGATCGACAGGCAGCCCTCGTCTTTCTCCTCCTGCCCGTCCGGGTCGTGGAGCGAGGGATTGACGCACACGAGGTCGTCGCCCGGCTCGCCCGTGGCGTTGCACACGAAGAGCTGCATCGACAGTCCGACCTGCGGCGCAGCCAGCCCGACGCCCTTCTCCTTGTGCATCAGTTCGAGCATCTTCGCGGCGAGCCGCTCAAGTCGCGGGCCGAAATGCTCGACGGGACGGGCGCGCTTGCGCAGCACGGGGTCCGGATAATGCACGATCCGCAGCGCTTCGATGGCGACGTGTTCCAGCGGATCAGCGTGCGGCACGGACGAGGCTCCTTACGGTCGGTTGGCGTTTCGTTGACAATGCAGTTCATAAGCATAGTATCAGCCCCAAGTAGCGTAAAGGCGCGCCGCTGAAAGTCGCGCATCGAAGGGTATTTTCCGCGTTTGCCCATGGCCAAAACAAAGACGCCGGAAGCACAGAACGGACCGGACCCGGCCCGCCACACGGTCAGCGAGCTGGACAAGGCCAAGGCGGGCAAGTGGTTCGAGCGCGCCTTCGAGTTCGGCAACCGCGACAAGAAGTACGACTCGGCCATCGAGTATTACGTGCAGGGGCTGGGTTTCTGGCCTGACGCGGTGGACAGCGGGCTGAAACCCCTGCACGGCTGCGCCGTCGCCTGGCGGCAGTCGGGCGGCAAGAAGCCGGGCCTGAAGGACACGATGAAGCGGTCGCTCACCGCCAAGGATCCCAAGGACGCGCTGCTCAACGCGCTCTGGCTCTTCGGCCACGATCACGACAACCTCAGCTACATCGAAGGCGTGCTCAAGAACGCCAACCGCCTCCATGCCGACGACTGCCTGATGTGGGCGGCTAACGTCTATCGCAAAGTTCTCGACGACGAAAAGAAGCCCAACGCCAAGCGCTATCTGTTCCTGAAGGAAATTCTGGAGGAGACGGCCGACCGGGCGTGTGCCCGTCTTGAGGTGACGCTGGCCATCGCCACGCTCGAGATGGGCGTGCAGGCGCTGACCATGCTCTCGCACCGCGTCACCAAGGAGCGGGAGATCGACAACGCCATCCGCGACCTTTCCACGAAGCTCACCATCGTGCGCGGGCGGTACCAGGACGCCGACTCCTTCCGCGAGAGCATGCGCGACGAAACGGGCGCCAAGGACCTGCACGACCAGGATCGCCTCGTTCAGGCCGACCAGCGCGTGGAGGAACTCATCGCCAAGGCCCAGGCCGAGCACGACGCCAACCCCGACGACGCGACGCGGCTGAACACCCTCGTGGACATCCTGTGCCGCCGCGAGCAATTCGCGGAGGAGTGCCGCGCGATCGGCGTGCTGGTCAGCACGTTCAAGCGCACGGGGCGCTACATCGCCAAGCAGCGCGCCGACGACATCCGCATGAAGCAGCTCCGCCGCGACCTCCGCGCCGCGCGCGACAAGAACGACCCCGCCGCCATCCGAGAAGCCCAGGTCAACCAGCTCAAGTTCGAGATGGCCGTCTTCAAGGACCGGCTGGAGCAGTATCCCACCGACCTGCGCGTCAAGTTCGAGTTCGCCCAACGGCTCTTCCAGGCGAAGCGATATGACGAAGCCATTCCGCTCCTTCAGGCCGCCCGGGTGGACCCGAAGTCGCGCGCCGCGTGCATGTTGTATCTGGGGCGGTGCTTCCAGAAGAAGGACATGAATCAGCAGGCGATCAGCACGCTCAAGCAGGCGCTCGCCGAGCGCGAGTCCACCGACGACGACACCAGCAAGGAGCTGGCGTATTACCTCGGTCGATCGCAGGAGGCGGACGGTCTGTCGGGAGAGGCGAAGCAGACCTATGGGCGCTTGCTGGAAATCGACTACAATTACCGCGACGTGCGGGATCGTCTGGAGGCGCTGCCCTCGGGGTGATTCCGCTTATTGTGCGTAAGTCGTTGTGATAATTGAGGTTACGTGATAGCGTCGAGACCGATCACCCGTCCGGGCTTTCCGGTGATGCGAATCGGGATCGTCTCATGGGCAGGGCATGACCCCGTGGCGGGGTGGACGGAGATTGTCAGTGGCTAACTCGAGATCATCGGAAAAGAACGTTCGTCAGACGGCCAAGCGCCAGGCGCGCAACCAGGCGCGCAAGTCGGCGCTGAAGACCGAAATCCGCAAGTTCCAGGAGGCCGTCCGCACGGGCGATGCGGGCAAGGCGTCGCAGCAGTTCGTCTCCGTGACGAAGAAGCTGGACCAGACGGCGGCGAAGGGCACGCTCCACCGCAACACGGCCGCCCGCCGCAAGTCGCGCCTCGCCAAGCGGCTCAATGCGATCAAGGCCGGCGGCGCGAAGTCGGCTTCCTGACGACGGCGAAGTCGAGCGCCTCATACGGCGCGGTCGCGCACGCGCTGCGGCTTCGTCGGATCGGATTGCGCCACCGTCACATCGCCAGGCTCCCTCGCAAGCGAACGAGCCGCATTCCCACCTCGACACGCCGTGACATTCCGACTTTGATACTGCGCTGCAGTCGGACCTCGACGATGGTTGGCAGGGTCCGGCGTATGCGTGTGGGGATTCTTGGAAATTGCAGCTCATCAGAGCCGCGACCGTAAGGGAGCGCTTTGGGGAAGTGAGCATCTGCGGAAGAAGTTCGCTTCCTGACGGGCACGGCTCTGACGTCTTTGCCAGCCGGCGCGCGGCAGAGTTGCGGCGCGAGACAAAGAGGACGGACGGCATACAGGACTAACGACATGATGCTGCTGGCGGAATTGGACATTGCGGTCTGGGTGTCGCGGGCGCTGCACCTGCTGGCGGCCATGGCGACGATCGGGGGAGCCATCTTCGTGCGGATCGCGCTGCTGCCCGCGATGCGGCAGACGCTCAGCACGGATGAAAACGAGCGTGTCCATCAGGCGGTGCGGAAGCGGTGGATCGGAATCGTCCACGCCAGCGTCACCCTCCTGCTGCTGACCGGCGGATTGAATTACTACTGGCTGGCGCTGAAGACGCACGTCAAGCCGATGCCCTATCACCCGATCTTCCTGATCAAGGTGCTGGCTGCGCTCTTCATCTTCTTCACGGCCATCGCGCTGACCGGAACCAGCCCGGGCTTCTCAAAGATGCGGGAGCGCAAGGGAACCTGGCTGACGGCGATCATCCTCGCCGGGGCGCTGATCGTGCTGCTGTCCGGCGTGTTGAACCAGGTGCGCACGACGGGTGCGTCTTGAAACAGGCGCGCACGACGCGAGCGGGCTCAGCCGGGAAGTGAAGCGGGAGGGGATTCATGCCTGAATTCATCAAGATCGCCGCGGAGCAGGGCGTCGCGCGCGTGACGCTGGCGCGATCCGAGCGGCACAACGCCTTCAACGAGGAGATGATGCGCGAGATCACCGCCGCGTTTCACGACCTCGGACTGGAGCACGAAGTCCGCGTCATCGTGCTGGCGGCCGAGGGCGACTCGTTCAGCGCCGGCGCGGACGTGAACTGGATGCGGCGGATGGTGGACTACTCGTTCGACGAGAACGTCAGCGACGCGCTGGTTCTGGCGCGCATGTTGCGGACGATTCACGACTGCCCCAAGCCGGTCATCGCGCGCGTTCAAGGCGCGGCCATGGGCGGCGGCGTCGGGCTGACTGCGGCGTGCGACATGGCCGTGGCGGCGGAGCGGGCGTTCTTCTCGCTCAGCGAGGTCAAGCTCGGGATCATTCCGGCGGTCATCTCGCCGTTCGTGATTGAGAAGATCGGCATGTCGGCGATGCGGAGGTACGCGCTGACGGCGGAGCGGTTCGACCCGCAGGAGGCCAAGCGCATCGGGTTGATCACCGAAGTGGAGACGAGCGAGTCGGAGCTGGATGCGTGGATTGCGGACCGGGTCGCCGCGCTGAAGGGCAACGGTCCGGAGGCGCTGGCGGCGTGCAAGTCGGTGCTGCGCGAGGTGACGGCGTTCAACTGGGAGCACGCCGCCCTGCTGACGGCGAAGCGCATCGCGGAGCGCCGCGTGTCGCAGGAGGGGCAGGAGGGGCTGCGGGCGTTTCTGGAGAAACGACCTCCGGTGTGGACAAGGCCCTGACGATGACGAGCCGGGCACGAAGAAGTCTCGGCTCAGGGAATCAGGTCAGAAACCACGTCGTTCGTCAGTCCCACGAACCCGTCCTCCGAACTTGCCGGCATGATTGTTCCCGATCAAGCCCGATGTTTGCAAAACAGACCCTCCGAGTCAGCGCATCGAGACCCTTCATTCGGCTCAGAAGAGGACGAACTCAAACGAATGAGTCCACACGAGCAGTCTCAGCCCCGTTTCACGTGGAGGGAATAATCGGCTAGAGTGGCCTGCTCTGACAACGGCGCATGGAAGAAGGCACGACCCCACAGGAGACACGAAACGATGATCCGTACGGCTAATCCCGCGCTGGGACCGAAAACATTCACCGCGTTTCCGCAGACCGCGGCTTCCAACAGCATGACCATCGCCGGAACCGTGACGCGCACGGCGGTGCTGCTGGGGTTGCTGCTGATCTCGGCGGCGATGACCTGGCAGACGTCGTTCAAGAGCGGCGTCGCGGCGACGATGCCCCTGCTGTGGGGAGGGATGATCGGCGGAATGGTGATGGCGCTGGTCACCATCCTCAAGAAGCCGTGGGCGATGTTCACAGGATCGCTCTATGCACTGGCGGAGGGGCTGGTGATCGGCGCGCTGTCCGCGATGTTCGAGCAGAAGTACCCGGGCATCGTGATCAATGCCGCGGCGCTGACGTTCGGGACGCTGTTCTCGCTGCTGCTGGCGTACCGATCGGGGCTGATCCGCGCGACGGAGAACTTCAAGCTCGGCGTGTTCGCGGCGACCGGCGGGATCATGCTGGTGTACTTTGTCACCTTCCTGCTGGGCATCTTCGGAGTGAGCGTGCCGTACATTCACGGCAACGGGCTTATCGGGATCGGCGTCAGCGTGTTCGTCGTGATCATCGCGGCGCTCAACCTGGTGCTGGATTTTGATTTCATCGAGGAAGGCGCCGCCCGCGGCGCGCCCAAGTACATGGAATGGTATGCGGCGTTCGGGCTGATGGTGACGCTGGTATGGCTGTACATCGAGATCTTGCGGTTGCTGGCGAAGCTGCGATCCAGGAGATAGGCGCGATTGTTCCGCAAGATCCTCATCGCCAATCGCGGGGAGATCGCCGTCCGCATCACGCGGACGCTGCGCGAGATGGGCGTGCGCGCCGCGGCCGTGTACTCCGAGCCGGACGCCGGCGCGCTGCACGTGCGCGAGGCCGACGAGGCGTATCCGCTGGGCGGCACGACCTCGGCGGAAAGCTACCTTCGCGGCGAGAAGCTCCTGGAAATCGCGCGGGCGCACGGCGCGGACGCCATCCACCCGGGCTACGGGTTCCTGTCTGAAAACGCGGCGTTCGCGCAGGCGTGCGCCGACGCCGGCGTGACGTTCATCGGGCCGACGCCGGCCGCCATCCGCGCGATGGGCGACAAGATTCTCGCCAAGGAGACGATGCGCCGCGCGGGCGTCCCCGTCGTGCCCAGTACGGAGTGCCATGACGGTGACACTCCCGAAGCCCTGGCGAAACGCGCCGCGGGCGTGGGCTTTCCGTTGCTGGTCAAGGCCGCGGCGGGCGGCGGCGGCAAGGGCATGAGGCTGGTGCGCGAGCCGGCGGACCTGCCCGCGATGCTCGACGCGGCGCGGCGCGAGGCGCAGAAGGCGTTCGGCGACGGCCGCGTGTTCCTCGAGAAGTACATCGACCATCCGCGGCACGTCGAGTTTCAGATCTTCGGCGACGCACACGGCGGCGCGGTGCACCTCTTCGAACGCGAGTGCTCGATTCAGCGCCGGCATCAGAAAATCATCGAGGAAACGCCTTCCCCCGCCGTCACGCCGCAGCTTCGCGAGCGCATGGGCAGCGCCGCCGTCCAGGCCGCCCGCGCGATCGGCTACCAAAACGCCGGCACGGTGGAGTTCATCCTGTCCCCCTCCGGCGAGTTCTTCTTTCTGGAAGTCAACACGCGCCTCCAGGTCGAGCATCCGGTCACGGAGATGACCGTGCTCAAGGATCTGGTCCGCGCGCAGGTGCTCGTCGCCGCCGGTTGGCCGCTGCCGTTTCGTCAGGACGAGCTGCGCCAGCACGGTCACGCGATCGAGTGCCGCATCTACGCGGAGGATCCGGCGCGCGGCTTCCTGCCCAGCGTCGGGCGGCTGGATCGTTTCATCCCGCCGACCGGTCCGGGCGTGCGCGTGGACACGGGCTTTACGCAGGGCGACGAGGTCACGACGTACTACGATCCGATGCTCGCCAAGCTGATCGTCTGGGGCGAGGACCGCGCCGCGGCGCTGGCCCGGATGCGCGCCGCGCTGCGCCGCTTCGTCATCCTCGGCGTCACCACCAACGTCGAGCTCCTGCACGATTGCGTCGTTCACCCCGCGTTCGAGCGCGGCGAGGTGGACACGCACTTCCTCCAGACGCACGATTTGACGTCTCGTCGGCAAGTCGTTCCGGAAGAAGCGTGCATCGTGGCCGCCTTGACGCGAGCGGCAGGCTCGTCTCGTCACGCAATTCCAGCCGGACATGGGGTCAACGCCGGCGCGGATACCCAAACCGACCCGTGGCGCAGCTTAAGCGGCTGGCGCGTGGGTTGACTTCAATTCGGCCACAGGAAGCCTGCGGCTCAACCCGCTGGCGCCGTCAACGACCGCCCGACCCGGCAGTTGCCAAACTTCGCGGCTCGTTGTCGCCCCCTGCAGTGCCGTCATAATGCCCGTCATGCCATCGGCATCCGCGGAAAATCCCGACGATTCGCAGCCGCGCCATTTTATTCTCGGCACGGCCGGTCACATTGACCACGGCAAGACGTCGCTGGTGAAGGCGCTGACGGGGATCGACGCGGACCGGCTGCCGGAGGAGCAGGCGCGGGGGATGACCATCGAGCTGGGCTTCGCGCATTTCGACGCGGGCGACTGCCGGTTCAGCGTGGTTGATGTGCCGGGGCATGAGCGGTTTGTCCGCACGATGGCGGCGGGCGCGCAGGGGATCGACGTGGCCGTGCTGGTGGTGGCCGCGGATGACTCGGTCATGCCGCAAACCGTCGAACACGTGGAGATTCTGGAGCTTCTCGGCGTGCGATGTGGCGTGGTGGCGCTGAGCAAGGCGGACCGGGTCGATGCGGACATGGTGCGGCTGGTCGGCGAGGAGGTCGCGACGCTGCTGAAGCCGACGGCGCTCGCCGGCGCGGAGATCGTCCCCGTTTCGTCCATCACGGGCGCGGGGATCGAGGAGCTTAAGGCCGCCATCGTGCGCGCCGCGGGGCGCGTGAAGCAGACGCGGCTGGATCCGCCGTTTCGCATGTGCATAGATCGGGCGTTTACGGTCGCGGGTCGCGGGCTGGTGGTGACGGGATCGGTGCTGCGCGGATCGGTGTCGTGCGGCGACGCGCTGGAGCTTCTGCCCGCGGGGTCGCCCTGCCGCGTGCGGCAATTGCAGAGTCACGGGGAGGAATCCGCCGCCCTGTCGCGCGGCACGCGTGCGGCGCTGAACCTCATCGGCGTCGAGCGGGACAGCGTCGAGCGCGGCATGGAGCTGGCGACGCCGGGGTATCTGGCCGGCTCGCGCGTGATCGACGTGCGGCTGAGCTGCCTGCCCACCCACGTTCACGGCATTCGCTCGACCGGCAAGGCGCGCCTCTGCATGGGCACGCGTGAATCCTCCGTGCGCGTCGTGCTGCTGCACGGCGGGACGCTTGCCGCGGGCGAGTCGGCGTATGCCCAGCTTCGATGCGGACAGCCGCTGGCGGCGACCTTCGGGCAGCGCTTCATTCTGCGGGACGAGACGGCCGCGCGCACGCTGGGCGGCGGAATCGTGCTTCGACCGATGGCGCGCCGGCGTCGCATCGCCGCGGCCGTTGAGCAGGAAGCACTGCGACGATTGGAGAAGGGCGCACCGGCGGATCGGCTTGAAGAATCGCTGCGCGCATCGGGCTTCACGCCTCTCAGTGAGCTGCGGGCGTGTGCCGCGACGGGGATCGAGCCGGATGAGCTGCCCGCCGTTTATGCCGAGTTGTCCGCGAGCGGGCGCTGGATGCTCCTGCCCGGCGCGAAGGCGCGCGTCGTGCCCGCCGTTCTGCAAGAACTGCTCGATCGTCTGACGGCGTGGATGACGCGGTTTCACCGTGAGAACCCGGACGCGCCGGGGCGGGCGATCGACGCGGTGGTCGGCTGGCTGGAACGGCGCGGAGATCGCGCGCTGGGGCGAGTCCTCTTTGAGCACTTCATGAAAGGGGGAGCTTTCAAGACGCTCGGGAAGTTCGTGTGCCTGCCGCAGTTCGCCCCCGCGCTGAGCCGGTCGGACGAGCGGGCGCTATCGCACATGATCGAGGCCGTCTCGTCCGGCGGCTTCTCGCCGCCGATGCTCGACGAGATCAAGTTCCCCGAAGCCGTGGACAAAAAGCGGCTTGCCCGACTCGCCACGCTCGCGGTGGCCACGGGGCAGCTTGTTCACCTCAAGGAGCAGTTGTACCTTTCCCCCCGGCAGGAGCAGTGTCTCAAGGACAAGACGGCGGAGACGATTCAGCGCGCCGGCGGGGCGAGTGTTTCGCAGATCCGCGAGGCGCTGGACACGAGCCGCAAGTACTGCGTGCCGTACCTCGAGTATCTGGATCAGATCGGCTGGACGCGGCGCGTCGGCGACGTGCGCGTGCTGGCCTCGATGCAACCCGCATGAACGACCGCGCCCGCGACATCCTCCGCAGCCTGCCGTCCGTCAGCGCCCTGCTGGCGCATCCCGAAGTGGAGCTTTGGACACAGGCCGTTCCGCGCAGCCTCATCACCGCTTCCCTGCGCAGCGCCGTGGACCAGTTCCGCGACGCCGTGCTGGCCGGACGGCTGACGCGACCCGTCGAGGCGGAGGACGTCATCGCGCTGGCGGAGGATGAACTGACGCGGCGCTCGCTGCCTTCGCTGCGCCGGGTGATTAACGCCACCGGCGTGGTGCTGCATACGGGTCTGGGTCGCGCGCCGCTGTGCGACTCGGCCATCGAGGCGATCGTCGAATCCGCCCGCGGATATTGCAATCTCGAATACGACCTCGACACCGGGCGGCGCGGGCGGCGCATGGCGCACGTGGCGGACCGCCTCGTGGAAGTGACGGGCACCGAGGCCGCCGTCGTGGTCAACAACAACGCGGCCGCGACGCTGATGATCCTGCATGTGCTGGCGAAGGACCGGGAGGTCGTCGTCTCGCGCGGGCAGCTCATCGAGATCGGCGGGAGCTTCCGGCTGCCGGAGATCATGGCCGCCGGCGGCGCGATCCTGCGCGAGGTGGGCACGACGAACCGCACGCGCGTGGCGGATTACGAAGCCGCGATCGGCGAGCGCACGGCCATCCTGCTCCGCGCCCATTCCAGCAACTTCCGCATCGTCGGTTTCACCGAAGAAGCGAGCATCGCGGAACTTGCCTCG
Organism: uncultured Phycisphaeraceae bacterium; assembly: GCA_964526695.1. Lineage (GTDB taxonomy): Bacteria > Planctomycetota > Phycisphaerae > UBA1845 > UBA1845 > JABWBH01. The sequence continues at coordinate 18,480 of CAZGJA010000073.1, forward strand.
GTGGCGCACAAGCATGGGCTGATCCTCGTGGACGACCTCGGCAGCGGCGCGATCTTCAATCTTTCCCGGCACGGGCTTGCCGCCGAGCCTTGCGTGAAGGACTCGCTCGCGGGCGGGGCGGACCTGGTGTGCTTCTCCGGCGACAAGCTGCTGGGCGGGCCTCAGTGCGGCATCATCGTCGGGCGGCGCGACCTGATCGAGCAGATCGAGCAGCATCCGCTGATGCGCACGTACCGCGTGGACAAGCTCACGCTGGCGGCGCTGGAGGCCACGCTGCGGCACTTTGCCGATGAAGAGGACGCGCTGGGTTCCATCCCGGCGCTGGGGATGCTCACGGCGGACACGGAGACGCTCGTGCAACGCGGTGACACGCTTGCGGCGCTCCTGAAGGAGCACGCGCCGTCGGAGCGGTTCTACGTCGGAAGCGACAACGCCTTCGCCGGCGGCGGCGCGCTGCCGGGCGTGGAGATTCCCACCGTGGTGGTGCGCTGGACCCCGGCGTCGCTGTCCACGGACCGCGCCGTTGAGAAGCTCCGTCAGACCGACCCGCCGGTGATTGCCCGCATCCATGACGACGCCATCTGCTTCGACCTGCGCACGCTGCGGCCGGATGAGTTTGAGGAACTGGCGTCGTCCGTGGAGGAGGTTCTCGTCGATGCGGAGGACGAGAGCGAAGACGACTCCGGGGACATCTCGCTGCCGGTGATGTAGGCGATGCAGCGGACCCGCGTCTCAGCGCCCTGCCCACGACTGAGGGCTGTGCATGCCAGTCCTAGGGCGGGCTACGCCCGCCTGCGAACCGACGGGCGCTTTGTTACTGGAGCCAAGGGGAGTCGAACCCCTGACCTTCTGCATGCCATGCAGACGCGCTCCCAACTGCGCTATGGCCCCTGCGTCCACGGATTATTAACGAACTCCGCCCGGCTTGCAACCTCGGTGGGTGGCATGCTCTCGCCGTACTCGGCGTGAGCATGTGACTCCCCAAGTGCGGGTCGATTCCCCGGGTGTGGGGCAGCATGGCTACCCGCTGCGCGTGAAGCCATGCCACCCAGGCGCTGCACCGCCGACGGGTGGCATGCTCTCGCCGTCCTCGGCGTGAGCATGTGGATCCCCAAGTGCGGGTCGATTCCCTGGGTGTGGGGCAGCATGGCTGCCCGCTGCGCGTGAAGCCATGCCACCCGACCGCCACGGCCTGGCGATTACGCCGGACCGTGCCACGCCCCGCATGAGTTAGTGTGCCCGCTTAGGGAGATTGCGTCCTGCTGAGTCTCCAGTTGACTCCGGTCGCCGGGCTTTGGAACGGCATGGACGTGCGATCGCGCATGGAAATCGCCGGGAGGTTCTGTGCCCCTCCGAGTCTCAGAATGCTCTGAAGGCACACCCAATCAAACACCGAATTCGTGTACCGAAGGGTTGGGTCCGGGAACCAGAAAACGGGTGTTCGTGAGGCATCGGCTGGAAAAACTCCCAGGCTCTCCGGGGCACGGAGGCAAGCCGCGTGGCGAGCTCAAAACGATCAACGCGTTGCGCACCGGAGTCGGATAGAGATTCAGGTCGCCCCAACAGGTGGGGCTGCCGGGCAGCTTGACGTTGCTGGGAGGCGGGCGCAGGCCGCCCTACGACTCGGTACACGAATCTCCGAGGATCGCCGTGCGCTGCCTAACCTGTGATCCCATCTTCGCCGTGCGGGTGTGCGCCTGTAGGATTCGCCGGTGCGTTCAGGATGAGAGCTTGGGGAATCGGGAGGTTCATCATGGATCGTCGGGAACACGGGGATCGGCGGGTGCGGCGTCGGGAGTTTCTTGGGGTGACGGGCAAAGCGGCGGCGGCCGTGGCGCTGGCGGCTCCGCTGAAGTCAGTCCTCGGTGCGTCGCCCGCGCCGATGACTCGAACACAGGACAAGGCCGGGACGCAGGCGCTTCGCCTCGGCAGCGGCGCGCACACGTATGAAGCGACGCACGACTGGCTCACGCCGCCGGCGAAGCTGAAATGGGGCGACACGCACGGCGTAGCGCAGGATGCGGCCGGTCGAATCTACATCGCGCACACGGTTCACCCGTCAAGCGAGAGCGGCGACGCGGTGTGCGTGTTTGATGACAAGGGCAAGTTCGTCACCTCGTGGGGCGCGGCGTTTCGCAACGGGGGGCACGGGCTGGACCTGCGGAAAGAGGGCGCGGACGAGTTTCTTTACCACTGCGACATCAACCGCCGGCTTGTGGTGAAGACGACTCTTGCCGGTGAAGTGATGTGGGAGAAGGGTTTGCCGAAGGAGTCGGGCAAGTATGAGAAGCCGGAGCAGTTCTGCCCGACGAACGTCGCCTTCGCGCCCAACGGCGACTTTTACGTCGGTGACGGCTACGGCAGCAGCTACATCCACCAGTACACGATCAAGGGCGACTATGTCCGCACGATCGGCGAGCCGGGCAGCGGCGCGGGGCAGCTTAGTTGTCCGCACGGGTTGTGGGTGGACGTACGCGGGGGCGGGCCGAAACTCGTTGTGGCCGACCGGGGCAATCGCCGGCTGCAATACTTCACGCTGGACGGCAAGCATGTGAGTTTCGTCACCGAGGGGATGCGCATGCCTTGCCATTTCAAGACGCGCGGCGAGCTGATGCTCATCCCCGATCTGGAAAGCGTGGTCACGCTGGTGGACAAGGACAACAAGGTCGTCGCGCAACTTGGCGACGGGCATCCGTCGCAGCTTCGAGGCGCGCCGCGCGAGCAGTTCGTGCCGGGCAAGTTCATCCACCCGCACAGCGCCACGTTCCTCGCCACGGGGGACATCCTCGTGGTCGAGTGGGTGCCGATCGGGCGCGTGACCCTGCTGCGGAGAGTTTGAGGTTCGGCGAGTCGGGGCTTTGCGGCGGTTGAGCTGCAGGATCGCTGGATTCGTGGGCGAGGGTGGTGCCAGCCGGGCGGGGCAACGAAACGGGTCTTCGCCCCGCAGGGGGCGCAGGGTTGTAGGTACGGGTGGAGCCGAGCCCGCGTCCTTGCGGGCGGAGCGCAACCCGTGGAAGCGGGTTGAGATTCTCCTCCCTGCCCCGGAAGGGCAGATGTACCGCCCGATGATGCGGCGACTCAATCGAACACGTAGCGTTCGTCGAACTCAATCGCGTGCAACCGCAGCATTCGGAGCAACTCAGACTTGAAGTCCTCTTTCTTGTGGTGCCCGGTCTGCCCCGCGATGTACGCCTTGACGGCCCCCTCTTTCGACTTGCTGACGGTGAATACCGAGTATCCCTCCTGCCAGGCGAACGCACCGAGCGCGGGAAACGTGTCGTGAACCCACTTGGATGATCGCGCCTTCACGGTGCGCATCAGGTCCGACACGCTCGCGTCAGGCCGCCATCGCAAATACATGTGAACGTGATCCTCGACGCCCCCGACGTCGAATAATACGCCCTTCTCGGCTCGGACGATGCCGCCCATGTACGGATACAACCGCTCGACGATGTCCGGCGTAATCCACGGCTGGCGGTGTTTGGTGCTGAAAACGATGTGCATCAGGATCTGGGAGTAGGTGCCGGGCATCGGAAATCCTCATGTTCACCCCGAAGGGGCGCGGGGTTGTAGAGTGCCTCGCGGGCAGCGTCAACATGCTGGACGTTCGCCCCGGAGGGGCGCAGGTTTGTAGCCACGGGGGGAGCGCAGCGCAACCCGGGGAGGCGAGTATGCGGTCTCTCTTCTGCCCCAGCGGGGCAGAGGAGTCGGTGTCCGCGAAGCGACCGGCGCGACGACGAGCGCGATGACGGGCACGATGATGCGCGCGCCAACGGGCGCCCCCCTTCGCCCCGCCGGGGCGAGAAGACAACCATGCGACCGGATCCCACGGGTTGCGCGTCGGCGGGCTGCGCCGCGCCGCCGCTCCACCCGTGGCTACCATCCGACGCCCCGTTGGGGCGTTCAGAGCGGATCAGAATCCGGCTTCGCCGACCTCAGTTTCCATCGCGGCTTCGCTGCTGAAGTCGAAGGCCACGAAGAAGCCCTTGGTGCGGTCCTCGCGGGTCATGACCGCATCGAACGAGTCGATGTCCGGGCGACGCACCTTGTCCCTCTGCTCGACCTGGATCGATTACCACGGGTTCATGAAGTCCAGTTCGCCCAAATCCGGGACGGGCTCCTTTTGAGCGGCTGTGACGGGAACGATGCGTCGTCGTTGCAAAGTTTCTTGCTTGCACCAACGACGAGCCCCACTCAGTTGCTGTCCGGCATGGTGCCGAGGATACTTGGAGTCAAAAGTGCCAATTCCCCTTACGGTTCTTCCCATCCGTCGACCCGATTTTCATAGAAAGTCACCGACGCACCCAGGATATTAGGATAGTACCAGTACGTAGCGCTTCCAGAAACACGTACTTGTCTAGGTTCGCCCAACAACTGTTTGACATCGGAGAAGGACATGCCACGACGGAGTTGTCTCCAGTTCGACCGATCCGGTTCCTCCTTCATCTTGGATTGTCGGCGAAGTTCTTGCCAAGTCTTAGCTGTGTCTGCGGGCTCGATGCCTTCAGCATTGTCTGGACGAGGCCCCTCGTCCTTGGAAAGAACACCAGTTTCTTGCACCGCCGAACCACCTTGAGTCGCTTCTGTTTCTTGGCGATGGAATTGCGGCTGGCAGCCCATCTGACCAACGACGGCGACAAGCAGGATTTGGCTCAAACCGAGTCTTCTCACCTTGTTCATCCCTTCCGCATACAAAACTGACCATCACCTTCATCCGATGTCACGATGGGCTAGACCATCGCGGGTCTGAACCGGGAACTCGAACCCGTAGTAGGAGTTCGATTCGCGTTCCTGCATCCACAGATTCACAACACGTGGATCCTTTCCAAACCATTTCATTCCGTTTCGCCAAGCCAAATAAACCGGTTCATAAATGCATCCAAGTTCATGAAATACATGTTCCTCTGCGCAGAGATTGAAGTAATCGACAAAGTTATTCACATCATCAGTAGTCAGAGCTCCGACGGTTTTGAGAGATTTCATGAGACTTTCATTCATTCCGTCATACCGGTCGTTGAAATAGACGAAAAGTTCCTTCATGAAGCGGGCGTCCTCGGTGTGCGAAGCATGGCGAAATTGAAAAAAAGCCCAGGAAATGCCGACTGCCCCCAGCAAGACTTCAGGTGAGCTGTATGGCTTGTCGAGGTATTGTCAAATCCTGTGGACGGTCCTCCGTCAGGCGGCGTCCATCCTGAGTCCGTTGACGAACTGAATGCCTCCGATCACGTCTCGCAGCAGGCCTGACCCGTTCAGCGCCCGCCAGTGTTCCTGGGCGCATTGCAC
>CAZGJA010000074.1:0-25695 GCA_964526695.1 uncultured Phycisphaeraceae bacterium
GCGTTGAAGGTAAACTGGCCTCAGAGCGCGGGTGGCACGGTCAACGGTACTCCGTTGGCCGTGGTCCTGCCCCGCTCGCCACGGCCTGGCGAGTACGCCAGACCGTGCCACCCGGTTTCCCTTCAACGAGCATCTATTTAGCGCGGTTGTATTTGTTTCTGATCCTCCTGAGTCCCGCTACGCTATCGACAAACTCAAAGGGCCGAGTGCGCTTTTTGTAACGGCGTCGGGGTTGGTTCCGCATGTCCTTGCAGTGCAGCTTGGGCAAGATCTCGAGATCCAGAATCTTGACAATAAGATTCACGATTTGTCGATATCGGGAATCCATAACGGCGTTGTAACCTTGTCGCTCCCAAAGCGCGGACTAACAATGCGCAGGACATTCATAAACCCCGACTTGCCATTGACAGTGTCCGACACCGCTTTCCCAAACGCGAGTGCCTTTATTTGCGTTTTTTCACATCCGTTGTATTCCATTACAGACCTTGACGGTAAGTACTCGATAGATAATGTTCCTGTCGGGAGACACACAATTGCCGTGTGGCACGAGAAGCTCGGTTTGATTGAACATTCTATCGTGGTGTCCGTCCCGGGGCGGGCAGACCACGACATTCACCTTGGTTCATGAACTCGGAAGCGCTGAAGGAGTATGCCGCCAAGCTGATCCGTTCGCAATCCCACCCTGCATGCTTCAGTTCGCGGACGTTCGGGCGGCGTGCAGTTGTCGCGGAAGATGGGATAGAGCATAGGTGATGATCCGCGCCCTGCCTCAGGCACCCGCTTCGGGCCGGGAAGGTGACCTGGCCTTTCGCCGCCTGCTGATCCATCCATACGCAAGCGCCACCGCGAGGGTGGGAAGCCAGACGCAGACGATTTCGCCTCCAATCACCGAGGCAAACCGACCCGTGAAGACGTCATATAAACCAATCGAAGAGACGGGAATCGGGGTCCACGGCGCGAAGTAGCGGGTGTTGTCGAAGGGAGAGAGCAGGGCGATGCCCAGGCCGCCGTCGGTGAACGCGTCGAGTATGCCGTGACTGGCGCCCACAAGCGACAGGAACGCAGCGAGTTTCCACCACCGGGCGGTGAATCGGGGCGCATGGCTGAAGAACACTGCGGTGCAGAAGATCCCCATGATCACGGCGCAGAACGGCGAGTGGAAGAACCCGCGATGCCCGAAAGTATCCGCGTAGCTCACGCCGAATCGCAGTCCCAGCACATCAGCGTCCGGCAGCACCGAAACCAGGATGGCCACGTCCCACAGCCGCCGGCGCCGTTCCTCTCCGCGAAACTGATGCGCGGCCACTCCCGCGACAAAGGCGTGCGTAATCACGGTTGGCATGACGCAACGACGCTCCTGATGGGTCGCCCTCTCTTTACCCGCGCAGGCCACGTCGGTTGCGGCGGCAACCCTGAGCGGGGATGCGGGGGGAAGCGATGCGCGCTGGGGGTCGCAAGCGAGGACCGGGGCCTCGGCCGCCCATCCGCGCCGGCGAGAAGCGAAGTAGGTGCACGCGCCGCCTCGGGCATGAGCGATCAGCGGACGGTTTGTTTGTACACAGGAGGAGCAAGCGCTTTGACCTCTCGGCGCGGCTGCCTGAGCCTGCAACCGCTGGCAGGGCGCATGGTAGCGCCGCCTCAGCGCGCCCCTCCGGCCGGACTGAGCATGCCCTATCCGAGCATTGCGCGGAACCCCGCCTGGGTGAAATGGCGGTCCGTCGTGAAGACGTCAACGGTGTGCCGCTCGCGCATCACCAGAAAGCTGACCGCGTCGCACAGCGAATACGACTTGTCGGGCTGGGCCATCAGGAGCCGCATCGCGTCGTGATGGAGCAGGTGTGTCACCCAGATCACCTCAACGTCAGGATGGCCGAGAAGATCCGAGGTAAAGGCAAGCGCGGCTGCGCGCGGAAGGCGTCGAGCGTTCGCCCACGCAACGAATTCGGCGAGGACATAGTTGCGCGTGAGCTTGCCCTCGACCGAGTCGAAGCAGGCCACGGCTTCGGGATGCCCCAGCTCGTCCCGGTGCAGGTAACAAAGCAGGCCTGATGTGTCGAGGAACATCAGTCGGATTCACAACCCGAGCCGAATTCACGGCTCAAGTCTGCGTCAATGCTCTCGTTGTCGGCTCCCGTGGCGCGACCGAGGCTCACCGCGCCGGCATGACGGCGAAACCGCTCGCGCGCTTCCTGACGCTGGGCGGCATCCATGTGCTCTCCCATGGAACGTCCGCCATTGCGAGTGGCAAGCTCGTGTGCGATCAATTCCACAAGCCGCAGCTTCTCATCATCCGAAAGCAGCCCGATCTGCACGGCATAGATTTCATCGGCCGTGGGACTCATGCGTTAATTCTACGGTGCCAACCATTCGGATTCAATCAGTTCCGCGTGCCGCAGGATGCGCGCGAACGGCGCCTCAGTTCACCACCCAGGTCTCGCCGTCGTCGAAGAGCGCTTCGAGCGTGCCTTCGCCCTGTTGGGCGCGGGCGGTGCCGATTTGCTGGTTGACCAGCGCCTCGTACGTCGGCCTCTGCACGGCGCGGAAGACGCCCATCGGCTCCGGGAAGTCCGGGTGGTGCATGCGCGAGAGCAGATACGCCAGCGTCGGCTCGTTGGCTTTCTCGTCGTGGAAGAGCAGGTCGTCCTCCTTCACGTCGCCGCCGAGTAGCACGATCTCCGGCGTCGTGCCGTTCAGTCGGATGCCGCGATCGCGGTTCTTGCCGAAGATCAGCGGCTTGCCGTGCTCCAGCGCCAGCATGTGGTCGTCGCGCGAGTCCTTGCCCGCGACGTACTCGAACGCCATGTCGTTGAAGATGTTGCAGTTCTGATACACCTCGACGAAGGCCGTGCCCTTGTGCCCGGCGGCGCGGATGAGCACCTCCTCCAGGTGCTTGGTGTTCACGTCGAGCGAACGCGCGACGAACGTCGCCTCCGCCCCGATGGCCACCGAGATCGGGTGCAGCGGGAAATCGACGCTGCCCATCGGCGTGGACTTGGTCTTCTTGCCGAACTCGGACGTCGGCGAGTACTGCCCCTTGGTCAACCCGTAGATGCGGTTGTTGAAGAGGATGATCTTGATGTCGAGGTTGCGCCGGATGGCGTGCAGCAGGTGGTTGCCGCCGATGGACAGCGCGTCGCCGTCGCCGGTGACGACCCACACGGACAGGTCCGGGCGCGTGATCTTCACGCCCGACGCCACGGCCGGGGCGCGCCCGTGAATGCTGTGGAACCCGAAGGTGTTCACGTAGTAGGGGAACCGGCTGGAGCAGCCGATGCCGGACACGAACACGAACTTCTCCCTCGGGATGCCCAGCGTGGGCAGCACCTTCTTGACCTGCGCCAGAATCGAATAGTCGCCGCAGCCCGGGCACCAGCGGATGTCCTGGTCGCTGGCGAAGTCCTTGGCCGTCAGTTGCGGCATGGTCACGTTGTTGCTCATCTTCCGTTATTCCCCTTCATCAGCGACTCGATGGCGCTGGTAATGTCCCGGACCATGAACGGCTTGCCCTGCACCTTCGGCAGACTCATCACGTCCACCAGATACGCCGCCCGCAGCAGCTTGCTGAGCTGCCCGAGGTTCATCTCCGGGCACAGCACGCGCTTGAAGCGTTTCAGCACGTCGCCGAGATCCTGCTGGAACGGGAACAGATATCGCAGATGCACGCTGGAGACATCGATGCCGTTCTTGCGGCAGCGCTCCACGGCCGTGTTGATCGCGCCGTAGGTGCTGCCCCAGCCGATGACCAGCAGGTCGCCGCCCGTGGGCGAGCCGTTGACCTCGATCTTCGGCAGCGACTTGGCGATGCCCGCCACCTTGGCCGCGCGCATCTGGATCATGTGCTCGTGGTTGAGCGGGTCGTAACTGACGTTGCCCGTGACGTCTTCCTTCTCCAGACCGCCGATGCGATGCTCCAGACCCGGCGTGCCGGGGATGGCCCACGGCCGGGCCAGCTTCGCGTCGCGCAGGTAGGGCATGTAGGCGCCGTCGCGGTTCGGCGCGGTCGGATGCCGAACGCCGATTCTCGGCAGGCTGGACTCCGCCGGCAGCATCCACGGCTCGGCCCCGTTGGCGAGGTAGCCGTCGGACAGCAGAAGCACCGGCGTCATGTACTCGACGGCGATGCGAAACGCTTCGATCGCCATGTTGAAGCAGTCGCCCGGCGTGGACGGCGCGATCACCGGAACCGGACACTCGCCGTTGCGACCGCACACGGCCTGAAGCAGGTCCGCCTGCTCGGTCTTCGTCGGTAGTCCGGTGCTCGGTCCGCCGCGCTGGACGTTGATGATGACCATGGGCAGCTCGGTGCAGACGGCCAGCCCGATGCCCTCCGCCTTCAGCGCCACGCCCGGTCCGCTGGTGCCCGTCACGGCGAGCGCGCCGGCGAAGGCGGCGCCGATGACCGAAGTCATGGCCGCAATCTCATCCTCCGCCTGGAAGGTGCGCACGCCGAAGTTCTTGTACATCGAGAGCTGGTGCAGGATGTCGCTCGCCGGCGTGATCGGGTAGCTGCCGTAAAACAGCTCCTGCCCGGCAAGCTTGGCGGCGGTGACCAGTCCGATGGCCAGCGCCTCGTTGCCCGTCAGCTTGCGGTATCGCCCGGGAGCGATGCGCGCCTTGGGCACCTGATAATTCTCGGCGAACATCTCGCAGGTTTCGCCGAAGTAATACCCAGTCTTCAAGGCGTTGGCGTTGGCCTGCGCGACCTCGGGCTTCTTGCCGAACTTGGCGTCGATCCACCGCAAGGTCTCGTCGAGTGAGCGGTTGAACAGCCAGTACACCAGCCCCAGCGCCGTGAAGTTGCGGCACCGCCCCAGCGCCCGCGCGGTCAGCGCGCTGCCCTTGTTGCCGTCCGTGGTCAGCTTGTCGAGCGGAATCTTGAACAGCCGGAAGCCCGTCAGCGAGCCGTCTTCGAGCGGGTTGGCCTCGTAGCCGGCTTTCTGAAGATTCACCTTCGTAAAGGCGTCCTCGTTGACCAGCAGGATGCCGCCCGGCTCGAGGTCCGCAAGATTGGCTTTCAGTCCCGCGGGGTTCATCGCCACGAGGCAGTTCACCTGATCGCCCGGCGTGCGGATGTCGTGCGAGCTGAGGTTGATCTGAAAGCCCGAGACGCCCGCGATCGAGCCGGCCGGGGCGCGAATCTCCGCCGGAAAGTCCGGCAGCGTCACCACGTCGTTGCCGAAGACGGCCGTGGTGTTGGTCATCTGCGTCCCGGCGAGCTGCATGCCGTCGCCCGAGTCGCCGACGAAGCGAATGACGATCTCGTCAAGCTGAACGGTCTTGATGTTTCTGGCGCCGGATGTCGGCACCGTCGCTGTGCTCACGCGTTGCACTCCTGATGCGTCAGCAGGGCGATGCGCGGAAGTTCGGTCCACAACGCCGCCTCCCTGGCATTCACCCTACATAGGCAGTGAAAACTTCGATGCTCATGCTCCCAGAGGCCCGAACGGAGATTGATCCCAAGCAGTTAGCGTGCCAGATGCCGCCCGGAGCGGGCCTTCGATCAGGGATCCCCCCCCGACAGGCCGCGAAGCATACCGGCTTTGCGCCGAAAACACAACGGGCGCGGCGAGGCTGCACCCGCTCCGGCGCGCCACGGTTCTGGAGGTCTTGGAGCATGCGGGTCGGGTACTTCAGCGAGTTTTCCGACGACCGTCCATCGAGAGCCGAGGGGTACGAAGGGCGAGGATGAACTCCGCGCCCGAACTTCCTGACGTGTCGTCCATGCCGGCATGACGAGCCTCTTCCCTGACCGTCTGTGGCGACAGGCGACGCTCGTTATTCCCGCTCAAGCGGGAATCCCGCCTGTTGCTTGCGAGGTGGCCCAATACCTGCCGTTTTTCCGGGGCGGACGGGGCGCCATAAGCGCGACTAGACGACGCCCGCTTCCCTTTGCGCGGGGGTGACGGTCTCAACGCCCGTTTCGAGTTCTACCACGGGCTGCCAAAGCCACCCGCACCGATCCGGATCCGCCAACCCAAGCCGACCCCACGACCCCATCGCACCTCAAGTTGAACCCGCCCAAACTGCCGGGGATCCGGCAAAAACCGCTTCCTGACGGGCGCGGCCCGGCTGGAATATGATGCAATCTTCCTGCTCGGGTGCACCCGTATGAAAGCCATGCGCCAAGTCATTCTCTATCCCGACCATGAGGACGGCGGCTGGGTCGCCGAGGTTCCCAGCCTGCCGGGCTGCGTCGCCTGCGGCGACACGCGGGATGCAGCGCTCGTCAGCGTCGGAGAGGCGATCCAGGCATGGATCGCCGCCGCGCCCGACATGGGCTGGACCTTGCCGGACCCCAGTGCGGACGTAGGGGTCTGCCACGTTTGATCCCGCGCCGCCGAAAACATCACGGCGGTATTTTCGCGCCCTCTGTTATCCGACCCTTTGTCGAGTTGCCCGATGCCGCGCGCACGATCCAGCAGAAGCGTCGCTGCCTTCCGGGTGATCTCGCCTCCTTGCCGCCACCGGAGCATCCGGTTATTGAACCGTCCGAACGGTCCGCACCACGTCAGACGGATGGCGACGGGGAATTGAGTGGCGAAATCGACCACGAAGAAGTGGATCCTGAACCTGCTGCGGATCGGCGTCTGCGTCGTCGGGCTGTACCTCGTCGTGCGCGGCGTGTCCTGGCAGGATCGCGCGCAGTTGCCCCGGCCTGACGGCCGCCTGCTCTTTGGCGAGATCAAGGAAGACGATGCCACGGACACGTTCACGGTCCGCCCGGACGGGGGCGCGCCGTCCCCTCCCCTGCCGCGCACATGGCCCCCGGTCGAGGGTTCCGATGAAAACCAGCACGCCGACATTCACTACGGCCTGCGGACCGTGCTGCGAGAGGCGCGGATCGGGCTGCTCGTGGCCGCGCTGTTCGTGTTCGCGCCGGGGACGTTCATTCAGGGCAAGCGCTTTCAGTGGATGCTGCGGGCGCAGGAGATTCAGATCGGCTACTGGGAATCGCTGAAGCTTTGCTACGTCGGCAACTTCCTCAATTTCGCCTACGCCATCGGCGGCACGGCCGGCGACATGTACAAGATGTACTGCATCGCCCGGCACGCGCAGCGCAAGACCGAATCGATCATGAGCGTCCTGCTCGATCGCGTCGCGGGATTGATCGGGCTGGTGCTGCTCGTGGCGATCATGGCGATGTTCACCCCCAAGTTAGCGCCGTTTCGCTGGATGCTGGCGGCCATCCTGGGCATCGGGACGGTCGCGGCGTTTCTCTACTTCTGGGGGCCGATCCGCCGCCGGGTTCCCACGACGCTGCTGGATCGCATCCCGAAGATCGACTTCCTGCGCAAGATCGACCGCACCGCCTGCAACCTCGTCCATCATCGCCAGCTCACTGCCGGAGCGATCCTCAGCACCATGCTGCTTCAGGTGTTTTGCACCGGTTCGTACGTCGTGGCGGCCGAGGCGCTGGGGATGAAGATCGGCACGCTCGGCCGCGTGTTCGAGTATTTCGCGTACTTCGGCACGGGCTGGATGATTACGGTGATCCCCATCTCGGTGCAGGGCGCCGGGGCGGTGGAGCTGTTCTACACGGAAGTTTTCAAGTCCTACGGCTCGGTGTCGCAGATTCTCTGCCTGGCACTGGCCGTTCGCGTCGTGCAGATCGTGTCCTCGCTGCCCGGCGGGCTGTTGTTCCTCCTCGGCGCGCATCATCTGCCGACCCCGCAGGAGATGGAGGATCTCGAACACGAAGGCGACGCCACCCGCCCGAGTTGATCGGCCACCTTCCTTTTTCAGAACGCGAAGCGCCAGCGAGCGCCCCGCCGCGTTTCCGAACGCGAAGCGCCAGCGAGCGCTACCCTGCGTTTCAGAACGCGAAGCGCCAGCGAGCGAGTCTCCCCAGCCGAAGCGCCTCACGCAAAGTCGCCGCCCCTGCCGAAACATGTCCTGGCTGGATACGATGCGCGCATCTGCGGCTTGCAACACCCATGAGCGTCCTGACTTTCAAACTCCTGCTCGGCGTTTCCGTCGCGCTGGACTGCCTGGTCGCGGCGTGGATTCTGCTGCGCCGGCGACATCGGGCGCGGCGCTCGCCGCCGACGGCGATCGGGCTTCCCCGCGTGCTGCTGGCCGCACTCCTGGTCGGCGCGATGTTCGCCGCGAAGTTCCTTCTCGCCGGCTTGAACGCCCGCACGTTCTTCCCGCTCATGTCCCTGGTGAATGCGACGGTGTTCTTCGTCGTCCCCTTTTGCGGAGCCGCGGTTCTGCTGGCGGAGCGAGTGCGGACCAACCCACATCCGCGTTACCGCGCCTCGCTCCCGGTTCGGCTCATCGCCATCGCCTCGCTCATGCTCATTCCCATCGGCGTGTACGGATTCTGGATCGAGCCTTACCGGCTCGTATTGGAGACCGCCGATGTCCCGCTCGCGCCGCTGCGCGAGGGGCGCGAGCCGGTTCGCGTCGCCGTGCTCGCGGACATCCAGACGGACCACGTCGGAAATCACGAGCGCCAGGCCATCGCGCGCATCATGCAGGAGAAGCCCGATCTCATCCTCCTGCCGGGCGATCTGTTTCAGGGGACGGTCGAGGAGTTCAACCGCGAAGAGGCCGCTCTGCGAGAGTTGCTTTCGCAGCTTGAAGCTCCGGGCGGCGCGTTCTTTGTGTTCGGCAATACGGACGAGCGAACCTTCGTCGAGCGCGCCCTCGCCGGAACGCCGGTTCGGCTGCTGGAAAACGAGATCGAGACGGTGACGATCCGCGACCGGCGAATCGCCATCGGCGGCGTGGAGTTCGACTGGAAGGCCAGGACCGCTCGCCAATTCGTGCAAGCGTTCGAGCAGCTTGGCGGCGACGCGGACGTGCGCATCCTCCTGGCGCACCTGCCGGACATCCTCTCGCGCATGTCCCCAACCTCGCGCATCGACCTCGTCGTGGCCGGGCACACGCACGGCGGGCAGGTCGTCATCCCCTTCTTCGGACCGCCCGTCACATTCACCAGCATCCCGCGCGACGCGGCCGCCGGCGGGCTGCACACCCTTGACGGGAACCGGCTCTACGTCAGCCGCGGGATCGGGCTGGAACGCGGATACGCGCCACGCGTCCGATTCCTCTGCCCGCCGGAGGTCAGCCTGCTCACGCTCGCCACGCAACCTCCTGCGAGCCAGCCATGATCCGGCACATCTTGGGTGGCACAGCGCCTCCTGGGTGGCATGCTCTCGCCGCACTCGGCGTGAGCATGTAGTCGCCTAAGCGCCGCTCAGCATGGCTACCCGCTGCGCGTGAAGCCGTGCCACCCAACCGCTGCGCGTGAAGCCATCCCACCCAACCGCTGCGCGTGAAGTCATACCACCCAACCGGGTGGCATGCTCTCGCCGTACTCGGCGTGAGCATGCGATTCCCCAGGCGCCCGTCAGCATGGCTACCCGCTGCGCGTGAAGCCATGCCACCCAGCCGTCGCCGGGCTGGCCAAGCCAATATCGCCGGGTAATAATGAGCAATATGGGCTCAAACCCACGGCTTGCCGATCAGATTGCGCGTCGCGCCCGCGAGACGCTCGGGCAGCGCGTCTGCCGCTATCGCCGCGCGCTGGGGCTGACCCAAACGGAGCTGGCCTCGAAGGTCAACATCAATCAGGGCTTCCTCTCGCAGATCGAGCGCGACCGGAAGACGCCTTCGTCGCGGATGCTGGACGCGCTGTCCGTCGGGCTGGGCGTGCCGCAGGGCGTGCTGATCGGGGGGGGGGCGGAACATGACGCGCCGCAGCCGCTTCAGGCCCGCGAGCTGCCGCTGTTCGGCGCGATCCCGGCCGGTCCGCCCTCGACGTCGCAGGAGCAGCTCGAGATGTTTCCCGTGCTGCGCCACCTGTGGGCCAGGGACCATTACTGTCTGCGCCTCGCGTTCGACAGCATGGAGCCGACGCTGAAACCCGGCGACATCGTCCTCGTCCAGTACCGCCCCGGCGTCGAGGCCGAGCATGTGCAGGGGCGGATTTGCGCGTGCCTGGTCGATGGTCAGCCGACACTGAAGCGCGTCAGCGTTGAGCATCGCGGGGGCGACCGCGTCGTCATTCTTCGCGGCGACAACCCGCGCCTGCCTCCCGCGCTGGTGGACGCCCGCACGCCTTTTTCCATCCAGGGCATCGTGCTGCGGCTGGTCAGCCGGGATTTGTAGCGGGAAGGTCTCGCGCGTGCGGACCGATTCGCCCAGGCGCCGATCGGCATGGCTACCCGCTGCGCGTGAAGCCATGCCACCCAACCGCTGCGCGTGAAGCCATGCCACCCAACCGAGGGTGGCATGCTCTCGCCGTACTCGGCGTGAGCATGGTGTCGCCTAAGCGCCGCTCAGCATGGCTACCCGCTGCGCGTGACGCCTTGCCACCCAACCGAGGGTGGCATGCTCTCGCCGTACTCGGCGTGAGCATGTAGTCGCCCAGGCGCTCGGTCGTGCTTGTTCGAGAGCCGTCGCGCGGGTAGGAGTAGTGGGATGGATTTTCGCAACTGCTACGAGGACGACGCCTACGCCGCCGCGTATGGAAAGCTTGAGTTTCCCGGAACGTATTACCTGGCGTTTCGGGACTTGCCCGAGTTGTTTGAGCGGCACGCGCGGGGTCGCCGCGCGCTGGACTTCGGCTGCGGCACGGGGCGCTCGACGCGGTTTCTGGCGCGACGGGGCTTCCAATCCGTCGGCGTGGACATCTCGCCGGCCATGGTGCAGCGGGCGCAGCAGGCCGATCCCGCGGGAGATTACCGGCTGGTCGCCGACGGGGACCTGCGGCACCTCCCGGACGAGTCGTTCGACCTGATTCTCTCGGCGTTCACCTTCGACAACGTGCCGACGCGCGAATGGAAGATCACGCTGTTCGCGGAGCTGCGTCGCGTGCTTCGCGCCGACGGCCGCCTCGTCAACCTCGTTTCATCGCCCGAAATCTACTGGCATGAATGGGCTTCGTTCACAACGAAGAGCTTTCCGCGCAACCGCCAGGCGCGGTGCGGCGATACGGTGGAAATCATCAATACGGCGCTTACGGACCACCGCCCCGCCGTGGATATCCTCTGGCCGGACGATGCCTATCGCGACGTGTACACGGCTGCCGGGCTGCACGTGCTCGACGTGCATCGACCGCTCGGTCGCCCGGACGAGCCTTACGAATGGGTCAGCGAAACGACCACCGCGCCATGGACGATCTACGTCCTCGGCCGCGATGCAGTCGGGGCCGGCTGATGTGGCTGACCGTGAAACTCGCGCCGCCGACCGCGCGGAACCCGTTCACGTGCATGTTGAGCGCGAGAGCAAGGTCGCGAAGTTCTGGCTTGATCCGGTGAGACTGGCGCGGAGTGGAGGCTTCTCGTCCAACGAACTCAGCCGGATTGCATCGCTGTTGCAGGAACACGAGGCCCGTTTGACCGAGGCGTGGCATGAGTATTTCGGCCCTTGAACTGACGACGCCGACGGCGGAGCGCGTGCAAGTGAGCGCGGAAACGCTGAGCGTGGAGCTCAGCGACGGACGCACGATCTCAGCGCCGCTGGTCTGGTATCCGCGGCTGCTGCACGGCAGCGCGCGGGAGCGCGGGAACTGGCGCCTGATCGGCCGCGGGTGCGGCATTCACTGGATAGACCTCGACGAGGACGTCAGCGTCGAGGGGCTGCTCGCCGGGCGCGCTTCGGGCGAGAGTCAGTCATCGCTGAAGAAATGGCTGGACCAACGAGGCGCTCGCTCGCAGCGGCGCGCCAAGCGTCGACGCCGCGCGCCCAAGACCGGCTGAAGCCCGGATGCCGTCATTCCAGGCTCGTCGCCCTCAGTGGATCATCTGCCGCCACGATATGCAGAGCAGGTTTTGAACAACGATCTGTGAGCGCATGGACGTACATAGCCGTCGCGGGCTCGCGTTAGCTCGCTCAAGTCCTTCCCCCGCCGCCGCCGATTCAAGATGCGGCGATCCCTTGTGGGTTTCCGCGCCGGGTGATCCGCCGTCGGCAAGGCTGCAGGAGGGAAATCGTGTCGGGCATGGTGGTTCTCAGCAACGCGGGGCTTAAGGCCGCGGTGGCCGCCGCTGTCGGCGCGGGCGGATTCGGACGCGTCCCCGTCACCTTCCTGTGCGTCGGCATTGGCGCTGAACCCGCGCGGCGCAGACTTGCCGCGCTGGAGCGTCTTTGCCAAAGCTGGCCGCAAGCCCGATGCGTGCGGTTCACGTGGACCGCTGCCTCTCATGCGTCGCGGGGAGAGACGCCGCGTCAGGCCCAACCGGAGAGCCGGGCGCGCTGGCAGCCGGACGCCGAACCCGACGGACCCGGCGGCTCGGTGGGCATTCTCCCCGTGCTGCTGTCAATGGGCGTTCAACTCGCCGCACGAACCGCAGCGGAGCGAATCATCACCGGCCTGAGCCAGGCGGCGGATGAAATGCAGCTCGGGGTGCCGTATGACCAGGGCCGGCCCGATCGCCGCCGCGAGTTCCTTCACGCGTACAACTGCATGTTGGCGACGGCGCTGCCGGCGAACCGGTGCATCCGCGTCGAGGCTCCGCTCATGGATGAAAGCTGCGCCGACATCGTTCGAGTGGGGCAGCGATTCGAAGTGCCTTTCGAACACACCTGGTCGTGCGAGACGCAGTCGGCCCGCGCCTGCGGACGATGTGATTCGTGCCGTGCCAGATACGACGGTTTCCGCGCTGCGTCGATGCCCGACCCGCTGCTGCTCGAACCGGCTGCCGCCGCTGTGACATAACGGCGGTCTCGATGCCGCTGCCGCTTTGGCATTGGGGGCTGGCTCGATCCCAAGCAGAACCGCAGATTGCTTCACGCCACTTCCTTGAACATCGTCATGATCGTGCATGAATCCCATCCGATCGCGATGCCCGTTGACGCGCGCCACGCCGCGGCGGAAGGCGGCCGCCAGGTCGTCTATGGTGGTGAACAGCCGTTGGCCAGCGCGGTGCGTTTCAGATGTCCCCACAAGCGTTCGATCCAATTCAGGCTCGGACAATACGGCGGAAGCCAGAGCACGGTGATCGGGTCCGCGTGCGCCGCCAGCCAGGCGTGCACCAGCTAGGTGTGGTGGAAGCGCCCATGGTCGCAGACCAGCAGGATCTTGCGCCCTGCGCAGGCGGCCGGCAGCGTCGTCAAGAAGATCAGGAAGTTCGGGCCGCTCTTGGGATCGGCGATCGCATAAGTGATCCGTCCAGTGGCATAGTCGATCCCTCCATACACCCCTTTTTTTTCATTCTTGCCGGGCGCGGGGATTTCCGGCTGCCGGCCCACCGGCCACCCCATCCGCGTCAGCGTGGGATGGCGATGAATCTCCACTTCGTCCTGATAGACCAGCGCTTTTTCGGCGTCGTCCTTCAGGGCGTTTTTTTTTCGCGCTGCAGCCGTTTTT
This sequence comes from uncultured Phycisphaeraceae bacterium, assembly GCA_964526695.1. GTDB lineage: Bacteria > Planctomycetota > Phycisphaerae > UBA1845 > UBA1845 > JABWBH01. The sequence goes on from CAZGJA010000074.1 coordinate 13,319, forward strand.
CCGCCCCGCGGTACGCGGATTCGTCGCGTTTGCCCTTCAGCGTGTGCTTGGGGCGATGAACCGAAAGGCCATGTCGATGCAACAACCGGGTCAGTTGATCGTCGCCGAAGCGGATGCCGGTGGTTTGGGCCAGATGCGCCGCCAGCCGCGCCACCGACCACGTGGAGAATCCGTAACCCAGCGTCAGTGGATTGGCCGTCACGGCTTCTTCCATCGCTCGGATGAATGCGGACGTCGCCCGACTGGGGCGCTCCGGCGGCTTGATCGGATGCAGGGCGTCGATCCCACTGCCACGGTACAGCTTGCGGATGCGCTTGACGATTTCCTCGCTGCACCCCAGACGCCCGGCAATCGAGGCGATGGTGTCGCGGGAGTCCGACAGGAGGATGATCAAACAATTGCGAAAAACATCCGCCGAAGAGGTGCTGAACCGCATTCGATCCAAGGCGTCCCACTCGGCGTCCGTCAGTTTGATGCCCCCATCCCATGAGAACCTCCCGACGGCTCCGCCGCCAGCAGCACAATCGGGTTGTGGGCATCAAAAAGGTAAATCATCTTGCGGTTCTACATAGTGCAGTGCCTCGCAAATATCGCAGCGTTCAATCTTGAGGGGGGCGGGCTTGGGGGGGCGGGCTTGAGGGGGGGCGGGCGTCCTCGCCCGCCGGCGGGCCAGAGGAGGCGGGCTTGAGGGGGGCGGGCGTCCTCGCCCGCCGGCGGGCCAGAGGGGGCGGGCTTGAGGGGGGCGGGCTTGCGGGGGGCGGGCGTCCTCGCCCGCCGGCGGGCCAGAGGCCCGCCCCCCTCCGTTTCGAAAACGCTGCCGTTTCAAAGAGGCAGTACTCTAGGCGCCCATCGCCGCCGCGGCGCATGACACTTCCGAAGACCCGCGCTCGCCGGGCCAACCGCCGGATGAAGCGATTCGGGGCGCCGCCTCCCAGTTTTCCCCGTGGCGATGGCGCCCGTTTTAATCCGAGCTTCAACCAAGGCCCGTCCATTCATCCATGCCGGCAGGGTCCGCCGATTCATCCACGCAGGGAGCGATAATGATCATGCCGAACGGTGACGCCTAAAGACCTTGGAACGGCGAAAACCGGCGGAATCCGCAGGCTCTTAGAGCCGCTGCCGCGGTCCAGCGGAGCGAGCGATAAGGCAACCCCGTCCTCCAGGGCACGGCGCCGCCCTGCCGTCGCGGCTTAAGCGGTCAGGGGGGCGACGTTTGGCAGCCCGATGAACAGCTCGACACGCCTCTGCGCAGCCCGCCGTGTCCACGAGGGAAGGCACTTCCTCCGGGTCCGCGCCGCCCGTTTGCAGCAACAAGCTGCCAGGGAAATCCGCAGAGGCAGGGGGCATTCACGGCGGATCAGGGCTCGGGCTTGTCAGATTCCGATATAACAACGGGGTGACGTTGTCACGACCGGCCGTGACCGGAACGGTGTCCGCAGCGGGTCGCAATTCGCGGCGAAGGGGGCGTTCGCGCGGGAGGCTCGACCATGAAGGCTGAAGTGTTCGAAGCGATCAAGCGGTCCGCCGCGGTGCCGTCCATGCCCGCCGTGGTCGTGCGGTTTCTCGAAGTGATTCAGGATCCCAACTTCGAGTACGACCACGTCGTGCGCACGCTCTCGGCCGACGCGGGAACCGTCAGCGAGATTCTGCGCCTGGCGAACTCGCCGCTGTTCGGCGTGCGCAACGACGTCACGTCGCTGAAGGTCGCCCTGACGCTGCTGGGCCCGAAGCGCACGCGCTCGCTGGTGCTGGGGCGCTACCTCGTCGAGATGATGGGCGGGCGCAGCGTCGATGCCCTGGACATGAGCTACTGCTGGCGGCGGTCGCTGGTGTGCGCCTCGGCCGCGTCGCACTTCGCCAAGGTCGTCCTGCCGGGATCGCGCGAAGAGGTGTTCATCAGCGCGCTGCTGTGCGACATCGGCATCCCGATCCTGGCGCAGTCCTTCCCCGACCGTTACGCGCCGATCGTCGAGCGGTTCGTCCCCTACGGCGCGGACCTCACGCCGGAGGATGAGACCTCCGCGGTGGACACCACCCACGCGGAGGTTTCCGCACTGGTGCTGTCATACTGGAAGCTGCCGGACGTCGTGACCGCCTCCGTGCGGCTGCATCAGGCGCCGCCGGTTGCGGACGCGCGCGAGCCGATGCGCATCGCCCGGTTGATTCGCGCTGCGGATCAGATCTCCAAGCTGCTGTGCGAAATCCCGGATGAGCGCCGCATCGAGCCGGTGTGCAGCGAGGCGCTGAAGTGGGCGGGCTGCGGCGTGGGCGTGCTGATGGACATGCTGCCGCGGCTGGAGAAGGAAGTTTCCGAGCTGGCGAATCTCCTGCGGATCGACGTGATTCCCAGCCGTGTGTACGAGGTCATTGCGCAGACGTTGCAGGAGAAGCTGCAAGTCGCCGTCGGCGCCTGAACACGGCTGTGTGCTGCCGCTTTTGCGGGTCGCGGCCTAATCGACTCCCGGCGGCGGTCAGCGCCCGGTCTTGCTCAGCAAACCCCCAAGCTCCTTGAGTGCCGCTTCGTCGAGGCACGGAGCGGACGCATGCATCGCCTGCGCCTCGTCGAGGCGGGACTTGGCCTGCGCCCCGTCGCCGGAGGCAAGCAGCACGCGGCCGAGCTGCACCAGCGCCTTGGCTTGCTCGGCTCGCAGCCCTGTCCGTTGCGCCGCGGCCGCGCACTGCTGGTAATCCGCGCCCGCGCGCTTCAGCTCGTTCATCCGTTCAAGAATGTGCCCGCGCGTGTCCAGCACATCGACGAGGATGTGGCTGCGCGGGTCCGGTCCATCGACGCCCGGCGCCAGCGCCACGGCGCGGTCCGCCAGCTCCAGGGCGCGCTTCGGATCCTGATTCTCCTCGTAGAGCAGCCACGCGACGCCGTTTAGCGCGATGACCAGATGCCGCCGACTGCTCGTGCGGGCGCTTACGACTTTCTCGTACGCGGCGAGCGCGCTCTTGCGATCGCCGAGCAGGTACTGCACGGAGGCGAGCGTCAGCCATGCATCGGGATTCGTCTCGTCGTCCCGCGTGACCTGCACGAGGACGTCCCGCGCCGAGGCCAGGTGCGCCGCCTCGCCCGTCGCCGCCAGCAGGTTCGCACCCGTCATGTAGATCCGCGCGTCGCCCAGCTTGTCCGCCCGGCATTTCTCGAGGGTCTGGATCACCTCGTCGTAGCGACCGCGCTTCGCCGACAGCCGCAACGACACCTGCAGCACGTCGGTGGATTGCGGCGCTTTGGCGACCGCGCGATCGAGCCAGCGCTGCGCCGCGTCCGCGTCGCCGGCGACGACGTGCAGGTCCGCCAGCGTGGCGAGCAGCGCCGGCGAGGCGCTCTCGCCGCGAGACTCGGCATAAGTGGACAGCCCCTCGACGGCTTCCCTGGACCTGCCCGCCTCCTGCAGCGTCAGCGCGCGCTTCACATGCGCGGCGTCGTTTTGCGGATCCGCCTTGATCGCCTCGTCGATCAATGCCAAGGCCGAGTCAGGTCCGGCGGATGCGCCCTCGATGCGAGTCAGATCGGCCAGCAGCATCCGCGCCTGCGCCTGCGCCGGGTCGCGGGCGAGCACATCTTCGAGGATGTCCCTCGCCTGTGCGATGTTCCCGCGTCGCCGCTCGATGTCGGCCTGTACGAGGCGAAGGCTGCTGTTTTTGGGCAGGAGGAGCAGCGCCTCGCGGCAAAGGTTCATCGCGGCGTCATCCTCTCCTCGCTCGCGGACGATCTGAATGCGCAGCAGATGCGCCTGCAGCAACGTCGCACGCGCTTCGAGGATCTGCTTGAGCATTCCCTCGGCCTGCTCCACGGACGCCTTGTCGCGCCTTTCGTGCAGCAGCGCCGCGGACAGGAGTTGAAGCAGCGGGTCGCCCGGATGCTGCGCCAGGAATTGATCGAGGAGCTGCCGACCGCGAGCGCGATCCTGCGGCAGCGTGGACGAGAGCAGCAGCTCCGCCAAGCCCTGCTTCAGCGGCAGCGCGTCGGGCACGGCTAGGAGACCGGTCTCCATCGTAACAATCGCTTCGGCGGGTCGGCCGGATTCCGCGTAAAACCGCCCGAGCAGGAACCACCCCTCCGCCGGGTTTTGCGGCAATTCGGGAAGCCGCTTGAAATCCCGCTCCGCCTCTTCAAGCCGGTCGCGGCGGAAGTAGAATCGCCCACGGAGCAGGTGAGCGGCGTAGTTCTGCTTCGTCTCCACCTCGCGGTTGCAAAGCGCCTCCGCCTCGGCGAACCGCTGCTCCCGCTCCAGCATTTCGGTCCGGGCAAGCGAGATCACGGACGAGTTGGGCAACAGCCCTTCCGCCTCATCGAGCAGCTTCTTGACGTTGTCGTAGGGAGCGCCTCCCCGCGACAGCAGTTGCGCCAGGAGGAACCGCGCGCCTCCATCATCGGGCTTCTCAGGGATGTAATTCCGCAGCAGCGCGACCGCCTCCTCGGGGCGATCCTCGCGCAGGGCAATGTCCACGCGAGTGGACGTCACATTGTGCCCGGCGGCGGAAAGCAGATCGACCACCTGCGACTCTTCGGCGGTTCGGCCTTGTTTCTGGAGCAGGCTCCGCAGGCAAACCGCGACGCGCACGGCGCGGGGATTGGCGGCGAGCGCCCTGCGGTACACGTCCTCGGCCTGCGCCTCGCGCTTCTTCTCCTCATGAAACAGCCCGAGCGCTTCCGCGGCGGAGGAGAACGTCGGATCGCGCTGAAGGCATTCCGTCAGCAGCGCGGTGATCTCCTTTTCGTCGCGGCTCGGATCGCCGCGAAGCCACGCCCGCGCCTGGTAAAAGCGCCAGCGGATGCCCTCTGCCTCGCTTTCGATCTTCTTCAGCTCCTCGATCAACTTCTGAACCTGTGCCGCGTCGAAGGGCGCCCGCGCCTCGTCCGCGTCCAGCCGCGCCTCCACCAGCAGCACGCGGCAGCGCGGCTCCGTCGCGCTCGATCCGCGAAGCTCTTCAAGCAGCTTCAATCCGGCCTCGACGTCGCCGTGCTTGAGTTGAAACGTCGCGCGTGCCAAGAGGCTGTCAGCGCGCGTCGTCGCATCGCCGACCGCCAGCGCCACGGTCTTCTCGACGGCCTGCTTCGCCTCCTCGGTCCTGCCCTGGCGGTCGTACAAATCCGCCAGCGCCAGCCAGAGCCGTGCGTCATCGGGATGCGCTTCCGCGGACTCGAGCGCCGCCTGGACGGCTTCGTCGTCGCGCTCGCGCCCCAGCAGGAATGCGACCAGCGCGTCCGTCGCGGCCTTGGCGTCCATGCCCTCGCCGAGCGGCTCGCGCAACAGTTTTTCAGCCGTCTCGAACTGCCCGGCCTTGCTTTCGAGCATGGCGCGCCACAGCCGCGCCTGGAGGCGGTCCGCAGGCAGCTCAGGCTTAACCTCCGCCAACTGCGCCCGCAGCGCGTCCGCCCGTTCGGCCTTCACTTGGGCGGGATCCGCAGGCAGCAGGGCGATCTCGGCGCGCACCCGCGCCCACGATGCGTCCGCTCGATAAGGCTCGAAGTGTGCCAACTTCGGCGCTTCCTTCATCACGGCCGCCCAATCCCGTTCATCGACGAGGATCTGTGTGAGGTGCCAAAGCCCCTCCGGGTCGCCCGGCTCGGCTTCGATGTAGCGCTCGATCGCCCGCCTCGCCGGAGTGAGCTGACCGATTTTCCGGTAGCACAGCGCCTTGTAGAGGAAGATGCGCGGGGCGCGGACTTCATCCGGCAGGGCGATGACCCGATGCGCGCTGTCCGGCTGGTTCATCGCCAGGATCGCGATGGCGTCGTACACCGTCGCCCACGCGCGCTGCGTATCCGCGCGGGGCGAGGCCGGGTCGATCGCCGCCCGGTACGCATCCGCATTCTTCTTCGCCTCGACGCCGCGCCCGGCCAGTCCGTACAGCTCGATGAGCGAGGGCAGGTACTCCAACTCGCGTCCGGCCAGAGGCGTCAGCTTAGTCTCCCAATCTCCCGCCAGCTTGCCCGCGGCGGAAGGCGGCTCGATCTTCTTGGCGATCTTCAGGCGAACGAGGCGCGTGTCCGCGCGGAACTCGAAGATCTGCCAGCTCTCCGGCTCTTCGCCGATGTCCACCACCACTTCTTCCGCCAGCGACGCAGCGCGTGCCTCCGGTGAAGCGGCCTTCGTGGCTTTAAGATGCGCCTCGGCCAAGGCGACCTCACCAAGGTCCGTCCACTCGTCGAACAGGCGCATGTGCAGAGTCACGCCCTCGACCTTGAGCGACTCCGCCCGTTCGAGTTCCGCGCGGGCGGCCGCGAGGTTGCGTTCATTCCTCAGCAGGAACCGGCCCCGGTAGGCCGACAGCTTGGCGGAATCCGGAAACCGCTGCACGCCCTCGTCGTATCGCGCCCGCGCCGCTTTCAGCCCTTCGGCGCCGGGCTGAGCGTCCACCTCCAGCAGGGCGAGCAGAATGAACGCATCCGGCGACGAGGACGGACCGTCCGCGAGGGCCATCAGCGTGCTGCGGGCATCGTCGAACTGGCCCATCGCCGTCATCGCCCGCCCCAGCCACAGCGCCGCCTGGGCGTTGTCGCGATGCGCGTCGTGCCACATCTTCGCCCAGTACAGGAGCTGGTCCGGCGCGTCGTACGCGCGGGCATGAAGGCGCACGAGAGGCTTGAGATACTTCTCCTCTCCGGGATTGAGCCGAAGCAGCTCCCGGTAGGCTTGAACGGCCTTGCTCAAGTGCTTCGACTGGCGCGGGCGCGCCTTCAGGTTGGCGCTCGCCCACTTTTCGAGCACGGCCACGTCCTGCGGATGCCGGCCGAGATACTCCTGATATTGCTTCGCGGCCTTGTCGAAGTCGCCCGCGCTCGCCGCCGCCTCGGCATCCGCCAGCGCCTGGTTGGCGAGGCGCTCGCCGCGCCAGTTCCGCAGCACCACGGCGCCGACGCCGAGCACCGCGACGCCGATCACCAGCCCCAGAATCAGGGCCACGTTGATCCGGCCGGTCCGTCGGTTGGATTTCATCCTTGAGGTTCCTCTTGCATGACGCTGCTCGCACGCCGTGGAGAAGAGAGAACGAACGGGCGCACGCGCGGATCGCCCTTTGGCGGTATTCTAACCCGGCCTGCATCCCTTTGGAAACGCCGCAGCGGGGTCGGGCTGACTCAGCGGTCCGTGGTGAAACGCGGCGCTCGTCATTCCCGCGTAAGCGGGAATCCGGCTCCGTCATTCCCGCGCAGGCGGGAATCCAGCTTGTCTTTCTCATCTCCCGAGAAGTCGCGTCGCGGAGCGACGGGCTTCCCTGTACGTGCGCTCTCGCGGCGGCGGATTCCCGCGATGCTTGAGTCGGCGTCCACAATAGAGGATCATCGCACGCTGAGGTGCAGCGGCTGGTACCCGGCGCGTCGCCAGCCCCGGCTTACCTCGGGCAGCTCGACGCGGAACGGCTGCTCTTCGTCCGGCAGCGAGCGTGCGTCAACATGAGCGAGCGATTTCAATCTCCGTATCCCATGCTTTACGTGCAGTATCACCTGCAAGGGGGCGCGCGTCGGTTTGCGACGATCGCCGTGGGCTATGTGCTGGTGTGCGTGCTGGCGCTGCTGGGGTATCGGCGGGCGGCGGCGCTGGATTCCTGGCGCACGGTGGCGCTGCACGCGCTGAGGACGCTGGCGTACGCGCAGGGCGTGATCTGCGTGCTGGTCGGATCGAACATGGTGTACCGCGCGCTGTTCCGCGATCACCAGTCGCGCATGTCCGAGTCGCACCGGCTCTCGCCGATGAGCGACATCTCGGTCGTGCTCGGATACATGTTCGGCGGGCCGCTGCAGGCGCTGCTGCTGTTCGGCATCAACCTCGCCGTCGGCACGCTGCTTGCCTCGATCGCTATGTCGCCAGTGAAGACCTTCCTCGGCGGCAACGCCCTGCTGCTGAGCTGCGCGATGACCGTCTGGTCGCTGGCGATCTTCTGGGGCGTGGGCCACAACAAGCCCGTCAGTCCCGTCGGTCCGCTCATCGGGCTGCTCTTCGCGGGTAATATGCTGCTCCTCTTTCTGCCCGGCGCGGCGCTCCTCTTCGGCATCTACGCGGCGTCACTGGCCCTGTGGATCATGATGGGCGGCGCGTCGCCGGGGACCGAGGCCGTGTACCTGATCGCCGTGTCGAACCTCATCTTCACGTGGTTCTGGCTGCGGGCCGCCTGCGCGCGCTACCGCCGGCCGGAGCTGCCGGCGCTCAACGGGCTGCGCGGTTCGCTGCTGCTGCTGATGTGGCTGGTGGCCTCGTCGATGGGAACCGTCGTCTATCAGCGGGTTTCGCAGATCAAGCAATTCGAGTTCATGGGCGAGATGGGCACCGCGCAAACGCACTGGCTTTTGAGCCTCGGCGGCGGGCTGCTGCTGGCGCTGCTGCCGATCAGCAGCGCGGCCAAGTTGCGGCACATCGCCTCGATGGGCACGAAGCTGCGCGGCTGGCCGGACCGGATCCCGGACATCGCGCTGGGCGTGGGGCTGCCGCTGCTGATCTGCGGCGTCACGGCGGTGCTGGGCCAGCCGATCTGGAAGCCGCTCGTCGAGGACTCCGTGTTGTCGCGCGGCGGGACAGCGACGTTCGCAAGTGAGGCCTGGACAATCTGGCTGAAGACAGGCCTTGCTTGCGTGATGGCGTGCGTGACGTTTCTGGCGCTGGCGCGACTCTGCGCGGCGCGGGAGAAAACGGCGCGCGGGCTGTCCATCTTCGTTCTGTGCGTCATGTGGCTGGGGCTTCCGGCGCTGGATCTCGCCTACGCCGGGTATCACGCCGCGTCGACCGGCGAACCGATGGTCCTGTCCGGGCTGTTCGGATGCTCTCCACTGGGGACGCTGGTGCTGACGTGGACGGCGGAGCGAACGCCGACGGGCGCGGGACTGATCTTTCAAGCCGCCGCATGCATCGCCGCCATCGCGCTCGCCTCGCTGCTGGGGCGCTCTCGCAGGGCCGCCACCTCCTGACGATGACCGCGCGCCGGGTGGCACGGTCTGGCGTACGCGCCAGGCCGTGGCGCAGGTCGAGTGGCGCAGGTCGCATCGCGGGTCGCATCGCCAATCCCACGGGTCCGCTGCTGCGGACCCGTGCCACCCGACGTTTTCTCGAGCCCAGCGATCCGACGCTCGGGCAGCTAGACGTCTTGAGGTTTCAACGCATCAGAGTTTTGACGTTTCCACGCTTTGACACCATGCCCCTCACTTGCGTGAGGGGTTCTGATCTCGGCGTTTTGGCGTTTTGGCGTTTTGGCGTTTCGGCGTTTCGGCGTTTCGGCGTTTCAACCCCCCCGGTGACTCTGCCTTGTAACCTCTTGGGTCTGCTCGAATTGCGCCGTCTCGTCGCCTCTTGTCGCTGTCGCAAACTTTCAGCCGTTTCGCGTGTCCAATCTCCTGTACGGCGGTCGGGTGATCGCCGCGTAGCGACTCCAAACACAGGAGGTACAGACCATGTTCGGCGCTGGAAAACTCAATAAGGGCCTTAAGGCTCTGGCGCCGGCTCTGCTCGTGGCCGGCGGATGGATGAACGTCGCGAGCGGTCAGGTTCGGGTGGACGCCAGGCATGATGATCGCGACTGCGGTCATGCCAACTGCCGGCGCGTCTGGGTGCCTCCGGTGATCGAGAAGCGGATGCGAAACGTCTGGGTTCCGCCGCGAACCGAGATGGTGCATCGCAGCGTCTGGCACGAGGCGCTGTACGAAGACCGCAACGTGCTGGTGGACATCCCGGCCGTGACGGAGTGGCGCGAGGTCGCCTCGTTCGACGCATACGGGCGGTTTGTCGGATACCGGTGGGAAGAGGTGGTGATCACCCCGGCCTGCCAGCGATGGGAGCTGCGGCGCGTGCTGGTGCGCGACGGCTGGTTTGAAGAGGTTTACGAACAAGTTGTGATCTGCCAGGGTCGTTGGGAAAGCGTGTGCGAGGACGTGGTGGTCCGCGAGGGACATTGGAGAACCGTGTGCGAGCGAGGCCCGGTTCCACTGATCGACGACCTGCGTCGGCACTCGCCGCCGCTGGAAGCCAAGCCGGTCAGGCCCGTGACGATCCAGCCGATGCCCGATCGCCGGGAGTATCCGGTCGGCAGCGGAAGCAGGCCGCCGATGGGCCGCGTGAGCGATGATCGGTTCGGCGCATTTGATCGGCCGGGCATGATGGGTCCGTCCGGCGCGGCGATGGGCGACAAGGATCGGGCTGCGATGAGCGACAAGGATCGTGCCCAGATGAGCGACCGGGAGCGTGCCCAGTTGAACGCGAAGCCCGCAACTTCGACCGGAAACCGGCCCGACGCGCAAAGGAGCGACAAGGACAACCGTCGCTGAGAGGCGGCGAGGAATCGCCCGGCGGCACGAGCCACCGGGCCACGAGATGCTCAACCCTTACGCGCCCCCTCGATCGGCGAAAGCCGGTCGGGGGGGCGTGTTGCCATTGGGGAGTGGTGGTATGATGTCCGGGTGCGGCAGCGCTTTCGCACCGCACGCGTGGCATCGGGATTCGACATCACTGGAGAGCGGGCTTCATGCTGATCGCGCGCGAGGGCATCAGGGAAATCACGCTGGCAACCGTCGTCCTCGGCGGGCTGGCGTATCTCGCCTCGCTCGCGTGGTGGCCGCTTGGCATCCCGTTCGCCCTCGTGTGGGTCTGGGCGGTGGCGTTCTTCCGCGATCCGTCGCGAAGCCGCGCCTACGCGCCGGGAGATCTCTGCTCGCCGGCGGACGGGACGATCACCGAGATCACCGAACTCGATCATCACGACGCCATCGGCGGACCGGCCATCCGCATCGGCATGTTCCTGAGCATCTTCAACGTGCATCTCAACCGCGCGCCGTGCAGCGGGCGCGTGCGTTCGCTGTCGTACTGCGCAGGCGAGTTTCTCGACGCGCGGCATCCGGAATCCGGCCGGCGGAACGAGTCCAACACGATCCTGCTGGATCCCGAGCCGTCGATGCCCGGCCCGGTGGAAGTCCGCCAGGTCGCGGGGAAGGTCGCCCGCCGCATCATCTGCCGCGTCGATGCGCATCAGCGCGTGGCCATCGGGGAGCGCATCGGTCTGATCAAGTTCGGCTCGCGCACGGAGCTGGTCATCCCGAAACTGGAGGGGACGCAGGTCTGCGTCCGGCTGGGCGATAAAGTCAAAGGCGCGCTGACGCTGCTGGCTAGGCAGCCCGTGTTGGCGGCAGCCGCGAAGCCGGCGTCGCCCGCGCGGGAAGCCGTGGGAGCGATGTGATCGCCGCCGCCGCCGGATGGGCCGGTGATCCCTGTATCGCGATGTATTTTTCCGGAATCGAGCCACTTCATGAACCCCATCGAGCCTGAACTTCCCGCGCATCACCCTCGTGCCCGACGCCGGCGACTCCGGTCGCTCTCGATGCTGCCGACGCTGTTCACGCTGGGCAACCTGCTGTGTGGCTTCGCGGCGATCCATTTCGGCCTGCACTCGATGTTCGATCTCGGCGCGGGCACGTCAGCCGCCGCGGAGTGGACGCTCAACAGCCGTTTCATCGAGCGCATGGCTCCGTCGTGGCTGTCGATCGGCGCGTTCATGGTCATTTTGGGCATGATTTGCGACGGGCTGGATGGACTGGCCGCCCGGGTCACGCGCAGCACGACGGATTTCGGCGGGCAGCTTGATTCGCTGGCGGACGTGGTGACCTGCGGGGCCGCCCCGGCCACCCTGATGATGGCGTACATGATGCGCGAACTCAAAGACGTGACCAGCGTGTCGCCCGTCAGCAGCGACGTGCTGGGCAAGATCGCCTGGCTGTGCGCGGCGCTGTACGTGGCCTTTGCCGCGATGCGCCTGGCGCGCTACAACGTCGAGCACGACCGCGAGGACTTTGACTACCGCACGTTCCGCGGGCTGCCCAGCCCCGGCGCGGCCGCGATGATGGTGACGTTCATGTTCCTGCACGATCAACTTCCGGCCGGGACGCGCCGCTGGATCGTGTACGCGATTCCGGTGTTCCTGCTCGGAACCGGATGCCTGATGGTCAGCCGGATTCCGTATCGCCGCGTGCAGGCGTATTTCAAGGGAAAGAAACCGTTCGGCCACCTGATTCTCGCCATGCTGCTCGTGGCCGTGTTCTTCACGCATAAGGCCGTCTGGCTGTTCGTCGTGGTTCTCGCCTACGTGCTGAGCGGTCCGGTGGTGTGGGCGGTGCGATACACGCGGATGCGCCGCGCCGGGTTGCTGCAAGCCGCGATTGGACCCTCGGACGATGCTGCGGCGTTCAAGCTGCACGACACCGGCCAAGGCGCCGGACCGCGCGATGGAACCGCGAACGGCTGATCAACTCCTCGCGAGAGGGAAACTGGGCTTCAGTTGCGCCGCTTATGGAAGGTCAGGGTGACGGGCATTGGGGGGCGGGCGTCCCCCCCCCCACAATCACACGGGGCAATACCCAGGCGGGCGGGGCCCCCCCCCCCCCCAGGACGCAAACC
>CAZGJA010000075.1:0-6513 GCA_964526695.1 uncultured Phycisphaeraceae bacterium
GATCCAGTCGGCCAAGCGGAAAGCCCGCGGCTTCCGCTCCAGCGCCTATCTTATGACAATGATCTACCTCATCGCCGGAAAACTGGACTTCAAGCTCCCAGCCTTGGCTCAGGCTACCCACACGAAATAGCGAGGAAGCAATTAAAGCGTGGCGCGAATTCCTACGCCGTGCCGAGAGAAATGGCCGCACCCGTGCGGAACCGAGCACGAGCCAGAGGTCGTCGGGCTTGGTGCGGGTTGAAGCCCAGCCGGCGCGGCGCGAGAGCAATGCCCGTGAGCCCTAACCGTCGTTCGGGATTGGGACTCGTTCAATCCACCACTGCGGCAAAGCGTCAGTGCGGGCGTGGCACACCGCATACGGAGAGCGGAAACCGACCTGTGTGAAGCGTCGTGTCGGAACGGCCCATGACTCTCCCGGCTGAAAACCTCACGTCGAAACCCTCATGGATCCTAGGTTCACTTAATTCCGAAACACGGCGATCACGGGCAAGCGTAGACTCAGTACGGCGCATATTCACAAATTGGACGCACGAGCACTCACGTGCACTCAATCCCCAGACCTAATCCCCTGCGCGGGCGGAAGCTCGGTCGTGCACTTGATCGTGTTGGTCAGACGGCGCATGCTGGTTTTCCATGTGTCTGAGCCGCTCTTGCGCCCGCCGCCGACGGAATCTAGTATGTATATTGGCTCGACAGGGAGATCGATGCCTACGCTCCTTTCATGAATGGAAACTCAAGCTGGCCGCGGTGCAAAGTTACATTGTCGAATTCGAGCAAGAAGCGGACATAGGGGCGCATAAGCGGGTTCGTAAACTTGTAGTAGCCGTCGCGCACCTTGGTTAACACTCTCCGCCGCTCCGGCTTGATCAACTCTCCTAGAGCATTGCTGAATTTTTCGGGACGATACTCCTCGCTCGCCAGCCAGGAAGCGTGACGAGCGAGCTCACGAACTTGGACATCCCGTTCCTCTGAAAGGGCCATGGCACGAAGCGTCAATTCGTAGATATCAGACTTCTTGCGAGTAGTGACGACAGAAGATTCGTAGTCCTCCTTGAGGGAATGCTCAGACTTGGATATCGCGCTCTTCAATCCGAGATGGTACTCTCTGTCGCCGACATAAGGCTTGGCGTTGGTATCGCTCTTCAACGTATCTCCCGCATAGAGCGAGGAGTACATGCAAAGAAGATGAACAAAGTGGGGGAATCCGTCAGCCAGCCGGACCACCTTTGAGGCGACGGACCTCTCGAAGTCTGCTCCGATGCGTTGCGAACCGCGCGTAATGATGTCCTGAAGTTCGAGTTCCTCCATCCGTCCCAGTCCGATCTGCGCTAGCGACCGGCTCAACGATTCGTGTTGCCCAATGAGGTCGTTCAACGTCTCTGCTACCCCGACAATCACGATCTTGGCAGCACTGCGGGCGTCAGAGAAGTGCTTGATCATCTCGGCAACGCGCGTTTTTGTTTGCGCGTCCCTGACGCGGTCGAACTCGTCGATGATGAGCAGACCACGGTGCTCTCGAAAGGTCTGGAGCATCCTCCCGGGCGTAATCGCTTGGCCATCTCGCACGGGTCGATAGGTGGCCGTTGTCCGGCGAGCCAGGCTCGCAGCAAATGGACCAATCCGACCCTCTCCGCTCCTCCCCGTTTCCGTTTGAACCTCATCGATTCCTAGCGCGGCCCCGACCTCGGTCAGGAGGTGAACGCCAATGTCATCGAAAGTGGTGCCGTCGTCGCAGCGAAAGATATGCACGTGCTCATCATCGTACCCTGCAAAAAAATAGAGCAGAAGGGCAAGGGAGGTCTTTCCAACGCCTCGTTCGCCATAAATCGCCACTTGCCTTCCCGGAGCCTCCAACTCCCCACGAATGTCCTCGATTACGTGAAGACGTCCGGCAAAGAAGTCGGGCAACTCGATAGGCGCAAATGGGGTGAATGCTTGCCGGCATCTCGCGAGGAAGTCGAGGTACACCGTCGGGTTTGAATCGCTTCCGTTCATGTTCCAGATTGTATAGTGACCCCGACCGGGGGGAAACCGATCAAATCTCGAACCGAATCCCCTGCGCCAGCGGCAACTGCGTCGTGTAGTTAATCGTGTTGGTCTGGCGGCGCATGTAGGCTTTCCAGGCGTCGGAGCCGCTTTCGCGTCCGCCGCCGGTTTCCTTTTCACCGCCGAAGGCGCCGCCGATTTCAGCGCCGCTGGTGCCGATGTTGACGTTGGCGATGCCGCAGTCGCTTCCGGACGCCGCGAGGAACGTCTCGGCTTCAAGCAGGTCGCGCGTGAAGATGGCGCTGGAGAGCCCCTGCGGGACGCCGTTTTGCAGGCGGATGGCTTCATGCAGGTCGTCAAGATGGGAAGCTCCGCACGCGTCTGCCGTGCTGCCTTGTCGCCCCGGCGTCACGTTGGCTCGCTGACTCGTTGACTCGTTGCCTCGTTGCCTCGATGCCTCGCAACTCGCTCCCTTACGGTCGCGGCTCTGTCCGTACGGAATGACATACAAGATCGGCGCGAACGTCTCGTCCTGCACGATCGCATACTCGTTCCGCGCCTCGGCGATGCATGGCGTGACGTAGCCGCCGCCGGGGTGCTTGCCGCCGCTGAGCTTCTCGCCGCCGAACAGCACGCGCCCGCCCTCCTCCTTGAGCCGGGCGATGGCCTTCATCATGTCGTCCACCGCCTTCGTGTTGATCAGCGGTCCCATCAGCGTGCCCTCCTCCAGCGGATCGCCGATCGGCACCGACTGGTACGCGCTGACGAGCCGCCGCGTCAGCTCCTCGCGCACCGACTCGTGCACGATCAGCCGCCGCGTGCTCGTGCAGCGCTGACCGGCCGTGCCCACCGCGCCGAAGAGAATCGCCCGCGTCGCCAGGTCCAGGTCGGCGCTGGGGGTCACGATGATGGCATTGTTGCCGCCCAGTTCGAGGATGGTCCGCCCGAAGCGCGAGGCCACGACCTCGCCGATCCGCTTGCCCATGCGGCACGAGCCGGTGGCGCTGATCTGCGGGATGCGGCGATCGGCGATCATCTGCTCGCCCACGGTGGCGCCGGGACCGATGACGAGGCTGAAGATCGCCGGGTCCACGCCGGTCTCGCGGCACACGCGCTCGGCGATCTTCGTGCAGGCGATCGCGCACAGCGGCGTCTGCGAGGAGGGCTTCCAGATCGTCGCATCGCCGCACACCGCCGCCAGCGCCGCGTTCCACGCCCACACGGCCACGGGAAAGTTGAACGCGGAGATGACGCCGACGACGCCGAGCGGGTGCCACTGCTCGAACATGCGATGCCCCGGGCGCTCGGAGTGCATGGACAGCCCGTAAAGCTGACGCGACAGCCCGCACGCGAAGTCGCAGATGTCGATCATCTCCTGCACTTCGCCTTCGCCCTCGGCAAGGATTTTCCCCATTTCGAGGGTGACGAGCCGGCCGAGGTCCGCCTTCGCCTCGCGCAGCGCGTTGCCGAGTCGTCGCACGGTCTCGCCGCGCACGGGCGCGGGCACGTCGCGCCACGTGAGGAACGCCTCGTGCGCGCGCGTGGCGATGCGGTCATACTCCGCGGGCGTGACCTGCCGCACGCCGCCAAGGAGCGACCCGTCGATGGGGGAGAGCGAGTCGAGCTTCCCGCCGCCGCCAAGCCACTCGCCGCAGAAGCCGCCGGGATTGACCGCATTTAGCCCGAGTTTTCGCAGTAGCGCCTGTGCATCCATGAGTCGGACCCGCCTTTGAAAGTGTGTCGTCCGGCCAGCATAACCGGCCGTGGCGGAACCCGGAACCGGCCTGCCCAGCATCACCCCCCCGCGCGGATCCGTGACAGGTTTGGCGGGCTGGTTTTCGCCCCCGCAGGGGCGGCGGAAGGTAGCCACGGGTGCAGGTCGCCATGGCGACCGAAACCCGTGGCGCTATGGAGTTGTGCGCGATGCCGCCCCGCGTGGGGCGGAGGACACGAGCCTTTCCACGAGACCGCCGTCGCGATTTCCTAGACCCCTCTCGGGGTCGCATTCAGATGCGCACGATCCCCACGGGTTGCGCTCCGACCTGACGGTCGTCGCTCCACCTGTGGCCACAACCCTCGGACCCTTCGAGCCTGGCCTTCTTTCGTCTCGAGGATCATTCTGTGCGGCGCAGACCCGTGACAAGCTCTGCTCGCGGAACTTGGCTGCGCCTCATGCTTCTCGATTTTGTTGTTCAGCGGGTGGACCCTTTTGTCCACCCGCTTGGCCTTCAACCGGACCTCATTCGGCCTTCATTTGCCCTTCATCCGTTCTTCGTTCGATCGTTCACTCCCTCAACCCAGCAGCACGCCGGCGAAGTGCATCACGTTGTACGCCAGCGCCGACCCCAGCGCCACGTATCGCACCCCGCGCAGCCCGCGCACCAGGGACGGGCCCAAGCCCCGGCACGTCTTCAAGTCCGCGTTCACCGTCTCCATCGTCGAGCTCCGCAGCTTGTACGTCGCCTGTCCCTCCTGCGACGTCATCCGCCGGCGCCACGCGGCCACGCCCGGCGGATCGCCTTGCTTCTCCATGCGCACCCGCCCTCCACCGCCGCGTACAGCCACAACGCCACCCGCAGCCGAGGGTCCGTGGCCTGCCGCCCCCCCCCCACCCCCCCCCGCGCAGGTGGGGGTCCACGGCGGACCGCCAAACGTCTGGATTCCCGCTTCCGCGGGAATGACGGAGGCCCAAATGTGGCACCGGTTTCCAACCAATTCTGTCCGGCACTTCGGGTCCACACGGCCTGCAATTTCTTACTTGCGCCAGCGCGCAGCTTCTGTTTTACTGCTCCGCGTGAGTCGCGGGGACGTTCATGATGTCGATCGCGTGATGCCGGTTCCAGGATCGGTGGATCACGTCGTCGGGCGGCGGTTCATTCGCGTCATCGAGCGCGAGCTGCGCGACCTGCGCGAGCTGCCCGACCTGCGCGAGCTGCTCGACCTGCGCGAGCTGCTCGACCTGCGCGCGCATCATGCGCATCCCAACCGCACGCTGAGCTACGACCCCGTCGTTGTCGCGCACCTGCCGGCCTTCTTCAATCCCGCCATGAAAAACCTGCGGAAGATCGAGGACATCTTCGACGTGCGCGCCGTGCGGCGGCGTCTGGGCGTGCCGCCCGTGGAGGAAATCCTGGCCGTCGCCGCCAAACGCCGCGCCGAACGGGAACTCGCCGCAGCGCAAGCCCGGGAACGCGCTGCACGGACCGTAAAAAAACCTCCGCGTAACCGCCGCGCCCACTCCCCCTCCACGGCACGGCGGCCCCCGGTGCGCGCCCGCCCCGTCCGCCCCTCATCGCCGAAAAACCCGGGAACCCCCCCCCTCCATCCGCCCAACATCGCTTGTCAGCAATACCCGGACCGGACAGGATTGGTTGGAAACCGGTGCCACACGCATCGGTTGGAAACCGGTGCTACGCCCACCGGTTGGAAACCAGTGCCACACGGCGGCGGATTTCCCTATGATGTCGCCATGATCCATGCCGCCGGTGTATTGCTGACCTTGTACATTCTCGTGTGCCTGCTGATCGCCGGGTGTCAGCGCCGGCTCGTCTATCACGCGTCCCGCGAGATTGAGGCGACGCCGCGCGAGGCGGGGCTGGCGTACGAGGACGTGCGGCTGACGACGTGCGACGGAGTGCGCCTCGCCGCGTGGTACGTCCCCGTCGAAACCGCTCGCGGGAGCGTGATCTTCTGCCACGGCAACGCCGGCAATATCTCCCATCGGCTGCGCGAAATCGTGGCCTGGCGCCGGCTGGGGTTCCACGTACTCGTCTTTGACTATCGTGGATTCGGCGAGAGCGAAGGCTTGCCGACGGAGAAGGGAACGTATTTCGACGCCGAGGCCGCGTGGCGGTTCATAACGCAGGTGAAAGGCGAGTCGCCCTCGCGTATCGTGGTGGCCGGGCGGTCGCTGGGCGGCGCCGTGGCGATCGAGCTGGCGAGCCGCCATGTGCCGGGCGCGCTGGTGGTGGAATCGACGTTCACCTCCCTGCCGGAGGTCGGTCAGCGTGTGTACTGGTTTCTGCCCGTTCGGCTGCTGATGAGCTACCGCTACGACTCGATCCGCAAGGTGGGCGCGATCCCCTGCCCGAAGCTCTTCCTGCACGGCACGGACGATCGGTTGATTCCCATCTCAATGGGCCGCCGGCTGTTCGAAGCCGCGTGCCCGCCCAAACGCTTCATCGAGACGCCCGGCGACCACGGTTCGGCCGGGATGATGGCCGACCCGATCTACATCGAAGAGGTCGGG
Source organism: uncultured Phycisphaeraceae bacterium (assembly GCA_964526695.1). Lineage (GTDB taxonomy): Bacteria > Planctomycetota > Phycisphaerae > UBA1845 > UBA1845 > JABWBH01. The sequence goes on from CAZGJA010000075.1 coordinate 6,236, forward strand.
CGGTGGCTGGATGAAGCGCTTGCCGCCCCGGCTCTGCAGGCCAGGCCCTGAGCGGCTCCTCCCGGCGCGGTCGGCCGCCTCTCGGCGGCGCTCGCATGAACGGAATCGCGCGATGAGCGTAGCGCCCGGCCAGACGGGTCCGGGTGCGTGACAAGATTGGCGGCCCTGAAGGGGCCGAGGGTTGTAGCCACGGGTGGAGCGACGACCGTCAGGTCGCAGCGCAACCCGTGGGGATCGTGCGCATCTGAATGCGACCCCGCGAGGGGTCGAGGACATCG
>CAZGJA010000076.1:0-46616 GCA_964526695.1 uncultured Phycisphaeraceae bacterium
AACGCAGGATGACTCGGCCTCGACCAGGGCGCCCAAGCTCAGGAAGGAGGACGGCGCGACGCGATTCGACCGCCCGGCGCGCGAGGTCGCGCGTCACGTGCTGGGGATGTGGTCCTGGCCCGGCGCGACGGCGCGCTTCGAGGCGCAGGACGGGCGGTGGGAGAACGTGACGCTGGCGCGCGTGCGTCTGCCTGAACAGCCGGATGATTCGTATCCTCGACCGCAGAAGCCTCAAGCCCCTCCCTTTGGGTCGGCGAACGTCGAAGCTTTGCCCCTTCCCGCGCAGCAGCCCGGTGGTTCGCGCCTTGCTCCGGGAACTCTCGAAGCGAGACGGTTCGTCGCCTGCGCCGACGGCTTCCTGGAGATTCTCGAAATCAAACCCGCCAGCGGTCAGCGCATGACCTGGCAGGAATATGTCAACGGCCGGCACGTGCAGGCGGGAGACCGCTTCGCGCCGCCGGGGGATGCGTAGCTTCGCCGCGACACGTCCGGACCACGGGCCTCCCGGCGGCTTGCACGAAGCCGTCCGCGTGTGTCTTGTGCGTCTGCGGAACGACCGGGCGAGAAGTTGGAATGTCGAGGAGAAGACCCCTCCCCCAGGCCCGCGCTCAGAGGGAGGCGGGTGATGGCAACAGCTTGGCCGCATTCCCACACGACCGACGCGATCAATCCCAATCGATCGACGGGAGCATTCCCATTTGACCTTCAGAATCACTCCCACTCGATCGTCGAAGGCGGCTTGGTCGAGATGTCGTACACCACGCGGTTGACGCCGCGGACTTCGTTGATGATGCGCGTCGAGATGCGCGCGAGCAGCTCCTGGTCCACGCGCACCCAGTCGGCCGTCATGAAGTCCGCCGTCTCGACGAAGCGCACCGCGGCCACGTGCTGGTCGGCGTAGGTCCGCTCGTCGCCCATGACGCCCACCGTCGAGACCGGCAGCAGCACGCCGAACGCCTGCGAAATCTTGGGGTACCAGCCGGCGGCGCGGACTTCCTCCAGGATGATGTCGTCCACGTGGCGCAGGATCGTCAGCCGCGGGCGCGTCACCGCGCCGATGATGCGCACGGCCAGCCCCGGACCGGGGAACGGGTGCCGCCAGACGATCTCCTCCGGCAGGCCCATGTGCTCGCCGACGCGGCGGACCTCGTCCTTGAAGAGGTCGCGCAGCGGCTCCAGCAGCTTGAACCCCAGATCCGCCGGCAACCCGCCGACGTTGTGATGCAGCTTGATGCCCGCCGCGTGACCGCCCACGCTCTTGCCCGACTCGATCACGTCCGGGTACAGCGTGCCCTGCGCGAGAAACTCCACGCCGGGGATCAACTCGGCCTCGCGCTTGAACACCTCCACGAACTCATGCCCGATGATGAGCCGCTTCTGCTGCGGATCGGTGACGCCTTCGAGCTTCTGCAAAAAGCGGTCCGAGGCGTCCACCAGGCGCAGGTCCATGTGGAAATGCTCGCGGAACGTGGTCTCCACCAGCTCGGCCTCGCGGTTGCGCAGCAGTCCGTTGTCCACGAAGATGCAGGTGAGGCGCTCGCCAATGGCCTTGTGGATGAGCACGGCGGCGACGCTGCTGTCCACGCCGCCGGAAAGCCCGCAGATGACGTGGGCCTTGGGGCCGACGCGCCGGCGGATGGTCTCGATGATGTCCTGCGTGAAGTGCCCGACCTGCCAGTCGCCCTTGCAGCTGCAGATGTCGTAGAGGAAATTGCGGAAGAGCTGCGCTCCGCACGGCGTGTGCGTCACCTCCGGGTGAAACTGCACGCCGTAGAACGGGCGCGTCTTGTGCTTCACCGCGGCGAAGGGGCAGTTGTCCGTGCGCGCCAGCTCGATGAAGTCGTCGCTGAGGCGGTCCACGATGTCGCCGTGGCTCATCCAGACGATCGAGTTGGGCGGAATGTGCGCCACCAGCGCGTCCGCCGAGCCGACGGTCAAGCGCGTGCGACCGAACTCCCGCGCCGTGGCCGCGTTGACGCGACCGCCGAGCATCTGACAGCCGAGCTGCATCCCGTAGCAGATGCCCAGCGTGGGCAGGCCCAGGTCCAGCAGGTTTTCCGCCAGCTTCGGCGCGCCGGGGGCGTACACGCTGGCCGGTCCGCCGGAGAGGATCAGCCCGACGGCGTTATGCGCGCGCACTTCGTCGGCGGTGAGGGTTGGGGGCACGATGATGCTGTGCACATGCTGCTCGCGCACGCGGCGCGCGATGAGCTGCACATACTGCGCCCCGAAGTCCACGACCAGAATGGTCGGCGTCGTCATCGCTCCCTCGTTCCTCCGCGTCACCCGCGTTGCCCGCGTTACCCGCGTCGCCCGCGCGGCGGAATCATTCTCGCCCACCGTCAAAACTGCCAGCCGAAGCTCAGCATCAACTGGTCATACACGAGCATCAGCCCGAAGTGCCACAGCAGCGTCATCCCCGCCAGCAGCACGGGCGCCCCGATCGCGATGCAGCCCACGACCCGGCCGCGGCACTTCACCGGCGCCGTCATGCCCAGCCGCAGCAGGAAGAACCAGCCCATCACCACGCCGATGCTCGCCGCCACGCCCGCCACGATCATCACCATCTGGCTGGGAACCGTCACGCTCCAGCCTCCGATCTCGCTCGCCCGCGCCAAAGGCCGGATGAGGATGATCCCTCCTGCGAGCGTCACCGGCAAAAGCCACGCCGTGGCGTAGTGCATCGCCGCGCTCATCCGCCCCTCGCCACGGTAGGCCGTGCTGTGCATCGCCTCCACGAATGTGCGTAGCAGCACGACGGCCAGCCCCGAGAGCAGCAGCGCCGCAACGAAGCTGACGCCCGCGGCGACGCCCGCGATTCGCGCGTTCCACCACAGCACGCGCGGCAGCCGGTCATGCTCCAGCGACCCGCCCGCAAAGGGCGCGGACGCCACGGTCACCCAGCCGTTGCCGCGTTCGCCTGAGCCTTCCGGATCGGCCTCGTGCCAGCCGACTTCGGTGACATGAAACGCTGTCAGCGCCAGCGACAGCCAGATCAGGTTGACGATGCAGTATCGCCGCGAGGCCGAGGACGCGCGCATCAGGGCCAGGTGGCGGACGCGTTCGCCGCCGAACGCGATCCACTTCAACATCGCCCATCCGCCGCGCTCGCCTTCGGAATACGCCTGCGCGTAGGGCGTGGAGTCCATGCCTGTCGTCGGCGGACCCGTCAGGGGATACTCGCACAGCGAGCAGATCATCGGCGCGGGGGGGCTGAAGCGATGACCGCAGGCCGGGCATCGCTGGACCTTTCTCTCCGATCGTTCCGCCTGGGCCAGCGTCATGCGTGTGCCAGAGCAAAAGCTCAGTTCAGGTCATTATTCAGGTTCGCAGGCCATGCCATGCCTGCCGCGGAATTGGCAATCAGCCTCAGTCCCGTAGGGTGGGCTATGCCCGCCTGGCTTGAACCACCGACGTGCCGCGATCATGCGTCTTGCGCAGGGCGCACGGCGCAGGCTCGTCGCCCTACCCCGCGCTCGCCGCGCCGCCCGGCTCGCCGCTCGAACCTCCGCATCCTCCCGCGCATCCGCCCGCGCCGCAGCCTCCCGATCCGCAGCCGCCCGCGCTCTTCGCGCAGCACGGCGCGGCAATCGACGGACCTGCAACCGCGCCGTCCGTGCAGGCCGTGGACCAGATCGGATGCACGGTCACGGTGACCGGCAGGAAGATCGTATTCGCCAGCCAGCGCCCGCCGCAGTACCCCAAAGCGAAGTAGTCCTCAAACGTCCATGCGAACTTGCCGTCGAGGCTGCCCTTCGACTCGAACGGATCCTCGAAGTAGAGGGGGCCGTGACAGACGCGCGTGTCCGCGGCAGGCGAGGTCACCGGCTCATGCCCGCGGCTGCGCGGCGCCGCCTCTCCCGTCATCGCCTTCAGCTTCGCCGAAGACGTTGTCTCCACCGGCCCGCGCGGCGACTGTGCGTCCACGTACATGTTTTCATACACATTCTGGCACCCGGCGAGGAGCACGCCCAGGCACGCCAGAACCGCCGTCGCACAGATTGAAGAAACGGAGTGACCCGACCGCATCATCATCTAAGCCTCCAAAGTTCGTTCATAGCCGCGGCGGGCATAGCCCGCCCTACCAGGGAATCGCGCAGCGCGTCGTCTTGCCTACTCGCTTTGAACCTCCGCCGCGTAGTTCGGCGACTCCTTGGTGATCGACACGTCGTGCGGATGCGACTCGGCCACGCCCGCGGCCGTCACTTTGGTGAAGCTCGTCCGCGTCCGCAAGTCGTCGATCGTGCCGGTTCCGCAGTAGCCCATGCCACTGCGAAGCCCGCCGACAAGTTGATACACGAAGTCCGCCAGCGGGCCGCGATAGGGCACGCGACCCTCGATCCCTTCCGGCACGAGCTTGCCCCCGCGCATGCGCCCCGCCTGCTGATACCGGTCGGCCGAGCCTTTCACCATCGCGCCCATCGAACCCATGCCGCGATACTCCTTGAACCGCCGGCCCTTCCACGTCACCAGCTCGCCCGGCGACTCGTCCAGACCGGCGAAGAGCGAGCCGATCATCACGCTGTGCGCCCCGGCCGCGATCGCCTTGGTCACGTCGCCGGACCAGCGCACGCCGCCGTCGGCAATCACGGGCACGCCCGCCGGCGACGCGACGGACGCCACGTCCATCACCGCCGTAAGCTGCGGCACGCCCACGCCCGAGACGATCCGCGTCGTGCAGATGCTGCCGGGACCGATGCCGACTTTCAGCGCGTCCGCGCCGGCGTCGATCAAATCCCGCGCCGCCTGCGCCGTGGCGATGTTCCCCGCGATGACGTCGATGTCATATCGCCCCTTGATGCGCCGCACCGTCGCCATCACGTTGTCCGAATGCCCATGCGCCGTGTCCACCACGACCACGTCCACGTCGCTTTCGATCAGCGCCGCCACGCGGTCGTCATCATGCACGCCCACGGCCGCCCCGACCCGCAGCCGCCCGCGAGCGTCCTTGCAGCTTCCGGTGAACAGGCGGCTGCGCTCGATGTCGCGCATGGTGATCAGCCCCGCGAGGCGGTTCTGCCCATCCACCAGCAGCAGCTTCTCGACCTTGGCGCGATTGAGAATCTGCGCGGCCTCTTCCAGGCTTGTGCCCGGCGGACCGGTGACGAGGTTGCGCGAGGTCATCACGTCGTGAACTTTCAGGTCCTCGGATTCGAGGAACTTCATGTCGCGCTTGGTGATGATGCCGACGAGCCTGTGGTCGTCGGTGACGACGGGGATGCCCGAGACGTTCTGCAGCCGCATGATCTCGCGCACGCGGCGGATCGGCTCGTCCGGGCCGATCGTCACCGGGTCCGCGATGATGCCGCTCTCCGAGCGCTTCACCTTGTGCACTTCGCGGCACTGCGCCTCGATCGGCAGGTTCTTGTGGATGATGCCGATCCCGCCCTCCTGCGCCAGCGCGATCGCCAGGCGCGATTCGGTGACGGTATCCATGGCCGCCGAGAGCAGCGGGATGTTCAGCGCGATGCGACGCGTCAGCAATGTGCGAACATCGGCCTCGTCCGGCACGATGGCGCTGCGCCCCGGCAAGAGGAGCACGTCGTCGAAGGTGAGCGACTCCCGAATGGCGGAGAGTGCGGGACGAACCGGCAGCGGGCTTCGCTGCACCGCAGGATGAGCCAAGTCCAACATGGGGGAGGCATACGTCCGAAGCGAATCGATGTCAAGGCGCTCCCGCGCGGACGCGCCCCGTCGCGTTCAATCAACGGGTCGTCGCGGAACAGGAGCCGTCCTGCTTGCCGGATCTCGTCCAGCGCCCCTTTCCGCCAAGCCGCCGAATCCGGGCTTGGCGCATCACCCGTGGATCCCCGGAAACTCAGGCCGCAGGGCCGAAAGTGGCCAAGGGAAACTTCCTTTGCACGGTCAGTTCCCGCCAATGCAGGCGGATGCGTTCGATCTCCTTGAGCGTCTCGGCCGTGTAATAGCTCTCGCCACATGCGGGGCAGGTCACCTGCGGAACCTTCTCAATGAGAAAAGTCGCCTTTCCCCGGCCCATTGTGCGTGTGACGCGGCGGATTCGTGCGCCCTTCTTGCCGCAGATGCCACAAATCATGATCCGTGCGTAGCGTAGGACGAAGTCCGTCGGGAATCCAGTGTCACGGCTTGGCTCGCTCGACTGGGGTCTGGCCTTGGATTATTGCATATCAGCTTCGATCCACGACCGACCTTCGATTGATCCCCAGGAGCCCCGCCCGGATGCCCCCAGCCGAATCAGCTTTCTTCCCCCGGCCGATTCAGCTTCTTGCTGCCTGCCAAGTCAGGGGGATTCTCGAAACCCAATCAGCGTGATCCCCTTCGGGGAACATACCGGTCGGCGCCTCCATGGCTCGTTCGGCGAACGCACAGCGGGATCCCAAAGCCTTCACTTGCCAGAGTTCGTTTGCCCAAACGAATTGCCAGACCCGCGCGGCAGGCATTGTTCGCCCGGAATCTTAGTGCGACAGCGTAACAGATCCGCCGGGCCCATTGACGATGAGAACGCATTGGGACAGAAGGTCCATCCCGATCAATGCAATGATCCCCTGGCCTGATATTCTGGCGCTGATGCCTGGAACACAGGTCAAGTTGAACCCCCAGGGGAGCAGTCGAAGGCAGAACGGCAAGAGTCTGGTCGTGGTAGTCCCGTCGGCTGTTCCTATCTTGGTTTGACCGATGACGGGAAGCTGCAGCGCCTTTGCAACCTCTTCATCAATCGCCGTGACGGTTGCGCCGGTATCAATCAAGGCAAAGCCATTGACAGGCGACGGCACGGGCTGGTTGCTGGCGATGAGAGATTTCTGCGCCGCTGGGTGAACGCACGCTTCAACCTGAATCCGGGGGCCGAAACGCGACAGAATCTTCTGCCCGTCAGCATCGGGCTGAGTCGGTCGCCAATTAAACACCGGCATGGGTGAATCCGTAGACCAAGGCGGGGATTTGCTCGACAACTTCCTCGTCGCCCACCTGCTTGAGCAGGAAGGGGACGTTTCCCCATCGTTCCAAGCCCGCGACGAAGGCAGCCTCGGCGGTGTCGAAGAAGCCGCCCAGTTCCCGTTGGTGAACCAGCGCATGCTTGCCGCGATGGTGCTTAAGCCATTCGCTGCGGTTTTCGTTGAAGAACCCAAGTTCCATTTCAAGCGGCATCAGAACGTCCCCGTTGGAGCACCTCCTGATTCTATCGGCGCGATGAGGCCTTGGGAAGTTGGGAATCGGAGTAAGGGGCGATCCTGCAGGGAGCCCGATGCTCCGATCCCGTCAACCCAAAGCTGCACCCCACGGAGCCTCATTGCTATCGGAAGCAACGGTCCGTCCGTCGCTGAACCGGCTTGACCCGAACGCGAACTGCGGATATCCGTTTGAGCCATAGGCTGAAAGCGGTGCGAGGACTGAATATCGCTTCCTGTGCTGAATCGATTGATACAGGGTTTTCAGGAGGTCAACATGCGGACGTGGCGGGCTTCGCGGCTGGGGAAACTGCCGCCGTATCTTTTTGTCGAGATTGATCGCGCCAAGGCCGCGGCGATCGAGGCGGGGCGGGACGTGATCGACTTCGGCGTCGGCGACCCGGACCGTCCCACGCCCGCGTTCATCGTCGAGCGCATGTCCGCCGCCTTGCGCGACGCCTCGAACCACCGTTATCCGCTGGGTCGCGGCAAGCGCGCGTTTCGCCAATGCGTTGCGTCGTTCTTTCAGAAACGCTTCGGTGTGGCGCTCGACCCCGACCGCGAGATTGCGGCGCTGCTCGGCAGCAAGGAAGGCATCGGACATTTCTCCACGGCCGTCCTCAACCCCGGCGACCTGGCGCTGGTGCCGGACCCGGGCTATCCCGTGTACATCTCCGGCGCGGTCTTCAGCGAAGCGAAGTACCACCGGATGCCGCTGCGTGAAGAGCGCGGGTTCCTGCCCGACCTCGCCGCCATCCCCGCGGACGTGCTGCGCTCCGCAAAGCTGATGTGGCTGAACTACCCGAACAACCCCACCTCGGCCTGCGCCCCGCTGTCCTTCTTCGAGGAAGCGCTCGCCTTCGCGCGGAAGCATGACCTGCTCATCGCTCAGGACGCCGCGTACAGCGAGACGTATTACGAATCCCCGCCACCGAGCATCCTGCAACTGCCCGGCTCGAAGGAGCGATGCGTCGAGTTCCACTCGCTGTCCAAGACGTTCAACATGACCGGCTGGCGCGCCGGCTTCGTCGCCGGCAACGCCGAGGCCGTCGGGGCGCTCGCCGACGTGAAGAGCAATCTCGATTCCGGTCTCTTCGGCGCGATTCAGGACGCGGTCATCGAAGGCTTGAGCCGCATCGACCACCCCGACGTGCGCGGCATCCTCGGCGTGTATCGCGAGCGCCGCGACACGCTCACCGCCGGCCTGAAGAAACTCGGCTGGGCGGTCAACGACCCCAAGGCCACGTTCTACGTCTGGGTGCGCTGCCCGAAGGGCGTTGCGTCGATGGACGCCGCGAAGCGCATTTTGGCCGAGGCGAACGTCGTGGTCATCCCCGGCATCGGCTTCGGCGAGTGCGGCGAGGGCTTCATCCGCTTTGCCCTCACCGTGGAGACACCGCGCATCCGCGAGGCCGTCGAGCGCATCGGGCGCATGAAGTGGTGAGGGCGCTGCACCGATGTTCAAGCCTGGCCGCGACCCGTCCATTTCGCCGATCATCCGGGCTTATGTCGCGCTCGGGTCGAACCTCGGCGACCGGCTGGCGCTGCTGCAACACGGCGTCGAGATGATGACCGTCCTCGCGGCCGCGCCCCAAGTGGTCGCGCCGCAGGCAGCCGCGTCTGATGCAGACACGCCTCGCACGGGCGCGCCCCATGCGGCTGCGGCGTCCGGCGTGTCGCCTTCGTCGAACATCCGCGCTTCCGGCGTGTACGAAACCTCTCCCGTGGGAGGACCGGTCGGGCAGCCTGCCTTTCTCAACGCCGTCGTTGCAGTGTCAACTCTACTGAGCGCGGAAGAGCTGCTCGCCCAACTCATGCTCATCGAGCGGCAGGCGGGGCGCGCCCGCGGCGTGCTGGACGGTCCCCGGTTGCTCGATCTCGATCTGCTGCTCTTCGGCGAGCAGGTGATCGAAACGTCTCGACTGCACGTGCCTCACCCCCGGCTTCATCAGCGCCGCTTCGTTCTCGAACCGCTGGCCGAGCTGGCGCCCGATCTCCTTCATCCACGACTGCGCCGCACCATCGAGCATCTTCGCACCGCTGCTCAGCGCGAGTATCCGGACCAGCGCGTGGAGCGCCTGGCCGTCGCCCTTCAAGTCCGCTCGTCTGGCGCCCCATCCTGACGTGGCGTGATGGCGGCGGGTTCCTTTCGACGCGGCGCCCTTCAGCGGGCCTCATCAACGAGGTGCCCAAATCAGGCAGGACCGCCGCAGGTGTTACCCTGTTGCGCCCGTGCCCGTTGACGAACCCTTCGCATGGCAACGGGTCGCGGTTGGGCTCGTTTCGTGCCGCGTGGTCTCGGGCCGGCTTCAGTCGGACGGTTCTTGCCACCGCCTTGAGGCGGTGGGCAAGGGCCGACGGCGCGTCGTCAGCCGGGCTTCAGCCGGCTTGCGCTGCCCAGGGAGCAAGCCGGCTGAAGCCGGCTCACCCGATTCGATGCGCACTTGCCCCACCCGCTCAAGCGGGTGGCAGGCGCCGGTCGGCTGAAGCCGACCCTGTCCCCACTCATACGCGGGTTGATGCGCTTGGCGCACGGCTTGGAGCGTTCCCGGCACTGGATTCCTCGCCGCACAAAGGGGGCAGTCCGCTTGCGGCTGTACTTGGCCGCCGCTGTCCGCCCATAACGTGCCGCGCGGTCGCGCAGAATCGGCGGATGTGCGTGACCCGCGTGAAACGCGCCGATTTTTTTTGCCCGATCGAAGATCATTTCGTAGGTTTGAGATGGTCATTCGCCCGCCGGCCCCGGTCGGGCGGAGTGGACCTTGCCGGTGGGCGGCCTGCGTGTCGCGGACCGGTGGACGCTGCTCGCGACCCCTGGAGGTCCGAGACACTGCACAAGGGTTTCGTCGCCGCTTGCGGCGCGGGGCCCACCGTTCTCCCGGGCCTGCAGGCAGGCCCGCATGTCTTGTTTGGAGGGTTTGTATGACGTCGATGCTCAATAGGGCCAAGCAGTTCCTGGTCAGCGAAGACGGCCCGACGGCCACCGAGTACGCCGTGATGCTGGCGCTGATCATCATCGTGGCGCTGGCCGCGATTACCCAGCTTGGCGAGAAGGTCAGCACGGTGTTCACCAACGTCGAGAGCGAGCTGCCGGACGGCAGCGCGTGATGCGTGAACGGCGGGCGGCGGGCAGGCCGGCGCTCGCGTGACAAGCGTGCGGTGGGCGGTTCCAGCCTCGGGACCGCCCACCGACTTGCCTGCGCCAGGAGCTGCTGGCTGCTAGCTATTAGCTGCTAGCCGGAAGGTTCGGGCGCACATGGGATGGTGTGCGCTGCTGCGTTCCAGGCCGGCGGCGGGACGTCGTCGCAATGCGCCTTCGAGTGGCGCACGACCAACAGCTGGTTGCAAACGGCCAACATCCGGCGGCCCTTGTCTCACGGCAATAATCTGACAGAACGCGGCTGCGCGCTATGGCTAGGAGCTAACAGCTAGCAGCGAGTAGCTCATCACACAGGGGACTTCCGATGGCTTTGGGGTATTGGGGCGTGACGTGTGCGATCTTGGTGCCGGGCGTGCTCCTGGCGTCGTGGATTGATTACTCGCAGCGGCGCGTGCCGAACTGGCTGAACGCGGCGCTGCTGGCGGCCGGGTTGATCGCGCAAGGCGTGTTCAACGGAGCGGCCGGCGTGGGGGACGGGCTGATGGGCATGCTGGTGGGCTTCGGTCTGCTGATCGTGCCGTGGCTGATGCACGGCATGGGGGCGGGCGACGTGAAGCTGATGGCGGCCATCGGCGCGTGGTTTGGTCCGGCGATGACGTTCTACAGCTTCGCGCTGGGCGCGATCATCGGCGGGCTGGCCGCGGTGGTGATGATCCTCTCGACGCGACGTCTGAAGCACGCCTGCTCGAACCTCGGCGTGATCCTCGCCAAGTGCTCGAACACCAAGACGATGTTCTCGGATTTTGGATCGGCCAAGAGTTTCGGCGCCACCTCGCAGTTGCTGCCCTACGGCGTCCCGCTGACGGCGGGATCGCTGATCATACTGGTCGGCCGCGTGTGGGGTGGATGGGGAATGTAAGCCATGGTCAAGCACAAGAAGACGTCGGGACGGACCCCGATCGGTCGGCTGACGGCGCGGGCGCGGGACAAGCGTCGCCGCGCGGCCGCGGTGGTCGAGTTCGCGTTCGTCCTGCCGCTGCTGGTGACGATCCTGTTCGGCATCATCGAGTACGGCTGGATGTTCATGGTGCGGCAGGCGCTTATGAACGCCGCACGCGAAGGGTGTCGCGTGGCCGTGCTCTCCACGACGGAAGAGCCGTACACGGAGGTGACCGAACGGGTCAACGAGGTGATGGCGCCGATGGGCATCACCGTCTCGATCGAAATGTCGCACGCGACGCTCGACGACCCGGTGGAGGCCGTGACCGTCAAGGTGCCCGCGGCCGACGTGACGCTGATGGGCAGCTTCTTCGGAGACAAGGACTACAACCTGACCGGGAACTGCTCGATGCGGAAGGAAGGCATCGGGGATTCCGAATAACACGGAGGCGGGCGTCGCAGGATACGGCGGCGCAGCGCCCCTCGCAGGCGATCTTTGCGCCCCCGCAACGCCCGAACGACCCCCGTTCGGGCGTTTCGCGCTGCGCCGGGCCTCGCGCGCCGCACAAGTCAACCGCCTCGCGCATTCATCCGATGACCCACTGGGCGCGTCCGATAGGTCGGTCGCCGCCCGGTTGGGACGCTGACACTGACGGGCATCCATCACGCACCGCAGAGGAACACCACATGAAAGGCAAAGCCGTCATCCCGCTCGCGCTGGGTCTGGGCATGGGTCTGCTGGCGATCAAGTTCGGCATGGACACGGTGAGAAAGGCGCGGGGCGCCTCCTCCGAGCCGGCGCGGAAAGTCATCCGCGCCAAGCAGGACATCGACCCTACCGTCGCCATTACCCAGGAAATGCTCGAAGTCGCCTCGACGCTCGACAAACCCAACGCCACCGATCCTGACTACGCCGATGCCAAAGAACTCATCGACCGCGTCACCACGAAGGGCATCCCGAAGGGCGCTCCCATCCTCAAGTCCATGCTCGCGGAACCGGGCACGCCCCAAGGCGTTCCCGGGCGCATCGCGCCAGGATACCGCGCGGTCAGCGTCGAAATCGACGAAGTCACCGGCGTGGCCTTCAACGTGCGACCGGGCGACTGGGTGGACGTGATCGTGGTCATGGACGTCGAAGGCAAGACCAGCCGCGACCGCGAGACCATCGCCGAGGTCGTCCTGCAGCGCATCGAGGTCGCCAGCGTCGGTCTGGGCAGCGGCGGCGCGGCCAAGGGCAGCAGCGGCGGCAAGACCAAGACCGCCCGATCCGCCACGCTCCTGATCCCCGAGGAGGAGGTCACCAAGCTCCATCTCGCGGCCACGCGCGGCAAGATCACCATGGCGCTGCGCGGCGAGGATGATGAGATCGTCAGCGGAAAGAACTTCTCCGCGCGAGGGTCCGAACTGACCTCGCACTTGCAGGGCAACATCAATCAAGAGCCGCAGAAGCAGGGCTCGTCCGACGCACAGAGTTCCAGCGGCGGGTTCCTCGCCGGACTCGCAAGCATGATGAAGTCCTCCGCTGCCGCAACGCCCGCGCCGACGACCGGTCCGGTCGCTGCGCCCACCGTGCCGACGACTGTGCCGATGACTGCGCCGGTGGAAACTCCACCCGCCGACCCGCCCTGGTCCATGATCGTCTCGTACGGCGCCACCGCGCCGGGCGCGCGCACGCAGGCGATGCGCATCACGTATGAAAACGCGCACTCGAACAATGTCGTGTCCATGCAATCCGGGCTTCAGCCCGGCGGCGGCGCGGCCATGAGAGCCAAGCCGGGCAGCGCTCAGCAGGCGCCCCAACGCCCGCAATCGCCACCGGCCCAAGGTGAGCCATCGCCGCCGGCACAAGGTCAGCAGCCGGCGCCTTCCCAGGGCGGGCTTCCGCCGTTGCCCTCGGACGGGCACGGCGACCCAGCCCCGGATCCGGACGCGGACAACCCGTCGTCGGAGGACGTTGACCTCGAACCGGATTCGGACACAGGCGATGCGGACGCGGGCGGCAGCCACGACGAAGGCTCGCAAGCTCGGCCGCATGGCGGAAAGGGCTAAAGCCTGGACACGCTGTTTTTGTGGGCCGCACGCCTCGCGTAGGGCGGGCTAGGCCCGCCTCCCGCCTGGCGTGCTGTCAAGGCGGGCATAGCCCGCCCTACGCCAGCCGCAGGTGGAAGTGCGGCGGACGATTGAAGCGACTACGCCTACGAGGAGGCGATCGAAAGCAACGGCAACACCGCCGCGGACGTCGGGAAGCGGCGACAGGACCGCCATCGCAGGGATGCGGCCAAGGAAGGCATGACGATGAAGAACCAACGGATGGGCACGAGCGTTTCGTCGCGGGGCTGGGCATATGGGACGGCAGTGATCGCCGCCGTCTTCCTTACGGTCGCAAGCGCCGCCGCGACGGGGCAGGAACTGAAAGTCACGATCCGCGACTTCACGCAGCAGCAGCTTCGCGTCGCGGTCCCCCTTGACCGCAGCGTCGTGGTGGACACGTCCACTGAGATCGCGCGCGTCCACGTGGTGGCCAGCCACATCGCCGGCGTCGAAGCCATCGGTCCCAAGCAGCTTCTCATCACCGGCGCCAGCTACGGCACGACGCAGGTGGTGCTCTGGGGTCCGCAGGGACAGCAGAGCGTCATGGAAGTCGCCGTCGAGCTGAACCTCGAAGCGCTCCAGAAGGCCGTGGACGAGATCGATCCGCAGGCGGAGGTCGTCGTCAGCGCCGTGCTGGGCAACATCGTCCTGTCGGGGACGGTCAGCGGCGCGGAAATGGCCGAGCGCATGATGGAGCTGGCCCGCCTGTTCCTGCCGCCCTCGGCGCGCACCGGCGCATCCTCCACCGTGCAGAACCACCTTCGCGTCTCCGGCGAGCAGCAGGTGCTCCTCCGCTGCACCGTCGCGGAGGTCAACCGCGGCGCCATCAAGCAGCTCGGCATTAACGGCTTCCTCGCCGGCGACGAGTTCCGCGACATGTTCCTCGTCAATCAGCTCGGCAGCGTCAACCCGATCAACATCGGCGCCGCCGCCGACGCCAGCATGCTCTCCGACATTCCGTTCCTGACTGGCTCTGAGGGCATTCCGCTCTCGCCCAACTCGACGCTGTCGCTGGGCTTTCCGCGCGTGCAGATGCAGCTCTTTCTCCAGGCGCTCTCCGACAACTCGCTCCTCAAAGTGCTGGCGGAGCCGAACTTGGTGTGCATCAGCGGCGAGACGGCCTCATTCCTGGCGGGCGGCGAGTTTCCGATCCCGGTGCCGCAGAGCACGGCCTCGAACGCGATCACCATCGAGTTCCGGGAGTTCGGCGTGCGGCTGAACTTCACGCCGGTGGTGGAGGCACATCAGCGCATCCGCCTGCGGATCAACCCCGAGGTTTCGGAAACGGACTTCTCCTCGTCGGTGGAGATCGGTGGCTTCGCTGTGCCGGGGCTGACGAACCGCTCCGCGGAGACGACCGTGGAGATCGGCAACGGTCAGTCGCTGGCCATCGCCGGGCTGCTCAGTGAGAACGTCCGCGCCGTGGCCAGCCGCGTCCCGGGCATCGGCGACGTGCCCGTGCTCGGCGCGCTGTTCCGCTCGGTCGAGTTCCGCAAGAACCAGACGGAGCTGGTCATCATGGTGACGCCGGAAATCGTCGCGCCGCTTAATCCCGAGCAGGTGCCGCCGGTGCCGGGTCAGTTCGTCCGCGATCCCAGCGACTGGGAACTGTACATGCTCGGGCAGATCGAAGGGCGCTCGGCCGACGCGGAATCCGCGGGCGCGCCGATTTCCGCAGCCGCCTCCGCCGCCGCGCGTCCGACCACGGACCCGTCGAGCCTGGCGATCCGCGGATCCTGGGGACTGGCGGGAACGCAGCCGACGGTCACCGCTTCGCGCCAGTAGGCTGCAACTCGACATGCGGCTCAAGCACCGAGCCGCGCGTCCTCAACGTTCACTCACACAGCCGACGGCGCTGAGCGCCGTCGGCTGTGCTTGGTTTGTCAGGCATGTCGTGACGGTTGGAGGCGCAAAACCCCCTCCGACGCGATTGTGGGCGCCACGCTCAGGATGCCGCCCCGGTTCTTCGCCACGCTCAGCCGCGAGCCCCCTCGTCGCGACAAGGACGCCGCAGTCGGACGACCACCGGAGGCCCGCTGCGCGCCGGCTTGACCTTGCCCGCCGCGCGATGCTACCTTGACCTCTTTGGGGTCATCCATTCATTCCCGGTCGAACTTGGGTCTTTTTCACCATCTGACTTCGGGAACACATGGCATGTTGAAACCATCTGACGGCGGCGCCGCGGCGTCCTTTCTGCCTGTCCGCGGGAGCTTGTACACGGCGTCCGGGGCACGTCCGAGGCGCGGCAGGCGGCTGGCGGCTGCGCTCTGCGGCACGCTTCTCCTCTCCTCCTGCACGTGGGAAACGGAAGATTATCGCAAGCATCCGCTCGGCGTGGACCCGCGCAAGACCGCGGCGGCCTCGTCCCCGAGTTACCGCGACACCATCGGCGAGCGGGCGACCTTTCAGGGGCTGGCGCCGATGAAGGTGCGCGGGTACGGGCTGGTGGTGGGTCTGGGCAAGAACGGCAGCACTGACTGCCCGCCGCACGTGCTGAACCGGCTCGTGCAGCAGATTGAGAAGCGCTACCCGCTGAAGTCCACGCGCGTCAGCAACGTCAGTCTCACGCCGGAGCAGCTTATCCGCGATCCGGACACGGCCGTCGTGCTTGTCGAGGGCGTCATCCCGGGCGCCGCCGCGGAGGGCACGCACTTCGACGTGTTCGTCAGCGCGCTGCCGGAGACGGAGACGACCTCGCTGCGCGGCGGGCGCCTCTTCACCTGCGAACTAGAATACGGCGTCCGCGTCCAGGACGATTCGACGGACGCCATCATGCTCTCCGGGCGCACACTCGGGCTCACGGCCGGTCCGGTCTTCATGAACCCCTTCAACAGCGACGAAGGCGCCGCGACGGAAAGCAATCCGAAGAACGGCATGATCCTCGGCGGGGGCATCGTCACCGAGAGCCGGCGCCTGCGACTCGTGCTGACGGATCCGTCGCCGAGCGTCGCCATGCAGATTGAAGACCGCATCAACACCAAGTTCTCGAAGAAGGGCAAAATCGCCGACGCCATCGCCCCCGCGTTCGTGCAACTGACCATCCCCGAGGAGTTCAAGGACGACGCGACGCACTTCCTGCTCCTCGTTCAGCACCTCTACCTGCCGAATCAGGACGGCTTCGCCGCCCAGCGCTGCGCGGAGCTGGCGGAGGAAATGGTCCGGGCGGACGCGCCGCACGTGGCCATCGCGCTGGCGTTCGAGGCCCTCGGCGACACCTCGCTGCCGTTTCTAACCCCGCTGTACAGCCACAAGCAGGATTACGTCTCGTTCCACGCCGCCGCGGCGGGCTTGCGCCTCGGCGACGACGTGGCCGTTCAACCGCTGGCCCGGCTTGCGGGCGACAAGGACAGCCCCTTCCGCTTCCAGGCGATTCGCGCTTTGGGCGCGGCCGAGAAAGTCCGCGACGCCGCCTCGCCGCTGCGCAAGCTGCTCGACGATCCGGACCCGCGCGTGCGCATCGAGGCGTATGAGGAACTCGCCCGGCGCGGCGATCCGGCGCTCGATCGCTCCATCGTCGGCGGAGACAACTTCGTCCTCGACATCGTCGGCAGTTCCCAGCCGCCGATCATCCACGCCCGTCGCTCCGGCGAGCGGCGCATCGCCGTCATCGGCGACGCCCTTCACTGCCGCACGCCGGTCTTTTATCGCGCGCCGGACGGCGTGCTGCTCATCAACGCCGAGTCGCAGGCCGATCAGTTGACCCTGCTGCGCAGCATTCCCGCGAGCGGGCACTCGTCGCCGCCCATCCTCGCCAAGCCCGACGTGACGCCGCTGATCACGTTGCTCGGCGCCGACGCGGCCGAGGTCCGCGGCAACGTCACCGGGCTGGGGTTGGACTACACCACGGTCGTCCACGCGCTCTACACGCTTTGCAGCAGCGCCAGCATCAACGCGCAGTTCGATTTGGAAGAAGCGAACCTCGCCGAGATATTCGGTCCGGACGACAACTCCGGCCGACCGGAGTCGGAGAAGTAAACGCGGATCCTTGGCGTGCATCGCGATTGGGCCAGTGCAGCGACTCATGGAAACTGCCTCTTATCAGAGCCGCGACCGTAAGGGAGCGCGTGCCGGATTGACGGAGCCGCGCTCGTGAAATGGCGAATCTCGCATGACGGAGCCGCGACCGTCATCGAGAAGACTCGCTTCCTTACGGGCGCGGCTCTGATCTGCATGCGACGCCGTATGGGGGAGGCGCTACACGAGTCGTGCATCACGATTGGGCTTGCCGCGCGGCGGCTTCCGCGACCGGGGCGCATCACACCATGGAACTCGTCCTTGACAAGGCGGCGCACGATTTGATCGATGCGGCGCGGCGCGAGGATCTCGGCGACGGCGACTTGACCACGGCCCTGCTCGAGTTTCCGGATCGACCGGCGCGTTTCGAACTGGTCTCCAAGCAGGCGGGCGTGTTCGTGGGGCGCACCGTCGCGGAGGCCGTGCTCGCCGCTTACGACAAAAACCTGCGCATCGAGTGGACCATGCAGGGGTGCGACGGCTCGGCGGTGAAGCTGCCGTCGGCGCGGATCGCCTTGCTGAGCGGTCCGCTGAACAGCCTGCTGGCGGCCGAGCGGGTGATGCTCAACTTCCTCCAGCGGCTTTCGGGCATTGCGACGCTGACGCGGAGATACTGCGAGGCCGTGGCGGGCACGCAGGCCCGAATCCTCGACACGCGGAAGACGACGCCGGGGTGGCGGTTGCTGGAGAAGCACGCCGTGCGCTGCGGCGGCGGGTGCAGCCATCGCAGCGGCCTGTACGACGCCGTGCTGCTGAAGGACAACCACCTGGCGGGCATCCCCACGGCGCGCCTGGCGGGCGAGGTGTTCGGGATGCTCAACCGGCTCGGCTCGCTTCCGCAGCCGCCGGTGTTCGTCGAGGTCGAGGCGCAGAGCCTCGCGCAGGCGCAGGAGCTGCTCAAGGTCGTGGGCATCCATGTCGTGCTGCTGGACAACTTCCGGGTCGAGGATCTCGCCGCCGCGGTTCGTTTGCGCGATGATTGGGGACTAGCGGGCAAGGTCGAGCTGGAGGCGTCGGGCGGCGTGAATCTGCAGACCGTCCGTGCGATCGCGGGGACGGGCGTGGAGCGCATTTCCGTCGGGGCGCTGACGCACTCGGCGCCGGCGATGGACCTCTCGCTGGAACGCGTGGAGTAGAAACCGCCGCACATTCGGGCAGCCCGCCGCTCTGGGGCAGGTAAGCGGGCGCCGGTGCGAAACAGGAAGCTGCGAGCATGTGGAACTGGCTGACCGGCGGGCGATTCGGCTACATCGCCGATTATCTGCTCTGGTCATTCGTGGCCGCGACGCTGCCGGCGCTGACCTACGCGTTCTTCAAGCTGTTTCCGCGGACGCGGCATCCGCGATGGGGATGGGCGCTGGGCAACGCGCTGATGTTCGCCACGCTGCTGGGCGGCGTCTTCTGGATCGGCGAGACGTACTGCCGATTCGTCCGTATCGGCACGGATTCCTTCGGCGTCACGCTCTCCGCGCGGCGCTGGTTCGAGCGCTTCGTGACGCTCAATGCGTGGGGCTGCCGCGACCGGGAATGGCTGCCGCGACCACCGGCCAACGTGTATCGCATCGCGTTTGTCGGGGATTCGTTTCTCTACGGCTGGGGCGTGGAGCGGGTCGAGGACCGCCTCAGCGAGCGCGTGGTCTCGGCGCTGTCGAAACGGCAGGGGCGACCCGTCGAGTCCATCAACTTCGCGCAGCCCGGCTGGGACACGGGCGACCAGCTTGAGCCGCTGTCGGCGCTGCTCGACGGGTATCGCGTGGACGAGGTCGTGCTGGTCCACGTGCCCAACGACATCGAGCGGCTGCTGCCGGCGCGAAGCGACTTCGACCCGAAGCGCCCGCCGCGCTGCCGCTGGTTCAACACCGACAGCTCGGCGTTGGGCGAGTGGATGTACTACTTCCTCTACCTGCCGCGCGTCCCGACCGTTCAGGGCTTTCACGACTGGCTGGCCGACGGATACGCGGACGCGGGCGTCTGGGAGCGTCAACAGTTGCGGCTGACGGCGCTGGCGGATGCGTGCCGCTCGCACGGGGTGACGTTTCGCGTCGTGCTGTTTCCGTTCCTGCGCACGGGAGGCGGGCGTTTCAACGCGGAGCAGATCGCTCGGCAGCACGTCGAATGGGCCGCATCGCGGAATCTCGGCGTGCTCGATCTCCGATCGACGCTCACCGGGCACACGACGACTTCGCTCGTGGTCAGCTCGCAGGATGCCCACCCCAACGCCCTGGCGCACCAGCTTGCGGCAGAGGAGATTCTCTCCGCGTTTTACTCCGAGGGCGCCGCGCCCGCCGGTTCAGGAGCCTCCCGCGCAGGGCCTGCGGGTTGAGGCGGCAGACCCGCTCCCGCGACCGGTCAGCCTGCGGGATCTGTCCGCCTGCATGTCACACCGGCCGGCGAGGTTCGCCCAAAAACGCAGGGAATCGGGATTTGACGGATGGAATCCCGCGCCGACATCCGATAAAAGAACGACGCGCCCCGTCGAGCGGCGCTTTTCAAGGGAGGTGCGAGATGTTCGGTTTCATCGCGACGGTCGCCACGGTGCTGGGCTTGATCTATTTCCTGTTCATCGGCGGGCTGATCCAGACGGCCTGAGCTGGTTCCAACGACGTGTGCCGACCCAACGGACGAGCAGGCGCCAAGTGTCTACTCTGACCAACGATCGATTGTGTGCTTTCATGGAGGATGCGACGTGCAAGGAGTGATTCTAGCGGTAGCGGGACTGGTGCTGGCCGTGTTGTTCGGATTGATCGACCTGCTGATTCAGACGGGATGACTTAGCGCCCTGCCAGCGAAGCAGCGCCTGCGGGCTCAGCCGCGCCGCGCGGCGCATGAGCGTGGGGCCCTGCCAGGCGGGCTTGATTGGCTTCGCGCAACGCGCGCGCCTCCGCATACAACTGCGGCAGCGACGGCGTGTTGTGCGCCGCCACGGAAAAGACGCTTCCCGCCGCCAGCCAGTCCTCGCAAATGCCGTCGAACAACTCGATGAAGTCAAGCGGCTCGATGCCCGTGGCCTGCGCCTGATGAATCACGCCGGAGAGCGTTTCCCGCGGCGCCGCCTTCCGCGCGAGGATTTCCGCCACATCGACGGCCAGCGCAAGCTGCGAGGCGAGCAGGTTCGGCGTCGCCTGATCCAGTTGGCGCGCCGCCGGGCGATGCGCTAGCGCGCGAACCGCCTCGCAGAACTCGCCCGGAATGTGCCACTCGGCCATCATGTTCGCCGTCAGCAGAATGTGATCTATCCCCAGCGAGCCTCGCTCCAGTTCAAGAATGCTCTTCTCGGGCTGCCGCTCGTGCAGCCGCAGGACTTCGCCATAGCGCTCGCCGAACACGCAGGCCAGCGCGAGTCGCCCGACCTGGCTGAGCAGTCCGCAGGTGAACGCCTCCTCCGGGCACGGCTCCCCGTGAATCTGCCCCAGCCGCCGCATCGTCGCCGCTCGTCCCAGCGAGCCTGACCAGAACCGCGCGTAGTCGAAGCCCGCACACTGTCCCGAACGATGCTCACTGAGCAGCGAGAAACCCAGCGTCAGTTGCGTCACCGCGCGCAGACCCAGCAGCGACGCCGCCTGTCGCAGCGAGGCGATCGGTCGCCCCAGCCCCAGCGCCGGCGAGTTCACGGCCTTCAGCAGGCGCGTGGCGAGCGCGGGGTCGGTTTGCAGCACCATCGTGATTTCGTGCAGGCTGGTGTCGTCGCGGCGGGCAAGGCGCAGCACCTCCAGTGCCACGCCCTTCGGCGACGGAAGGTCGGGGTGTTCCTTGATTTTCTCGAAGATCGGATGGCGCATCTTTCGGGATCCCGCCGGATCAGGGTGCAAGCGCACTTGGGCTTAAACCGCATCCTGCTCTTCGGTAGCGATCGCGGTCTGCTTGATGCTCGCGCCTCCGTCGCTCGGCCGCCATCGATCGGAATCGACGGATTATCGGGGATGAACGGATACGCGGACGCGGCTCGTGTAGTGCTTCGCAAATATCACAGCGTTCAATCTTGGGGGGGGCGGACTTGGGGGGGCGGACTTTGGGGGGGGCGGACTTGGGGGGGCGGGCGTCCTCGCCCGCCGGCGGGCCGGAGGCCCGCCCCCCGCGGAGGCACGCCCCTCGCCTGGTCGCGGTCTGTGCCGGCTCTCGTGGAGCGCAGGCGCTCGTTCCGTGTCAATCTTCCGCCTGCAGGAACACGGCCTTGTGGTGATGGGGGTCGGCGGCGAAATCCGCGGGGAGCGGCGGCGTTTCCAGCACGCGAAGCTTGCGCCCCGACCGGTTCTTGCGCACCAGCTCGATGAACTTCGCGGCCGGCAGCGTGCGGAAATTGGTGGCGACGAACATCACGCCCCGCGGCGCCAGCAGCGGCAGCGTCGCGCGGATCAGATCGGGCAGGTCTTCCACGACGTGAAACGTGCGCTTCGGTTTCTTCATGCGCGCAAAGGTCGGCGGATCCAGAATGATGAGGTCGAAGCGGCGCTCCCTGCGATCCGCGCGACGCAGGAACTCGTACACCTCGTCGGGGTAGAACGCGTGCGGCCCGACCGGCAACCCGTTGAGGCCGAAGTTGACCTTCCCCCATTCCAGAGCGCGCTTCGACTGGTCCACGCTGACCACGCACTCCGCGCCGCCCGCCGCCGCGGCCACGGAGAAACCGCACGTGTACGCGAACAGGTTCAGCACGGGCTTGCCCCGCGCCAAAGCGCGGACGCGCGCGCGGTTCTCACGATGATCGAGGTACAACCCCACGGCCAGCGGATCGAGCGGATGCGTCTCGAACTTCAGCCCGCGTTCCCGCACGACGACCACCGGCTCGACCTCGCGCCCGGCGAGCGGACGATCCGTCACGAGCATCTCGGCCTCGTGCGCCGACAGCGTCGAGCGATCCTTCGGGTCGATCTTCTGATACACGGCGGCCGCGCGGTAGGTGCGCATCAGCGACCGGGCGAGCGCCACTCGCTCCGCGCGGTTGGGCACGTTCCGCCCGTCGAGCAGGTGCATGACCAGCACGTCGCCGTACTTGTCCACGTTGACACCCGGCACGCCCTCCGCGTCTCCGGTCAGGATGCGGAACGCATCGGTGGTGTCATCGAGCAGGCACTCCATGCGCCGCGCCAGCGCCTTGGAGAGAATGCGGTCCAGCGGCTCGCGCTCGTCCGCCGCTTCCTTGAACCCTTCCGACGGCGGCGCCGTGAAGGTGACGGGCTTGCCGCTGACGGGGTGCGTGATGGCCACGCGCCGCACGTGCAGGCAGGTGCGCTCGGGTCGATCGCGCAGCCCGCGCGATCCTCCGCGCGTGTCGCCCAGCACGTGCAGCCCCGCGGAGCGCAGCACCGCCTTCAGCGCATGCGTCGATTTTGCCGTCGTGCGGCAGCGGACCACGACGCGATGCGCGCCCTCGTGGACCTGCTGCACCTTTGTGGCATCCGGCGACATCGAGGGCGCGGCCTTGGGGCGCCTGGCCTTCACTTTCGCAACGGGACGCCCCGCCCGTCCGCCGCGCTTCCCCGCCGGCGGCTTCGACTCCACTGCTTCCTCCGCCGCAACCGTCGGCGTCAGCACGAGGCTCGGGCGCTTCATCCGGCCGCGCGCCACCGCCTCGACCTCCTGCTTCACCTTGCCCGCGTTCCACAAGGCTCGCAGCCGGTCGCGCAGCGCTTCGTCGCGCACGAAAACCAGCACGCCCGACTCGAAGCGGCTGAGGCGGTTGACTGGCTCGCCGAACTCCGCCCCCGGGTAGATACGCGGCAGCAGCTCCGTCAGTCCCGCCGAATCGAAGCCCGCCAGCCGGCCCACGTCGATGCCCGCCGGCTTGCTGACGGCCGTCACGGCGGCGTCCTCATGCAGAATGGGCGCCAGATGTTGAACGAGTTGCACATACGTCTCGGCCATTGCCGCGCAAGCGTAAGGCAAGGCTGCCTCCGTGCAACTTTCGCGTTACCATGTGCGAACTGAGAAACACTTGGAGACGTAGAGCGCAAGGTGCAGGTGGGGGTGGACACGAGGATGCGCTCGCCGCCGGACCGCCACGGCCTGGCGAGTACGCCAGACCGTGCCACCCGACGTGCCACGCGCCGTGCTTCTGTGCCGCTGCGAGATTTCATGGCAGGCGTGGGTTCCATTCTGACTCTGCTGCTTTGCCTGACGGGCTTGCTCTTCGGGCTGGTCCTGGTGACGCTCGCGCTGATCGGTCGTCGCGTGGGCGATGCGCCGCATTGCCGCCGCTGCGGATACAACCTCACGGGGCTTGACGATCCGCGCTGCCCGGAATGCGGCGTCGAGCGATCGCCGCGCACCGTCCGCCGCGGTCTGCGACGCAAGCGAAAGGGGCTGCTCGCTCTCGGCATTACCCTGGCGACGCCCGCACTGGCCGGTCTGGCGTTCCTTATCGTCGCGCGCTACCGCGCGATCAACGTGTACGATTACTACCCGGCGTCATGGCTCATCACGCTGGCCGAAAGGGATGAGCTGGAGGCGCACAAGGCGTTGCTGCGGCGTCTGACGTCCAGGGAACTTTCGGAAGGCGAGCGGGCGAGACTTGCCACGGTGTCTTTGGCGCACAACACGTTGACGGATCCAACGCGCCGCCGCTTTTACTGGAGCGCGTTTCTGTCGGAGATGGAGCTGAAGGGCTGGCTGGCGAAAGAGGATCGGGAGCGGTTTCTTGAGCAGATGCTCCCGATGAAACTCAACGTCCGTCGGCGAGTGCGCGAAGCAGAACCGGTCGCCACCGGGCTGAGCTGCCTGGATCGCGGCGCTTCGATGCTCCCCTATCGCTTCGGCGTTCAACTCGAGGGGCGCTGTGTTGACGGCAAGAGCTTGGGATTGCCCCCGATCCCCCTCTTTCCGCTCAAGAACGGCGGCGTCGTGCCGCTGACCCAGGACGAGTACGAGGCCGAGTGCGTTCCCACGGAATGGTACCCCGCTCCCTCTCCGCCGGGCGAACACGCAGTCTCATGGACGTTCACTCTCTTCGTCTTCACGGAGCAGACCAGTTTCGAGCCGGAGGAAGCTTTCTGGTCGAAGCGGATGACCGTCGAGGGCAAGTTCCAGGTTTTGCCTGCCGGCTCGCCGGACCCGATCGACTTCGCTCCGGACTCCTTCATGCCGCACATTCTCTCGTACATGATCGGCGCGGACGACGTGATGGTGGTCGAGTGGGGCATGCACGAGTGTGCGGTCCTGTTCAACAAGAAGCTCACCCTGCCGCACGAGCGCCATGGCAGCACGGTGGCCGTGGACATCGTCGCGCGCAGCTCGCTGGGAGAGCACCTTGCCGGGCACATGGTCATTACCCATGAGGGCATGACGCTGGGACCGATGCAACGTTTCCCGCTTCCACCGGAGCGCGAGGTTACGCTGATCCTGAGGTCGAACCGGGAGTTGGTGCGAAACTCACTGTACATCTACGAAATATGGGGCGGCGAGCATACGATCGGTCCGCTGCACGTGATCTCCGCGGACCAGGCGCCTCCGCAGAGCGTGGAGCGGCTTGAACACGTGCTCCCCAGGCAGCGACCCGCGCCCGAGAGCCCGCCGGAAGATTGAGCCGCGTCCGGCCTGCAGGCGACTTCCGCACCGATTCCGACGGGGCGGGCGATTCCTGAGGTCGCGCTCAACAAGAACAGGAACACTTCGAAATGGACAGGATGAACAAGATGAACAGGATGGAGATGCACCGCGCCATGAGCCGCGCGATCCCGCCCATCCTGTTCATCTTGTTAATCCTGTCCATGCATGGGATAGATATTCAGTTCATTCTTGAGCACTGCCCAGAAATGCGGAACCAGCGGGTCGCAAGGGTTCGGTTCGGTTCGGGTCGCCAAGGTCTGCTGCGGCCGACCCATGGCTCTTCAGCACCCCCAGCCAGCGCAGGCACGTGCATTCATCCCTCCTGGCCGCGCGGTGAGCGAACATCCCGAACCGCGCCCTTCGCTTGTGGAGCGCCTCAGTCCCGACCACGGCTTGCCCGCGTGGGAATCCCGGCTATAACCGCCCTTATGAACCGCGTTCCCATCCTATCGGCGGCGGTTGTTCTGGTTGTGATCGCCGCGGTGCAAGCTTCGCGGGCGCAGGCTCCTGCGCGAGTCGCAGGTTTTGCATCGGTAGCGTCTGTCTGCTTACAGGACAAGCCCGCATCCCAAGACGCACCTCCCGCGAAAGCCCCGGCGAAAACGAACCCGGACAAGCCCGATGCCAGCAAGCCGGGCGCGGACAAGCCCGACGCCGCGCCGCAGGAGCCGAAGTACACCATCGAGCCGGTCCTGCCTGCGGACGAGGCCGTTAAGCAGGCCCGCGCCGCGTTCGATCGTCTCGATCAAGGCGGCGACGTGCAGAAAGAAGCCGCCGAGATCAACAGCCTTTACAAGATGCTCGTTGAATCGGCGAAGGACGACCCCTGGCTTGCGTACATCCGCGGGCGTAGCGCGATCCTCTCTGGCCGCGTTGTGGACGGCATGCAGGATCTGGAGGCGTTCGCCAAGACCACGCCGGGGCAAAGCGACTGGAAGACGTTTCGCATCCTCGGCGATCTGCACGTGAAGGACTATCCTCGGCTGGCCGAGGGCAAGTATCGCCAGGCGCTGGCGCTCAACGACCGGGAGCCGACGATTCTGCTGGGTCTGTCGCAGGCGCAGTTCCGCCTGGGACAGCGCAAGGAGGCGCTCCAGATGGCCGAGCGCGCCGTGCAGCTTGATGCCGGCAAGACCGTCACCTACCTCGACAACTTCGCGGCCATGCTTCGCCTCGACGGTGAGAATGACAAGTCGCAGCTCGATCGCGCCGCCGGGGTGGTGAATCAGGCGGTGCAGATCGTCCAGGCCGCGCTGAAGGAACGCCCGACGGATCCGAGCCTGCTGCAGCTTCTCGCGACGGAGTACGAGTCGGCGCTGATCGTCTTGCGCGACATCCTCGCCGCGACGCCGGACAATGCCGCGGCGTACACCGACGTGGCGGCCATCAGCGAAAACCTCGGCGAGCTTCGCCGTCAGCTTCTGATGCACGAAGCGATCGCCCTGATCGAGAACCAGGCGCTGCCGCGTCTGCAAGGGAAGGTCACGGCGCCGCTGGCGATGAATTACGCACGGCTGCTTGAGCAGGTCGGGCGTATCGGCGACGCTCGAAGCGTGTACGAGAAAACGATCGAGGGCGAGCCGGACTTCCAGGACGCCAAGATCGCGCTGGAGCGCCTGAACAAGCAATATCCTCCCGCCCCGGCCGCGCCCGCGACGGAGCCGGAAAAGAAGCCGGACCCGCCGCCGCCGCCGCCCGAGACGAAACCCGGCGGTTGAAGCCGCTGCGGACCCGTGGAGTACGCGAGCGTGTGTTCACTGCGATCGCACCACTCCCTTCAGCACGACGGATCGCAGGCAACAACCCATGAAACGCGTGTATCAATCCGCGGATTCCGCACGCATCGCCTTGGTTCGCGCGCTGCTGGAGGAGGCGGGCATGACCAGCGCTCTGCTCAACACGGGAATGGGCGGCGTTGTCGGTCACATGCCGGTGACGCAGGCGTTGCCGGAACTCTGGGTGGCCGAGGAACACGAAGCCGCCGCGCTTCAACTCGTCGAGCAGTTCGAGAGCGGACCCCCGGAGAGCGAGCCGATCGGCGAAGCGTGGGTCTGCCCGACCTGCGGCGAGCAGCAGGACGGACTGTTCACCCGCTGCTGGAAATGCGGGCCGTTCGACGTGCCGCCGGATGAAGAAGTGATGCGCATGGAGCTTGATCCGCGTCACGATCCGCAGGCCTGTTGCGACAACTGCGGCTATCGCCTCTGGGGTCTCACCGACCGTCGCTGCCCCGAATGCGGCGAGGACTTCTGAACGCGGCGAGCACTTCTGAATGCGGCGAGCACTTCTGAATGCGGCGAGGACTTCTGAATGCGGCGAGGACTTCTGAAGGCGGTGAGGATTGCTGGGCGTGGAGAGGACCTCCGAGTGTGGCCAAGCAACTCCCCTCCCTCTGAGGGAGGGGTCGGGGGAGGGTGTTTCGCCGCTGCGATCCCCTCGCTCTCAGTCACTCCTGCCGGATCTCGGAGTTCGGCGACCCCATGCGGGATTCTCCGGCATTCGCGGAGCAGACCGCGTTCACGCGCCCGGCGACCACAGATACAGAAACTGCGGCGCGGGCGGGATCGTACCGGGCAGGCCGCTGACGTTGAGCAGGTTCACCTGCACGCCGCGGGCGTCGGTCGGCGACTGTGCGTACACCGTCGGACGGTAATCCAGCGGGCGATGATAAAGCACCACGCGGACGGCCTTGGCGCCGACGCGCTGCTTGAGCGCGTCGATGGTGTCGTGCAGCGTGCCGATGCGGTCGATCAGCCCGGCCTCCAGCGCCTGCGGCGCGGTGTACACGCGGCCGTCGGCGAGCTTGCGGACCTGGTCCGCGTCGAGCTTGGGGCGGCCCTCGTCCACCACCTGCACGAAGCGCGCGTACATGTCGTCCACCATGGCCTGAAAGAGCGCGCGGTCCTCGTCGCGCATCGCGCGGAAGGGCGAGCCGGTGTCCTTGTGCGCGCCGGAGGTGATTGTGTTGCTGCGGACGCCGATGAGCTTCATCGTGCCTTCGAGGTCGAAGAGCTGCATGATGACGCCGATGCTGCCGGTGACCGTGGTGCGGTGCGCGACGATCTCATCGCAGGCACAGGCGATGTAGTAGCCGCCGCTGGCCGCGACATCCATCATCACCGCGACGATCGGCTTGCCGCACGCGCGGAAGCGGCGGATCTCGTCGTGCATCAGATCGCTGGCGGTGACCCCGCCGCCGGGCGAGTTGATGCGCAGGATCACGGCCTTGACGTGGTCGTCGCGGCGGGCTTTGTCGAGTTGCTCGGTGAGCAGGCTGACGGGGTGCTCCCCGCCGCCGAAGAGTTGCGGCGAGGCGGCGTTGAGGATGACGCCGTCCACGTCGAGGATGGCGATTTTGTCGCTCGCCCACGCGCCGTCGCGCAGGATTTCGCGTTCCTCAAGCTCCTGGTTGGTGTTCACCAGCTTGATGAGCAGGCCGTCGGGCATGCAGCCGCCCGTCACAAGAATCGGAAAAACCCCCGCCAGCAAGCGTCCCATGCGTCGCATCAGGCAAGCCTCCATCATTGATCGGGGCATCCTAGCGGACGCGCGGCGAAATGAAAAACGACCGCGCTTCAAGTACGAAGCGCGGTCGCGGATTGGACTTCATGCGGAGCGGACGCCCATACCCGGCGTGATTGCGCGCCCGGCGTGCGAGTCCTGGCCGCCCGCTAATTGCAGGTCGCGCTCTTGTTCTGCTGCAGACCGCAGTCATACGTGGCCGTAAGCTGGTAGCTCGTTCCGCAGGTGACCGTGCTGGTGAAGACGGCCTTCCACTTGTTGCGCGAGTTGGCGGTGACGGTCTTGCTGCCCAGACCGTTGTCGCCCTGCACGGTGATGGACTGGCCGCTGGTGGCCGTGCCCTTGCTGATGAGCTTCTGCCTGTCCGGGCACTTGCAGGTGACCTTGTTGAAGCTCTCGTTGCCGTCGCAGCCGCCGCCGCCCTGCACGATGATCGTGAGGTTGCTGACGCTGCCGACGCCGGCCGCCTCGGTCGCCCAGAAGGGGTTGCCCGTTTCGCCGTCCTTAATGACGTTGGCGAAGACGTTCTCGATCATCAGGTTGTACGTGCCGGGCGTCATAGGCGCGGTGAGCGAGCCGGTGACGAGTTCCTGCGCCGCGTGGGCGACGTTGGTGATGACCGTGCCCACGGGGAAGTCGGCGTTTTCGGCGAAGTTGTTGATCGTGTTCTGACCGCCGCAAACCTGCACCAGATCGCCGTTGATGATCGTGCCGCCGTAGCCGTCCGGGTTGGTGATGCCCGCGTTCCGCACGAAGTTGAGCATGGGGTTCTGCGTCGGCGTGTTGGCCTGTGCCAGCGCCCCGCCGTCGAAGTCGAGGTCGAAGCCGACGAGCGCCAAGCCCTCGTTCAACGTGTCGGTAAGCTGCCCGGTGACCTTGTAGCTCACCGCCGCGCCGGGTTGAACCGTCACGGAGTTATTGCCGTTCGAGTCCGTCGCCCAGATATTCAGGTCGGTGGCCAAAGCGGGGACGGCGAACAGAGCCACAGCAAGCAGTGCGAAACGCTTCATGTCAGAAACCTCCTCGAAATCCAAGGTGCGACCGGATGCGAAGATGAGGCATCCCCACCTTCGACATGCGATTCTACCGTAAGTGTCGTCACAAGCCCCCGGCGGCGCGAAGGAAAAACGAGTCGGCACCGGATTCGCAGACCGGGGACGGGGATTACGCTCGCTTGTGTGTTATGTGTCGGCAAAATAAAGCGTCAATTTATGGGTGACGGTTTCCTGTAGGGCGGGCTGCGCCCGCCTCCCCGTCGTCCGGTGGGGTGCGACGTCGCCTTCGGCTTTGATGATCGCCCCGAGGCGGGCGTAGCCCGCCCTAAGCGCCGTCAAACGTGCGGTCCGTCGCGCCGCCCCGGCGCCGGTCGTGCTGCTACACGCGCCACGCGAGGTCGAAGCCCCAGCGGTCGCCGAACTGACGCTGCTGGATCACGATCCGATTCAGACCCGGGAGCAGATCGACGGGGATTCTCTCCGGCGGATCGTACACCGGCCTGACTTTTGTGCAGCAATACGCCGCGCGGCCGTTGACGTATAAGGTCAACGGATCGTCGTGGCGGAGGAGGAGCGTGACGCGCCCGCCCTTCGGTGAAGGGATGTGCGTCGCAGCAAGGCCGATGGCCTCGGGCTCGCCGAAGACGGCCTTCATGTTCACCGTGTGGTTGAGGCCGTGCGCCGGATCGGCAACGGTGGACGCGATGGTGCGATAACGGCGCCACTCGCACATAAGGCCGTCTCCCGCTTCCCACGGTCCGGTCTGCAACGGATCGGGCCGCGCGGCGCGTTCGAGCGCTCTGATTGCAACGGCATGTTCGGAATCAGGCGGAAACGGGCCGAGGATGAACCACTCGTCGAGCCAGCGCATGACGGTTCCCGAAGGCGACGGCTGCTCGTCGGATTCGCTTTTGTCCGTTTCCGCTAGCTTGGCCCCGCACTTGCGTGCGGGGTTCTGATGGGATGCAGCAATCGAATCAGCCGACTCGCAGTGCGATGGGGCTCCAGACGATCGCGCAAGCAGTCGAACGCCGTCGGGGCGGCGCAGGGTGTCCGGCAGCGGAATCGCGTCGCCGGCGCGGATGAACAGCAGCACGGCATCCAGCGCGACCTCGAATGTCATCCACGCCGGACCGTGGTGCGTCGTGCCGGTCTCCCATTCGACCCAATCCCCCGGCGGAAGCCAGCAGCTCGCGCGGGCGAATCCGCTTGGGCGGTCTTGACGTTGCACGCCCTCGCACCGTGGCGCGGCGGCCCTCGTCACGGGAACGACCAGCAGGCTTGGTCCTAGCAGGTATTGATGCTCGGCCCGGTATGCGTCATCGCAATGCGGGTGGTCGAGGTACATGGGTCGGCACAGCGGCAGGCCGGTTTCGCGGCATTCCTCGGCGAGCCGCAGCAGGTACGGCCTCAGCGCGCGGCGCAGGTGGCAGGCCTTGCGCGCCGCCGACGTGTACAGCTCGCCGTCCAGCCAGGGTCGGCGGTCGTTGAGCGGATCGCGCGTGCTGTGGACGCGCAGGATCGGGCTAAGCGCCCCGAACGCAAGCCAGCGGACGAACAGCTCAGGATCGCAGCGCCCCTCCAGCGACCAGTGCCCGCCGACGTCGTGCGACCAGTACACGCAGCCCGCGTTGCCCGCGCACGCCGTGAGCTTGACCTCGAATTGCAGCACCTCCCACGTGCTCTCGGCGTCGCCGGAGAATTGGATGGGGTATCGCTGGCTGCCCCATCCGCCCCAGCGGGAGAAGATCAGCGGCGGGCGGTCGCATGACCGGCTGGAAAGCCGGTCCCCCAGAGGCAGGTGCTTTGGGCGGCAGTCCACCGGAGGCTGGTCCCCCAAGAGCCGGTCCCCTAACGGCGCATCTTCCAGCGGGCGGTCCTCCAATGTGACTTGGATGTCGGCCTGCGCGTCGCGTTCAGGTGATTCGCCGAGATTGTGGTAGTGCAGGTGATTCAGCCAGGTCAGCGGATCAAGGCGCGCGATGGCCGAGGTCTTCTGCTGCTGCCAGTCAAGCCACCAGAAGTCCACGCCCTGCCGCTCGATCGGATGGTGCAGGAGCTTGAAATAGTGCTCCATGAAGCGCGGGCTGGTGCAGTCGAAAGGGATGGGCTTCCGCGCGGAGGCCTCCACGCCCATCGCGTGCGCGAACGCTTCATACGCATCCTCGTGGGGATGCACCCCGCTGGCGGGATGGAGGTTGAGCGTGACGGCCAGGCCGCGCTCCTTGAAGAACTTCAGAAGCCCGTCAGGATCGGGAATCAGCTCGCGGTTCCAGGAGTAACCCGTCCAGCCCGGCTTGTGCCAGTCCATATCCATGACCAGCACGTCGAGCGGGAAATCGTGTTCGGCGAATTCCTCAACCAGCCTGCGGTAGTCCTCCGCGCTGTAGGGCCAGTAGCGCGAGTACCAGTTCCCGAACACGAAGGGGGGGGGGACAGGCACGCGCCCGGAGACAGTGACAAGGTCGCGCAGGGCGACGGCGAAGTTCGACCCGTATCCGAAGAAAAACCAGTCTCGCCGGCCGTCGCCGAGCCTGGCTTCGACCCAGTCGCGCGTGAAGACCGGCGTGCGCGTGTCGTCGAGCAGGAACCAGCCGTCGCGCGAGAGCAGCCCGTCGTCGAGGCGCAGCGGTCCGCGGCAGTTGTCCAGCGTGCGGACGGTTCCGCCGAGGTTGCGGCGGTTCGTGTCGCCGGGTCGCCAGCGAAGGGCTTCGTCCGCGCGCTCGACACTCGTTGCTGATTCCGGCGCGTTGCGGCAGGCATGGGCAGCTTGACCGGCGCGATCCTCCTGGGTCGGGGCAACCGCTTCCTTCCGGGCGCGGCTCTGCTCGGAGCTGGGGGAGAGTTCGATGCTCAGGTTGTCGGCCGTGAAGAAGCCGGATCCGAGCCGGTAGCGCAGGTGCAACTCGTCGGTCTGGACAACGAGGTGATCGCCCTCCTGCCCGGCGCTGAAACGTGGCGGTGCGTGGCGGCGGTGGAGGGCGAAGAACGACGGTCGATCCTCGAACCGCGCGTCGGGGTCATATTCCAGCCGCAGCAGCGTCGGCGTCAGGACGGTGATGCGCACGTCGTCGCGGCGAACGACCGCGCGCTCCACGGCGACGCCGTCAGCGAGATCAACCCCATGTCCAAAGCCTGCTCTCATCACTGTGGATGCTCGCCTCAAACGCGGACACGCGCCCCGTGCGGTGGATTCGCGGCCCAAACCGGGATGTGGCGCCGCGAGCGATGCTCCCCGGCCGCACTGCCGCCACCCCATGATCGTCAGACTAAGTTGGAACGCGGAAAGGTCTAGCGGTCTGTGGCGAAAGGCCATACTCGTCATTCCCGCGCAGGCGGGAATCCAATCTTGGCGTAGAGCGAACCGGGTAGTTAGCCACACCGTGGCGAGCGTTCGTCGCGGAGCGACGAACTACCCTTCTCGTCGCGGAGCGACGAACTCCCCTTCTCGTCGCGGAGCGACGAACTACCCTTCTCGTCGCGGAGCGACGAACTACCCGCTGTCATTCCCGCGCAGGCGGGAATCCAGCGCCTCGGCGGCTTGCTCACCACGGCCTGGCGAGTACGCCAGACCGTGCCACCCTCGTCCGAAGAAGGAACGCGGCTGCCCCGCAGTCCCCTCCGGGTTTGACGCCCGTGCCTTCCTCTTTACACTCCAAGCCCCTGCAACGCGGCACGGTGTGCAGGGGCGGGAGGCGCGGGCGGCTGCATTTCGTGTTCACTTAAGCCGCGCCCGCCGCGGACCCCAGCGGTCCAGACAATCAGCGTGCCGGGATGGAGATTCAATGAAGCGGTATCGCATCATGCGTGGATTGACGATGCTCGCCAGCGGCGCGGTCATGCTCCAGCTCGGCGGCTGCACCACAACCGGTCTGTTTGATCTGCTCCAGACGGCTTTCCTTGGGATCACCGCCGCCGGAGCCATTGCGATCCTTCAGAACATCTGAGCGAGAGGCCGGCTCACCCAGCGGCTGCGCATCAGCGATACGGCAGGGTAACGGGGTTCCCGGTCCGCTGGGATGGCGTCCACGCGGGGGAAGCGGAAGCGCGGCCGGGGGTTCGCGCTTGCGCCACGGATCGCCTGCCGCGCACCCAGGCGGCAGGCGAACGCGATGGGCTTGACCGTTCCCCACGGTTAGGCGAGTAGGCCAGCCCGTGCCGCCCTCACCGCACGTTTCGAACGGCGTGGAATCCGGTCGCCCAGGACGGTCGTCTGCTGCCGCCGGCACTCGTTGACGCGCCTCGCCCGTGCGGACTATGCTGCCGTGCTTCATACATCCTTCGACAGAGTTCGAAGCCGCCGGGTTCAAGGCGGGATGAGTGGGATCGTGGTCGAATCCGGCGACCGAAAGGCCGGGGGAGACCCGGTCGCTGAACCGGATTGGAATGGGAGGCATCGATGCGTGGCCTGACTGATCGCTTATCCGCGTTTAATCGCACCGGTGCGCCGCGGCTTGCGGCGCTGGTTTTGTGCCTGGGCGGCATGGGAGTCGCCGTGCGGGCGCAGGAATCGGCCAAGCCGGACACGTCCGCGCCGACGGCGGACGCGACGGTCGAGTCGCTCTTCGTGGACTTCCTCCACTACGCCACGCTGGGGCGGTTCAACATGGCCGGCGACTACGCCGAGGCGTTGCTGAAGCACCCCAAGCTCGACCCGCGCGAAGTGCTCCGCCTCGCCACGCAGCGCGAAAAGAGCATTCACACGCTTCAGATGCTCGTGGCCAACTCCACCGTGGGACCGAACGCGGTGAAGGTGCTGGAGTTGATCGAGCAGGGTCAGCAGCTCGAGCGCCAGGACGACAAGCGGATCCTCGCCAACATCGACTCGCTCGGCGGCGATCCGCAGCAGGAATTCGACGCGACCCGCCACCTGATCGACTCCGGCGAGTACGCCGTGCCGCACATGGTGGAAGCCCTGCTGGACGACTCGCGCCAGCGGCTGCACCGCCGCGTCCTGACGGCGCTGCCCAAGATCGGCAAGCAGGCGGTCGGTCCGCTGGTGCATGCTCTGAACACCACGCGCGAAGACGTTCGACTCGAACTGGTCCGCGCGCTGGGCGAGATCGGCTACCCGCAGGCCGTGCCGTATCTGCTGAAGCTCAGCACGCAGCCGGGCGTGGCCGAGGCGTCAAAGCAGGCCGCAGGGGCGGCGATCGACCGCATCGCGTCCCGCGCCGGACGGACGATGCTCTCCTCCGGACCCGACGCGTTCTACGAACTGGCGAATCAGTATTACAACGAAGACCCGGCGGTCGCGGCCGACTCGCGGCTGCCCTCCGCCAACGTCTGGTATTGGAACGCGGCGGGCAACACGCTTGAGCGCGTCGAGGTCGAGACGATCATCTTCGGGCAGGTCATGGCCATGCGCTGCTGCGAGGAATCGCTGCTCCTGCAGGCGGACAAGTCGGATTCGATAGCCCTCTGGCTGGCGTCGAACATCCGCCGCGAAGGGCGGCTGGGCATGAACGTCGAGAGCGGCGACGCCTCCGAGGCGGGGCGTCCGGATGCCACGCGGCCGGCGGACTTTCCGCGGGCGCTGTACTTCTCTGCGGCGGCCGGGCCGCGTTATGGGCACATGGTGCTGGAACGCGCGGTGAAGGACCGCGACGCGACCGTGGCGCTGGGGGCGATCGAGGCGTTGCGCATCACGGCCGGTCCCGCGTCGCTGATCGGCTCGGAGGCGTACAAGCAGCCGCTCGTGCAGGCGCTGCAATTCCCCGACTTGGTGGTGCGCATCCGCGCGGCGCTGGCGCTGGGCGCGGCGCTCCCCACGCAGACGTTCTCCGACAGCGAGCTGGTCATCCCCGTGCTGAACGAGGCCCTGGCGCAGACCGGCGGTCAGCGCGTCCTCGTCGTGGATCCCGCTGAGGACAATCTCAATCGCGTGGCCGGCGCCGTTCGCGGCATCGACGCCAACGCCGTCGGCGAGAGGAGTTTCTTCGCCGGCATGAGCCGCGCCCGCAAGGAGTTCGAGCACCTCTCGGCCGTCTTCATCTCCACCGCAGGCACGGAGCCGGACATCCGCGCGGCCGTCAGCGAGTTGCGGCATGAGTTTCAGTTCTCCAAGACGCCGGTCGTGATCCTCACGAAAGCGGACCAGCGTCAGATCGCGGAAGAGATCGTTCGAGCGGACGCCTACTGCCAGATGGTCGCCGAGGACGCGGACGCCGCGGCGCTGACGGCCGCCCTGGCTGAGATTCGCGCCCGCACCGGTCAGGCGGAACTTTCCGCGGACGCCGCGCTGGCGATGGCGCTGCAGTCGGCGCGGACGCTCGACGCGATCTCGGCGCATGGCCGGACCGTGTACGAATTCGCGCAGTCCGAGGCGGCGCTGATCGGCGGGCTGTCCTCCACCAGCGAGGAGCTTCGCACGGTGTGCGCCTCGGTGCTGGCGCAAATTCCGTCGCCGACGGCGCAGCGGTCGATCGCGCATGTGGCGCTGGATGACAAGAATACGGAAAGCCTGCGCGTCGCCACGTTCGCATCGCTGGCGCGCTCGGCGCGGAACAGCGGCAATCATCTCGAGCCGGCGCAGGTCGCTCGATTGCTGGACATCGCCAAAACGGACGCGAACCTGACGATCCGCACAGCCGCCAGCCAGGCGCTCGGCGCCGTCAACCTCGCGGACAATCAGGCCAGCGTCATCCTGCGATCGTTCCACCGCGGCTGATGCGAGCCGCGGACTTCAGTCCGCGCGGATTTGGGTGCGCCACGGACTCGGCGAATCGAGGATGCAACGGGTCCACCGTGGTGCCGTCCGCGAGAATGTCGGCGAACAACAGGCGTAGATGCCCGCGGTGGTCCGGGTGAAGTCGGACGACCGTCGTAAGCGGCGCGGTTTGGATACCAGTCGATGCCTTCTCCCCTGACGTACAAGGACTCCGGCGTGAGCATCGCCGCCAACACGCGCTGGGTGGACGCCATCCGCGCGTGCATGACCGCCACCTACGACCCGCGCGTCATGAATCGCCACAACGCCTTCGCCGGGCTGTACCGCCTCGACTACGACGAGCAGCTCTTCCGCCGCAACTACAAGAAGCCCGTGCTCGTCGCCTGCGCCGACGGCGTGGGCACCAAAGTGCTCCTCGCGCTGAAGCTCGGCCGGCTGAGCACCATCGGCATCGACCTGGTGGCGATGAACGTCAACGACCTCATCACCTGCGGCGCGGAGCCGCTCTTCTTCCTCGACTACCTTGGCGTCAACGAGCTTTCGCCGCCGCGACTGCTGGACGTCATCGAGGGCATCGCCGCCGGATGCCGCGAGGCCGGCTGCGCGCTGCTCGGCGGCGAGACCGCGGAGATGCCCGATGTGTACCGCAAGGGCGACATCGACCTTGCCGGGTTTTCCGTGGGCGTCGTCGAGTTCGACCGCGTCATCGACGGACGGGGGATTCGTCGCGGCGACGTGCTGATCGGCCTGCCGTCCAGCGGCATCCACTCCAACGGCTACACGCTGGTGCGCAAGCTGATCGAGCGCGGCAAGTGCGACCTCGACGCCCCGTTCGAGGGCGGGCCGCAAACGCTGGGCGAAGTCCTCCTCTCGCCCACGCGCATTTACGTCAAAGCCGCGGCGGCGGTGCTGGAGGCGTACGCCCGGCGGCGCGTCGTCTCGGCCATGGCGCACATCACCGGCGGCGGCTTGCGCGAGAACGTCGCCCGCCTGCTCCCGAAGGGCGTGAATGCCGTCATCCGCCGCCGCACGTGGAAGGCTCCTCCGGTGTTTGATTTCCTGCGCAAGCTCGGCGTGACGCGCGGGGAGATGTTCAAGGTCTTCAACATGGGCATCGGCTTCGTCTTCATCGTCCGGCCCCGCTTCGCCACGGGCGTGACGCGCGTCCTGCGCCAAGCCGGAGAAGACCCGATCCGGCTGGGAGAGATCAACTCCGGCTCCGGGCGCGTCGTGCTGGAGGCGTAGAGGGGTGCGGCGGAACCCGGAACCGGGCATTCGCATCGTCACCCCCGCGCAGGCGGGGGTCCAGAGCGCACCGCAGAACCGCTGGATTCCCGCCTGCGCGGGCTTGACGGGGGTAGTTCGTCGCTCCGCGACGAACGCTCGCCACGGAGTGGCGAACTACCCGCCTCACGACGCCGGCGGCTGGCCCCAGTGGAGCTTGGTGACGAGGTTGTGCCACGGCGAGTGCCGCGGATTGCGCACGAGCTGAAACTCGGCCGGCGCCCGGCGGATGCGCACGACGTCTCCTTCCGCCAGCGGGAAGGTCACCTGTCCGTCGATGATGAGCGACGAGCCGCTGTTGACCGCTTCCGGGCGCACCTCAATCACCGAGTCCGGACCCACCACGATGGGGCGGTGCGTCAGCGAGTGCGCGTTCAGCGGCGTGATGCCGATCGCGGCAAGCTCCGCCGCCATGACCGGCCCGCCGGCGGACAGGCTGTGCGCCGTGGAGCCGTTGGGCGTGCAGACGGCCAGGCCGTCGCCGCGGATGTGCGTGAGGTGCTCGCCGTCGATGGCCACGTGCAGTGAAATCATGCGGAAGGGCGGACCCATCTGGAACACGCAGTCGTTGACCGCCAGGAGCGAGCGGTCCGTGCCCTGTTTCGTGGTCGCTGCGCCCACTTTCGGCAGCTCAGAGAGCTGCTCGACCGGAGACAGCTCGGAGAGCTGCCCCACCCGCGGCCGCTCGGAGAGCTGCCCCACCTGCGGTCGCTCGGAGATCGGCTCCACCCGCGTGCTGCCGCTCTGGCCGGCACGGGCATGAGTGACTTCGAGCATCATGCGGTTGGAGATGCAGCGGTCGTCGCCGACGGCGCGGTCAAACTGATCGCACAGTTCATCCGGCGAGAACTCGGCCAGGAACCCGAGCTTTCCCATGTTGACGCCGATCAGCGGCAGTTGCGCCGCGCCGAGCGATCGCGCCACGCCGATCAGCGTCCCGTCGCCGCCGAGGACGATGAGTCGATCCGGGCGATCGCGCAGCGCCGCCTCCACGCTCAGCGAATCGAACGCGCCGACCAGCGACGCGCGAGACTCCGCGAAGGCCTTGAGGCGCTGCATCGTCTCGCCCACGCCGGGCTTCTCCCGGTTGGCGACGATCATCACCCGGCGCTGACCGAGGCGTGCGCTCATAAGCTGCCTACTTCGGAATGACCTGCCCCACGCGCGTCTGGGCCACGATGGGGATGTTGATCGCGGGCTGGACGCGAACGCGCTCACGCACCGTCCGTGCGATGCCCTCGGCGTCGATGCCCACTTCCGCCAGTTGCGCCGCGCGCGAGGCGTGACGGATGAAGCGATCGGCCGGCAGACCCAGCCGGGTCATGTCGCGGACCGGCAGCCCAAGCTCCTGCGCCGTCTCCAGCACGGCCGAGCCGAACCCCGCGGACACCGAATGGTCCTCAACAGTGATCACCGGCACGCCGAGGTTGAACGCCTCGCGGACCATCCGCGGGTCGATCGGCTTGGCGAAGCGCGCGTTAATCACGCCGACTTCGATACCTTCCTCCGAGAGCTTTTCCGCGGCGACAAGTGCCGCCGAGCACGTCACGCCGTAGCAGAGCAATACCGCGTCCTCGCCGTCGCGTAGCCGCCGCGCCCTGCCCAGTTCAAACGGCGGACAGTCCGGCATCGGCGCGGGCACGTTGTCGCGCGGGTAGCGGATCGCGCAAGGCCCGTCCAGCGTCAGCCCCAGCTCCATCGCGCCCCGCAGCTCGACTTCGTCCATCGGCGCCATCAGCACCATCCTCGGGAACGCGCGCAGATAGGCGATGTCAAGGAACCCGTGATGCACCGATCCGTCGCCGCCCACCAGTCCGCCGCGGTCGAGGCAGAACATCACCGGGTGCCCCTGCAGCACCACCTCCTGAAACACCTGGTCGAACGCGCGCTGCAGGAACGTCGAGTAAATGGCGCAGACCGGACGCAGCCCGCCCTTGGCCATCCCCGCCGCCATGTCCACCGTGCAGCTCTCCGCGATACCCACGTCGAGATAGCGGTCGGGGAACTTCTCGCCGAAGAGGTTCAGCCCCGTGCCGTCGGGCATACCGGCAGTCATAGCGAAAACGCGGCGGTCATTCGTGGCGATCTCGATTAGGTTCTC
Organism: uncultured Phycisphaeraceae bacterium; assembly: GCA_964526695.1. Classification (GTDB taxonomy): domain Bacteria; phylum Planctomycetota; class Phycisphaerae; order UBA1845; family UBA1845; genus JABWBH01. The sequence continues at coordinate 39,404 of CAZGJA010000076.1, forward strand.
GACGAACGCCTTCGTCCAGCTTCGACCGCCCCCCGATTGAATCGTGGCCTTGCCGCCGCAGACGGTGAACGGCTTGGGGCTGTGGAACCTGCCCGGCTCGGCCGTGGCCCAGTCGCAGCCTCTGCCCTTGACCGTGTGAACGTGAAGCAGCACGGGGTGATGCGCGTCCTTCACCAGGTCCAGCGTGGCGATCAGGTGGTTGATGTCGTGCCCGTCGATGGGACCGATGTATTGAAAGTTGAGTTGGTCGAAGCCCTGACCCGGCGAGACCGTGGCCTTGATGCCCTCTTTCAGGTGCAGCAACATCTCGAACGCCGGCTTTCCCAGCAGCGGCAGCTTGGGCAGGATCTGCTTGGCTTTCGCCTTCACGTCCTCGTAAAACTCGCTCGCGCGGAATTTTGCCAGGTACTCCGCCAGCGCGCCCTGCGTCGGCGAGATGCCCCACTCGTTGTCGTTGAGGATGACGAGAAACTGCCGGCGCAGCGTGCCGGCCTGATTCAACCCCTCGAACGCCAGCCCGTTGACGATGCTGGCGTCGCCCACCACCGCCACCACGCGCCGACCTTCGCGCTGAAGCATGTCCGCCCGCGCCAGCCCCACGCCCGTGGCGATGGCCGTGCCGGCATGGCCCACGTCGAACAGGTCGTAAGCGCTCTCCGTCACGCAGGGAAAGCCGGACAGCCCGCCGGCCTTGCGGATGGTGTCGAAGCGGTCCGCTCGTCCGGTGAGCAGCTTGTGCGGGTAGCACTGATGACCGACGTCGAAGAGGAGGCGGTCGTGCGCGAAGTCGAAGACGCGGTGCAGGGCGATGGTCAGCTCGACGATGCCGAGGTTGCTGGTCAAATGCCCGCCGCCCCGGCCGACGACGTCGATGATGCGGTCGCGGATTTCCTGCGCCAGCGCCGGCAGCTTCCCCGGCGGCAGTGCACGCAACTCCGCGGGCGACCGAATGTCATTAAGCAAACCCATGCGATCTCCGATTCCCAGTGTCCCGCCCTGCGCGGTGCGTCACCTGTCGCCGATCCGGCGCTCCACTCAACAACCGCCGGCGCGATCCGACTCCCGATACCCTACGCCCAATCTCGCCGGGCGGTTCGCGCGATCCGCGTTTCAACTCCGACGCTCGACGACCAACCGCGTCAGCTCGCGAAGATCATCCGCTTCCGGTCCGAACGCGTCGAGGCAGCGGATGGTTGATTCCACCAGCCTGCGCGCCTCCTGCCGGCTGGCGTCCTCGCCCATGCACGCGGGATAAGTCTGCTTGCCCGCGGCCTGGTCCTTACCGCTGTGCTTGCCGAGGTCGTCCAGCGTGGCGGTCAAGTCCAATAAGTCATCGGCGATCTGAAACGTCAGCCCCAGGCCGTGCCCGTAACGGGCCAGCGCCGACGCCACAGGCTCATCCGCATCCGCGCAGTCCGCACCCATGCGCGCCGCGGCCTCGAACAGTCGAGCAGTCTTAAGCTCGTGAATGCGCTTGACGCGGGAAACGCTCGGCGATTCCGACTCGCCGGCGATGTCGAGCAGTTGACCGCCGATCATGCCCGCAGGCCCCGTCGCCTCCGCAAGCTCGCGCACCAGGCGCACCGTGCGCGCAGGCTGAAGCCCGCCGCGAGCCATGATCTCGAATGCCAGCGCCAGCAGGCCGTCTCCCGCGAGAATCGCCGTGGCCTCGTCGAAGCGCCGGTGGTTGGTCGGCTGACCGCGGCGAATGTCGTCGTTATCCATCGCGGGCAGGTCGTCGTGAATCAGGCTGAAGGCGTGAACGCACTCGATCGCCGCCGCGGCCGCCCGCGTATCCTCGCGCGCGCCGCCCGCGAGTTCGCACGAGCGAACCAGCACGAATGGCCGGATGCGCTTGCCGGGCGCCAGCGCCGAGTAACGCATGGAATCAAGCAGTCGCTGGGGCACGCCCTCGGCGGCGCTCAGCGCAGCATCCAGCCAGCGGTCGAACTCCCTTGAGAACTCGACCAGCCGCTCCCGGATCGAAGTGCAGCTTTCCGCCACGCGCATGATTTCCCGCCTCACCGCCAACCCGGAGGATTCTAAGGGAAGGCCAGCGGCGCTACCATTGCGAAGTTTCAAAAATGAATGAAAACAACTCCCATAAAACGCCTCTGCCGTCTCCCCGCCGTCAAGTCAGGCCAACTCTGGGCATCCGCGAGCCTTGCGTCTGGTCTGGGTGTGCCCACTCTTTCAGGGCCATCGGCGGTCGGCTTCATCCGACCCGCGCGTTCCACCAACGTCACTTGGTGGGGTACGTGCAGCCACCGCTCTTTTCCAGCCGGCTTCAGCCGGGCTTGGATTGGATGCATTCGGCACCCGCGGAAAGCCCGGCTGAAGCCGGCTCCCATGTTTCGTGAACTTCCTTCCCACCAACTCAAGTTGGTGGCAATCACCGACCGGCTGAAGCCGGTCCTATACAGGCGATGCGGGCGCCGCGTGCGCCCATGATTTCGGCCGTGTCGTCAAGGCTTGATCGCGGACCCGCGAGGGTGCCGGCAGGAACGCCGATGGCGGTGGACTTGCGACTTGCTCGGATTTCTGGGCACACCTTCCGGTCTCGCGGCAGGGAGCCGCTCTTGACCCGCGCTGAAGGGAAGATGATCCTCACTGACCTGCGATCTGGAAGACATGAATCAACCAAGCGAGCTAAGCGTGGCCGCGATCTCGAAAGTCGCCGTGTTCGGTCTGGACTGCCTGGAGCCGTCGCTGTGCTTTGAGCGATGGGTTCAGGATCTACCGAACCTGCGCGCGCTGATGCAGCGGGGAACGTGGGGGCGGATGACCAGCTCGATGCCGCCGGTCACCGTGCCCGCGTGGAGCTGCATGACCGCCAGCAAAGACCCCGGCACGCTGGGCATTTACGGCTTCCGCGACCGCAAGGACCGCTCGTACGACGGCTGGGTGATCTGCACGTCGCTGCGCGTCAAGGAGCCGCGCCTGTGGGACATCCTCACGCGGCACGAGCGCGACAGCCTCATCATCGGCGTGCCGGAGACGTACCCGATCACCCGACCCATCCGCGGCTGCATGATCACCAGCTTCCTGACCCCAACGACTGCGGATGCCTCGATCCAGTACACCCACCCGCCGCAGCTTCGCCAGGAGATTGAGCAGCTCGTCGGCGAGTACCTGGTGGACGTGCCCATGCCGCGCGGCGCCGACAAGCAGGTCATCCTCGACGGCATCTACACCATGACGCGCCGCCGCTTCGACGTCGTGCGGCATCTCATGCGGACCAAGCCGTGGGATCTGATGTTCATGGTCGAGATGGGCACGGACCGCGTGCATCACGGCTTCTGGAGCTTCATGGACCCGGCGCATCGCAACCACGTGCCGGGTCACCGGCTCGAAAACGCGATTCACGATTACTACGTCGAAGTGGACCGGCAGATTGGGGAGACGCTGGCGCAGATCGACCTGCAAACCACGGCCATCTGGGTCGTCAGCGATCACGGCGCCCGCGTGCTGCACGGCGGGGTGCTGCTGAACCAGTGGCTGATGCAGCAGGGCGACCTGGTGATGAAGTCCCCGCCGACACCGAAACAACGGTTTGATGCCAAAGACGTGGACTGGTCAAAGACAAGGGCGTTCGCCTCGCCGGGGTATTACGGGCAGATCTTTATCAACCTGAAGGGCCGCGAGCCGCTGGGCGTCGTCGAGCCGGCGGAGTATGAGCATTACCGCAACGACTTGATCCGTCGCATTGAGGCCATGCCGGCCCCGGAGGGTGGGGCAGGTCTCCGACCCGGTGGGGCAGGTCTGCGACCTGCCTCCGGTCCGCCGGCTCTCCGAGCCGGCGCCCCGCTGGGCAACAAGTGCCACAAGCCCGACACCATCTACAAAGCCTGCAACAACGTCGCCCCGGACCTCATCGTCATCCTCGGCGATCTCGGCTGGCGCGCCTCCGGCTGGCTGGGCAGCGACTCCATCTACATCTACGACGACGACGCCGCCGCCGAGGACGCCAACCACGCTCAGCAAGGCATGTACCTCTTCGCCCATCCCGCTGTGCCCGCGCGTGGAGAAGTCAACGGCCCCACCCTCTACGACGTCGCCCCCACCATCCTCCGCGAACTGGGCCTGCCCATCCCCCCGGACATGCAAGGCCGCCCCCTGCATGAATGAGGATATCCCGCCGCACGGCCCCAGCACCCCGGATTCGCGCCACCCGACAAAGCGTCAGTCGATCAGCGTCTCGCCGCCGGAACTCATGCGGCTTTCCACGTTCGCCAGCAGCTTCTCGATCACGACCCGCTCCTGCGACAACGCCCGCGAGTTGTCCGACGTGCGGTCATCCAATCCTTCCGCCAGTCCGTCAAAATACGGCAGAAACTCCGTCAGCCGATCGGCGGCGCGCAGGTAATCCGCATCGTCCCAGTACCAGCGCGAATAAGCGTCGGTGCAAGCGGCCTTGAGCGTCAGCGCCGTGTTCAGCAGCAACACCGCGCGCTGCGAGGCCGGCGTCGGGAAGTAAGACTGCGAGCCGTCCTCGCTGAGTCCCGCCGGCAGTTCGATCGGGTTGGTAATGGTCGTGACGTTGCCCTCGGCGTTCTGAAAGCTGAACTGCACCGTGCCGATCGCGGCCGGCTCCTCGAAGTTGACCAGCGACCCGGCCCGCAGGCGGATCAGAATCGCGCCGCCGCCCTGTCGCGTGCTGAAGAACAACGTCGGGACGTTCAGCTCCAGAACATGTCCCAACTCATCCACGCCCGGCAGGCCGTACACGTCTTGAACGTCCCAGGCATAGTCGATCGTCGCGCGCAGCTCGACGTCATATGCGATCGGCGTGACGAGATAGTCGAACTCGTCGTCGAAAACCGAGACGATGCGGTCGAAATCGTTGAGGTAGAAGAAGTTCCCGCCGCGCACCTGTGCGATGTCCTGCGCCAGCTCCTCGCCGAAATCCAGCCCGACCCCAAACACCGTCGCGCCGATGTCCTCCGCGGCGTAATCCTCCATCAAGTCGAGAAACGCCTCGGTCGTGCCCGGACCATCGGTCGGGAGGGCGTCGGTGAACACGAGGAGCCGATCCTGATTGCCCGTCGCGGGATGCTCGTCGAGGAGGCGGTATCCGCGGGCCAGCCCGTTGTGCAGGTTCGTCGAGCCGTCGGCGTCGATCTGATCGAGGGCGTCCTTGATGGCCGCCACGTTCGTGCCCGATGTCGGGGACAGATCGACGCGCGCACCGTCGTTGAACGAGACGATGCTGACGCGATCATCAGCCGTGAGGTTCGCCAGCAGCCGGTCCACGGCAATCTTCACTGCGGCGATTTTGGACGTGCCGGTACCCGCGTCGATCGAGTCGTTCATGGATCCGCTGCGGTCGATGACGAGGCAGAGGTTCTGCGGCTGCCGCGTGAATTCGCCCGCGTTGATCGTTGTGCCCAGTCCCACCGCCACCGTCGCCAGCGGCAGGATCGTCTCAAAATCCTGATTCCACGCGGTCGTCACCGTGCTGTACAGCACCGGAGCGGCCGGAGGCTCCTCCACGGGAATGTCATGTTCGGAGAGCAGCCCTTCCACGGTGACCGCGTCGGGATCGGGGATGTCGCCGTCTTCGATGATCTGCCGGGCGTAGGCCATGTCCTTCGTGCCGCCCGTGGTGACGCCGGGATCGAAAAGATCGTTAAAGTCGCCATTGGGCATCGAGGCGGCGCAGCTCGGAATCGAAACGGCGATGCCGCCCACAACCAACCCGGAAAAGGCGAGGACAAGCCAACCGACGCGGTTTCGGCGAAGAGTGCGAAGGCGACCGGGGGCGCCAAGGGGACGGGAATCGAGAGGGAATCGGCGCGACATGGGGAGTCTCCTCTGAAAAGTGGAGTGGAGTTACTGCGTGATTCGCGCTCCACGCGCGAACCCACAGGGAGAACCTCCTTCTTGCGGGCGACCGCGTTGACCCTGCGCCGCCACCCGGACCTGCGATCCGGCGGCATGATCCGCCCGACCACGTGTCCGGTCCAGCCGATCGGTACGCCCTCTCGTCGCACATCCGTAACCGGGTCGCCCTCTCACCGTCGCGTCTCAGCTATGCCGCATTCGCTATTCGCCATTCGCCTTTTAAAACACGTACATCTTCATGCAGAACACGCTGCCGCCGGATTTCATGAACTCCGAGGTATCGACTTCGTGCACCTCCAGCCCGCGCTCGCGCAGTTGTGCGACGGTGCGGGCGTTGCCGCGCTGAATCACCACGCAGCGGCCCCCGATCGGCGTGGCGTTGCACGCGAAGCCGCGCAGCGCCTCGTGCTCGGTCGCTTCAATCACGTCGGAGAATACCGCGCGGATCAGCCCCAGCCCCTGCTCGTCGAACGCCGGAGGGTAGATCAGCGCGGTTTGCTCGTTGATCGCGCAGAAGCTCGTGTCCAGATGGTAGAAGTGATCCGAGTGGAGCTTCAGCCGCAGCACGGGCGCGGCGAAATAATCGCTCACGGCCTCGTACACCGCCGGGTCCGTGCGGAAGCCGTATCCGCCCCAGATGAGCGACCGCCCCGGATGCCACACGGCGTCGCCGCTGCCTTCAAACAGCTCCTCGCCCGGCAGATGCTCGACCTGATAGCCCTGCGCCGCGAACCAATCCGCAAAGGCGGGCACTTCGCGCTGCCGCGACGGGTGCTTCATCTGGCTCAGCAGGCAGAGTCGCTGCCCTTCAACATCCAGACCCGCGAGCGTCTGGTTGGCGCAGAAAACCATGTCTTCGCAGTTCTCAAGAGGTTCCAGCGTCTCGACGCGTGCGCCGCAGCGAATGAACGCGTCGCGCACCTCCTGCCACTGACGATCCGCCAGCTCGAAGTTCACCCGCCCCAGGCTGCCCTCCATGTGCGGGTTCTTCACGTCCACCACGTCGAAGTAGGTGGGCGGACACATCAGCAGCGTCGTCGGCAGCGGCATCTCGCCGCAGGATTCGAGAAGCCCGTCGGGAAGCTGATCGATCGAGTCATAAACTTCAGCCACGAGAACCCTCCATGTGTTCGACGCCTCTTAGCAATCGTCCGTTGTCGCCATTCAACCCGTAGGGCGGGCTATGCCCGCCGTTCGCTTCGCCTCCGCGCGCGGCAGGCGGGCACAGCCCCATAAGCGTTAACTTAACGACTGTCTTTTTCGTTTCCTCGGGGCGTCGCACAGGCCCCGTGCGATGGCTCTCCAGTTTTGCATCGTCTTTTGCAATCCGAAACGCGGCAGGATCGCTCCCGCGATTTCACGAACCATG
>CAZGJA010000077.1:0-28893 GCA_964526695.1 uncultured Phycisphaeraceae bacterium
ATGCGCAATGCTGCGCGCATTCGGCGGGTGTGAATCACCAGAAACATCGAGGAATCCGCAACCGTCGCCGTTCGAATGCGCGCGTTTTAACATCTTCTTTTTCACCAAACAAAGCCATTCGCGCAGCCGCCAAACCACCCCGCCCTCCCCGTCATCCGGACAAGCGCTGCAGCCAAAAAGGGAGGCCCGGAGATCAGTTCGATAACTTCAGGCTCGCGCCGGGTGTTCAGCGTAAGTCGCCCTGTCGTCCTCCCGCTGTGACCAGCTCGGCACGGCAGTCCAAGCCGGAAGTAGCCGCCGATGCTCACTCCCCGGGGCCCGCCCGCGTGGGGTTGCATGCGCGCGTCAGGCTCAAACGGCACAGCTCCGGTCCAAACGCGGACTCGGGACACCGACTCGCGAGACTCGACGTGGCCCCGGCGAGTTGCAATATGACCCCGGCGGCGGTGACGTATGAACCGAAGCGCCTCACCCAACCGGCGTCGACGGTGGCGCCGAAGCGCTACGTGGAGGTGATATCCGCCTGGCGATACGGGGCGTCGCGATATCTAACGGTTCACGAATTCTACATGGCCGTGGCGCGCCTCGGCGGTCACCAGAACCGCAAGCACGATCACCCGCCGAGCTGGCTGGTGCTCTGGCGCGGATGGGCCAAACTCGAAAACACGATGCTCGGCGTGCTGGCCGTGGAGCGCGCGAGATGTGGGTAAACTTAGGGACGAATCGCTGGGCTATTCTCGGATGCCCCTCCGGGGCACAGAGCCTCCCGACGATTTCCCGGCACGATCGTAAGTTCATGCCGTTCCAAAGCCCGGCAACCGGAGCCAACTGGAGACTCCGTTCACCGGAAATACATCTTCACCGCGTACTGATGGACCATGCGCTGGGTGCTGAAGTAGGCGCCGTTGATGGCGATGGCGTGGCGCATGATGTCGAAGTAGCGGTCGCGGTCGTGGTAGTACATGGGCAGGATGACGTGCTCGAGCTTGTCGTAGATCATCTCGGCGGCGCGGGCGCGATCCACGCCGCTGTCGGCGCCGTCGCGGTCGCGCCCGATGGCCCAGCCGGTGACGTTTTCAATGCAGCCTTCGATCCACCAGCCGTCCAGGACGCTAAGGCTCGGCACGCCGTTCATGGCCGCCTTCATCCCGCTGGTGCCGGACGCCTCCATCGGCGGCTCGGGCGTGTTGAGCCAGACATCGACGCCGGAGGTCATCAGCGCCCCGACCTGCATGTCGTAGTTGGTCAGGAAGGTCATCTTGATCTCGGGCAGCAGCGCCTGCCGCGCGGCGAAGACCTTCTTGATGATCTCCTTCGCGCCGGTGTCGCGCGGGTGGGCCTTGCCGGCGTACACGATCTGAATCGGACCTGCGGCGGATTGAATCTGCTTGATCCGCTCGATGTCGTGCAGGAACAGGTCGGCGCGCTTGTATGCGGCCATGCGGCGGGCGAAGCCGATGGTGAAGACCTCCGGGTCCATGACGATGCCGGTCGTGCGACTGACATAATCGAGCAGGCGGATCTTGGCCTGCACGTGCGCCGCCCACAGCTCGTGGTTCGGCACGCGCATCGCCTGGCGCAGCGTGAACGTCTCCTCGCGCCACAGCGGCAGGTACTTGTCAAAAATGCGCGCCAGCTCGGGGCTGACCCACGTGCGGGCGTGCACGCCGTTGGTGATCGAGTCCACCGTCTGGCCGCTGAACATGCGGCGCGAGACTTCGCCGTGGCGCCGCGAGACGCCGTTGACCAGCGCGGAGAGCTTCAGCGCCAGGTGCGTCATGTTCAGCCCCGTGTCGAAGCACCCGACCTTGGTGAGCAGGTTGACGAGGCGCGGCTCGAGCACGGCGGACGCCTGCGCGGCGGGAAACTCGTCGTGCCCCGCCGGGACGGGCGTGTGCGTGGTGAAGATGCACTGGCGCATGACGGCCTCGACATCCTCGGGGCGCGGGTCGTGGCGCCCCTCGACGCGCGTGCGTTCATCGAGCAGCTCGGCCGCGAGAAGGGCCGCGTGCCCTTCGTTCATGTGGAACTTTTCGAGCGATTTGTAACCCAGCGCCCGCAGCAGCCGCACGCCGCCGATGCCGAGAACGACTTCCTGACACAAGCGGTAATGCGCGTCGCCGCCGTAGAGGTGGTCCGTCAGCGTGCGGTCGAATTCGCTGTTGGCTTCCAGCATCGTGTCGAGGAAGTACAGCGGGATGCGATGCCCGGTCGCGCCCATCACGTCGAACTGCCAGCCGCGGACGTGGACGGTGCGGCCTTCGACGGTGACGGTAATGCGGACAGGAAGCTCTTTGAGATAGTCGGAGACGTTCCAGCGTTCCGTCTCCTCGGCCTGGCTGCCGGCGGCGTCGAGGATCTGCCGGAAGTAGCCGCGGCGATGCAGGAGCGTGACGGCGACGACGGGGAGGCGCAGGTCGGCGGCGGATCGCAGCGTGTCGCCCGCGAGGATGCCCAGCCCACCGGTATAGGTGGGCATGGTCGCCTGATAGCCCACTTCCATGCAGAAGTACGCGATTCGCCGCGAGGTATCCATACGCAAGTTCTGCCTGTCCAGAAGCGAAGGCGAGTCGCCCGCCCTCTCGGTTCCGCCACTCTCGCGCCGAGGTTCCCGCAGGCTCAGGCCGGAGAATCCTGCACGCCTGATCCGATCGTTCTTGGAGGTCCGAGCCGCGTGGGTTAATATCGGGTTTATAAGCGGGGGACAAGAGCATCCCGGCCGGCAGGGTGGTAGGGCTTAACTGGGTGGCATGGCTTGAACTGGGTGGCATGGCTTCACGCGCAGCGGGTAGCCATGCCGAACGGTGCAGGGGCGACCACATGCTCACGCCGAGTACGGCGAGAGCATGCCACCCGGCACGCAGAGCGCAGAACCTGCCGAGGTAGGGCCGGTCTGTGACCTGCCAAGGTGGGGCAGGTCTCTGACCTGCCGAAGGTCCAGCAGGTCTCCGACCTGCTGACCGCTGACACGCCAAGCAGGAATGAACTGATCGACAACCATGCGAAAAGGCAGCACGTCCATGAAGCCGCGTCCTGACCCTTCTCGCTGGATTGAGACGGCCCATCCGCCTTTCGACTTCCCCGACTGGTCGCGGCTGCGCGACGGCGCGCACAACGATCCCCATCGCCTTCTCGGCGCACACCCGTGCAAGATCGGCCCGCGCGAGGGCGTGGTGGTTCGCGCGTTTCACCCGGGCGCCAAAAAGGCCTGGGTCGTGCTGGAAGGCGGTCGGCTCGTCGAGATGGCCTTCGCGGCCGAGGGCGGGCTGTTCGACGCGTTTCTAGACAAATCCGCCCTGCCGCTGGTGTACCGCATCCGGTTCGGCTTCGCGGATGAATCGACGTGGGAGCGCGACGACCCGTATCGCTTCCTGCCCACCGTGGGCGACATCGACCTGCATCTCTTCGGCGAAGGCACGCATCGCCGCCTGTGGGAATGGCTCGGGGCGCATCCGCGCGTGGTGGAGGGCGTGACGGGGACGGCGTTCGCCGTTTGGGCGCCGGGCGCGCTGCGCGTCAGCGTGGTGGGCGAGTTCTGCCGTTGGGACGGGCGCGTCTATCCGATGCGCCAGCTCGGCGCGTCGGGCGTGTTCGAGCTGTTCATTCCGGGCATCGAGGCGGGGGCTGTCTACAAGTACGAAATCAGGACGAAGGACGGGTTCCTCCGCCTCAAAACGGATCCAATGGCCCAGTCGATGGAGACGCCGCCGCGGACGGCCTCGCGCGTGTTTTCCAGCGGACATGCGTGGGGCGACGGCGAGTGGATCAAGCGTCGGCGGCAGCGCGACGTCCTGCGCGAGCCGATGCTGGCGTATGAGCTGCACCTGCACTCGTGGCGTCGAGTGGTTGAGGAGGGCAACCGTCCGCTGACGTATCGCGAAATCGCCCCGCGCCTCGTCGAGCACCTCAAGCGGCTGGGCTTCACCCATGTCGAGCTGATGCCCGTGGCCGAGCATCCGTACATCTTCTCGTGGGGTTACCAGGTCACGGGGTACTATGCGCCGACCTCGCGCTACGGCACGCCGGACGACTTCCGCTTCTTCGTCGATTACTGCCACCAGCATGGCATCGGCGTGATTCTCGACTGGGTTCCGGCGCACTTTCCGCGCGACGACTTCGCGCTGCGCCGCTTCGACGGGACGGCGCTTTACGAGCATGACGATCCGCGCCTCGGCGAGCACCCGGACTGGGGCACGCTGATCTTCAACTACGACCGCCACGAGGTGCGCAACTTCCTGCTCGCCAACGCGCTGTACTGGCTCAAGGAGTTCCACGTGGACGGGCTGCGCGTGGACGCCGTGGCGTCGATGCTCTACCTCGACTACAGCCGTGGCGAAGGGGAATGGCTCCCCAATCGGCACGGCGGCAAGGAGAACCTGGGCGCGCTGGAGCTGCTGCGCGCCGTCAACGAGGCCGTGCGCGAGGAATGCCCCGGCTGCTTCACCATCGCGGAGGAATCCACGGGCTGGTCGGGCGTGACGCGCCCGGTCTCGCAGAACGGGCTGGGGTTCACGTTCAAATGGAACATGGGGTGGATGCACGACACGCTCGAGTACTTCCAGCGTGATCCGATTCACCGCCGGTACCATCACAACGACCTGACGTTCGCCATGCTGTACGAGCACTCCGAACGGTTCGTCAATCCGCTCTCGCACGATGAAGTGGTGCACGGCAAGCGGTCGCTGCTGGAGAAGATGCCGGGCGACGAGTGGCGGAAGTTCGCCAATCTGCGGACGCTGCTGGCGTATCAGTACACACGGCCCGGCAAGAAGCTGCTGTTCATGGGCACGGAGCTGGCGCCGTCGAACGAGTGGCACTGCGACGGCAGCCTCGACTGGCATCTTGAGAAAGACCCGCGCCGCGCGGGTTTATCGCGATTTATGGAGGATCTCGGGCGACTGTACGCCGAGTCCTCCTGCCTGTGGTACTGCGATCCGGATGCGTCCGGCTTTTCCTGGATCGACTGCCACGACCGGGACCAGTCCGTGCTGGCGTATCTGCGGCGGCAGGGGTCGGAGCTGCTGGTCGTGGTGCTCAATCTCACGCCCGTCCCGCGCGACGGGTATCGCATCGGCGTGCCGCCCTCGCGGCGCTATGTGCAGCGGCTCAACTCGGACGACAAGGCCTACGGCGGCAGCGGCTATCGCGTGATCGCCGAGCTGAAGACCGAGTCGGTGCCCTGGCATGGATTTCAGCAGTCCGTCATCGTGAACCTCCCTCCGCTGGGAGCGCTCATCCTGGCCCCGGCGGATTGACATGCCCTCGCGTTCCGACGTGCTGGCGCTGGCGGATCGAGCCGGGATTCTCCGCGAATACCGCGACGTGGCCGGACGCGTGGTGCGCATGACCGCCACGACGCGCGCCGCTCTGCTCGGCGCCATGGGCTTCGACGTCTCCACGGCACCCGCCGCGCGACAGGCGCTCGCTGAACTGGAACAGCTTGAGCGCGGAAGACTGCTGCCGCCCGTGTCCGTTCAGACGCTGCGCCCCGGGCAAGGCGCGTGCGTCGAGGTGCGATGTCCCGAGGGTGCGGGGAAGCTGAGCTGGCGCATTGAGGTGACGCTGGAGTCCGACGGCGTCGTGGAATTGTCGGGGGCGAAGCAGCGCATTGATGGCCTTGAGACGTTGAAGATTCGCCTCCCCGCCGATCTGCCGTTGGGGTACCACCACGTTCGCTTCGACGCACGGCTGGATGGCCGAACGCTATCGGCGCGGCAGTCGCTCATTCTCTGCCCGCAAACCTGCTGGACATGGCGCGAGGCGCTGGGTGATGGGTGCAAGACAGTATCTGCGGCCCCATCGGGGCCGAGGATTGTAGCCACGGGTGGAGCGATGACCTTCAGGTCGGAGCGGAACTCGTGGTGGTCACCCTGCGCATCGGACCGCGACCCCGAAGGGGTCGAGGCGATGTCGCGGGCGATCCCATGCGAGGCCGCGCTTCCTCCGCCCCATCCGGGGCGGTCTTGTTTTTCATCCGATGCCACGGGTTCCGCCGCCTGCGGCGGCTCCACCCGTGGCTACATTCCAGCGCCCCTTCCGGGGCGAAGAGCAGCCCGCCGCAAGCCTCACGGACCCCTGGGTGATCGGCGCGCGTGCGGGCTCTGGACTCACCTCTACACGCTGCGCAGCAGGCGCAACTGGGGCATCGGCGATCTGGCCGATCTGGGGAAACTTGCCGCGTGGGGCGCTTCATGCGGCGCGGAGTTCATCGGCCTCAATCCCCTCCACGCGACCGCCAACCGTGGATACGACTTCAGCCCGTACTCGCCCACCAGCCGCTTGTTTCGCAACCCGATCTACCTCGACGTCGAACGCGTGCCGGAGTTCCGCGTGTCCGATCGGGCACGGACAAGAGTCGGCTCGCCGGGGTTTCGGGAGCGCCTCGACAGGGTGCGGCGCATGGCCTCGCCCGACGGCGGCGGCCTCGTGTCATACGAACACGTCATCCAACTCAAGGAGGAAGTCCTCCGGCTGCTGTTTGCCGAGTTCAAGCATCGGCACATGGCGCGATCCTCCGCGCGAGGGCGGGAGTATGCGCGTTACGTCGAGGCCGGCGGGCGGATGCTGGAGGACTTCGCCACGTTCATGGCGCTCGCCGACCGACACTCGTTCAGGCAAGACCTTCCCGCGGATTGGCGACGGTGGCCTGCGCAGTTCCGCGATCCGCGCTCCCCGGCCGTCGCGCAGTTCAGGCGGCGCTTCGCCGACGACGTGGAGTTTCATCGCTATCTCCAGTTCGAGACGGATCGGCAGGTTGAGGACGCCCACGCCAGGGCGCAGTCCGCGGGCATGACGCTCGGGCTGTATCATGATCTGGCCGTCGGCTCGGACGGCGGCGGATTCGACACGTGGGAGGCGCAATCTCCTGCCCAGTTGCTTCAGGCTTCCGCGCCGGCGCTGCTGGCTTCCGCGCCGGCGTTGCCTAGTTCCGCGGGAGAAGGGACACCGCCGCTCTTCGTGGCCGGCGCGACGATGGGCGCGCCGCCGGATCCGATGGCGCGCGACGGGCAGGACTGGCGCTTCCCTCCGCTGCACCCGCTCGCGCTGCGCGAGACAGGATACGAGTATTGGATTCGGCTGCTGCGCGCGAACATGCGCGGCGGCGGGATGCTGCGCATCGACCACGTGATGGGCCTCTTTCGCCAGTATTGGATTCCCCAGGGCCTGAGCGGCCGCCGCGGGGGTTACGTGCGATTCCCGTCGGACGATCTGCTCGGCATCCTGGCGCTGGAGAGCCGTCGAAACCGGGTGGTGGTCGTCGGCGAAGACCTCGGCACGGTCCCGCCGCAGGTTCCGCGCGAGCTGAGGCGCCGCGGCATTCTCTCCACGCGCGTGCTGCACTTCGAGCGCACGCGCCGCGGCGCCTTCCGCGCGGCCCGCTCGATGTCCAACCACGCGCTGCTCGTCGCGGGCACGCACGACCTGCCGCCGCTCGCCGGATTTGTCAGCGGGGAGGACATCCGCCGGCGGATGATCGACCGGGGCTTGCGCGACTCCGCTTCGTCCGCAGTGTCCCTTCGCCGCGCCGCTCGGAAGCAGATGCACGAACGGCGACGCGACTGCGACCTGCTGATCCGACGGCTCAAGGCGGAAGGGCTGCTGCCGCGGGATTTCACGATTCCCGTGACGCCGGCGGGCGAGCCCGACGCATCGAGGTTGCCGATCCTCGTCACTGCCGTGCATGGCTTTCTGGCGCGATCCCCCGCGCCGCTGGTGGCCGTGTCACTCGACGACCTCGCAGCGGAGGACATTCCGCTCAACATCCCCGGGCTGCCGCCGGACTCAGGCTTCTGCTGGACCCGCGCCATGCGCACGGCGCTGGAGAACCTCGTAGGCGACGCGGGACTTGCCACGCGCGTGTATTTGACAGCGCCAAAGCTGCGCGGGCGCCAGTGATGCCGCGGACGGTGTCGCTACGTGCAGCGATCGAGAAAGGACTGAAAATGTATTCAATGCATGGACAGGATGAACAAGATGAACAGGATGGACGCAATCCCGCGGCCCAAGGCTCGAAATATCTCCATCCTGTTCATCTTGTTCATCCTGTCGATTTCGAAGTGCTCCTGTTATGGTTGAGCGCGCCCTGAGACGCCCCGAGCTTCTTCGTCCGCAGCACCAGGTTCACACGCGCGCGGCCACGCGGCGCTGCCCGGCGATGTTGGCGAGCAGCTCGTCGAAGGAGTCGGCGAAGAGCTTGACGCCCTCGATCCGCAGCGTGTCCGTGACCTCGTCCATGTCGATGCCCAGCGCCGCCAGCCGCTTGAGCGCGACGGACGCCTCCGCAAGGCCCCGCTGAAGCGAGAGCGCCGGCGTGCCGTGATCGAGGAACGCTTCGATCGTCGCCGGCGGGAGCGTGTTGACCGTCTCCGCGCCGATCAGCTCGTCCACGTAGATCGTGTCGCGGTATGCCGGGTTCTTCGTGCTGGTGCTGGCCCACAGCGGGCGCTGAACCCGGGCGCGCCGGGCGCGCAGCGCGGCAAACGCCGCGCCGCCTTGAAACACCCTCTGAAACGCGGCGTAGGCCAGCTTGGCGTTGGCGATGGCCGCGCGCCCGAACAGATCATCCACCGGCTGCCCCGCCTTCTTCATCCCCTCGAGCCGCTTGTCCACCAGCGAATCGACGCGGCTGACGAAGAACGACGCCACCGACGCGACGCGCGACGCATCCCCCCCCCCGGCAAGGAGCCGCTGCAGCCCGGCGAGGTACGCCTGCATGACGCGCTCGTACATGTCCAGCGAGAAGATGAGCGTGACGTTGACGTTGATCCCTTCGCCCAGCAGCGTCTCGATGGCGGGCAGCCCTTCCGGCGTGGCGGGGACTTTGATCATCAGGTTGGGGCGGGCGACCTCGCGGTGCAGGCGGCGCGCCTGCTCGATCGTGCCGCGCGTGTCCCCCGCCAGATGTGGATTGACTTCGAGGCTGACGTATCCATCCACGCCGTCCGTGCGGTCGTAAACGGGCCGAAGCCGATCGGCCGCGTCGCGGATGTCCGGCAGGACGAGCGCTTCATACACGTCGAGGTCCGACGCCGATGAACCCCGCAGCGGGTCGAGCAGGCGATCGTACGCGCGCCCGCCGGTGATGGCCTTCATGAGGATCGTCGGGTTCGACGTCACGCCGGTCACGCCGGACGCGATGAGACGGTCCAGTTCGCCGGAGTCGATCATCGTCCGGCTGATGTTGTCGCACCACACGGATTGACCCAGCCGGCGCAGCTCCTGCATTCTCGGATTCATCCATGTCGCTCCACGGCCACTCGCGTCGATGCCCGTCGCCCGCCGGTTCAAACCGCGTCCGGCAGGAAGCCCGCAGGGATTCTATCGCTCACTCATCGGCGCGTCGCGTGCGTGATTCAGAAACGGCAGGCTGGGTGCGCCGCCGACTCGCCTGGAGAAACGGGCATGAAACGCGGCAGCATCCCCGCGTCAACATCCCTGCGGCTGGCTCCTTGGCTGATGACCGGCTTCAGCCGGTCGGTGTTTGCCACCAACTTCAGTTGGTGGACCGAGCGTTAGCGGAAAAAGGGAGCCGGCTTCAGCCGGCCTTTTCGAGGGGACCGAACGCATCCACTCCAAGCCCGGCTGAAGCCGGCTGAAAGCAGGAAGGGGCTTCACGCCCTCCACCAACTGAAGTGGGTGGCCCGCGCTGGTCGGCTGAAGCCGACCGTGCAAGCTGACTCTCGCATCCGTGCAAGCCGACACTCGCATCCGTCCCACCCGGCTCGCATCCGTGCAAACCAACGCTCCCAACCGTTGCACGCAACCCGAACGTGCGCTGCTCAACGCGCCTTCCGTCGGCGATCAACACGAATTGACGCTGGTTGCCGCGCCCGATATCGTCACTCACTGTATGAAGCGCACGTCTCTTACGCTAACGCGCCTCCCGGAAGTCGCCGCCGCCGTGCGCAGGGCTGCCGCCATCCGCAGGAGATCCGACGTCCGCATGATAGCCGCCATCTGCCTGGCGGCCGCCGTCGCGCTGCCGTGGTCCTGTGCGACCGCGCCGTCTTCCGCTCCCGCTCCTCGATCGGTTGCAGATGAATGGAGCGCCGGCGTCGGTTCGCCGGGCTCATCTCGTGGCGCCGGCGCAGGCGCAGTCCTTGGCGACGCGACTTCCCCTCCGGGGGCCGCCCCCGTGGCCATGCTCGAGGGCGGACGCGGCGTGGGACGCGAGCAGCTCGTCGATCTGCTGATTCGCTTCCACGGTCCGGCGCTGCTTGAGGAACTCGCCGTCACAATCTGCGCCCAGCAGGAGCTGGAGCGCCGCGGACTGGTCGTGCGCGAGGAAGACGTGGAGCTGGAATATCAGACCTTGCTCGCCGACATGACTGATCCGCTCCACGCCGTCACCGGCGCGGCGCCCGATCGCCGCGAGGGCGAGCGCGTGCTCGAAGCCGTTCTTGCAGAGCGCAACGTCCCGTTGGCGCAGTTCCGGCTGGGCGTTCGGCGTCAGGCGATGCTGCGCAAGCTGATCGAGCGGGAAACGACGGTGTCCGATGAAGAAGTGGAGCGAGAATTGCGGGCGCGCAGCGGGGAGCGCGTGCAGGTCCGGCATGTTCAGGTGGCGACGCCGGCGCAGGTGGACGCGGTGCTGCGGGAGCTGCGCGGCGGAGCGGCGTTCATGGATGTGGCCGGACGGCTCAGCGGCAACGCGGGCACAGCGGCGCGAGGCGGATTGCTCGAACCGTTTACGCGGGGCGACGAGCGGGTTCCGGCGATCCTGCGCGAGGCGGCGTTTGCCCTGTCCGCCGGTCAGGTGTCCGCTCCCCTTCGCGTCGGGCATTGGTATCATGTGCTCACGCTCGAGCAGCGGCTGCCCGCGTTGGAAGCGCCGGACGCGGCCGCTCGGGAGGACGTTCGCCGGCGGCTGTCGCGGATGAAGCAGGACGAGGCGCTGCCGCGGCTCTACCGCCGTCTGCTCGAAGAGGCGAACATCGTCGTGCTCGATCCGGCGCTGAAGGACGCTTACGAGGCCTGGCGACTTCGGCCCGCCGGATGACGGGAGACGTGGCGTGAGAGGCTTTCCATCCATCCTGATGTTCGGCGGACCGGGGACCGGCAAGGGCACGCAGGGCACGGTCCTCGGGCGGCTTCCCAACCTCGTGCACCTGGCGATGGGCGACATTTTTCGCGCCCTCGACAAGACGTCGGAGATGGGCCGGGAGTTCCTCTCGTACTCAAACAAAGGGCTGCTGGCGCCCGACGCCTTCACCGTGCGGCTCTTCCGCCGGCACGTGGACGCGCTGGTCGAGGCCGGGCAGGTGCGCCTTGGGTATCATCTGCTCCTACTGGACGGCATTCCCCGCACGCTCGCGCAGGTGGAACAGCTTCGCGACGCGATCGACGTGCGGCGCATCATCTATCTTGTTGTTGAGAACCGCGAAGCGCTCGTCGCCCGCCTCAGCGCCCGCGCGCTGAAAGCCAGCCGCCCGGACGACGCCGACCCGGCCGTGATTCGCCGACGCCTCGAAGTGTACGACGCGGAGACCCGCCCGGTTCTGTCCGCGTATCCCAAGAGCCTGATCGCCACAATCAACGGCGACCAGCACCCGCTCGCCGTGCTGCGCGACATCGCCGCCGACCTCAGCGCCGTGGTGTCCGGCGACATCTGATCGCGCGGCGGATCATGCGCCCGATGAACGGCGCGCCGGGTGGCATGCTCTCGCCGTACTCGGCGTGAGCATGTGATCACCCAGGCGCCAGTCGGCGTGAGCATCTGATCCCGCAGGCGCCGCTCGGCATGGCTACCCGCTGCGCGTGAAGCCATGCCACCCAGCCGCATCCCACCCTACACCCCGGAGGGTGGCATGCTCTCGCCGTACTCGGCGTGAGCATGTGGATTCCCATGTGGGGTTCGATTTCGCATGTGTGGCTCGGCATGGCTACCCGCTGCGCATGAAGCCATGCCACCCAGCCGCCACGGCCTGGCGAGTACGCCAGACCGTGCCACCCGTCCGCTGTGCCATGCGCTGCCGAGATCCGGCTGTTCAACGGCGAACGTTGCTTTGCCCGTGCGTGCGACGCGACCTATAATTCACGGCACGGAGGCGGTGGCGTCGTGCAGCGCAGAAACCCTTGCATTCAAACGGAGGAACTGCTCCGCGCCCGGCTGTTTCGGGTGGAGCGACGGACTTACGAACGCGCCGGCGGCGAGACGTTCGCGCGCGAAATCGTGCTGCATCCGGGTGCGGTGGTGATCCTGCCGCTCCTCGACGATGGCCGGGTCGTGATGATCCACAATTACCGCTGCGCCGTGGATCGGGAGCTGCTCGAGCTGCCCGCCGGAACGCGTGAGCCGGGCGAGGAGCCGATTGCCACCGCGGGCCGGGAGCTGATCGAGGAGACGGGTTACCGGGCGTCGGAGCTGGCGCCGCTGGGCGAGTTCTTCATGTCCCCCGGCATCCTCAGCGAGCGGATGCACGCCTTCGTTGCGCGAGGGTTGCACTGGGTGGGCCAGAACCTCGACGCCGGCGAAGACATCCGCACGGAACTGGTCGATATCCCGACTGTCCGGACGTGGCTGGCGGAAGCCCGGATCGAGGACGCCAAGACGCTGGCGGTGCTGGGCATGCATTTCGCCCGCGAGGATCGCCGCGCGTAAGCTTGGAATCGCGCGGGCGGGGCTCCGAAAGAGAGAGTATCCGGATGGAGAGGTTACGCATCTGGCTAACAGCTAGCAGCTAGCAGCTAACAGCTTCCATGGGTTGGCAAGATCGACAATACGCTCGCGGCGCTTCGTATGACGACGGCTGGTCCGCGCCGTCGATCGGCGGCGGGCTGCGCGCCTGGTGGCGCGGCAGCGTCGTCGCCAAGCTCATCGTGATCAACGCGGTGATTTTCTTCGTCTGCGCGATGACCAACTCCCCGCGCCGCGGCGGCGGCCTCAGCCCGATCTACGATTGGGGCGTGCTCGATTTCCCGCGGGGCGTGCGGGGCCTGCAGGTCTGGCGACTGGTCACGGCGATGTTCCTTCACGCCAACTTCTGGCACGTGGCGATGAACATGTTCGGGCTGTGGATGTTCGGCACGCCGGTGGAGCAGCGGCTTGGCTCGCGCGCGACGCTAACCGTGTACCTGGTCAGCGGCTTGCTGGGCAACGTCCTCTTTTTGGCGCTTTGCGCCGTCGGGTACTTCGGGCCGAGCACCTTGCTGGGCGCTTCAGGTTGCGTGCTGGCGATGATGGGCGCGGCCGCGGTGATGATTCCGCACATGCGGGTGTCGATTTTCTACGGCCTGTTTCCCATGCCGATCCGGGTGCTGGCGCTGATATTTGGGGCGATGTACTTTCTGAACGCCTGGCAGCGCGGGCCCAATGCCGGCGGAGACGTGTGCCACCTCGTCGGTCTTCTCGCCGGCGCGGGCTGGGTGTGGCGTCGCACGTCGGACTCACGCGGATTTCGCCAGCGCGTGCAGGAGGTTTTCCATCGCAGGCCCGCGGCGCGACCGTCCGTGACCGTCACCGTCGAGCCGCGGTTCCGCCCCAGCGAGTACGAGCGCGACCAGGCCGAGCTGGACGCGCTGCTTGGCAAGGTCAAGGCGGGAGGCCTCAACGCGCTCTCGGCCGCGGAGCGCGGTCGCCTGCAGGAGATTTCCGATCGCATGCGCGGCGACTACACGCGCCGTTGACTCCCCTTCGAGCCTGGGCGACGCCATGAGCGTATATCGACCCGACAACGCGATGGACAACCCGATCAACTGGTCGGTGAAGGTCGGGCGGGTGTTCGCCATCGACATCCGGCTGCACATCATCTTCATCCTGTGGGTTGTCTTTCAGGTGATCCGCGACGCGTCGGACGCGGCGAAACAGGGCGGATCGACCTGGACCATCTTCGGCTGGTCGATCGCGCCGTCGGCGATCCTGTTCCTGTCCGTGCTGCTGCACGAGTTCGGGCATTGCTTCGGCGCGCGCTGGATGGGGGGCGAGGCGGACCAGATTCTCTTGTGGCCTCTGGGCGGTCTGGCGTACGTTCAGCCGCCGCACACGCCGCGGGCGCACTTCGTCACGGTGATCTGCGGGCCGCTGGTCAACGTCGTGATCTGCCTGCTGGCGGCGGCGTACCTCGTGATTCGCTTCGGCGATTTCGGCATCGTGCCGCTCAACCCGATCCACCCGTACACCCCGCTGGATCCGGGCCTAAGTCCCGGCGACGCGCTCTCGTGGGTCGTGCTGATCGTGTTCGGCACAAATTACATCCTCATGCTGTTCAACGTCCTCCTGCCGTTCTATCCCATGGACGGCGGGCAGATCACGCACGCCATCCTGTGGAAGCGCCGGGGATATCGCCACGCCACGCTGATGGCCACGACAATCGGCATGTTCGGCGCCGCGGGATTCGGCGTGGTGGCGTTGCTCACGTCGGAGGTGCGGCTGCTGTGCCTGGCCGTGTTCGGCTACGTGACCTGCCGCCAGCGCCGGTTGATGGCGAAGGAGGAAGCGTACGGCGAATCGGAGCTGGGATACGACTTCTCCCGTGGCTTCGGGGCGTTTGAGGGCGGAACGCAGACTCAGCGAAAGCAGGGGTTTTTCGCCAGGCGCCGGGCGGCGCAAACGGTGCGGCGACTCGCCCGCGACCGCGAGGAGGCCGAGCGCCGCAACGTCGAGTTCGACCGCATTCTCGGCAAGATATCGAAGGAAGGCATGGGTTCACTGACTTCGCGGGAGCGCAAGTTCCTCGAAGGCGAAACCCGCCGCCGCCGGGAGTAAGGGGGCGCTCAATCATGCCAGGAACACTTCGGAATGGACAGGATGAACAAGATGAACAGGATGGAGATGTTCCGGGGCTTCGGCAGTCCGTGGTGAATGGCGGCGCTTGTCATTCTCGCGCAGGCGGAATCCCGCCCGCCATTCCCGCGCAGGCGGGATTCCAGCGTGTCATTCCCGCGCAGGCGGGAATCCAGCGTGTTGTTTGCGGGGAAGCCAAGGAATCAGCGGTTTTCCGATGGGGACTGGACCCCCGCCTGTGCGGGGGAGACGGGTTCCGTGCCCGGTTTCGAGATCCACGACGGCCATGACCGACTTGGTCCTGTCCGACACATTCATTGGGACGCCGCCCTCGCTGGCGCTACGGGTTCTGAAGGCGGGGTTGGTGCTCATTCAGAACCCGTAGCGCAAGCGAGGGTCTCTGCCGCTCGCCACTTTTCGGCGCGCCATCTGTACAACGGAGTAGAGGGATCGCTGCGCAGGATGCGCGCACCGTGCCGGGGCGCATCCCGCCTGTGCGTGCGGGGCCCGTACTGAAGGCGTCAGATTCTCCATCTCTTGAAAGGAAGGCATTTCATGACTCGCAATCACTTGCTGTGTCGTTGCCCGCTGATGCTGGGCCTGTTCTGCGTCTCGGGGACGGCAGTCCTGCTGCAACTGGGGTTTCAGAAGGCCGCAGCGCCGTCGGGCGTGAAGCTGCCCGTTGGAGAATGGTCGGGCGAGGGGCAATACGCCTACGAGACCTGGCCTAAGCAACCCGCCGCCGACGCGCCTGCGGCGATCAGCACGACTTCGCGCTACCCGACGCGATTGTCGATCCGCGCCGAGAAGCTCGAAGGACGCGATGTGCTGATGTTCGACATTCTTTCGAAGCACAAGGAAGTCGGCGTCTTGAAGGACGATGTGCACGCCGTGCTTGCGTTCGAGGAAGTGAAGCGGCTGTCGGACACCGTGCTGCTCTATCGGCTGGTGGCCCACGAGATGAATCCTTCCGAGGGCGAGGCCTTGCATTACGAAAACTCGGCCCCACAAGCTTCCGGGAGCCTGTTTCGAGAGGGAGGCGATCTAGTGTTTTCGGTTCAGTATGATGAGAACAACTCCGAGACCTACCTTTTCTCCGGCGCCGCGTCCGGCCGAATTGGCGACGTTCGCAAAATCGGCCTCATCGCCGCAGAGCGCGGAGACGAAGAGGAGCGGTCGAGGGAAAACGTGTCCGGCTTCATTCATTGGGTAGAGACGCTGAAAAAGAAATGAGCCGCCCGCCGTTCGTGCTGCTTGCAGCGGCGCAGGGCGGGGTGGTTTTCAGGCGAGACATGCACGCCGGCGCCGGCCTTGACGGGTCGGCTTCAGCCGACGCAAGCCGCCGTTCCAACATTTCCGATGGCTCAGGCTGCGGATTCTGAACCGATTAACGAGCGCGCTTCCTGCGGCCCCTGGCTGCGGCCATGCGTTTGCCGCCCGTAGATGACCTTGAAGCGCTCTTCGCCGGGCGAACCTTCCCAGCGCCGCCGCGTTTGGCGCTGCCACTGGCGCGGCCGCTGCGCTTAGCCGGTCCGGCGGTTTTAGATGTTCGTGCCGCGACTTTCCCTCGCTTGGATGACGAGGCTCCACCGCCTCTGCCCGCGCCACGTCCGCTCGCGACCTTCCCACCCGCGCCGAGCACCTTGAACTCAAACACCGGCGAGACGTCCTTGAGCGTGTCCAGCTTCCAGCACAGTTTCAGCACGCGGTCGGCTTCCTTGTCGCTGATGACGCCGCTCGCCAGCCGCCGGAACTTGGCGACCACCTCTTCATCGGTCATCGGATTCTCGGCGTGGCCTCGCGGGAAATCGACGCGCTGACGCGCCACCGTGCCGTCGGCGCAGGTGATGGTGATGTCGTTGGGGATGCCCTTCGGATAGCCGTCATTCAGCTCCGCATCCTCGACGATCGTCGTCCGGTCGATCAGGTTCAGCAGGCGCGGATCGGCGAGCCGCGCCTCGTCGAACGTCGCCAGCGTCACGTCGCCGTCCACCAAAGCGGCCGCGCAGCAGTAGAACATCGAGTGGTCCGCCGTTTCGCGCGACGTGGGGCGGAGCTTCTCCGGCTCGGAGCCGATGATGCTCACAGCGGCCTCGAAGCTCTTGATGAGGATGCTCGAAATCTCGCGCCCCGCGACCTGCGGGCGAAGCTGAAGGCAGGCGTCGATGGCCGACTGCGAGTGATATTCCGCGGGCCAGTATTTGATGTACGTCCGGTCGATCATGAACTCCCCGCCGGGCGAGAGCACCAGATCGCGCAGCCCCGGAACGTTGAGCTGCTTCATCAGACCCTTCGGACCTTCCAGAATCTCAAAGGGGCCGGTCAGCCCGCGCCGCGCGAGGTCCGCCGCGAAGACGCCGTTGCGCGCCGCGTTGGAGAACGCGCAGGCCTTCCAGTCTGAAATCTGCCCCGTGCGCGTCTGGCGCGTGGCGATGTTGCACACGCCGGCCAGTCCCAGCGCGTGCTCGAGCTGGCTTTCGGACAGCCCCCACAACTTGCCCGCGAGCATGGCCGTGGAGAGCGCGCCGTACACGACGTGGTCCCAGCCGCCCTTGCGCAGGCTGTCCGCGTCGCACATGCGGCATTGAAGCTCGTAACCGATGACGGCGGAGAGGATGAGGTCGCGCCCGGTGCGTCGTGTGGCCTGGGTGACGGCGACGGCGGCGGAGAGGTTGTCGGACGGATGCGCCGGCTCGCGGCTGAGATACGTGTCGTTGTAGTCGAGGTAGCGCACCATCGCGCCATTGGCGAAGGCGGCAAGGTCGGGCGTGGTGCGATGCTTCGTGCCCCACACGCCGGCGCCGCGCGCCGGCACCGAGACCGACTGCGCCTGTTCGCGGGCGATGCGCCCCGGATTGGAATGATACGCGCCGAGACAGGTGGCGAGGGAGTCGATCACGCGGCGCTTGACCTCGTGCACCGTCCGCGCCGGAAGTTCTTCGTACCGCAGCCCGCTCACCCACTTGGCGATGGTTTGACCCGCTGTCATGCGATGTGCATCCAACCTGTTGACCCGGACGGGCGCTCGACGACCTGCGCCGCACGCCCCGCCCGCAAAACAACGCTCACCGGCGAAGCACCGGATCGATGCAGAAACGGTCGATCCCGATGCCGGGGGCGGCATCCTACATGTCCGCGGCAGCCCGGCCAAGCCGCCCGCCCGAGCCGCGTGGGGTTTGAGAACCGATAACACAATTGACAAGGCACGCGTTGACGCGAAGAATGAAGCAGGGAGAACTTCGGTCGCTTCGCGCCTTCGGCGGGGAGATCGAAGCCAAGGGGGAAGACAGGTTCGGCGGCCATGACCGCACGATCCCCGCGCATCAACCCTGGGTGGCATCGCTCCTTTGGTTCGTTGTCCACCGTTCGACGATGCGCGTGGGTGCGATGGCGTGATTCGCGGGGGCCGTTCCGTTCGCTCAATGCGATCAAGGATACGGACCCACCTGTCAACGGGTCGGCGAGCGGCTGGCGGTGGCCAGAGGGAGGGAGAGGCTCACGATGACACACATTTCCTGTGTGCGGGGCGCGCTGTTTTTGGCGTGCACCGCGACGGTATCGGTCCAGGCGCAGAATCTGGAATCCAATGGGGCAGCGGGCGACGTTTCAGGGCGGCCCGTGCTCGTAAGCGACAGCACGATCGCTGTCCCGGCGCGCGCGGCGCTCATCAACCGCCGGCACGAGCTGGTCGGCGACTGGGTCGAGCTGGACGGAACGTCGATCCAGGAGGACTGCGGCGCTTCGCTGTGCTTCGATCAGATTGAGACCAACGGCGAGGACTCGCAGACGTCGCGCCTCGGCGACGGCTACTACGGGCAGGACTGCGGCGTGGGCGGGTCGCGCTGGTTCCTCGGACGCAATTACTGCAACACGCTTTTCGCCGACGACGTGGATCTGCTCCCCGACTGCGAGGGCGTCACGATCGGGCGCATTCAGCACGCCTGGTGGTGGCAGGCCGGCGGAACGGGCACGCGCGAGCACTGCTTCATCGAGTTCTCATTCTACGAGGATTTCAACGACTGCGACGGCGGCGCGCGGTTCACGGGCGGCATTGTCGTCGACTTCGGCGAGCTGGATTCAAGCCAGGGCCGCGGCTTCTATTATGCAGATATTCCGCTGTGCTACCTGCCGCTGGACCGGTTGAAGTCCCCGGACGACGGCGCGGGCGTGTACCGCGGCGCCTACTACAAGCGATATACCAGCGGCGAGGACTTCGAATTCGCCACCTGCGCCCAGCCCATGCTGTGGACGCTCCGCAAGCCGCTCAACTGGAGCGTCTCCACTTGGCGCCAGTTCGACGACATCAACCCGCGCGACGGCGTGCTCGACTGGCCCAACGAGTGCTCGGACTATGACTCCGGCGTCTGCGGCAGCCCGCTCGGCGCGGCCACGTCGTTCTTCCGCAAAGGCATCCGCAACGGGGAGAACCAGATCACGCCGAAGCTGCGGGTGGATTGCCTGTCGGGCCAGAAGATCATCGCCCGCGTGAAGAACCTGGAGCCGGGCGTTTTGCTCAGCTATGAGCTGAACGGCGTTGTGGTCAAGACTCAGAGCGGCAATCGCCAGGGCAAAGACCGCGCGACCCTCACCGTCGAGCGCCGGTTCCCCAACACCGTGCGCATCCCGGAGTATTTCCTCATGCGCAATCAGAAGTGCGAGTAAGCGCCGTCGAGAACGTTGAATTCGGTGAAGCGACACGTCGCGGGGAGAACTCCGCGGCGTTTTCATGCGCCACGCGGGCGCAATTCATGCCGAAGCGCGTTGGACGACAACTCAACTTGGGTGCGCCGCTTGCGCGGTCGCACCATGGTTGCGACACCTTCCTGAACCCCTGCACGCATCGAGCCGATAACCCTCTGTCCGCGCGCGCCATCCACGTCGCCTGATGCGACGGCGGAGCGCAGGTTCCGCCGCTACACGGCGGACTGATCCGATCATGGACGAGCCGGGAGGTGCAGGGATGTCCGCCGACGCGCCTGATGTTTTCGTGCATCCGCACGCGCTGAATGAGAGCCGCCACGTCGGAGACGGGACGCGCCTGTGGGCGTTCGTCCACGTCATGGACGGCGCCAAGGTCGGGCGGTTCTGCAACCTCGGCGAGCACGTCTTCATCGAGCGCGGCGCCAGG
Source organism: uncultured Phycisphaeraceae bacterium (assembly GCA_964526695.1). Taxonomy (GTDB): domain Bacteria; phylum Planctomycetota; class Phycisphaerae; order UBA1845; family UBA1845; genus JABWBH01. The sequence goes on from CAZGJA010000077.1 coordinate 19,851, forward strand.
GTCGGCGATCGCGTCACCCTCAAGAACCAGGTGAGCGTGTGGGACGGCGTGACGATCGAGGACGATGCCTTCATCGGCCCCGGCGTGATCTTCACTAACGATCGCTACCCGCGCAGTCCCCGCATGACCGCCGCCCACGATCGTTACGCCCATCCCGAGAACTGGCTGGAAAGCACGCGCGTCGGGCGCGGCGCCTCCATCGGGGCGGGTGCCATCGTCCTGTGCGGCCTGTCGATCGGAGCCTATGCCATGATCGGCGCCGGCTCGCTGGTCAGCCGCGACGCTCCGCCGCACGCATGGGTCGTCGGTCGCCCGGGGCGGATCGTGGGCTGGGCCTGTCTGTGCGGACGCAAGCTCACGGAGTCTTTCTCCTGCCCGGCCTGCGGACGCCGTTATGAGAAGTCGGACGACGGGTTGTGTCTGGCCGGAGACGCCGGATGAGCAAGCCTCAGCGCATCATGCTGCTGATTCCCGCATGGAACGAGGAGGCCCGGATCGGGAACGTCCTCACTCGGATCCCATCAGACGTGGCGGATGCGGTTCTGGTCATCGACGACGGCTCCACCGACGCCACAGCCGACATCGCTCGATCGCGCGGCGCGGAGGTGCTGTCGATGGGCAGCGTGCGCGGCGTGGGCGCGGCGCTGCGCGCCGGACTTCAACACGCCGTCGAGCGCCGATTCGACATCGCCGTCATCATGGCGGGCAACGACAAGGACGAGCCGCGGGAGATCCCGCGACTGACGCAACCGATTCTGTGCGACGAAGCCGACTTCGTCATGGGCTCGCGATATCTGCCGGGCGGGCGTCATGGCGGCGACATGCCCGCGTACCGCAAATGGGCCACGCGCGTTCATCCCCTGCTCATGTCTCTCTTCACCCGTCGGCGGATCACCGAAAGCACCAACGGGTTTCGCGCCGTTCGCCTCAACATGCTCGCGCATCCGCGCATCAACCTGCAGCAGCGATGGCTGGACGGCTATGGGCTGGAGGTCTATCTACTTTTCAAGGCGCTCAAGCTCGGCTTTCGCCACAGGGAAGTGCCCTGCACCAAGATCTATCCCAACAAAAAACACGGCGTGACCAAGATGAAGCCCGTCATCGGCTGGTGGGACATTCTCAAGCCCGTGTGCCTGCTGGGTCTGGGACTGCGGACGTGAAACCATGAACCAGGAACTCATAACCGTCAACTGCATCGGCGCGGGCCGCTGGGGCCCGAATCTCATACGCGCGCTGCGCAACATCCCCCGCGTGCGCGTCTGCAGGGTCGCCGACCGTGATGCCCAACGACTGGAATTGATCGCCCAGCGTTTTCCAGAGATACGCACCACCACGGACGTGGACAGCGCGCTGACGGACGAGGAAGCAGACGCTATCGTCATTGCCACGCCGGTGCGCACGCACTATGACCTGGCCCGACGCGCTCTGGAATGCGACAAGCACGTGCTCGTCGAAAAACCGCTTTGCGGCAATGCACCGGAATGCCGATCCTTGACGGACCTGGCCGATGAGCTTCGACTCGTGCTCGCGGTCGGGCATGTGTTCCTGTTCAACCCCGGCATCCGCAAAGTGCGGGAGATTCTGGAATCCGGCGCGCTGGGCAAGATCTATTATATCCATGCCACGCGCACCAACCTCGGCCCGATCCGCGAGGACGTCAACGCGCTGTGGGATCTTGCGTCGCACGACCTGAGCATTTTCCAATACTGGCTGGACGCCGTGCCGCAGGAAGTGACCGCTCATGGCGAGAGTTTCCTGCACGACGGCGTGGAAGACGTCGTCGTGGCCTCGTATCGCTACCCGGACAACATTCTCGCCTGCGTCCACGCGAGCTGGCTGAACCCGCGGAAAGTTCGGGAAATCACGGTGGTCGGCGACCGGAAGATGATCGTCTGGAGCGACATGGACGTCATTGAGCCGGTCCGCCTGTATGACAAGAACGTCCAGACGCGCCGGGATCCGGAGTATGCCGACAGTCTCGGCGGATTCCAGACCCAGATCCGCGACGGCGACGTGCTCATCCCGCACGTGGCCGGCGGCGAACCGGTGGCGGCCGAATGCGAGCATTTCATTCAGTGCATTCGGGAAGACCGCAGACCGCTGAATCATGCGGGGCTGGCCACCGACGTGGTGCATGCACTGGAAGCCACGGATGAGTCCATGCGCCGCAACGGCGCCATGGTGAACATCGGCGCGCCTCGCCATTCCGGCGAAGCGCGTAGCCCGGTCGAGCGGACGGCTGTTGGCGCACTAACATGATGAACTGAATCGAATTGAAGGCGTGGCATGATATTGGGTTGGAGGAGCGTTGTTCAGGAGGAATGGCATGGATGCTGTGAGTTGTTTGGAGAGAAAGACCGACGACACGATTGCATTTGTCGATCTGAAGCGCCAGCATGAGGAATGCGCGGCCGACATTGAAACGGCCGTGCAGTCAGTCCTGGCGCGCGGTGCGTTCATTCTCGGCGACGAAGTGCGGAATTTCGAGGAAGAATTCGCCGACCTCTGCGGCGCGCGGCACTGTGTCGGCGTGGGCAGCGGGTTGGACGCGCTGTTCCTGGCGATGAAGGGTCTGGGCATCGGCGCCGGCGACGAAGTTATTTTGCCCGCCAACACCTTTATTGCCACGGCCTTGGCGGTGACGCACACCGGAGCGACGCCCATTCTCGTGGATCACGACCCGCATTCATCGAACATCGACCCGCGACGGATCCGGCAGGCGATCACGCCGCGGACGCGCGCCATCATTCCCGTTCACCTGTATGGGCGTCCGGCGGACATGGACGCCATCGCCGCGATCGCCGATGAGTTCAACCTCGACGTGATCGAGGATGCCTGTCAGGCGCACGGCGCCGCCTACCGGGGGCGCCCCATCGGCTCCATCGGGCGCGCGGCCGCGTTCAGCTTCTACCCGGGAAAGAATCTCGGCGCGGGCGGCGACGCCGGAGCGGTCGTGACCCAGGATGGGGAGCTGGCCGACTGGCTGCGCCGGGCGCGGAACTATGGCTCGCACGTCAAGTATCATCACGGCATGCTCGGCTTCAACAGCCGCCTCGACAACCTCCAGGCGGCGATCCTGAGGGCGAAGCTGCCGCACCTGGCGAAATGGAACGAGCGCCGCCGGCACATCGCCGAGCAGTATCGCGAGGGCCTGCGCGACCTGGCGATCCACCTGCCGGAAGAGGCGGCCGACTCCCAGCACGTCTTTCATCTCTTCGTGATCCGCTGCGAAGGCCGCGACGCGATGCTCAACTTTCTCAAGTCCCGGCACATCGACGCGGGCATTCACTACCCGGTGCCGATCCATCATCAGCCCGCCTACGCGGAAGGCTGTGTGACGCGCGGTCCGCTCACCTACACCGAGATGTTCGCCGACCACCTGCTTTCCCTGCCGATGCATCCGCACCTGACGGACGGCGAGGTGCAGCGCGTCATCGCGGCCGTCCACGAGTTTTGCGAGGCCCGCGGCGCGGTGTACAAAGTTGCGCAGCGGAGCCGGCGTGAGGTTCTTCCCGCGGGCGCGTCACGGCCAGAGGACGACTTGGCGCTGGCGCCTGCCGGCGCCTCGCAGCCGTAAGCTCTACACCGGGCGCAGTTCCGAGAAAATCGCGGCTCAGCAAGCGGATCGCCCGTTTGTGCGCCTTGGCGCGCTGGATGCGCGGATCGGCGACGCGAGGGCAACAGCAGGTTAGCGGAATGCAGCAACGCATCCGGGGTTCGCCCCACGGATGCGTTTCTGTTCCGTGATTCCGCCGCGTTGTGCCGATACCTGCGACGCGGCGCCTGGCTCGGAAGAAGCGGCCTCACCGCAGGGCATTCGTGGACACGACGGAGGCAAGCTATAATGATGTAGAGGCGCAGCGCCGGCTGTGAGGCGGCGCGCCGCGTCCTGAAACCACCGCAGCGAAGCAGAGCGAGAATGACGATCGACTGGGACAGCCTAAGAGAGCAGTTCCCCATCACGCGGAACTACAACTTCCAGAACCACGCCGCCGTGGCGCCGCTCTCGCAGCGCGCCGCCGAGGCCGGGCGGGAGTACTTCACGCTGGCGGAGAACCACGCCTACGTCCAGCAGGGCTTCTTCAAGCGGGTGGACCAGGTGCGCCAGTCGGCCGCGCGGCTGATCCACGCGGAGCCGGACGAGATCGCGTTCATCAAGAACACCAGCGAAGGCATCAGCTTCGTCGCCAACGGGCTGAGCTGGACCAGCGGCGACAACGTCGTGCTCGCCAATGTCGAATTCCCAGCCAACGTGTACCCGTGGCAGGCGCTGCAGTCCCGCGGGGTGCAGCTCCGCATGGTGCTCGAGGAAGACGGGCGCGTGCCGATTGAGCAGGTCATGGCCGCGATCAACAGCCGCACGCGCGTCGTGGCCATTTCGTCGGTCCAGTTCGCCAGCGGCTACCGCACGGACCTCGCCACGCTCGGCGAATTCTGCCAGAGCAAGGGCGTGTTCCTCTGCGTGGACGCCATTCAGTCGCTCGGCGCGTTTCCCGTGGACGTGAAGGCGATGAACATCGACTTCCTCGCCGCGGACGGGCACAAGTGGCTGCTGGCGCCGGAGGGCGCGGGCGTGTTCTATGTCCGCCGCGAGCTGCAGGGCTACCTCCGCCCGACGACCATCGGCTGGCTGTCGATGAAGAACGCCTTCGATTTCGGGCGCTATCAGTTCGAGTATCAGGACTCGGCCGCGCGCTATGAGAGCGGCAGCTTCAACCTGCCCGGCATCTTCGCGCTCGGCGCGGCCATCGACCTGGCGCTGGAAGTGGGCATCGAGAACATCTCGAAGCGGCTGCTGCGCCTGACGGACCGGCTGGCCGAAGGCGTGCGTTCCAAGGGCTATCGCGTGGTCAGCTCGCGCCGCCCCGTCGAGGCGAGCGCCATCGTGGCGTTCGTGTCCGACCTGCACAACCACACGAAGGTGCAGCACCACCTGCAAAGCGAGCACCGCGTCGTCATCGCGGAGCGCTGCGGCCGGCTCCGCGCCAGCCCGCACTACTACAACAGCGAGCGCGAGATCGACCAGCTCATCGAGCTGCTCCCGCGGCACTGAAGGCGCGATGCGCACCCTTGTCCGGCGCCGGCTTCCAACCGGTGTGTGTAGCAAAGGTTTCCAACCTGTGCCGCTGCGGCAACAACCTCCAAGTCCAACCGCCGATCGAATCGTCGAGGATGCGAAGGCACGGGCATCGGGCGGCGGCGGGCGAATCACAGCACAACAAGCTCGATCTCGGAAAACGCAACGAAGTCCCCGGGATTCAAGGTGCCGAGTTGGTGAATCCCGTGCTCCAGCATGAACGCAACCAAGCGGGCATCATGCGCCCGCTTTCCGATCACCTCATACCGGACACACAGGTCGATCCGGCGCTCAAGTTGCCGCGCTGGATCATCAAGCAGGCGGTACGCATCCAGCAGCCGCCTCAAATGCCGGCTCGCCTCAACCGCCGACAACCCGAACCCATTCACGTCGCGCGGTCGCGTGGCAACCACCCAGTACTCATGGAGGTTCTGCCGACTGATGCACAGCTCGGTCTGTTCGGAGAGTCCCTCGAGCCGCGCCTTCAGCCGTCCTTGCTGCGGGTCCGCCGTGTTGCCGTGGCGCAGAAGGACGTTGGTGTCCAGCAGCATGGGCATCACTCGTCCCCGTAGATCGATTCTCGACGGAGCGATTCAGGGCACGGAGGCGCAGCGCTGAAGAAACCGCTGGCGAGCGCCAGTCGCCGCCTCCGCTCGGCCGCGCCCGCCGTGGGGTTGGCTTCCGCATTATCGGGGACACCGCCCTTGAACCGGTCCTCGTCCATGAGCCGAATGTTCAGCGGCTGATTCACAGGCCAATCAATCGGCTCCTGCGGCACGATCACCTTGCCATCGAAGAATGCCCGGACGTGACGCACCATAGGGTTCAACTCCCGCGATCCTGCATGCTCGTTCCGCCCCCGGCTGACAACAGCACCCACTCGGAAGATTATACCAAAGGATGTCGTATTCGACACCCGCAAGCGGAACCGACCCTTGCGGTTCTCGGCGGCGATCCGCACCTTATGGGCAAGGTTGCACCCTGCGTTTTGGGAGAAGCGCCATGAATCGGATGCTTCGTGGACGTGCTGTCGGGGTGGCTTTCTGCGCATGGGCCGCAGGCTGCAGCAATCAGCCCGGCGCGCTGCGTCTGGAACTGGAGCCGGGCGCGGCCGTGTTCCGCAGCGACGAGCCGCTGCGTTTCAAGGCGAGGCTGGTCGCCGATGCGCCGCGCGTCTGCGTCGGGAGCTATCACGCATTCTCGCTGGAGGTCCGTGGTCCGATGGGCGAGACCTCGCGCGCTGACAACCCTGCTGAGCGTACGCACCACTTCAGGTTCGGCGTCGTGCGCTGCGGCGGGGCGCTCGTGGTTGTCTGGCCCGTGCTCATCGTCTACCCCGTCGCCCAGTTGCTCGACGTCGGCGATTTGATGGGCAGCTACGAGATCATCCGCTCTGGAGCGGCGCGCGAGTTCTGCCTCGTCGCTTCGGTTCCGCCCCCTGACTTGGATCCGCAATGGTATCGCGCTTGGCACGAGAATCTCTCTGCGCTGTTCGATGATGCGTCGGGAGTGCTCAGCTATCCCGGGCGAGTTCCCTTCCCCGAGCCCGGACGGCTTCCCTTCCCCCAGCCCGGCCGCTGGAAACCGGGGCGCTACGAAGTCCGCGTGCGTTTCGAGCATCCGCACGAACTCGCGCCGCTCTTCTGGCAGCCCTACGACCACGAGCTTTGCGCTTCCACTTCCGTCATGATCGTCGAGCAGCCCGAGGATCCCGCGCGGCAGGCGTTTCTTGAATCGGTCGCGCCCTGATTCTCCAACCAAGCAGGCGCTGATCGCGTTTGACCCGTCTCGCAGCGGACATTAGTTTTCCCGTATGCGCACGGCGCTCCTGCTGATCCCGGCCGCTCTCATCATCATCGTCGCGCTCTTCTGGAGCCGCGGCGGCAACGGACCGTTCTATGTGTCGGGTTTCGTCGAGACGGACGTCGTGCGCGTCGGCTCGCGCGTCGGCGGCCGAGTGCAGAGCGTGGACGCGGTCGAGGGGCGAGCGGTCCGATCCGGCGAAGCCCTGATTCAACTCGAGCCGCATGATCTGCTGGAGCGACAGGCCGAGGCGCAGGCGCAACTCGCGGCGCGGCGCGCCTACCTGTCCAAGCTGCAAGCCGGCTTCCGCACCGAGGAAATCGAGCAGGCCCGCGCCCACCGCGACCGCTACAAGACCATCCTCGACAAGCTCATCGCCGGCCCGCGCCCGCTCGAAATCCGCATCCTCGAAGAACGCCTCCAGGTCGCCAACGCCGACCTCATCAATGCGCAGGCCGAGTACAAGCGCGTCGCCGATCTCTTCGAGCACGAGCGCGCCAACCAGAACGAAATGGACGACGTCGTGCGCCTGCTCAACAGCGCCCGCGCGCGACACGCGGCCGCGCAGGACGAGCTTTCCCTCGCGCGCGAAGGCACCCGCGCCGAGGAGATCGCCGAAGCCCGCGCCGCCCTTGCCGAGGCGCAGCAGGCGCTCGCCCTCGTCGAAGCCGGTTACCGCAAGGAGGACGTCGAGCAGGCGCAGGCCGAGCTGGACGCCGTCGCCGCGACGATCGCCGTCATCCGCCGGCAGGTGGACGAGTTGACGGTCAAAGCGCCGCAGGACGGCGTGATCGAGGCGATCGAGCTTCAGCCGGGCGACCTGGTCGCGCCCAACGCGCCGCTGCTGACGCTCATCCTGGCGGAGAGCCTCTACGTCCGCGCCTATGTTCCGGAAAACCGCATCAATCTCGCCGCCGACCAGAAGGTGTGGGTCCGCGTCGATGCCTTCCAAGACCGGCTGTTCGCCGGGCGCGTGTCCTTCATCTCGCGCGAGGGCGAGTTCACGCCGTCCAACGTGCAGACGCCCGAAGAACGCGTCAAGCAGGTGTTTCGCATCAAGGTCACGATGGACGAAGGCAAGGACGTGCTGCGCCCGGGCATGTCCGCCGATGTGTTCTTCGAGCCGCCGGAGTAGCCGATGCCGCCCGCGCCCATCGTCATTGACGTGGACCGCCTGACGCGCCGCTACGGCGCCAAGATCGTCGTCGATCAGCTCACGCTCCAGGTTCCGCAATCGGCCGTCTTCGGCTTCCTCGGTCCCAACGGCAGCGGCAAGACCACGCTGATCCGCATGATGTGCGGCGTCCTGCGGCCCAGCTCCGGCAGCGCGCGCGTGCTCGACTGCGACGTGGTGGCCGACCCAGAGCGTGTGAAGCGCAGCATCGGCTACATGTCGCAGAAGTTCAGCCTCTACGCCGACCTCAGCGTCGAGGAGAACATGGACTTCTACGGGCGCATCTACGACGTGCCGCGCGCCAGGCTGCGGCAGCGCAAGGCCGAGCTGCTCGACCTCGTCGGCATGCACGAGTTTCAGCGGCAGCTTGCCGGCACGCTGTCCGGCGGGTGGAAGCAGCGGCTGGCGCTGGCGTGCGCGCTGATTCACGAGCCGCGCATGCTCTTTCTCGACGAGCCGACCGCGGGCATCGACCCCGTCGCGCGCCGCGACCTGTGGGATCTGCTCTTCGAGCTGTCCGGGCGCGGCGTCACGCTCTTCGTCACCACGCACTACATGGACGAGGCCGAACGCTGCACCCACGTCGGCTACATCCACATGTCGCGGCTGGTGGCGCTGGGCAAGCCGGGCGAATTGAAATCGCTGCCCGACGTGACGCCCCCCGGCACGCGGCGTTACGAAGTGACCTGCGCCGAGCCGGTCACGTCGCTGGCCCGCGCGCGGACGCTGGCGGCGGTACGCGATGCAACACTGTTCGGCACAACGCTGCACGTGCTTGCGAGCGACGCGCTGACGGCCGAAACGCTGTTGTCACAGATCGCCCCGAACGACGCAACGGCATCCATTCGCCCCGTCGAACCGTCGCTGGAAGATGTGTTTGTGCTGATGAGCCGGGCGCGAATCACGGCCGATCCGGATAGGCCGTGATTCGTTTACTTTTCATACTCCACGCGGTTCTCCAGCACCCCCAACCCGTCAATCTCCAGCCG
>CAZGJA010000078.1:0-9561 GCA_964526695.1 uncultured Phycisphaeraceae bacterium
GGCCACGGCTTCCGGCCCGCGCCGCGCGAGCTGTCGCGCCTGAGCTTCGCTCAGTTCCCCGCGCAGCGCCGCCGCCCAAAGCAGATCCGTGCTATCGGCCAACAATTTCCGTGTCACGCCGCTGAGATACCGCGCTTTGACGGAGGGCGCGAATTGCCTATTCTAACATCTTGCGGTACGCTTGAACGCAAACGGCTGAAGAGTTACGTTCAGAGATGCGGTAGACTACTTCCACCGCTATCGGACTAGATTAAAGATCCACGACCTTTGGGCCGTGTCGGCTGTCCCTAGCCGGCCCGCAGCGGCCTTTCGCGGATTGCGCCGAGTGGACGATGCGTTCGGAAGCCCGCTGCGTTATCCGGAGTTGCCGGACGGGGGAGGGCTTTGCCTGACGGGGATTCCCGCCTATCGGGTTCTTGACGAAGGCAGGCGGGTCAAACCTCCGGAAGGGATGACATTCGCTGTTTACGCGGATCGACGATTGACGATATTCGACTGGGAGTGGCGGCCCGCCGATGCGGCTCCGCCCAGTTGGCCCAAGGGTTGGGCAACCGACTTTGAAGAACGAATATGGCCGAAAAGCTAGACAATCCGAAGCTGCTCTCTGAATTGGAAGGCCCGTTTGAATCGCGCCCTTTTTACTCGCCTGAAGGAGACTGCGTCTTCTTTCACTTCGAGGACGCCGACCATTTTGCGGAACGCGTGGACTGCTGGTTGACGGTATTCAAGGCATTCGACGATCGTCGTCTTGTCGGTTTCAAGCTCAAGAACATTCGGACACTCCTTTCTGCCTTCGACGCGCTTAACCTCGATATCACGCGCGTGGCATCCAATCAGTGGGTGATCTCGCTCAAGGCGTTTCTCGCTGCGATGCCGTGGGTGCAGCCCGAGACAGCCGGGATGGAACCATACCGGTCCCTCTTCGCTCAGATCAAATCCACGGATACGGTCGAACTATGTCCAGCGTAGGCGCGGCCGCGGTTGCAGGTTGACTCGCTCTCGGCTTGGCGTTGTCGTGGAGTCGGCATCTCTGCCGTTGAAGCCGGCGTGCCCCTGCGGCAACATTTCTTCTCGGAATGCGAACTATACTTGAGAGGTGATGTCGCAGCCGGTTGCGTTCTGGATCCTGTAGGGTATGTCCGTCTCCTTCTCCACATTTGATCGCCTCAAGTCCAAAGGCGTCGCCGCCTTTCAGCAGGGGGATTTCGTCACCGCGCGCGGCTACCTCGTCGATGCGGCCGAGTGCATGATCGAGCTGGCCGAGCGGGCGAAGACCGAGGACGCCCGCCGCCAGCATGAGGAGGTGGCTGCGGAGCTGGTTCAGCTCGCCCGGGACTGCGACGCCCGCCGCGGCAGCCCGCAGACCGCCCCGCGCGTCCGTCAGGGCGAGAAGGACGACGACTCCGCCTCCGACGCCTCTGACTGGATCGTGCGCGAGAAGCCGGACGTCGGCTTCGACGACATCGCGGGGCTGGAGGACGTCAAGACCGAAATCCGCCTGAAGATGATTTACCCGTTCGCGCACCCCGCGCTGGCGAAGCAGTACGGCATCAGCGTCGGCGGCGGCGTCCTTCTCTACGGCCCGCCGGGGACGGGCAAGACGATGATCGCCCGCGCCATCGCCCACGAGATCGACGCCACGTTCTACCTCATCAGCCCGGCGCAGATCATGAGCAAGTGGGTCGGCGAGGCCGAGCAGAACATCCGCAAGCTCTTCGACTCCGCCAAGGCGGACCGCACGTCGGTGATCTTCATGGACGAGGTCGAGGCGCTGGTGCCGCGGCGCAAGAGCGACTCCTCGACGGTCATGCAGCGCGTGGTTCCGCAGATTCTGCAGGAATTGGAGGGCTTCGACCGCAACGGACAACGCGCCCTATTATTCGTTGGGGCGACGAACAAGCCGTGGCTCATCGACGAGGCTATGCTCCGCCCGGGTCGGCTGGACGCGAAAGTGTACGTTGGTCTGCCGGACCCGCCGGCGCGGTTCAAGATGCTGGAGATTTACCTGGGCAAGAAGCCGGTCGGGGGCGACGTGGACTTCGGCGAATTGTGCGACCGCTTGGAGGGTTACAGCGGGGCTGATATCCGAAATATCGTGCAGCAGGCGGCACAAATCCCTTTCATGGAGGCCATCGCCGGCAGCGAGGCCCGACCGATCAACCGCGCGGACATGCTGAAAGTCCTGGAGGACACCAAACCGTCCGTGCAGCCGTCGGACCTGACGCGGTTTGAGAAGTTCGCGCAGACGGGAGCATGACCGCCCGAAGTGGAGAATTGAACTGAGAGCACGTCCGTGTGGCACCGGTTTCCAACCGGTGGAGTGAAGCACGGGTTTCCAACCTGTGCATGATGAATGGGGTTCATGTCAACGCGCGCCAAGAAGCCGGTGCCGGAATCAGACCCGCTCGGGCCGACACGCGGACCGGCGCGAGATCCCGCCGCCCTCATGGCCCGCGCCGGCGAGGTGCTTGCGCTCCGCGTCCCCGCAGCATCGCTCTTCACGGCCTTCCGCCGCACGGTCGATCTGCCGCCGGACCTGATGGCGCTGATCACACGTGACGGCGACGACCACGAGGCCGTGCGCGCCGGAGGCAAGCTGGACGGGCGCGACGCGGTGGATGTCCTGCTGGTGCGTGCCGGTCCGCTGCCGCTTACCCTGTCGGCAGGGCGGTTTGTCAGCACGGACGCCTATCCCGCGGAGGTCGAGATCGCGCTGAGCGCTCGCGCGATCCCGGATCGCGGCGACCTGCTTTCGCTGAAGCGGCGGCTGGGCGACGCGGCGCAGTCAATCTCGGGGGCGCAGCTCGCGGAGGCGTTTCTGCCCGGCGTTCGCGCTGCGATCGAACCGATCTTCGCCAAAGCTCTCATGGCCCAGGTCATGGCAACCGACGCCGCCAGCGAGATGGAGAAGGCGATCGGCGACGTGCTGGAATCCGTGGCGTTTTCCTGCGGTCTGTCGATCGACGCCGGCACGCGCGTTCGCGTCTCTTCTGAAGCTTACGAGCGCGTGCGCCGCGCCGAGGAGGACGCCGAGCAGACTCGACGCCAGGTCGAAGCGGCTGCTCCCTTGCGCGCCGCGCAGCAGGACGCCCGGCGGCAGCAGGTTCGGCATTTCAACGAGCTGCTCGCTGAACTGAGGACGGCGACGGGCGCGGAGAATGCGCCGCCGCTGCGCGACCTGTTCCGCACGTTTGCCGAGCACGAGCGCGCCCAGCTTTACGAATCCCTCTTCGCCGAGAAGGCGAGAACCGCCGCGACCCGCGCCATCCTCGTTGCGGCGGGGAATGAGTTGCTCATCTTCGATCCACCGGCCGCGCCGCTTCCCTCGCAACGGTTTTCCCTCGCGGGCGAGGCCGGCGCTCCGCGGTCCGTGCACGTTCCGCCGCCGGGGAGCGGGGAGCTGCGGGCGTGGATCGGCGCGTCGAGCGGCGTGTACGAAGTCCGGCTGACCGACGGCGCGATCGAGGCGAGGTACGTGGTGAAGCCGAGTCCCTCGGTGCGCGGCGGCTTCAACAGCGTCGCCGTCGCCGACGCGGCGATCTACGCTTCTCATTCGGAGCTGGGCATTTGTCGGTGGAGACGCGGCGAACCGGATGCCAGCGCCGTGGCCATGCTCACGGCGGTGACGCGCGGCGCGCAGGCCGTTCGGGCGATTCAGCGCGTGGCCGGGTTTCTCTACTGCGCCGTCGATGAACGCGTGATCCGCTGGGCGGCCGAAGCCTCATCCGGTCCACAGACATCCAATCCGTCCGGCGGCGATCCCGTTGACAGCGAGCTGCCCGTCAGGGAGTACCTCGGCGCCGGCGCACAAATCACGGCGCTGCACGCGGGGCGCGACGAAGTTCTGGCGGGCACGGCGGACGGGCGCGTGCTCTGCTGGCGTGTTGACCCAGCGAACGAACCGCAGTTGCTGCACACGGGTCGCGGTCGTCCGGTCGAGTCGCTTGCGGTCGTCGAGCATGAAGGCGTTCGGCGGCTGTTCATTGCGGACACGTCCGTCTGCGTGCATGCGCGGCTGCTGGACGACGCGGCGCGCTGGAGCTACGAGGCCGGGGGGCAGACGCTGCGCCGCGCGGCCGTCGCGGCGGACCTGATCGTCGCCGTCACCGATCTGCGCGACCGGCTCGTCCTCTTCGACCCCGCGCAGCCCGACCGTCCGCAGGCCGTGCATCACATCACCCGACTGACGGGTCACAGCGTTCAGGACGTCGCCCTCGTCGCGCAGTAGGGGCGGCTGCGAAAGGGGTGGCAGTGGTGGGGGGGGTGGCATGGCTTCACGCGCAGCGGGTAGCCATGCCGGGCAGGACCGAGGCAATCCCATGCTCACGCTGAGTACAGCGAGAGCATGGCACCCTGCGGGCCATCACATGCTCACGCTGAGTATAGCGAGAGCAGGCACCCTGCGGGCAAGCCCATGCTCACGCTGAGTACAGCGAGAGCATGGCACTCTGCGGGCAAGCCCATGCTCACGCCGAGTACGGCGAGAGCATGCCACCCCCAATGGAATGCACCCCCAATGGATTGCACCCCGGATGGAATGCACCCCGCTGAAGCGCCCGGTTCCTGGCGTCGTTTCACGTTGGCGCCGTCGGTGCTACAATGCCCGGCTCGATGTCCGGAGCTGTTCACCGGAGTCGAGAAGGGAATCACGCACGAACCAACTATGAGCGATCGCCGTTTCATTCGCAATTTCAGCATCATCGCCCACATCGACCACGGCAAGTCCACGCTCGCCGACCGGCTCCTCGAGCACACCGGCGCCATCAGCAAGCGCGAGATGCGCGACCAGTTCCTCGACGACATGGACTTGGAGCGCGAGATGGGCATCACCATCAAGGCCAACCGCGCCACGATCTTCCACGAGCACAAGGGCGAGCGATACATGCTCAACCTGCTCGACACGCCGGGGCACGTCGATTTCCACTACGAAGTCTCGCGGGCGCTGGCCGCCTGCGAGGGCGTGCTGCTCCTCGTGGACGCCACGCAGGGCGTGCAGGCGCAGACCGTCGCCAACGCCTACATGGCCATCGAGGCGAGCCTTGAAATCCTCATGGTCATCAACAAGGTCGATCTGCCTTCCGCGCACCCGGAGGACGTGGCGCTGGAGGCGGAGCAGGTCCTGGGCATCGACGCTTCGGGGGCCATGTTCGTCAGCGCCAAGACAGGGCTGGGCATCGACGAGCTGCTCGACGCCATCTGCGAGCGCATCCCGGCGCCGAGCGGAGACCCGGACGCGCCGCTGCGCACGCTGATCTACGATGCCAAAACGGACGTGCATCGCGGCGTGATCGTTCACGTCCGCGTGTTGGACGGCACGGTGAAGCGCGGCGAGAAGATCCGCTTCATGGGCGTCGGTCGCGAGCACATCGTCACCGAGGTGGGCAAGTTCACGCCCAGGCCCGGCGCCGTGCACGAGCTGACCGCCGGCGAGGTGGGTTATCTCGTGGCGGGCATCAAACTCATCTCCGACGTGAACATCGGCGACACCATCACCCATTTGTCCCGGCCCACGGAACACGCGCTGCCTGGTTACAAGCAGCCCAAGCAGATGGTCTTTTGCGACTTCTACCCCGGACCGGGAACGACGACGGAAGAGCTGCGCGAGGCCATGGAAAACCTTTGGCTCAACGACAGCTCGTTCACGTATGAGACCGTCAGCTCTGACGCGCTGGGCATCGGCTTTCGCTGCGGGTTTCTGGGCCTGCTGCACATGCGCATCATTCAGGAGCGGCTGGAGCGCGAAGGCGACGTCAACATTGTCCAGACCGCGCCCACCGTCACGTTTGAAGTGCTGATGACCGACGGGCAGGTGCGGCAGATTTCCTCGCCCAGCGAGCTGCCGGACGTCAGCGGCGTGGAGGAAATCCGCGAGCCGATGATCCGCGCGGCCATGATTATCCCCGCCGAGTGCGTCGGCACGGTGATGACGCTGAGCCTGGAGCGCCGCGGCACGCACAAGAAGACGGAGTATCTCTCCCCGTCGCGCGTCATGCTCACGTATGAGTTCCCGCTGGCCGAGATCATTTACGATTTCTACGACAAGCTGAAGAGCTGCACGAAGGGCTACGGCACGGTCGATTACGAACTGACGCACTTCCGCCCGGACGATCTGGTCAAGCTCGACATTCTCGTCAACGGGATCGCCGTGGACGCGCTGTCCGTGATTGTCCACCGGGAGAAGGCGACGTACCGCGGGCGACGCCTGCTGGAGCGCCTGCGTAAGGAAATCCCGCGGCACCAGTTCGAGATCCCGCTCCAGGCGGCCATCGGCGGCAAGATCATCGCGCGCGAGACCATCAAGGCCTTCCGCAAGGACGTCACCGCCAAGTGCTACGGCGGCGACATCACCCGCAAGCGCAAGCTGCTGGAAAAGCAGAAGGAAGGCAAGAAGCGCATGAAGATGGTGGGCAGCGTGGAAATTCCGCAGAGGGCGTTCATCTCGATTCTCGACCCGGATGCGGATTAGAGCAGTCTTCGATTTCGTGTAGCGTCGATTCTGAAGCTGAGGGCGCCTTCCTGGAGGCGAATCCGCGCGGACTGAAGTCCTCGGCTCGCTGCACGAATACTGAGTTTGGTCCAGCCCCCAAACAAGCGAATCCCATTCGCCGGTTGTGTGCTGATTGACCTTATGAATCACAGCGCAGGGCCGCCGCCGCGCCAGAACATGCTCACGCTGAGTACAGCGAGAGCATGCCACCCGCCCGGCACGCGGGGTTCGCTGTGCGTGGTGGAAGTCTGCGGGTCTGGATGTTCACTTCCACCCCCAATCGGGATTCCCGGCAACTGACCGGATGGAAAGCCGGTCCCCCCTAACCCGGTCCCCCAGTTGAAGGGGACTTTCACCACGGACTGCCAAGCCTTGCCTGCGGACGGTTCCCGGGAAGTCGTCGCAGGGCCGCGGTCCAAGAGGACCGCCGACATCCGAGATTGCCCGATCCAAAATCCCAATTCCGACATTCGCCTTCCGACATTCGCCTTCCGACATCCGAAATCCAGCATCGGGGGCCTCCGCAGAGGAAGGTTCATTCGTCCCGCCCCGCGTGATTCCTCATCCTCCCGCCGATATGCTGCCGCCATGAATTCGAAACTTCTCACTCTCGGTCACAGCCCCGATCCGGACGATGCGTTCATGTTCCACGGCCTGGCCGCCGGTCTCGTGGACACCAGGGGTTGGACGTTCGAACACGTACTGCAGGACATCCAGACGCTCAACGAGCGGGCGCTGCGAGGCGAGCTGCACATCACCGCCGTCAGCATTCACGCTTACCCCTACGTGGCCGCGCGCTATGCGCTGACCCACTGCGGATCGAGCATGGGCGACGGCTACGGGCCGCTGCTCGTCGCCCGCAAGCCGATGGAATGGACCGATCTCGCCGGTCGGATGATCGCCGTCCCCGGCGAGATGACCACGGCCTTCCTGACGCTGAACCTCCTGCTGGGCAAGGGTCGATTCCGACATCAGGTGATGATGTTCGATCGCATCCTTCAGGCCGTGGAGCGCGGCGAAGCGGACGCGGGGCTGATCATCCACGAAGGGCAGCTTACGTATCAGAACCACGGTCTGCACAAGATCGTGGACCTGGGCGCCTGGTGGAAGCAGGAGACGGGTCTGCCCCTGCCTCTGGGCGGGAATGCGATTCGCCGGGATATCGGCGATGAATCCACTTTGAACGAAATCGCCGCGGTCCTTAAGAGCAGCATCCGGTACAGCCTCGCGCATCGCGACGAAGCCGTGCGGCACGCAATGAAATACGCCCGCGACATGGGCAAGGATCTCGCCGATCGCTTCGTCGGCATGTACGTCAACGACTGGACCCTCGACTACGGCGACGCCGGCCGTCATGCCGTCCGCGAGCTGCTGCGGCGCGCGCACGAGGCCAAGCTCATTCCGCAGAGCGTGAAGGTTGACTTCGTGGGTTGAGGGCGGCGGCGAGCGGATTGAATCCGATCATGCGGCGGACGGGCGAAACGCGGGAACGTATGCGCTACGCCGCGACGGTGACGCGGTTCTTGCCGAGGTGCTTGGCCTGGTAGAGCGCGCGGTCCGCCAGCTTGATGAGCTGGCGTCGCTCCTCGATCGTGCGGGAGCCTGAGGAGGCGATGCCCGCGCTCATGCTGACGCGCGGCTGCGTCTTGAACACGGTGGCGTACTGCGCGAACAGCTTGACGATGCGGTCGATGACGCGGACGGCCTGGTCCTGCGGGGTGTCGGGCATGACCAGGGCGAACTCGTCGCCGCCGTAGCGGATGCAGAAGTCGGAGTCGCGGGTGGCGCCTCGCAGCAGTTCGCCGACGAACTTGAGCAGCTCGTCTCCGGCCTCGTGCCCGTTGCAGTCGTTGTGCTGCTTGAAGTGGTCGAGGTCGATCATGACCATGGTGACGTCGCCGCCGCGGGCTTCGATTTCGCCGAGGATTTTCGGCAGATCCTCGTCGAGGAAGCGGCGGTTGTACAGCCCGGTGAGCGGATCGGTGAGCGTCTCGCGGCGCGTCTTTTCCAGGCTGCGCGCGAACGTTTTTTCACGGCGGTGAATCGCGTGGTGCATCTGCTTTTCGAGCTGCTCGACAAGCGCGCACGATTCCGCCCGCGCTGCGGTGCAGTGCAGGATGTCCTCGCGGAGCCGACGCGTTTCCTCGAAGGCGTCGCACGCGAGCGGACCCGCCGGCGCGTCATGCCGATCCGGGTGCGCGGCCCGGGACAGGTCGGGGAACAGCGCCTGCAGCATGCCGCGCACACGCCGAGCGTGCGTCGCGCCGATGGCGAGCGCTGCTGCAAGCGTCATGCCTGCGAACGCGAGGACGGACGCGAGGCAGTCGGACGCCCAGCTCGCCACGCGCACATAAGCTACGCAAACGCCCGCTCGACCCACGTGGGGCAACGCGACGCGCCAGGCGCGGCGGCTTGATCCGTCACGCTCAAAAGCGACTGCCCGGCTGTCCGGACCTTGCACGGTTGCCGCGGACGCCTGACCGGCCGCGTCCGCAGGCCAGGCGCAGGCGACTTCGCCCTGGTCCGTAATCCATGCCGCGGCGAGAAGCCGCTCGTGCGAAGTCACGAGGCGCAGAAGCTGCTGCCGGCAGGAAGCGGCGTCGAGCGACTCGGTCGAGGCGAGAGCCGCATTGACGATGTCGGCGGCCCGGCGCGCGTCGTCGCGTCGATGATGCACGGCGGACAGCAGCGCATAGGCGACGACGCCGACGCCCCACAGCAGGGTGACGGCAAGCGCGCCCCGACGCCCCAGCGTCGCGGCCAGACTGGGCGGACCCTGGCGATCGTTCATGCGTGCCCCTCGCACTCTCGGCGGATGGCCGAGCCATAAAGGGTACGATCCAGATGTGCGGTCAGAGGCCGTTTGGGGCCGGATGATCGGACGTGGTCCGCCCACTTCCCCGAAGGGGAGATACTCGAAAAGTCGTGGGCGGCACCCACGGCTTCTATGAGCGTCCCTCGCCTGTCAATGCGTTCTCGTCGGAGAGCCGGCTCATTCTTCTATCCGAGCATCACCGCTTGCGCGGCTGGCCCAAGTGGGTGTTTCGAGCACGATGTGGACAGCCCCATCTATT
>CAZGJA010000079.1:0-68778 GCA_964526695.1 uncultured Phycisphaeraceae bacterium
CCGGGAAAACGTCGCAACGCCATCCATGGCACACCCCCCGCAAAAACCGCGCGCGGTCAGCCTCCTCGCCGACCCGCCACGCGGAAATCCCGAATAACTCGGAAAAGAATGTCACCAAGAAATGTGGGTAACAGCAAGCCTGAAGGCGGTGGCAAGAACCCCCCGGCTGAAGCCGGCCCATGACGGCTCACAACGAAACACGCTTCCGCGCCCGATCGATCGCGACCCGAAGCGTCCGGCAGTTGGCGCAGGCGGAACGGGGCAGAACATTCTCCGGTTCTACTTAGCCGTTCGCGCATCGCGCCGGGGAAAGCTCCGCCAGACCGGCGTGCGCCCGCTTTCCGGCGGCTGTCAGCGCGGTGTGAGCATGTTTGAGACAGGCGACTCATCGCCCATCACGGTAAGCGCCAAATCAGCAGGGATCAAACATGCGGTCGGCTCGGCCGTCTCGCGCAACACAACGGAACGCTTGCGCACGCTGGCCGAGGTTTCTACTCCCCTACGGCCCCGTGAACCCGTTCTGAAACTCCGCGAACTCC
Organism: uncultured Phycisphaeraceae bacterium; assembly: GCA_964526695.1. Lineage (GTDB taxonomy): Bacteria > Planctomycetota > Phycisphaerae > UBA1845 > UBA1845 > JABWBH01. The sequence continues at coordinate 540 of CAZGJA010000079.1, forward strand.
CGCAGATCCACGTCGTCGTCGATGTCCCAGTCGAACTCCGCGCACGACCCGCCGGCGCCGCCGCCCGGGCCTGTCAGGCAGTCGTGGAAGCAGGGGTAGTCATCCAGATCGATATCACGATCCCCGTCGCAGTCGCCGTTGACGATCAGCTCGTTGTAATACAGGTAGTTCCCGCGCTCGTCCCAGTTGGTCACGGCCATGTCCGGCTTGCGCGACCACGCGTAGTCGATCTTGATTTCCACGGCGGCTTCAGCCCCGACGGACACCCAGCCGTGCTCCGCGTCAAACGTGTACTCGAACGCATCGAGCGACCGGCCATCGACGCGAGCGTCGAGGATGCCCTGAATGGGTTGATGCCGCAGGTGGAACAACTGCGGCGGCCCGGCCGCGGCGAAACGCTCCGTCGTGCGGCGCAGCGCGTCGTTGTTCACGTCGCCGAACGCGATCTTCTCCACCACGCTCGTCCCGGCCGAGTTCCACGACGGCGTGGTCGGCAGGCCCGTTCCGTTGTTAAGAAACAGCCTCGTCCGGTCCCACCACGCGCCGGTGGCCAGATCGAGCAGCCCGTCGGCGTTCACGTCCGCCAGCGCAATGGCCGAGCCGTACCCGTCGTTGTACGTCCACGACGGCGTCGTGGCGAAATAGCCCGGCGACTGACCGCTGTACTGGCGAAAGCGCCCCGAGCCGCCGTAGAGTTGCGTGTTGTCCGTCACGAACAGCTCGCGCAGCCCGTCGCCGTTCACGTCGCCGGCGGTGGCCATGATGGCGAACTGCCGCGTGTTGTCCGTCGTGCGCCAGCGCGCCGTGGTGTCCAGCGACCCGCCCATGTTCGGATACAGCCACGTGTCCGTGTCCGCGCCGGCGAGAACCAGGTCGAGCCAGCCGTCCTCATCGCCGTCCACCCACAGCGCCCCCATGAAACCCAGCGTGTCGTCGGACTGCCAGCTCGCGGCCGTCTCCAGCTCGCCGTCGCGGTTGACGTGCAGCGTGTTGTGGAAGATGTGCGGATCGTCGTAAGGCCAGCACGTCGCCACCGCGAGGTCCGGTCGCCCGTCGTTGTTCACGTCGCCGAACGCCAGACCGAACGTGTTGGCGATCTCGGCGGAGGTCCAGTCCGGAAGCGTCGAGAGCGTGCCGCCGTTGTTGAGATAGAGCTTCGCCGCCGGACCGCCCTCGTTGAGCAGGAGCGAGACGGCCACGTCCGGGAAACCGTCGCCGTTCACGTCGGCCACGTCGAGATGACCGTTGTACGCGAGGTCGGCGGACTGCCACCCCGGCGAAGCGGACAGAGTTCCGTCGCCGCGGTTGTAGTACGCGACCACGCGCTGGCGGTAGATGTCGTTGCCGTTGGAAACGACCAGATCCAGCCAGCCGTCGCGGTCCAGGTCCACCAGCGCGCCGCCCGTGCTCACCTGTCGATCAGACGAGATCCAGTTCGGCGACGTGCGATAGGGCACCTGCCCGTGAATTGAAGGTGCAAGAGCGGCGAGGCATGCGAAAGCGACAATCAGAACGGCATGGTTCACGGTTTTCATGACGAGTTTCCCTCCTCCAAAACAACCCGCCATCCCCGACCGAACGTGCACGCCAGTTTACCACCAACCCGGACGAACCCAAACTGCCGAGGGACCTCGGCGAAGCGCAGGCGGCTCCGGTGTCCAAGGGGTCACACGATCGCTGCCTGGAGCGCCTGCCCGCGCAGCGATCGCCGAAGCGACGGTCTTCAACGCGGTGAGAGCGGACCACGCTTGCCCGTCGACCCGATGTGCATTTACGGCGGCGAAGTCGGCATGCTCTGCCGCCGCATCCAGTCGCGCCAGGCATCGGCGTCGAAACCGTAGTTTTCGCCGGTCAGCGCGATCAGCGCCTCCTGAACCTCGGATCGGTTGCGCGCCGTCGGCGGTACGGCGCTCGCCTCGATCTGCTCGACGCGGCGGACCCAGTCCGGCAGCGCGATTCGCGATGGCGCATGGGCCAGGCGGTCGTCGATCGGCACGTTGATCGGCGCGCTGAAGGTCCGCTCCGCCTCCCGCATGAGGTCGCCAAGCGACCGTCTTTCAGTTGCGAACGCATCCGTCGGCAGCGCCGTCACCAGATCATCAAGCGCCGCAAGGGACTTCAATCGCCCCAGCGCCACGGCCGCGCGCCGCACGATGTCGTCGACGCGGGCACGCAGCGCCCGCTGCAGAAACTCCTCCACGCGCGGATCGTTCCGCACGGCCAGCGCGTCCGCGGCCGCCACGCGCACGTCGAGGTCGGGATCCAGCAGGCAGAAAGCCAGCAGGTTCAGCGCGGCTGCGTCGTCCTCGAACTTTGCCAGATGCTCCGTCAGCAGGATCCGCGTGCGTCCGCCTTCGTCGCCGAGCAGCGCGCACGCCCCTTCCATCGCCAGCGGCGCGCGGATGGCGAGAAGCTGCTCGCGCCCGGCGTCGAAGGTGCGCCCGCCGCGCTCGGCGCCTTCGCGCAGGAAGGCGTCGCGCAATCCGTGAATGCGCCGATGCCACGCGGCGCGAAGTTGCTCGATCACGCGGGCGTCGTCGTCGGCGGCCTTGGGCGGTGCGGAAGGCGGCTCGGCCGTCTTAAGCCATGCGTCGCCGATTCGAACATAGCCAAAGAGCCGCCGTGCCTGCGGATGCGAAGGGTCGAGCCTCAGCGCTTCGTCGAGATGCTGCCGGGCAAGCGTGGGGAGCTTCTCATCCAGGCACCACGCGGCGAGTGCAGCGTGACGCCCCGCGTCGAGTGGACCGGTGCCGAGGAGCGTTTCGTACTGTTCGAGGAGTGAGGTCGCGGCGAGGTGCCGCACCACGATCAGCGTCGGCACATCAAGCTCGCCCATGAAGCCCGCGATGCGAAGCGTGTTGCGGTCCTCACTGACGAGCCGCCCCTCGATAACGCCGCCGCCGCCAAGCAGCAGTCGATCGGCCAGCGCCGTCATTTGCGCGCCGGCGCAGACCAACACAACGCAAGCCGCCGCGAGCCGCCTCGGAGATTGCAGGATTCCCAGAAACATGAGCGTTATGCCGACAACACGGGCAGCGGCACGAGCCTGCGCCCCGGGTGCACGCGCGTGCCGTGCGTGCGCCCCGGCGTGACCCGGTCGATGCGAACGTCCACAAGATCGCCGGGCCGAGCTTCCGCGTCCTCGAAATGCACCGCGAAATACCGGCTCGACCGGCCATGCCGCACAGGCGCGAACATGTCGGCGGGTTCGAAGTCGCAATCGCCATCGCGCTCGGTCGGATCCAGCACAGCATCGTCCGCTTCGACGACCACGCGCTCCACGCCGCCGACGAACCGCGATCGAAACCGAAGCGACAGCTCGGCCTCAAGTTCGCTGAGGCGCTCCATCCGCCCGGCCACGATCGGCTGGGGAACGTACTGCCTCGACCATTTCGCAGCAGCGGTGCCCTCGCGCGGGCTGAAGGGGAACGCGTGAAGCTTCACGAACTCCGCGTGGCGCGCGACGTCCACCGAGTCCTCGAAGTCCCGTTCGGTCTCGCCGGGGAAGCCCACGATGATGTCCGTGCTGATGGCGGGTCGATCCAGAGCGGCGCGAACGCGCTCGATCATGGCGACGAACTGGTCCAGCGTGTACTGCCGGTTCATCCGCCGCAGAATCTCGGGGCTGCCCGACTGAAGCGGCAGGTGCAGATGCGGCACGCAGACCGGGTGGCTCGCCAGAGTCTGGAGCAAGTCTCCGTCCACGTCACCCGGTTCGAGGCTGGAGAGGCGCAATCGCTCCAGCCCCTCGATTTGTGCAAGTGCGTCAACAAGCCTGGCGAGCGGGCTGCCGGCCTGTGAGAATCGTTTTCGAACCGCCGTCTCGCGTCCGTAAGCCCCTAGAAACACGCCGGTAAGGACGATTTCGCGGAAGCCCGCCGCCACCAGCCCGCGGGCCTCCTCAACCGCCACGGGGACCGGCTTTGACCGCAGGTCGGGGCGAAGCTGGGGGATGATGCAGTACGTGCAGAACGCGTCGCATCCGTCCTGAACCTTGAGGAAAGCGCGGCGGTGCCCCTCGAATCGATGGATTTGTGTCACAAGTTCGTCATTTTTCTTGACAAGGGGCCAAGATTGTGTCATACTTTTATTGGTCTTTGTCGAAAGACGTTGGGGATAGTCCAATCGCGTCCGATCCAGTTGACCGACCGGACTCATATTTTGTTCATTTCTTTCATCCCTGCGACGCGAAGGGGCGGCCCCGGCAGATTCGCTTGGACCGGTGTTCAAGCCGGTTGCGGATGGGTCGCCGATTCGGCGGAACCGATCCGTCAGGAGATCGCGTAGCACGGTGCTGACATCCCGATCGTGACCGATGACCGCTTCGACGCCGTCGATGCCGGCCAGCCGTTGGCTTTCCGCCACGGCGGCGCAGCCGATGACGACGACGCGCGTGCGTCCGCCGTTGGACAGGCGACGGACGGCGTATCGGCTCTTACGGGACGCCTCGCCGGTCACGGCGCAGGTGTTCACGATGGCGAGGTCGGCGCGTTCTCCCGACGAAGCGGCCTGGTAGCCGTGCGCTTCGAGCAGTTCGCGTACGACTTGGGATTCGTACTGGTTGACTTTACAGCCCAGAGTGACGAGTCGATACTTCGCGCGCATCGTCCGGCATTCTACCCGCTTCCAAGCGCTCCTGGAAACGGTCGAATCGCCGGCAGGATGACGATTCGGCGGACACGCACGACAGCAGGGAGACGATGACATGGCCGGCGCCAAGGCAGTCTGGGGCATTGACATAGGACGTTGCGCTCTGAAGGCGATCAAACTTCGGGTGGCGGCGGAGGGCGAAGTCGAAATGGTCGCCCACGACTACGTGGAGCACCCGAAAATTCTGTCCCAACCGGACGCGGACAAGGAAGAGCTGGTTGCCCAGGCGCTGGAGAAATTCCTCTCGCGCAACGACATTTCCAACGACCGCGTGGCCATTAGCGTCCCCGGTCAGCAGACCCTCGCCCGCTTCACCAAGCTGCCTCCCGTCGAGGAGAAGAAAATCCCGGACATCGTCAAATACGAGGCGGACCAGCAGATCCCGTTCGACATGGACGAGGTGATCTGGGACTACCAGACGTTCAAGGACGAGGACATGCCGGACGTGGAGGTGGGCATCTTCGCCATGAAGCGGGAGCAGATTCGCGCCCACATGCTGCCGTTCGAGCAACTGGGGATCGAGCCGATCCTCGTGCAGAGCGGACCTCTGGCGGTGTACAACGCGGTGTACCACGAAGGGTGGCTGAAGCCCGCCGAGACGACCATCGTGCTGGACATCGGCGCCGAGGCCGCGGACCTGATCGTCTCCACCACGATGGGGCTGTGGACGCGCACCATCCCCATCGGCGGCAACCGCTTCACCGAGGCGCTGGTCAAGTCGTTCAAGCTGACGTTCTCCAAGGCGGAGAAGCTCAAGCAGGAGGCCGCCAAGAGCCGGTATGCGCGGCAGATTTTCCAGGCGATGCGCCCGGTGTTCGCCGACCTGGTTCAGGAGTTGCAGCGGTCGATGGGCTTCTACGCCTCGACGCACCGCGGCGCGAAGATCGAGCGGGTGATCGTGCTGGGCAACGCCTGCAAGTTGCCGGGCCTGGTGAAGTACCTCCAGCAGAACCTCGGCTACGAGGTGGTCGAGCCGACGGAGTTCAAGAAGCTCGCGGGCACGGAGGCGGCCAAGGCGCCGCAGTTCGTCTCGGAAATCCTAAGCTTCGCGGTGCCGTATGGGCTGGCGCTGCAGGCGCTGGAGCAGTCAAAGATCACGTCGAGCCTGCTGCCGCTGGAGATCGCCAAGCAGGTCGTCTGGCAGAAGAAGCGTCCGTTCCTCGCGGCCGCGGCGGCGTGTCTGCTGCTGGCGGGCGGGACGACGTGGCTGCGGTACAACCTGGACGTCACAGCGCTGGCGCGGACGTCCGGCGGCGCCGCGATCACTTCCGTTTCCGACGATCAGGCGGAGCAGATTCTCCAGCAGGGTCCGCAGGTGACGCTGGCACCGCGGCAGCGGGCACAGCAGATCCTCGCGGCGGCGCAGAATCTCAAACGCCGGTTCAACGATCTGCGCAGCAAGGGCGAGGCCGAGCAGAAGCAGGGCGATCTGCTCGTCGAGCTTCAAGGTGACAAGTCGCTGGTCCCCAGCATCCTCCAGACGATCCACGCGGCTCTGCCGCAGAATGACAAGCCCTACGGAATGGCCGCGTCGGTTGAGGAGTACCTCGGGGCCATCAAGGGCGCCTCTCCCATCCTCCGCGCCGAGCGCGAAGAGATTCACGTCGCCAACTTCGATTTCGAGTTCCTCATCGGCATGAGCCAGGTGGAGCTGCCGGTCTCGAAGGTGACCATTCCGCCCAACTTCGACCTGGGCGAGGGCGACGCGATCGACGGTTTTTATGTGCGCATGGTATGCACCACCGCGCACAAGGACGGCGACAAGTTCATCCAGAAGTTCGTGCAGCGGCTTCTGGCCACGGGTAGGGAGCCGGACAAGGGCTACTTCATCAACCGGGTTCACCTGACGGGATGGCACGAAGTCGGGGCGGATCGGTTGCGCGGCGAGATCGAGGCGGAGGAGAAACCCAGGGCCGGCGCTGCGACTGCAAAGGCGCCGAGCGGAGGCGGCGGCGGGCGGGGCGTGGCCCAAGGGGACGAGGGCGACGAGATGAACGCGGAAGCGCGTTGGCTTGCCGCCAAGCAGGCGAAGAGCGGCGGCATGCCCGCCGGACCGGGTCGCAGCAGCCGTCCGCAGGTGGCCGTGGCGCAGGCCAAGCCCACGCCGAACTCCGACAAGAACCTCGACTACGTCACCGAGGAAGATGTGTCCGCCGGCGTGCTGGAGTTCACGGTGGTGCTCGACGTGCTGATGGGCGAGCCTCCGTTGGAGCAGGAGCCTGAGGGCAACGCGGAAGGCGAAGATTCGGCGGGTGAGAGCGGCGGGGACAAGTAAAGCCGGGTGTGCAGCGCGCCCGCCAGCTTCAAGCCGGCGCGGCGCTGCGAGGGTTGGAGGGTGCGACACGTCACGCCGGGCGCGGCTCGGCTGACGAGGCATCGCACGGCAAGACGCAGGACATGAACCCATGGAATTCCTGAAACGACAACTGTTCTTTCTGCTCTGCGGCGTGGCCGGCGTGGGCGGGATCGCCCTCGGCGTGACCGGCATGTCCAAGCTGGGCGGCGTCAAGTCGCAGATGGAGCAGGCGACCAAACTGCACAGCGACCTTTCGGCGCTGCGCGGCGGCGCGGTCAACGAGAAGTTTATCGACGTCGAGCAGGCGCGCATCGCCCAGCAGATGAAGGGCTTCGAGGAGCTGCTCGTAAAGGTGAAGGAGTTGCAGCCCTACAAGCCGTTGAAGGAGTCCTTCTTCCCCGCTCCGCCGAAGGACGCGGACGAGCGCGAGGCGCGCATCGATTTCCGCGCGCGTTATCAGGAGACCCACCCAACGCTGCGTAGCCGCCTCAACGCCGGAACCCCCGCGACTACGGCCGAGGTGCAGACCGCCGCCGAGCAGATCGCGCTCGAAAAACGCCAGGCCAGGGATCTCACCAAGGGCGAAACCGAGGAAGAGGCGCCGCCCTACACGCCCGCCGGAGTGCTGACCCAGACCGGCGCCAAGGAAGACGCCAACGCCCGCGCGAACATCGAAAAGGCGCAGATGCTGTACTGTTACGCCGCGCCGAACGAGTCTCCGGTGCCGGCCTTCGAGTTCAATTCCAAGTTGTCGGAGAGGAGCCGTCTTAAAGCGGACTTCACCCGCGGCGACTGCTGGGATGCGCAGCTCGAGCTGTGGATCCAGCAGGACATCGTCGAGGCCATCGCCCAGGTCAACGCCGCGGCAGCCGAGGAGTTGAAGAGCAAAGGCCAGACGCCGTGGGTCGGCGTGCTGCCGGTGAAGGACATCATCTCCCTGCGCGTGGGTCAGGACTTCGTTGGGATGGCGGACGAGAAGAAGGGCGATGGCGGCGGACCTCGACCGGCCTTGCCGCAGGGCTTGGGCGAAGGCCGGGTCGTGAACTCAACGGAGGTTTCCTTCAGAGGGCGAGTGTCGGAGGCCGGCTCCACGTTCGACGTGATGCAGTTCACGCTGAAGGTCGTGGTGGATCAGCGGGATCTGCCCAAGCTTATTCGCGAGATCAGCGCCAACCGGTTCCACACGCTGCTGCGGTGCGCTTACGTCGCCGTGCCGCCTGATCCGTCGATGCAAGGCAAGATTTACGGCGCGGATCCGGTGGTCCGGGCTGTCCTTGATTTTGAAACGCACCTCCTCGCCGATGAGTATCGCCGGCTCATGCCGGATGAAGTGCTGGGGCGCTACGGCTACGATCGGCCCGGCGGCGACGCGTCGGAAGAGAAGGGCGAAGGCTGACGACGAGAGTGGCATCAGAACCCCTCACGCAAGTGAGGGGTCTTGCTACGCTCCGCGTCATTACGGGCGCGGGTCGCACGATCGGTTCCACGACCTCAGGCGGATACTGGAACACAGGCAAGTCCGCGAGAAATCGAGTCCGCAAGATCGCAAACAACCGCCGAATGAGGCGGAGGAGAATCAGACATGGCCAAGCAAGCCGTTGGGACCATTGAACGCCATCTGGAGAAGGGCATTCTCGGCGTCGCCGTCCTTGTGCTTTTTGTCGCCGTGGGGAAGTTCCTCATCATCAGCCCCAACAAGGTTGAGCTGGTCGGCGCGGACACGGTCACGCCGGGCACCGTGGATGACAAGGTGGCCGAAGCCGCCGAGGCCGTTCGCCGGACGATCGCCGCGACCAAGCCTGTGCAGAAGCCGGTCGAATCCGTCGCGCCGGAGTTCGACAAGCGGCTGGACCCGTACCAGTTCGCCTCCCTGCCCGTCGATCTGCCGCGCGGCGTGGCGTTCCAACCGCCCGTTCCGGTGTTCTCCACGGTCGTGGCCGTCAACGTCGAGCTGGTCAAACCGCTCCCGTTGCCCAAGCCCGTGCTCGCGGCCGGGCGAAGCTGCCTGGCCTTCGAGGAGGTGTTCGACTGGGCGCCGGGAATGGATGAAGAGCAGCTCGCGCTGGACACCGACAAGGAGTACTCGCAGCCGGTGAGCTGGGTCACGGTGTCGTCCCTGTGGGATCGTGCCGCGCAGGTGAGGGAGAATGAAAAGGCCTACGCGAAGGGTCGGCAATTCTCGCTGACGGGCGGCATGGAGATTCAGCGCCGGGCGATGCGCCCGGACGGAAGCTGGAGCGAAGAGGACTGGCAGACTATCAAGCCGTACGAGCGCGCCGCCATCGCCGATCCCGGCGAGGTGCCCCTCGAAAAAGACCGCGACGGCAAGCTGAAAGAAACGGCGGAGAGCATCCAGGCCGCCAGCCAGTTGCTCAACCTCATCGAGGATCCCGTCGTGCAGATGAATCTGCTGCGACCCATCGCCCCCGCGCCGGCGTGCGGCGACATGTGGGCGTATCCGAGCCTCCCCGGCTCGGACGTGCTGCTGCAGGACGATGAATACCATTGGCCCGAGGTTTCGGCGGACTACAAGCCGTCCAAGGCCACGGTGAAAGACCGCTATCCGCGATCAGAGAAGGAAAGCAAGGACTTGGACAAGCCTTGGATCACTGGCCGCAAGATCGGGCGCGAGGATCTTCTGGGCGCCGACTGGAGAGGAATGCTCAAGGCCGCAGAGAAAACCTTCATGGAAGCCCACGCTGCGGGAGACAAGGTTCTCGAGGCCAACGCCTACAACTTCGTCGCACTCGTCATGCTCAACGGTCCCACCGTTGACCCTGCCATCGCACCGGAGGCCGAGAAGGTGATCAAGCGGATGGAAGCCGTCTCTCCCGTCAAGCAGGGCGTGACGACAGGCGGCAAGACGCCCGGCAAGACGCAAGTCGAGAAGGAGCCGCAGTTCGTCCCTCACGAGCCGCATCCCACGCAGCAGGTCTGGGCGATCGACGGTCAACCCGGCAGCCTGGTCGGCGGGCAGACGTATCAGTACCGCATCCGTGCCAAGGTGTTCAATCCGTACTTCGGACAGCCGCAATCGCTGAAGAATCCCGACGATGCCAAGGTCGCGTTCGTCACCGGTGATTGGTCCGAACCGTCCGACCCGATCTACATCGAGCCGGACACGCAGTACTTCGCACGCAGCACCAGCAAGGACAAGGACGCGGAGCATGTCACGTTTGAGATGTACAAGTGGTACGACGGACTGTGGGTGAAGGGGACGTTCAAGCTCGGCATCGGCGACCTCGTGGGAGGGGAGTCGCGGGTCCAGATCACCGAGGACGACAAGCCGAGCATCCCGTTTGACGCCGGCGCTTTGGTGCTCGACGTGAACTTCGACCGTCCGTGGTGCGGGCGCGGCAAGTCGGGCAAGGAGGGCATCCGCTACGCCGAGACGAAGGCCGCGGAGTCCATCGTCCTCGTGGACGCGGCGGGCAACATCTCCGAGCGCATCCTCGACATCGACAAGGCGACGCCGAAACAGAAGGAAATCGCCTCCAAGCTGCACGTCTATAAACCGCCTAAGAAGGAGGAGAATCCGAACCTGCAACCTGGACAGCAGACGCCTGATCGCGGGGGCGCCGGAACTCGTGGCGGCCGATCCCTTGGCGGCATGGGCTACGGCGGCGAGGGGGGCGCGCACGGCGGCGGTGGCGAGGGCGGCGAAAAGGATCCCCCAAGGCCCAGGCCTTGACGGATAAGGAGAACAAAGTCGGCCGCAGCATGGGGTACCGGGGGGACGCTTAGCCACGTACAACCCGGTTGGGTCTGCGGCGACTGCGACGGGGCGTCCGGACGGGAGACCGGACGCCCTTTTTCATTGCGCTGCGCCTCGCCCGAAAGCGAGTCGGAGTCGCGCGCGACCCTGCTGCGGCGGACGGTTGGGGGGAAAGCTCATCTCCCCTATAATCAGATTCAAGGCGGCGGTGAAACCTGGCGCGCGGGACGACGTTAAAAGGAAGGGGGCGCCCCCCCCGGAATGAGGCGGATATGAGGCGAGCAGGATGGGCGGCGATGGCGATCGTAATGGCGACGGGCGCACTCGCTCGCGCCGATGTGATGCTCGATTTGCTCGTGCGCGACCTCGCCGGCAACCCGGTGGACATCATCGAGGCCGGTGACAATATCCTCGTCTTCATTCGCGCCTCCGTCACCGAGGATGACAACCCCACGCAGGACGTTCGCGTGCTTCAGTTCGATCTGCGCGCGACGGACGCCCAGCTTGAGCTGATCAATTTCGAGTGGCGGTTTCGCGCGGCCGGGCTTTTCAGCGAAGACCTCTACGAGCGGCTCACCAACCTGCCCGACCACCTCCGTGCGACGTACACGGAAGCTGAGCGGGAGCCGGGCTACATCGTCGATTTCGACGAGGATTTCCGCATTATCGCCCGCGTTCAGGTGGTGGCGCATCGCTCCGGCACGATCGACGTGACCAGCACGGATCTTTCCGATCCCGACAATACGGACGAAGGCTGCTGGTTCGTCGCGGGTTTTGACGCCCCGGTCGCCTTCACCCCGCACGACGGCACGGTCCAAGGCGGCGAGCTCTTCATTGAGGTGGAGGGCGATGACGGCTTCAACGGCAACGCCAACGTCAATGAAAACGTCAACGACAACGAAGACGACAACCTCAACGACAATGAAGACGGCAACGTCAACGTGAATGAGAACAAGAACGGCAACCTGAACGCCAACGAAAACGACAACGGCGACAACTTCAACGGCAACATCACCGACGGTCCCCGCGACGAGGGCCCACCGGTGACGGGCGGCTTCCCCTGCGGCATTGCCATGATCGGCCCGATGCTTTTTTCACTGCTGGGGCTTCTCTATCAGAAACGCACGCTGCTCGCGGCCCGGCGCCGCCGAGGGTCGTAGCCGCTCGTGCCCAGCCGCGCCAAGATGATGGCGCCCTCGGCTGACGTGGCCCCATGCCGCACGACTTTGCCTCGCTGCATCCCGGCAAGGTCTTGGATCGTCAGGGCATCCACATCATAATGCCGGCAAGCGATGTTCCGCTGCATCCAAGCCGGGAGCGGCCGTGCGCTTCGCGTTCCGCCGCGCTTCAGTCGCATCCAGCGACCCGGCACTGCTGGAGCGCCTCGCCGAGGGGAGTCAACCGGACCATGACCCGAACAAGACGCTTGATGATCCCGACCGTCTGGCTTTCAATGATGAACGTGGATTTGGCATTCGCCCAGACGCAGCGCGGCGACCGCTACAGCGGCTCCAATGTCGCCAGTCGAAGCGAAGTGATCGCGCGGCACGGCATGGCCTGCACGTCGCAGCCTCTTGCGACGATGGTCGCTCTCGACATCCTCAAGGCAGGCGGCAACGCGGTGGACGCCGCCATTGCCGCCAATGCGTGCCTCTCGCTCATGGAGCCGACGACCTGTGGGATCGGCGGCGATCTGTTCGCCATCGTCTGGGATGCAAAGTCGCGCAAGCTGCACGGGTTGAATGCCAGCGGAAGAAGCCCGTATGGCCTGTCATTGGAGCATCTACAGAAACTCCAACTTACGTCGATCCCCAAACATGGCCCGCTGCCGGTCACGGTGCCGGGCTGCATCGACGGCTGGTTTGAGCTGCATGGCAAATTCGGCAAGCTGCCGATGAGCCAGGTGCTGGCGCCGGCGATCCACTATGCCCAGGAGGGCTTCCCCGTCTCGGAACTCATCGCCTCCTATTGGGCCGGCGGCGAGCGCACCCTCAAGGATCAGCCCGGCTTCGCCGACACGTTCCTCCCCGGCGGCAAGGCGCCCGGCAAGGGCGACCTCTTCAGGAACCCCGGACTCGCCCGCACGCTGCAAGCCCTCGCCCATGGCGGGCGGGACGCATTCTACCGCGGAGAGCTGACCGGACGCATGGCGGCCTTCTGCGAGCAGACCGGCTGCTTCCTTCGCGAGCGGGACTTCAATGACCACACGTCCACGTGGGACGACCCGGTCTCCACGAATTACCGCGGGTACGACGTATGGGAATTGCCGCCCAATGGCCAGGGCATCGCCGCCTTGCAGATGCTGAACATGCTCGAGACTTACGACCTCAAGGGCTTGAAACACAACTCAGCGGAGTATCTCCACCTGCTCGTCGAAACCAAGAAGATCGTTTATGAGGACCGCGCCATGTATTATGCGGATCCGGTCTTCTACAAGAACCCTGTCGAGCTTCTGCTTTCCAAGGACTACGCGGCAAAGCGTCGCGCTCTGGTCTCATCGGATCGCGCGCTCACGCGGATTGCTCCGGGGAATGTCCTTGTGCGGGAGGCGGACGCCAAGCTCGGCCAGGGCGACACCATCTATTTGACCGTCGCGGACAACGATCGCAACATGGTCTCGCTGATTCAGAGCAACTACCGGGGATTCGGCTCAGGACTGTGCCCGGACGGCCTGGGTTTCTGCTTCCAAGACCGGGGCGAATTGTTCCATCTCGACCCCGCGCACCCCAATGCCTACGCGCCGCACAAGCGCCCCTTCCACACGATCATCCCCGCATTTGTGACCAAGGACGGCCGACCCTTCATGAGCTTCGGCGTCATGGGCGGGGACATGCAACCGCAGGGCCACGTGCAGGTGTTGTGCAACATTCTCGATTTCGGCATGGGCCCCCAGGAAGCCGGCGACGCCGCGCGGTTCTACCACACCGGTTCCAGTGAGCCGACCGGCGAGGTCATGTACGACGGCGGCACACTGAATCTTGAAAGCGGAATCGGCGAGTCGGTCCGCGCCGCCCTTGTTGCAAAGGGCCACAAGCTGGGCGAGGCGCGGGGCGGATTCGGAGGATACCAGGCCATTCTGTACGACGCCACGCGCGATGTGTATTTCGGCGCCTCTGAGTTTCGCAAGGACGGCATGGCCGCCGGATACTGAGGCAGGCACTTTACGTGAGGTCCCCATGCCGCTATCCCCATTGCCGAACATTGCAAAGGGCCGGCTCGTCGCAGCCTGCGTCGCGTCGATCCTTCTCGGCTGGTATTTGTTCGCGGACACACTGCGACACTATAGCCTGATTCCCGAAGTCCCCGGCGAAGTGTGCGTGCTCCGGTTCAGGCACTTCGGAGGATATGAGGATTATCAGCTATGGCGCGATGTGATCGCCGACTTTGAGCGTGCGTGCCCTGAAATATCAGTGCGGCAGGAGTACTCCACGGCCAATCAGTCCCTCTACCATGCCAAGCTGCGACAGGAGCTGCTGGCGAACATGCCTCCCGATGTCGCGATCGTGCAATTGGGGCCTTTTGCCGAGCTGTCGGAGAACTTCGAGCCGCTTCGGCCCGCGCCGCAGCATCTGTCGGCGTTACAGCGGCGCACGCCGGCGGGCCTCTCACTGAACCAGAGCTTGATCGACGAGCTGGATCCGCAAGCATTGCGCGCATTTCACGCCAATGGCATGCAACGAGGCGTGCCCATCAGCGGCGGAACGCTGCTCGTGTATTGCAATCCCGACTGCTTTGATCGCGCCGGGCGCGTCCTGGGCCGACCCATCGCGTTGCCGACCTCCGACTGGGATATGCAGGCGTTCAGGTCGCTGGCCGAAGAGCTGACGCTGGATATCGAGGATGATGGGCGCATGGAGCAGTTTGGCTTCTTTCACCCTCGATGGGTCTATGCGCTTCCGTTGGTCTGGTCGTTTGGAGCCGACGTGGTCGATCCGGTCACCGGGCAATGGCGGCTGACGGGTGAACCCGCGGAGTCGGCCCTTACTTTCTACAAGGAGCTGCTTACCCGCCGCCGAGTGTGCCCCAGAGAAGATGAACTGCCGCTGCTGGCGCAGGACATCGCGTTTCTCACGGGTCGAGTTGCCATGTGCATCAATGGTCCGTGGTTTGAGCCGTTCCTGAGACGGACGCGCTTGGCCGATCGATACGTGGTCGCGCCCATCCCCCGAGGCACCGGTGGACGTTGGACGCGCGTGACGTGGGATGGAGCAGTCGTGGCAGCGGGGCTTGACGACGTGCGCCAGCGCGCGGCCTGTGCGTTTGTTGCCTTCATGCTTTCAGCGCCCGTGCAGGATCGCATCGCCGCGTCGGGGCGCGCGATCCCCGCCCGTCGCTTGTCACGCAGTGCATTCGTGCAGGGCGAACGCCGGGAGTGCCGCGCTGCCTTTGTGGATTCACTCGACTGGGCCAGGCTCGAGCCGCTGACGCCGTGGTACGTCCAGCTTGACGCGATGCTTAATCGCGAGACCCAGCGATTCCTGGACCGCAATGACGGGCGCACGGCACGAGAATTCCTGGACGACCTTCGACGCGATCCGGTGGTTCTTGAGCACTTCGGAAGCGGGGGATCGCCATGATTGCCCATCGACAAGAACGTGCGGCCATTTTTGTTGCGCCGCTGGCCATTGGCCTGGTTACCTTGACGCTTATTCCGCTTATTGCAACGGCGGCATTGTCTCTCGCTCGCTGGAACGGGCTTGACGCGCAGGCCTTGTCTTATGCCGGCTTCGAGAATTACCGCAGCATCCTCGGCCGTGCGGCGCCAGGTTCAACTGACCATGCCGACGCGACGCGGCCTCCCGCCTCATCTGCAGAGCCGAAGGATCCGCTCTTTGGGCGAGCTTTGAAGAACTCGTTGACCTACACTGCGATGGCTGTGCCGCTGGAATTGGTTTCGGCGCTTGCAGTGGCTCTCCTCCTCGACCGCAGAGGGCGCGGCATGGTCATGCTGCGTACACTTGTGTATCTGCCTTGGCTCCTGGGCGGCGTGGCGTCTCTGGTGGTATGGGGTTGGCTGCTGAACCCGCAATTCGGGTGGATCAATGTCCTCCTCCGCGCGCTCTATGGCATGGCCGACCCCGTCGTCAAGCTCATGAGCGGAGCGGGTACATCGGGGTGGCCGATGCCGGACTGGCTGCATTCGCCGGCAAGCTGCAAGCCGGCGCTGGCGTTGATCCACCTCTGGTCGATGGGCGGGGCAGCGCTCCTGTTTCTCGCCGGGCTTCGGCGCATCCCCGCAGGATTGATTGAATGCGCCAAGCTGGATGGCGCAGGACGCTGGACGCGTCTGCGGCACGTGAAGCTCCCCCTGCTTCAACCGGTGATCGCCCTCAACGCCCTTTTCGCCGTGATCTTCGCGATGCAGAGCTTTACCGAATCGCTGATCCTCCAGAACCGTGCCCAGCGCGATGGGTTGGTCTTCGTCTCGCACTACCTCTACCGCACGGCATTCGAATCGCCCTATCGCATGGGGCGAGCGGCCGCCGCCGGTTGCGTTCTGATGGTTGTGGTCGCCATTCTCATCGCGCCGCTGTTCGCGCTTTCGCGACGCGCTTCCTGGATGACCTCCGAATCCGAATAGGTCCATGGCGCCCCGGAGACGACGCCCGCGTGCGATCGCGCCCCGCTGCGCGGATTGCAATTTGCGATTCTCGGTGCGCGGCCCCTCATCCGCTTACGCACCGACTGCCTCCAGCTCGTTGCTGCGACGGCGGCGCCTGCGCTTACGAGGCGCTCCGTCCACACGAGTGTCGGGTTTTCGCGGCTGAACAGTCTCGATCAGCTCGACGGCCTCACCGATGTCCTCGGCAAAATGATCCGCGTTCACCTCGCGCCACAAGCCGTCCGCGCGATTGAACACGCCTCCGGAGACGATGATGTTCATGGTCGCTTGAACGCCCACCTCGCGGATCAACTCGACCAACCGCCGCACCTCCGGAACGCCTGAAGGCTGAGTGCCGTAGATCAGCAGAACCTCGGGGCGAACCTGGCCCACGAGGGTGAGAATCTCGTCGCTCGGCACGCCGCCGCCCAGGAAGAACACGCGCCAGCCGCGCGACTCCAGCAGGTCGCCGAGCATCTGCGCGCCCAGCTCCTCCGGCTCCGCGTCCGGACACGCGATGATGACCTGGCGCCCGTGCGGCGTCTGCTGCGTCAGGTGGATCTGCATCTGGTCCGCGATCGTGCGGTTGATGCGGGTCGCCATGCGCTCCGTGGCCGTGTTGATGCGGTCGTCCCGATAGAGCGCTTCGATGCGCGTCATCGCGGGCCAGAGAAGTTCCTCATAAATGTGGGAAGGCTCGGGCATGGCGGTGAGGGCTTCCGCGGCGATCTCCCGGCAGGGGCGGCGCTCTCCGCGCTGAAGGAAAGCCAGGTAGCGATCAAGGCAATTCGAGATTGGCATGAACCGAAACTCCATTGCCCGGGACCAGGATCGGCGCACGCCCAGCGGCGCGGGCATCCTGCCCCAGCCCAACGTTCGGTCCAACGGGCCAACTCGTTTACGGTCGATGCTCCACCTCGACCCGACTCTTCATGACGCCAGAGGTATCGGCAGGGCCCGTCCTCTGTCTTGAACCCCCACTCTCCCATGACACAAACGGGAAGTGCACAGAAGCCAGCCGCCGTTTCGCGTCGCCCCAACAGCGGGCGACGCGCCGAACAAAGTCCACGGCAAGGCCTCAGCGCAAAGCGGCAGCATGACTTAGGGTCAAGGCGCTTTCGCCTTGTTCCCTCTGGATGCCCTCCTTGAGAAACTTTAGAAGTTCTCGCATTCGCGCATCATAGGAGAACCGCTCAAACACCGCCTGTCTCATCACCCCGGCAATGAGCCGCCGTCGAGCAGGATCAATGAGAAACGCCTCGGCTCTTGCGGCAAAATCAGCGGCGCTTCCAAAAACAATTTCCTTGAATTGCGGAATGACCTCCTTTGCGGCCGGCGCCATCGCGTGCTGGCGAATAATGTCGATGCAGGGTTCGCCCAGGATGCGGACGTCCGCCCGCCACTCCTTGAACAATTCCTCTATGCGCCTGCGCCGTTGTGCGTCCGGGTGCTCCTTGAGTTCCGTCCATGACCGGACGCCGGTCTCATCGAGCAGCAATTCGATTTCCCTTAATACCGTCCCGTGAAAGTCGCTCCCGCTCATTCTAGTCATGAAGAAGGCTCCGGCCATCAGTCCATCCAGAGCGCGCTGGTGCAAGAAACCAAAACCCATCAGTTGCAAGTTAATGGCCGAAGCCTGATAAACGGCTTGGAGGGACTCGCCATTTCTGGTCGGCCCTTGCGCGTACTGTGCCAGTCGCGGATGGCGCTCCCAGCCGTTGCCAAATATGCGGAGCTTGCGTCCCGTTTGATCGCACCAATCGGCGACCCAAGTCAACGCTACGTGCCGAAAAGCGCGATCGCCAAGGCGTTGAATGACTTGTTGCACCTTTCCAAGCTCATCAACCGTCCAGCTCCAACCCTTGGACTCGCAGGCGTCGATCAATGGCGTCATGATGGGCGCGGGGAAATCTCCCCCTTTCTTCCACTGCTCAATCAGAGGCGGTGCGACCTCCCGGAACAGCTCGCGCAACTTTTCATCAGGAAGCCACAACTCCACTGAAAGCTGCTCGTCTTCCACACCGGCGGATGCATGACTTACATAGGATACGTCGCATCGATACGGAGCGAGGGCCGATTCGGGCAGCGGCTCGGCCAGATAGGTGTCAGCGCTGCCCGCCATGGAGCAGTAACGGCAGCGATGCACCGGCCATCCAAAGCGGCGTGGGGCGATTCCGGCTCCGAAGCCCATCAGAAAATCATTCCAGGCGAGCCGCGGCTTTTTGTTGGGATCAAACACCCACGGAAGTTGGTCCTGATCCCATGTCAGGGAGGGGATCGCCGGATGCAGAAGGCCGGTCATCTCATAGCGCATGCGAGACAGGAGAAAAATCAGGTCCGGTTGAAACTCGAGCTGCGCCTTGAGCAATGAAATTGGGTCGAGCGGCTGGTGCGGTGACGGCTCGATGATCAAGCGCGTCTGATGTCCTAATCGGTCCAGCGCCTTGATGCAGTCGCGCATGCTGTATTGCAGAAACGTGGTATGTCGCGAAGTCAGGCACAGAATGCGCAGCGGCTCGCCGCGCGCGCGCCCCGTGTCGTCCGCGGCTTCGCGGAACCGCTGTGCCCAGTACGAGGCGTCACGCCCGGCGTAGCGCTCGGCAATCGAGGCCTGAAGTTGCTTGATCCTCGCCTGACGTTGCTCTGCTGTTGTCGCAATCGCCGCGTGAACCGTCGAGGCGTCCGCCGGACCTTCCAGCGGAAACGCATGCACGCGATCCGTCAGGGGCCAATGCGTGTCGGATTCCAACAGCGAGCGGAACCGGGCGACGGAGTCCTCTCCGACAAACCACACAACCCGCGGGTCGGCGAGAATCTCCCGCCAGTCGTGAACGTGCAGCAACACGGCCAGCGCCTCGGGCTTGGATTCAATTACATAGATCGCGGACGAGGCTTCAAGGAAGACCTTCTGAGTCTTCGCATAGCCTTCAACAAATTCCCACCCCAACCCAAGCCCGACAAATACGAGCGGCGTTGGAAGCAGCCCTTGGGTAGGAAGGGCAAGGCGAGCTGCCGCCTGCGCGCGGTGCTCGTCGAGGAAGGGCAGCCATGCCGGAGGCCAGACCGCACCGGCCCGCTTGACGTGCATCTCGCCTTGGGGCGTTTGGTGCAGTTCAAACTCGGATTGATGCTCGACCCACGCCGCCTCCACGATCCGAGCGGAACGAAGGTCTCGCTCCGCCAGCACGGCGAGGTTCGCTTGAAAGCGCCGCTTGCGCGAACTCCACGGCACGCGACCGCTGCGCGGACCGTCCGCGGCGGCCTGCAGGGTCTCACGCTCCGAGTCGCTGCACACACCTGTCCCAAGCCTGTCGATCACCTCGCGCGCGGCCGCGTGCAGGCCCAGCCGCAGCAGGCACTGCACGTATCCGGCCACCCATTCGCCCTCGGCTGGAAATGCCTGCGCGAGCAGCGGCACGACGCGGACGTAGGCGTAGGGATCCTTCGCCGACAGCGCCGCGCGAGCCAGACGGGCCAGCACCTGCACATCAAGCACAGCCATCGAACGTCTATCGGACGAATGAGGCAAGGAACGCGAACGCCGGGCGCAGGATGTGCCTGCGCACGATCATGGGGAATTGCAGCTCAAGCGCGAAACCGCGAAGCAATGCATCAGGCATGTTGCGGGGCAGGGGACTGGGGACGCAAAGTGACATAGATGCGCGTTAAGCCCACCGCGATCGCCATCGCCACGACCGGCGCCGTCAAGTCCATTCCGGCCGGCCCGACGCCTCGCCACGCCTGCGAGACCACCGAAACCGACGCGGTTGCGATCATCAGCAGAAACGGCGTACGCGCACTGCGTCGCCCGCCAAGCAACGCCATCAGCAGCAGCGCCCACACGCCCTGGGCCGCCACCATGCCGGCAAGCTCCCCCATCGCGTGAACCGTGGAAAGGCGCCAAACGGCCTCGAACGGAGGCAGGAATCGTGGCATCGCCGGCAACTCCATGATGCGGGACGCGCCCGCACTCATCATGCCTTCAGCCGCGACACCCACTCCGGCAACGACAAGCAGGATCAACGTAGGCAAGAACGCGCGGTTCAGGCGCAACGGCTGCGCCCCCCGATCGCGGCCGGCAAGCCGCGTCGCCATCACCGTCAATCCCGCTCCGGCCGTTCCCGCCAGACAGGCCTCGGGAATGCCGCTCAACTCGAACGTCTGTGAAACGACGAATATCTGAATCACCTCGACGACGGCGCCGAGCAAAAACGCGTGCTTGGCCGCCGAGAACATGGCATCGATGCGCGTCCATCCGCCGTCCATCCGCGCCAAGGCCAGGCACGCGCACGCGATCATCAGCGGCGATGACCTTGCCAGCGCCGCCAGCACGCCGAATGCGTCGCCCGGCAACGTTCCCGCCAGCCGCCAGTTCGCGTCAAGAAACCGATCGTGCAGCTCCACCGTGTTGGGCACGAAATCAAACGGCGCGAGGCTGATCAGGATCCACAGGAGCGACATCACCACGGCCATCGCCATGAGCGGCGTTGAAGTGAATGCCTGCCGGACTCCCGCGGCGCTTCGGCCGAGCAAGGGGAGAAAAGCCGGGGCCGCCCAGGCGCCGAGCATGGCGCCCCAGGTGTTCACGCCCACGTCGATCCATGAAGCCATGCGCAGCGCGCTGAGCGTCTGCACGATTTCAGCGGTGAAGCTGACCAGCGCGCCCAGCAGCGCGGCTCGCACCAAGGATCCACGCCTGCCGGCCCCGCTTCCGCATCCGTGCAGCGCTATCGCCCCACCAAGCGGGAAATACACGAGGAGGTTGACTAAGAGGTCTTCAAGATCACTCGATGGGAATCCCAGCGGAGGAATGGCGCGATGGGAGATCAACGCCAGGCGTGCAAGGTCCAGATCGAACGGAATCCACGAACCGTAAAGCAAGGCGACCGCAATCATCGCCGCCCACCATCCCGACGCGCGGCCGCGGAACGGCGCGTCCAACGATTCCGCCGGCGCGCCGGCCATGAATGCGAGTGAGTCGCTGGTGGTTCGCTCCTGCCCCATTCCCCTGCCCCTCATGCACAAGTCTCTCGGGGCAGGCGGGGGAATTCAAGCTTTCGGGGCCTGTAAGGCGCCGGGTTCCGAGAAAACGTCGGTTTTCGCGGCGCTGCCGCCTGATGAACTTGGCGCGTCATGCGAACAACTCGCCAAGCCGCCTCCCAGGGCACCCCTGCTGCACGCGCGTCCCGACCGAATCAGCCTCCGTCCATTGACGCGCCCGACGCATGCAACTCCGCCAGTCTCGTGCGGACGATTTTCAGCCCCTCAAAAAGGCGTGACTTCACCACGGATTCCCGCAGATCAAGCACGTCCGCGATTTCCTGCCGCGAAAGCCCCTCGACGTACCTCATGCGAAGCGCTTCCGCCGTGCTGTCGGGAAGCAAAGCCAGCGCTTCCTTGACGCGATCGCCCATCTCAACGCGAAGCATGCGCGTCAGCTGACCGGTCAACTCCGCGTCCACGTCGTCGCCTGCGGGAAGCGCCGCATGGTCCCTGCGCCGGTGCCGGTTGCGAACGAGGTTGAGGCAGTGATTGCGGGCGATGCGGTAGAGCCAGGCGCGAAAGTGCTCCGGCACGTCGCGTGCCGCGATCACCTTGCAGAAGATGTCCTGCGCCGCATCTTCCGCGTCTTCGATCCGACCCAGGTAGCCTCTGCAGAAGCGGACGATCGCGGCGCGGTACGTATCCGCCAAAACGCGCCCCGCCCTGGCATCGCCCGCGCGCAGCGCTTCAATCAAAGCCGGCGACATGTCCGGCGCCGCCCCCCCCCCGGGGGGGGTCGGAGACGGCGCTCCGCCATGCGCACACGCGGATTCATCCTGTCCGGTTCTCATGGAGCGTCCTCAGGCGGCGACGACTCGTCGGCCGTGGATTCCGGTTCCAACGACTGCCCTTGCCCGGCGGCCACAAGTCGCCACCGCGCCTCAAGTTCCGGACGCGACCCGCGGCGATACAGCTCCGCCAGCGACAAGGCGGCGTCAATCGAGCAGCGGTGCCGACGTCCGCAGGCTTCCACCCAAATCCCCTCTCCGGCGAGAAGCTCCGACTCCGCCTCCTCCCACGCCCCGTTTCGCATCAGGCAACGCCCCAACTCCACGTGAGCCTCGGCAATCAGGTAATGCCTCGGCGGCAACAGCGTGAGCCGAAGCTGGAGCGCATCCCGCAGCATCGTCTCCGCGGCCTCCGCGCGATCTCGCTCCCGCAGCACAACACCCAACGTGACCCATGACTCGGCCATGTCCGGATGCTGCGCGGGCAGCTTCGCTTCGCGCAGCCGCAGCGCCTCGCGCGCCTGGTCCTCGGCCTCCTGCAGAAGCCCCAGGCGCAGGTCAGCCCATGCGCAGTCATTGAGCGTGTCGGCGATCAGCGGATGGTCCGCGGCAACAAGCCTGCCGCGCAACTCCAGCGACTGCTGAAGGCGCAGCTTGGCCTCTTCCACCTTGCCGTTCTCCAGCAGGATTACGCCCAGGCCGTGCAGACTTTCGGCCACGTCCAAGTGCTCCTCCCCGAAGGCGTCGCGGCGAATCCGCAGGGCGCTGCGCATGATCCACTCCGCGTTTTCGCTGCTGCCCCGATGATGCTGCACCTCGGCAAGATGGAAGAGCGCCTCCGCCACCAGCGGATGCTGCTCGCCATACTCCGCGCGGCGCTTTTGCAAGGCCTGAAGCAGCAGCGGCTCGGCGTTCGTGAAGTCGCCCTTCGCCTCCAGCAGCCTGGCCACGTTCAAGCGGCTGGTGGCCAGCAGCGGATCGGATGCCTTCAGTTGCTCCTCACGGAATTGCAGGACGCGCCACAGGTGCGATTCCGCCTCCTGATACCGGCCAAGACTGAGGTACGTGTTGCCGATCGTCTCGCGGATCGCCACCTCGATCTCCGGCGCCATGCCCCGGTCGCTCTCGAGCCGGCGAGTCGCTTCTTTCAGCACTTCGGAGACCGTCGTCGCCTGTCCCTTCGGGTTGTAGGGGTCATAAGACGCCAGCATGTTCTGCAGAAAGACGTTGATCTGAGTGGCCTTGTCCGCCTCTCGCCATGTTTCCGAGTAGAGCAGGCTGACCCACACCGCCGACGCGGCCGTGAGCACGAAGACGCAGGCCGCAAAACCGAAGGCCACCAGGTGGCGGCGCACGAGTTTGCGAAGCTGATAGCCGGCGCTGGGTGGGCGCGCCAGAATCGGCTCGGCACGCAGGTATCGATCGATGTCCTCCGCCAGCTCGCCGGCGCTCTGGTAACGCTGCGCCGGATCCTTCGCCAGCGCCTTGAGGATGATGCACTCCACGTCGCCGCGAATCGCGCGATTGATCGTCGAGGGGCGGGCGGGCGCCTCCTCGCAGATCTGCCGGACGGCCTCATGCGGCAGGCGCGATTTCACCTCGAACGGCAGCTTCCCCGTCATCAGCTCGAAGAACACCACGCCCAGCGAATACACGTCCGTGCGGACGTCGATCTCATCGGTCCGCCCCGCCGCCTGCTCCGGGCTCATGTACGGCAGCGTGCCCTGGACCTTGCCCGCGCCGGTGATCGTGCCGCCGAACCCCAGCTCCTCATCCACCACGCGCGCCAGCCCGAAATCGAGGATCTTCGCCGACCCCGCGGAATCCACGAGAATGTTCGTCGGCTTCAGGTCGCGATGGATCACACCGCGCTGATGCGCGTGGTGAATCGCAAGGCACACCTCCCGAATCAGGCGCAGGCGTTTGGATACGCTCAGTTGCCGCTGCTGCGCCACCTTCGTGATCGGCGCGCCGTCCACCAGCTCCATCGCAAAGAAGTGCTGGCCGTCCTCGGTCGTGCCGGCTTCGTAGATCGACCCGATCGACGGGTGACGCAGGCGCGCCAGCGTCGCCACCTCGCGCTGATAGAGCCGCAGACTCTGCTCGTCCACGAAGCGCCCCCCGCGAATGACCTTCACGGCCACGTGGCGTCGCGGCGAGAGCTGCCGCGCTTCATAGACCAGCGCCTGCCCCCCTTCTCCGATCCGGCGGATCACCTCGTACGAGCCGATATGCGACGGCAGCGCGGGGCGCTCCAGGCTCGACGCCATCGATACCGCGACCATCCCCCGGCGAATCTCCTCCGCCAGCGCGCGGCACTGCGAGCACTCCGCCAGATGCGCCCAAAGCTCCTCCCCGTCACGGTCGAGCCAGCTCCAGAGCTGCTCCTCCGTCACCGTGCAGGTCGTCGGAGATTGAACGACGGGTTGAACCATGAGCGACTTTTCCAGCAACACGCTCGCAGCGCGCGGAACCACCTGACAATTATAGACACGCTCAGCGCTGCAACGAAAACCCGCAATCCGGAACCAACCGCGGCGCATGAAAAACGGCCGGCATCCGCCGACCGTCAGCATCGCGAGGAGATTGTGGAGCGAGTCTGGTTGTCTGTCGCGCGTTCGTCTAGTCGGCGGGAGGGCAATGCCTGCCGCCGCGCCACGAAACTCACCGTCAGGCGGGCATAGCCCGCCCTACGCGGCGGAGCGCGGCGAAGCTCCAGATCGGGCACGGAGCCAACCGCTATGACGCTCGACGGTGCCGGGCCTTGATCGGCCTGAGCACCTTGGACACCTTGGCGGGCTTGGACCGCTCGATGGCCTTCCTCGACTTGGCGGGCTCGGTCGCTCCGCTCGCACCGATCGACTTGGCCGGCGAGGAGCTGGACTTCAGACCGAAATCATCGAGCAAGCCGTCGAGGTCGCCGAGATCAAACCCCCCGCCCAGATCGCCGCCGTCCGTCGAGCCGCCCCCAACGTCCGGGAAATCAGGCACGCGCGGCAGAACCGGGTCCAGCCCGGCCTGGGCGCGAATCGTGTTGTGCAGTGCGTTGATCATGAGGTTCAGGTTGGTGAACAGAATCTGGAGCGACTCGATCCGGGCCTGCGCCCAGGGACTCAACGGCACGCTCGAAGCGTCCCGGTCGATCTGCGTGCCTTCCTGGCTGCGTGTGATGAACGCCCGCGCACGAGCCAGACCGGCGGAGACGACGTTGCCGGGCGCCCGGGCCGCGACGCGGCCGCTGCGCGCGTTGTTGTTCACGTTCTGATAATCCGGCCGTCCCCCAGTGTCTTGTGCGCGGCACACGCAAGCCATGCCCGCCATCAACAACACGCCCACGCCAATCGCTGACCTTCTCATCGTCAAGACTCCCACGGGCCAACCGCAGCTCTCGTCGCTTCGGCCCGCCTTGAGAACGGGCTTCCCCTCGACCGCCGGCCCATTATCCACCTTCGCAGATGTCGTGCCAACCCATGTATCGGGTAAGGCGCCGCGAAGATAAAGCCGCACGCGAATTCCTGTGGCGCGCGGCCCCTTCCAGTGTGGCGCTAGGCCTGTGCCTCGGGGTTCTCAGGCTCGTCACCCTTCTCTTGTAACCCGGATGCGGCCGGCGGCTGCGGAGCTTCCAGCGCGGACCCTGCAGCGCCAGTCTCCTCCTGATCCTCCTTCGCCAGACGGGCCACCGCCACCACCTTGTCACCCTCGTCGAGACGGATGAGCCGCACGCCCTGCGTCGCCCGGCCGATCTCGCGCACCGCCTCCAGACCGCTGCGCAGCATCATCCCCTGCGCGGTGATGATCATCATCTCATCGTCGTCCTTGACCGCGTGAACGGAAACGACATCGCCGTTACGGTCCGTCGTCTTGATGTTGATGACGCCCTTCGCCCCGCGCCGCGTCTTGCGATACTCCTCCAGGCTCGTCCGCTTGCCGTAGCCGTTTTCGCAAATGGTCAGCAGCGACAGGCTCGCATCCGCGGCCACCAGCGCCACGACGCAGTCCCCCTCCTCGAGGCTCGCGCCGATCACGCCTCGCGCGTTGCGCCCCATCGCCCGCACGGCGCTTTCGTCGAACCGCACGGCCATGCCCTTGCGCGTGGCCAGCACAATCTCCTGCGACCCGCTGGTGCGCACCACGTCCACCAGCGTGTCGTCGTCCTCCAGCGCGATGGCGATGATGCCCGCGGTGCGCGGACGGCTGTAGGCCATCAGCGGCGTTTTCTTCACCGTGCCGTTGCGCGTGGCGAAGAAGATGTACGACTCATCCTCGAATTTCGAGATGGACAGCACGGCGCAGTGCCGTTCGTTCTCCTGCATGTGCAGCAGGTTGGCGATGGAGCGCCCCTTGGCCGTGCGGCTCGCCGACGGAATGTCGAACACCCGCGTCCAGTACACGCGCCCGCGATTGGTGAAGAACAGCATGTGGTCGTGCGTGGACACGACGAAGAGGTGCTCGGTGAAATCCGTCTCGCTGGCGGCGCCGCCGCGCACGCCCTTGCCGCCGCGACCCTGCTTGCGATACGAGTCCACGTCCACGCGCTTGATGTTCCCCTCGTGGCTGATGGTCACCACCACCTGCTCGTCGGGGATCAACTCCTCCATGCTGAACTCGCCGGCCTCCTCGACGATCTCCGTCCGCCGCTTGTCCGGGAACTTGTCTTTGATCTCGTGCAGATCCTCGCGGATGATGTCGTACACCAGCCGTTCGTCGCGCAGGATCGCCTCGTACCCTTCGATTTCCTCCATCAAGGCGGCGTATTCCTTCGCCAGCTTCTCGATCTCCAGACCCGTGAGGCGCTGAAGCTGCATGGCGAGAATCGCGGCCGCCTGCACGCCCGTCAGCGTCGTCGCCTGCGATCCGGCCTTCTTGACGAACGCCTCCGGCAGCAGCTTCAGCAGCGTCGCCTTCTCCGTCAGCCGCATCGGCCGGGCCATCAGCCGCGCCTTGGCGGTCTCGGGATCGGGCGACTCCTTGATGAGCTGGATAATCGCGTCGATGTCGCCGACCGCGAGGATCAACCCTTCGAGAATGTGCGCCCGCTGCCGCGCGCGACGCAGCAGGAACCGCGTCCGCTGGCGGATGACCTCCATGCGGTGTTCGATGTAAAGCCGCAGCATGTCCTTGAGGTTCAGCACGCGCGGCTGCTTGCCGACCAGCGCCACGTTGAGCACGTGGAACTTCGATTGCAGCGGCGTGTATTCGAAGAGCTGCTTGATGATGACGCCTTCATTGGCGTCCTTCTTCAGCTCGATCTCGATCCGCACATCCTGTCGCCGGTCGGAGGCGTCGTTCACCGCGGAGACGTCCTTGATCGTCCCGTCCTTCACCTTCTCCGCGATCTTCTCGACGATCGTGCTGCGCAGGACCATGTACGGAACCTGGCTGATGATCAGCGTCTTACGGCCGCTCTTGTGCTCATCGACCTCGACCGTGCCGCGCATGGTGATCGCGCCGCGCCCGGTCATGTACGCTTCGAGGATCCCCCGCCGCCCGCAAATCTGCCCGCCGGTGGGGAAGTCCGGGCCCGGCAGAATGCGCATCAGCTCCGCCAGCCCGATGTCCGGATCGTCGATCGTCGCCAGCAGCGCGTCGCACACCTCGCGGACGTTGTGCGGCGGCATGCTCGTGGCCATGCCCACCGCGATCCCCGTCGTTCCGTTGACCAGCAGGTTGGGGAACTTGCCGGGCAGGACCGTCGGCTCCTCGCGCGTGTTGTCGAAGTTGGCGATGAAATCGACCGTCTCGTACTCCAGATCCTCCAGCATCATCGCCGCCGCCGCGGAGAGCCGGGCTTCGGTGTAACGCATGGCCGCGGGCGGGTCGCCGTCGATCGAGCCGAAGTTGCCCTGCGAATCGACGAGGACGGTGCGCATGTTCCACGGCTGGGCGAGGCGAACGAGCGTGGGGTAGACGACGGATTCGCCGTGGGGGTGAAAGTTGCCGGAGGTGTCGCCGCAGATTTTGGCGCACTTGCGCGTCTGGGCGCGCGGTCCGAGGTTCAGGTCGTTCATCGCGACCAAGATGCGCCGCTGCGACGGCTTAAGCCCGTCGCGCACGTCGGGCAGCGCCCGCGCCATGATCACGCTCATCGAGTACGTCAGGAACGAGTCCTGCATCTCCTCGATGATGGAATGATCCAGAATCCGTTCCTGACTTTCAACCGGTCCTTCCGCCATGCAGATTTGCCCCTGTCTCAGAAGGGGCGGCGCATTCCCGGATGAAGCATGCCGCCCCGAACTGCCGCACCGGCCGCGCCTGATCCCCAAGTTCTACCGGTGTGGAAGTGTACCATGAGTCGCGTCCGGACAAACTCCCCAAGCGCCGTGGACGATCTACCAGCCGGCGGGTTTTCGAATGCTTCCGCCACGACCGTCCGCCAGTTCCACAGGAAACGAGGACACGGCAAGCAGGCGTAATGGAAAGGTGCGGTGCTTATCCGCCGCCATCCGGAGTTCGGTCGCGGCGCCGCGCGCCGGGTTCCGCGAGGGCACATAAACAACCAGCTCAACTGCGGGACGGCGCGCCTTGACCAGCTCCAGCGCCGGCACAAGGTCCGAATCCCCACTGACCAGGATCATGCGATCAGCCCGGTCGCACATCGCATCATCCAGCATTTGCAGGGCTATGTTCACGTCCGTGCGCTTCTCCTCCGCTGAATCGAACACGCGCTCTCCGTCATGTTGACAGCTTTTGACGCGGCACTTCACCTGCTTGCGCTTGAACTTGCTCAGGATGATGTTGACCATTGGGCATGTGGACAGAGCGCGGAGATACACTTCCTGATTGCCCTGCTTGCGGCCGCTCACCAGCGCTGTGAAATAGTGAATCGTGACGATGTCATCGTGCGGCCTCAGCCGCTTGAACAGCCCTTCCAAATCAAGCCATTTGTGGGAGCCACCGCGGATGGCGCCGTAGTAGAAGTTGAAGCCGTCGATGTAGATGTTGGTTCGGGCAGGCATGTAAAAAACAAGGCAGCCATATAGGCTGCCCAACCCGCTTGCGCGGGGGAGTCGTAAGATCATTCTACGCTCGGCATATCGCGAGTCAAGCCGGTACTCGGCGGACTGACGGGTGTGGCCATATTTCTGGGCAAACGCCGAAACGCCAGACCGCGAACCGCGTTTCCGGCGCCGGAACAGTGGTCGTGACGGTCAGTCTCTATCGTTGCCTAAAAGTATGGCCAGACCCGGACTGACCGACGAACCGCAGGGCAACCGTGGAGACGTAACATCTTCAGCAGACGAAGCCTAAGCGCAAAACGGCGGACGCTTCTCTCGCGCAGCACCCCGGGCGGCGAAGAGCTACTTCCCAGCCGCGGCCTTTCGCGCCGTCACGGAACCGGCGGTTTTCCCCTTGCCCGCGGGCCGGGTCTTGCCATGCGTGCCCCGGTACAGCTTTCCTCGTTTCGTGCGCTTGTCGCCTTTGCCCATCTCGGTGCTCCCTGCGTGCGTCTGACTTGGCCGGCGGATTCAACCCGCTGCGGCCCGGATGCATCACCTGCGTAGTCTAACCGCCTTGCGCGATAAGTTTCAACTGCCCCTGCGCCCGGCGTATCGCTTTGTCCCGCGCTGCGAACGAGGCGTCGTCGGTGATCTTCATCTCGCCGGCCTGCGCCAGCGCGGTTCGCGCCTTGTCCGCCGTCACCTCGGAAGGCTCCAGCGCCTGGGCGGTCAGGATCGTCAAATGGTTCTCGAGCATCTGCGCGAAGCCGCCGTCGATGAACAGCCGCTTGGAGCCGCCTTCGCCATCCACCCGCAGCACCCCGATGCCCAGCGCAAACAGCAGCGGCGCGCGATCCACCAGCACGCCCACCTCGCCGTCATGCGCCGGAAACACCACCGAGGAGGCCTCCATGCTGAGCACCTCGCGCTCCGGCGTGATCACGCTGCAATGAAATGTACTCGTTGTGGCCATGGGAAAGCTGTTAGCTGTTAGCTACTGGCTGTTAGCCGGACACCGTTCGTCGTGCCTTACGCTTCGTACTTCGTACGTCTTGCCGCAGCCGTCCGACCCCGGCCATCGCTAGTGGCGTACTTTCTTCATTTCGGCGTTTTGGCGTTTCGGCGTTTCGACGTTTCCTACCCCTTCGCCATTTTCTCCGCCTTCTCGGCGGCTTCCTCGATCTTGCCGACGTACATGAACGCCTGCTCCGGCAGATGATCCCACTTGCCGTCGCACAGTTCCTCGAACGAGCGGATGGTCTCCGCCAGCGGCGTGTAATTGCCCGCGAATCCCGTGAACTGCTCGGCCACGAAGAACGGCTGCGAGAGGAACCGCTCGATCTTCCGCGCCCGCGCGACAATCAGCTTGTCCTCCGCGGAAAGCTCGTCCACGCCGAGAATGGCGATGATGTCCTGCAGATCCTTGTAACGCTGGAGATTCTGCTGCACGCGGCGCGCGACCTTGTAGTGCCGCTCGCCGATGTAGTTCGGGTCGATGATGCGGCTGCTCGACGCCAGCGGATCCACGGCCGGGTAGATGCCCTTCTCCGCGATGCCGCGCTCCAGGTTCACCGTGCTGTCCAGGTGGGTGAACGCCGTCGCGGGCGCCGGGTCCGTGTAGTCGTCCGCCGGAACGTAGATGGCCTGGATGGACGTGACCGCGCCGTGCTTCGTCGAGGTCACGCGCTCCTGGAGCGCGCCCATCTCAGTGCCCAGCGTCGGCTGATACCCGACCGCCGACGGCATGCGCCCCAGCAGCGCCGACACTTCCGACCCCGCCTGCGAGAAGCGGAAGATGTTGTCCACGAACAGCAGCGTGTCCGCGCCGGTCTGGTCGCGGAAGTACTCGGCCATGGTCAGCGCGGACAGCGCCACGCGAAGACGCGCGCCCGGCGGCTCGTTCATCTGCCCGAAAACCATGACCGTCTGGTCAATGACGCTCTTGCCCGTGTTGCCGATCTTGGCTTCCTGCATCTCCAGCCACAGGTCGTTGCCCTCGCGCGTCCGCTCGCCCACGCCCGCGAAGCACGAGTACCCGCTGTGAAACCGCGCCAGCCGCGCGATCAGCTCCTGAATAATGACCGTCTTGCCCACGCCCGCGCCGCCGAACAACCCGGCCTTGCCGCCGCGCACCAGCGGGCAGAGCAGGTCGATGACCTTGATGCCCGTCTCGAAAAGCTGCGTTTTGGGCGACAGGTCGGCGAACTCCGGCGGGTCGCAGTGAATCGGTCGGCGCTCCTTCGCCGCCACCGGACCGCGCCCGTCGATGGCCTCGCCCACGAGGTTGAAGACGCGCCCCAGCGTGACTTCGCCGACGGGCACGGACACCGGCGCGCCCGTGTCCACGATCACGTCGCCGCGCTTCAGCCCGTCGGTGGAGCCCAGCGAAATCGCCCGCAACCGCCCGCCGCCCAGGTGCTGCGCCACCTCGCACCACAGCGTCTCGCGGAACGACCGATCCAGCACCTTCCGCTCGACCTCAACCTTCAGCGCGTTGTAAATCGACGGCATCGCGTCCTCCGCGAACTGCGCGTCGAGCGTGGAGCCGATGACTTGGATGACTCTTCCCGTATTGGTGTTGCTCATGGCACTGTCCACAATTGTCAATGGTGAATGGCGAATGGCGAAATGAAGCACGATCAACGAGTCTGCTTGCGACTTGGCTGAAGTGCCGCCGAGTTCTCCCTTGTTCGACTTACGATCGTTGTCAAGACCCTCGCAATTTCATCCGCCTCTGGAATGATGGCTCGAAGCAAATCGGATCGCACAAGCCCGCTCGCGTCAACCAATCGAAGCCAATAGTGGGTTTCCCTGGCCTCATCCCTCGCAATGTTCATCTTCCGAGCAAACTCTTTGCGGGTCGGTGCTCCCTGCGACTCTTCCACATTTGCACCAATGCCCGTGCCGGAGCGGACGATTTGACGAGTCAAAACTTCGCTTACAATTCCGCGCGGCATTGCAGCACCCAGCCGGACAATTCGAACTCCGAATTGGAATGTGCGTTGGCAAATATCCGGGGTGCCGTCGCTGCCGTACCTGCGACCGCTTGTCGTCGTCACCGCTTTCGCCATTCGCCATTCTCCATTCGCAATTCCAGCACTATTGAACCGCCGCCGCCCCTCCAATAATGTCCAGCAGTTCCATCGTAATCGACGTCTGTCGCGCCCGGTTGTACTGCCTCGTCAGCGTCTTGATCATGTCGCCCGCCGCATCCGTCGCCGCCTTCATCGACACCATGCGCGCGATCTGCTCACTGACCGCCGCCTCGAGGAAGCACTGGAACAGCCGCAGCCGCACCGTCGCCGGTAGCAACTCCTCCAGGAGTTCCTTCGGCGGAGGAGAGAAATCGAATTGCACGCCCGGCGCCACGCCGCCCCCGCCGACCGCCTTACCCCCGGCTCTGTCCGCCGCGCCCGAATCCGTGGAGGGTGAGCCGCCCCGGTTCGCCGCCGCCTCCGTTTTGACCGGGGCCATCGGCAGAAGCTGGATCACCTCGGGGCGCTGCCGTCCCGCCGAGTAGAACTTCATGTACGCCACGTGCGCCGTGGTGATCTCGCCCTTGCGGAAGCGGTCCATCAGGGCGTTGGCCAGCGGCTCGATCATTTCGAACTTCGGCGTGTCGCCCAGGTGCGACACCTCCGTCATGGCGCGCTTCAAGAAGCGGAAATACAGGATGCCCTTCTTGCCGATCATCTGCACGTCGCAGGGCGTGCCGCCGCCGGTCAGCCCGTCAATGTGCTCGATGGACTTGCGAATCACGTTGGCGTTGTATCCGCCACACAGACCGCGATTGCTCGTAATCACCAGCGTCGTATCGCGGGCGACCTCCGAATGCGGCTCCAGCAGCGAATCCGTCAGCTCCACGTCAATCCCGGAAAGATTGTCCACCAGTTCCGCGAGCTTCTGGCTGTACGGACGGCTGGCCGTGGCGCGCTTGAACGTCGCCTGAAACCGCGCCGTGGCGATGAGCTGCATCGTCCGCGTGATCTTGCGGATGTTGCGAACGGCCTTGCGGCGCTTCACAAGTAGTCGTTTGTTGGCCATGAGAAAAGCTGTTAGCTGTTAGCCCCTAGCTGTTAGCCGTGCAATGGAACCCCGAACGA
The DNA here is from genome assembly GCA_964526695.1 of uncultured Phycisphaeraceae bacterium. Taxonomy (GTDB): domain Bacteria; phylum Planctomycetota; class Phycisphaerae; order UBA1845; family UBA1845; genus JABWBH01. The sequence continues at coordinate 33,615 of CAZGJA010000079.1, forward strand.
CTTCTGGCTGATAGCCGACAGCTAATAGCCAACAGCTCCGGGCTTCAGCCCTTCACGAAGTTCGTCTTGAAGTTGCCGACAAGTTCCTTGATCTTCGCCCCCAGCGCGTCCGGCAGTTCGCCCTTCTTGAGTTCCTGCATGATCTCCGGATGCTCGTCGTGGAACATCCGCAGCATCTGCTCCTCGAACTCCGCCACGCGACCCACGGGCAGGTCGTCCAGAAAACCCTGCGCCCCGGCGAACATCGACAGCACCTGGTCATCCACCTTGTACGGGCGGTACTGCGGCTGCTTGAGCAGCTCCACCATGCGCCGACCGCGATCGAGCTGGCGCTGCGTGGCCGTGTCGAGGTCCGTGCCGAGCTGCGCGAACGCCTCCAGCTCGCGGAACGACGCAAGGTCCAGACGCAGCGAGCCGGCGATCTTCTTCATGTGCTTGCGCTGGGCATTGCCGCCGACGCGCGAGACCGAGATGCCCACGTTCACCGCCGGACGCACGCCCGCGAAGAACAGATCCGGCTCGAGGTAAATCTGCCCGTCGGTGATCGAGATCACGTTCGTCGGAATGTACGCCGAAACCTCGCCTTCCAGCGTCTCAATCACCGGCAGTGCCGTCAGCGAACCGCCCGAGTCCGGATACTTGTGAACACGATAGTTGTCCTTGTCCGGCAGCGTCGCCAGCCACGCCTCCGCCTTGTGCTTGCCGTGCGGCCGGTGGTAAAGCCCCTGCTCGTCGTCCGGGCGATGCTCCGCCGGCGCGCTGAACCCCTGCGGGTGTTTCTTGATGTTCTTTCGATCGCGCGAGTCCGCGGGCGTGCTCCTGGGCACGATGCCGAATTCCTCGCGCAGCTTGCAGGCACGCTCCAGCAGGCGGGAGTGCAGATAGAACACGTCGCCCGGATACGCCTCGCGTCCCGGCGGACGCCGCAGCAGCAGCGAAAGCTGGCGATACGCCTGCGCCTGCTTCGACAGGTCGTCGTAGATGCACAGCGTCGCGCGACCGTGCTTGTACATGAAGTACTCGGCGATCGCGCAGCCGGCGTAGGGAGCGATGTATTGCAGCGGCGCGCTGTCCGACGCCGACGCGGCAATCACCACGGTGTAGTCCATCGCGCCGTGCTGGCGCAGCGTCTCCACCACGCCCGCCACCGTCGATTCCTTCTGCCCGATGGCGACGTACACGCAGATGACGTCGCCGCCCTTCTGGTTGATGATCGTGTCGATGGCGATCGCGGTCTTGCCCGTCTTGCGGTCGCCGATGATCAGCTCGCGCTGCCCGCGGCCGATGGGGATCATCGCGTCGATGGCCTTGATGCCCGTCTGCAGCGGCTCGTTGACCGGCTGACGCTCGGCGATGCCCGGCGCCTTGAATTCCAGCGGACGCCGCTCCGGCGTGTCCACCGCGCCCAGCCCGTCCATCGGACGACCCAGCGGGTCCATCACGCGGCCCACCACCGCGTCACCGACCGGCACGGACAGCAGTTCGCCCGTGCGCCGCACCTCGTCGCCTTCCTTGATCGCCAGGTAATCGCCCAGAATGACGATGCCCACCGAGCCTTCCTCGAGGTTGAACACCTGCCCCTTGGCGCCGGTCTCGAACGAGATCAGCTCGCCGGCCATCGCGTTGCCCAGACCGTACACCCGGGCGATGCCGTCGCCGACTTCGAGCACACGCCCGACCTCGGCCACGTCCACTTCCTGGCGATAATTGGCGATCTCACTGCGGATCACCGACGAGATTTCATCGACTTTGAACTTCATGGAACTTCCCATTAGGGGACGGCAATTTTCTTAGCGGACAACAGTTTGCTTGGGGGACGACATTTTGCCTGGGGGACCGGCTTTCCAGCCGGTCACTGCCGTCCTCATACGACCGCCCCTTCGACGAACCGCTTCTCCGCGTCTCCGTGGATCGCGCGATCCCCGTGTTCATGCACCAATTCAAACAAGCGCCGCAGGTGCCGCGACAGGCTCGTGTCCAGCTTCACGTCGCCCACGCGAACGATCAGCCCGCCCAGGAGCGACGCATCCACCGACTCCACCAGCTTCACCGCGCCGCCCGTGTACTTCTCCGCCGCCGTCCTCAGCGACGCCCGCAGATCGTCCGCCAGCGGGACGGCCGTCGTCACCTGCACCTCCGAGATCTTCCGCAGCGCGTCGTGCGCCGAGAGATACCCCTCCAGGATCGACCGGAGCACCTCCATCCGACCCTTCGCGTTGATCACCTGAATCGCATCCACGAGCAAATCGCTCGCCCGGCCTCGCAGCGTTTTTTCAATCGTCGCCGCGCGCTGCTTGGCGTCGATCTGCCCGCTGGTCATGAACGCGCCCAGCGCCGCGTCCGTGTCCAGAAGCTGCTGCAGCTCGACGACTTCATCCCGCAGCGCATCCGCCTCCTTGCGCTCCTCGGCCAGCCCGAGAATCGCGTCGGCATACACTCGCGCGATCGCTTTTGTTTTAGGATCCGCTGAACTCACGTCGTTTCCCGGCCCTTCTGATTCACTTCACAGTCCGGCGAAGGCTGGCTCGCAAGCCTCTCATCCATCGCGCCCCCACTCGCTCATGCAATGCGCCCCTCACTTGCGTGAGGGGTTCTGATTTCAACATTCAGCATTCGGCATTCGGCATCCGCCATTGACCCTTCAGTTGTTCCTCACCTTGCTCAGTTCCTCGATCGACTCGCGGATGAGCTGGCGATGCACGTCGGCGCTGACTTCCTTCTTGATCAGCCGCGAGGCGATCTGCGTGGACAGCGTCGCCGCCTCCTGATGAAGCTGCTGAATGGCCGTCTCCGCGGCGATGTGGATCTCGCGCTTGACGCGGTCGAACAGCGCGGCCGCCTCCTTCTTCCCCTCATCCTCGATGCGCCGCTTGACGTCCTCGGCGTCCTTGCGACCCTCGGCGATGATGGCCGAAGCCTCCGCCCGCGCCCTGTTGATCTGCTCGGTGTACTGCTTCAGCACGCGCTCCGCCTCTTCGCGCTCGTGCTTCGCCTTCGCCAGCGAGTCGTTGATGAAACGCTCCCGCTGCACCAGCGTCTGCTGAATCGGTTTGAAGGCGAACTTGCTCAGAATGGCGAGCAGACCCAGGAAGATGAGGATCGACCAGATCGCCGAGGCCACGTCGATGGTCAGCAGTCGGTACTCCTGACCATGCGCCCCAGCGCCCTCGCCGGCATGCGCGTCGCCGGCGTGAGCGTCCCCCTGCGCCGGCGCGCTGTGAGCGGCCTCCCCGGCGGCCGGGTGCGCGGGCTCCTGCTTGGCCGCGCCCGGCGCAGCGCCGCCCTTATGCTCCTGCGCGATCGCAGGAGCGCAAAGCCCCGCGATCGCAAACATGGCTACGGTCAAAAGCATTGGCCTTCGCATAGGCAATCGTGTCCGGAATCGCGCGGCGGATGCTGCATCCGCCGCGCCGTTGCATTGGAAAACTCTCGCCGCCCGGTGTCGCGCGCGAATTACTGCCCGGTCGTCCCTGCCTTCAGGAAATCGCCGATGCCCGACGCGGAGATGATCGCGAAGAACGTGAAGCCCTCGATCAGCGCCGCCGCGATCAGCATCGCCAGGAAGATGCGACCGCCCGCCTCGGGCTGACGCGCCGTGGACTCCACCGCGTTGCCCGCGATGTGCCCGATGCCCTTAGCCGCGCCGAGCACGATCAGCCCCAGCGCGATCCCCGCGCCCAGACCCGCAAGACCCTTGTCGCCCATCAACTGCGTGGTCTGCGCCAACATGTCCATCATCATGATCTAAGCCTCCAACAAACCCGTATGAATTCCAACCGTTTCGGCGTTCACAAAAACAAGGGCCAGGGCGCCGAATACCCCAACCAAAACTCGATGTCGCGTCTTCGGCTAATGCTCCGGATAGACCGCCATGCTCAAAAAGATGGAGGTCAGGAACATGAAGATGTACGCCTGAAGCAACGCGACGAACAATTCCATGCAGCTCAGCAGGACGCACCCGATCGCAATCGGCAGCGAACCCGCGAGATACCCCGCCCCGAGGCCGTGATACGCCGGCAGCAGCAGCAGCAGCGACGCCAGCACAATGTGCCCCGCGGCCATGTTGGCGAACAGACGAATGGAAAGCGCGAAGGGCTTCACGGCCGCGCCGATGAACTCCAGCAACAGCAGCCCCGCCCACGTCGGCACGTCCACCAGCCACAAGGCTGCCTTGGCAACGGGCGATGCGTCCGGTCCCGGCTTAAACGGGTGCGGCGCAAAATTCCACAAATACAGGACCGGCGCCTTGAGCATTGCCTCCCCCGCGGTGGCGCCGTGCGCGTGGTGACCGTGGTGGTGCGGACCGTGGGCATGGCCGTGTCCCGCGTCGTGGTCGTCGCCGTGCTCGCCGTGATCATGGTGGCCGTACGTTCCAGCCTTGAGTTGCCGGAAGACCTGCGCGATGCCGCCCGCGTGAATCGCGAAAAACGCGACGATCGCCAGCCCCGCCGTGATGTTGATGTTCCCCGTGGCCGTCCCGCCGATGTGCTGATTGCCGACCGCCAGCCCGAAGATCGACCCAAACGGGATCATACCCAGCAAGTTGTTAATCAGGATGAAGAAGAAAAGCGCCCACAGCAGCGGCATGAACCGGTCCGTCGAGTCTTTCAGCAGCGGCCTGACCACGGCCGTCCGCAGCGCGTCCATGAGCGCCTCGATCATCCCCGCCAGGCCCTTCTGCGCCGGCTGAATGCCCCCGCGGATGAGCGCGACCTGATAGCGCCGCCCGATCGGGACGAAGATCAGCAACGTCAGCGTCGCCGCGACGAGCGTCATCAGCAGATGGTTGGTGAACCAGAACTCGCCGGCCTGGTCATTGCCAAGAGGAAACCATGTTGGAATATGGATATTCGACGGGAGCAGCCGGAAAAGCCCGTGCGCGACCACGTGATCTTTGGGATCATGGCCCGCGCCGGATGCGAGGATCATCGGGATCATTCGCTCGATTGCCCTTCCCTGCTTCGAGGCGGCGTCGCGCCCCAGTGCTTTCGCGTCACAAACACAATGACGCCCGTTTCAACCGCCAGCAGCGCCAAGTACCACGCCGCCATCGACTTCAAGTAGAACGACTTCGGCGGATCGGCCATCGCCCAGTACGCCCCGCCCGCGCCCAGCGTCAGGAACATCCGCAGCCCCATCGCCGCCAGACCGGCCTCATTGAGCAGCTTCGGCGAACGCGCGTTCGCCCACGCCACCGGGACCATCGCCGCCAGCGCCGCGATCAGACAAATCGCCGCAGCCGCCACCAGCGCCTCCGCCTCAGCGGCAGGCCAGTACACCGGCGCCGCAAACCACACCGCGCCGAACGCGAGCGCCTCCGCCAGCATGAATCCCAGCCACGCTCGCATTTCATTGCGTTCGTCACGGAGTGACGAACGACCCTCTCGTCGCGGAGCGACGAACTACCCTGCGGCGCGACGAACTACCCTGCGCAGCGGCGATCGGCCCGCTACTTCCACATCCGCCGCGTCAGCCGCAGCACGCGGTAGATCCACGCCACCAGAGCGAGCATCAGTCCGCCCGCCAGCCCCTTACCGCCCCAGCCGTACCGCCCGTCCAGCCAGTGCCCGAAGTACCCCAGTACCGCCAGGTACGCCAGGAACTCGATGGTCAGCGTCCACCCGACGCCGAGCTGCGAAAGCGAGTCATCAGGCCGCTTCCCTGGATCGTCGTCCTGGTCCGCCGGCATAGCGCCCGCCCTTCTTGCCGAATCGCGCCCGCCCCCGACAATGGGACCGTGCGCACCGGAGAAAACCTCTCGCAACCGCCCGCCGTCGCTTAAGGGCGGGCGAGCATAGCGACGGGATGCAGGTGCGTCAACCGGGTTCGTGCCGAAATGCACGAAGTTGGTGAGATTGCGTTAACCCATTGCCAGACTAAGAGTTAGCAACAACCGGCGGCGGGCTGCCGCCTTATCAGTCGGAGTTTCAGGCGTGAGAATCGCAATTGTCGGAGCAACGGGCGCCGTCGGGCAGGAACTCCTCCATGTCCTCGCTCAGCGGCATACGCCGGTGGAAGCCTTGGGGCTGTTCGCGTCGCCGCGATCGGCCGGCGTCCCCGTCGACTTCCGCTCGCAGAAGCTCGAGGTCGAGCCGCTCGCAGACGACTCGTTCAAAAGGGCGAAGTTCGATGTCGTGTTCTTCTCGGCCGGCGCCACGATCAGCCGCGAGCACGCGCCGCGCGCCGTGCAGGCCGGCGCGGTCGTGATCGACAACAGCTCCGCCTTCCGCATGGAGCCGCACGTCCCGCTCGGCGTGCCGGAGATCAACCCCGACGCCATCCGGAAACACCAGGGCATCATCGCCGTGCCCAACTGCACCGCGATCATCCTCTGCATGGCCGTCTATCCGCTGCACCGTCTCAGCCGCATCCGCCGCATCGTCGTGTCCACCTACCAGGCCATCAGCGGCGCCGGCGCCCGCGCGCTCGCGGAGTTGGAAGATCAGACGCGCTGCATGGCCGAGGGTCTCCCCGTGTCCGCGAAAGTCCTGCCGCACCCGGTGATCCACAACGTCTTCTCGCACAACACGGCGATCGGCGCGGACGGCTACAACGGCGAGGAGTCGAAGGTGATCCAGGAGACGCGCAAGATTCTCGGCGACGCGGAAATGCTGATCTCCCCGACGTGCATCCGCGTGCCCGTCCCGCGCGCGCACAGCGAGTCGATCAACCTGACGTTCGAGAAGCCCGTCACCGTGCAGCAGGCGCGCGAAGCGCTGTCGCATGCGCCGGGCGTCCGCCTCGTGGACGACCGCGAGCACAACCACTTCCCCATGCCCATCGAAGCCAGCCGCGGTGACCCTGTGCTGGTCGGCCGCCTCCGCGAAGACCCCAGCCAACCCGACGGCCGGGGCATGAACCTCTTTGCCTGCGGGGATCAACTGCGCAAAGGCGCGGCGCTGGACGCGGTGCAGATTCTCGAACTCCTGCAGGCACCCTAGCAGTCCGTGGTGACAAGGACTTCTGCTTGGGGGACCGGCTTTCCAGCCGGTCATTTGCCGGAAATCCCGATGTGGTCGGGGGTGAAAAGCCAGACCCGCAGACTTCCACCACGGGCTGCTAGGGCGCGCAAGTCACGCGAATCGACTGATCGCAAACGGAAACTACGTGCTCGCCCGATGCCAACCCACGGAACACGGCCTTGCCTCGGCCCCGCTCGCTGATGCTCATGGCCTGCCAGGGGCCATCAGGCGCGTCCAACCAGCAGGTCAGCGTGGCGCCCGGCTCCGCGTCCTTGACCTTCGCCACGACCTTGCCGCGCCCATCAAGGCATCGCGCCGACGCCACCGGAGATCCTTGACAATCCCCGGTGGGAGCCAGTGCGACTCCGTGGAAGAAACCGAAAGAAACCGACGCCGGGTTGATGAACTCCGGCACACCGTCCTCGCCTTCCGCGATATTCCCCCACACCTCGATGGTGCCGTCCGCACGCATCGCCGCGCTCGTGAAGCCGCCGGCCCAGATGGCCACGAAATCATTCCCGGTAGGAACGTCCAGCTCTCCGAACCCGTCTGTGCCCCACGCGTACAGAGAGCCATCCAGCTTCAGCACGAGGCAATGTCCCCAGCCCGCCGCGATGGCACCCACGTCAGCCACTTCGCCGCCGTACCAGCCCCAACTGAAGGCAGTGTGATCCGACTTCAGTGCCAGGCTGTGATACTCGCCCCCATCGACAGCCACGAAGTCGTTCCCGTCCGGTATCACCGTCTGTCCGTAATCGCCAAAACCCCATGCCGCAAGGGTTCCGTCAGGACGTATCCCCAGACTGTGATTGCTTCCAGCGGCGAAGGCCACGAAGGGTTCCGCAGGCGGCGAGGCTTGTCCGGAATCGTTGGCGCCGAGGCCGACCAGGGTCCCATCGGCACGCTGCGCCAACGCGTGCGCGCGCTTGCCCCTGACCGCAACGAATCGCTCCCCCTCAGGTATGTCCGCGCGAATGCCGTCGGCGATCCAGTCCGTTCCCAGAACCGAGAGCGTTCCAGTCCCATCCAGCACAAGCGTGTAGCAGTCCCCGGCCACAACGCTCGCGTAACTGCTGCCGATCGGCGCTTCGAGCTGTTGACATGTATTGCCGCCCCATCCCACCATGACCGCTGCAGTCAGGTCCAGGGGCTCGGCCCACAGGTAGAGTGCGCCCACGCTTACCACAACATAACGCTTCCTGATCATGGCTCTTTTTCACTCCCACTCTTGAGGAAAGGACATTCCATCCCGGTTCACCAAGGAGCTATTCCAATGCTGCGTGTGGCACCGGCTTCCAACCTGCGTGTCTGGCACAGGTTCTCCACCTCCACAGGTTTTTCGCCAAGCCGCAATACTTGCGCGAGCATATGCATCGGTTCGTATGTATTCGCCGGGCTCCCATCGTTCACTACTGCCGAAGCCGTCCGACCTCCTGATTGACCCGCGCGAGATTCGACGAATAGTCGATGAACTCATCAACCGCGTAGTCCGCATACCCGTTGTCAGTGTCCAAACAAGGTTTGGAACACCGCGACGTCGCCCAGGTCAACGTCGCCGTCCCCGTCCAGATCCGTCAACTCGCAACCCTCCAATGGGGCTGCGCCGGGGCCTGTCAGGCAACCGGCGATAATGGCATGATCCCCAAGATCAACGTCGCAATCCTCGTCCCAGTCACCCCGCTTGCCTTCGCAACCTGGCTCGAACTCATACGCGCCCATGTCCACCAGCGGCGGTGTGCCGTTCCCCGTGTCCACCGTCAGCGGGTCGTCCATGAACCGCTGCTGATCGGCCAGATCGAAGGGAATCGGCTCCGCAAAGTCTCCGTCCCCGTCGAGGTCGAGAAAATCCGCCGGAACGGCATTGTTGTCCGCCGCATCGATGCAGGGCGAACCGGATGCGAGGCGGTAATCCCCGCGCGCGGCGTTTTCGAACCTCGGATCAATGTCCAGATTGGCAACGCCCGCCCAGCCGCCCTCGATGTCCGAGTAGCTCACAGTCGTCGTGCCGCCATAAACCATAAGCTCCGGTCCTGAATTGTCCCAGACAATGCTGTTCGTCACCGTCAGCTCGCCATCGAATTGGGTCACACCGCCGTTGTACTCGCCCACATTTCTTGCCACAGTCGAGTTGATGATGGAAATCGTAGAGTTGTTGACAAGCTGAATCGCGCCTCCAGGATTGTGATTATCCACAACTAGCGAATTGATGAGCAGCACGTCGCTGTCAATATTGGATAGAACGCTGGCTTCGGAAAGATTGGAGCGAATAATGCACCCCTCGACAAGTATGTCCGCGTTGTTCTCGCAATGCACGCCTCCGGCTCCGTAGCCCACAGTGATGTTGTTCTCGATGGCGCATCGGACGATTCTCGGAGCGCAGTCGTAACGAATGGTTACAGCGCCAAAGGAGCCTGATAGATTGCCCTCGACGATAGTGTCACGTATCAGCGATTGATTGTGATGAGTCAAGCGAAGCCCACCCGTTTCGCCTTCCGCCACATTATTCCGAATCACACAATTAGACACCAAGCCTTGCCCTCCCTCCAACGCTACGCCTCCACCAGCGTTGTGCGAAAGGTTGCCCTCGAACAGGCACCCGTCAATGCGGGGGCTGCTGTCATAGACCGCGTACAGACCACCGGACGACCCCATCGATGAATTCCCGGAAATCCTGCAGCCCGCAATGGTCGGATCAGCGCCGATCTCGCAGTGAACGCCTCCGCCGCCCCAGCCGGTGTTCGTGTTCCAGGATATGTCGCAGTTGGCAATGCTCGGAGCAGCGCCGCCGGTCATGGTCAGCGCGCCTTTGCTGCCGCAGACATTTTCATTGATGATGCAGTTCTCGGCTCGGGCTGCGCTGCTGTCGTCTTGAAACCGAAGTCCGCCGCTCTCGCCAGCCGCGGCGTTGCTGGTGATGCGGCAGTTAATGAACTGTCCTCCCCCGGTGACAAACGCGCCTCCCCCGTCAGCCTGGGCGATATTGCCGCTGATTGTGCAGTCCGTGAAGATGGGTTCCGCGTCGTAGCACCATGCGCCGGCCCCCAGAAACGCCGTGTTGCTCGAAATAACGCAGCGCAGGACGGATGCACGACCCGGCTGGATGCGTATTCCGCCGCCGAAACTGCCCGCGGTGTTGTCGGTGATCATGCAGTCCTCAATCGTCGCCGCGCCGCCGCGAACCTCCAACCCGCCGCCGGAATCGGCGACGTTCCCCTGAATCGCGCAGGAAACGAAAGCCGCCCCTTCACCGCTTGCAATCAGCACGCCTCCACCGATCTCGGCCGAGCAGTTCTCCACCACGACATGGCGCACCCGGGGCGCACCCGAGCCGAGAATATGGATCCCTCCTCCGAACTGAGCGTACCCATTTCGGATCGTGACACCCTCGATGATCAGTGACGCGTCCCCGCTGGAGATGATGAAACCGCGGTGCGGCTCAGAGGGGGAGCCCTCGCAATCAAGGATCGTGGCTTCCGCGCCCGAGGTTCCGATGATCCTGATGCTCCTGCCGCTGGGATCGATGTCGCGATTGCCGGCACCCGTATAAACGCCGGGCGCCACCAGAACCCAATCGCCGGTCGAGGATGCATCGACCGCAGCCTGGATCGTCGGAAAACTGCCCGGCACATGCAGGTCACTGCCGCGAGCCGCCAAGGCGGTCAGCCCCGCAGATAAACTCAGAGAGACGATCAACTTCCGCCTCATTTTTGTTTTCTCCCGATGATGTGCCGTTTTTGTCGCCCAAAGTGGAGCGCCTTTCGTTCCACATGACTACCGCAGCAGTGAGAATGCATGCTCATACTCGCCGTCGGTCTGCATGCCCTCCATCGCATCGCCTTCGACATACGCTCGAAATGTCCCGCGAATGAAGTGGCCTTCCAGCTTTGACTGCGGCTCGAACTCGATGAGGAGCAGGTCATCGGTCACCTCGCGCCCGAGGGCGGACTCCCATTCCGCACTCTCGTCCGCGGTGAGGTCGGCGGCGTTCACGACGCGACCACTGAAGCGCCAGAAGGTGATCTCGTCGGTCTGCACAGTTCCGATAAACTGCTGTCCCCCGTCATCGATCTGAACGCTCATCGGAAAGGACTCGCCGCTGACCGGGTTGACGCGAAGCCCCGTCCACGTGCCGGCCGGCGCGGAGAGGCATTCGAGACAGGGCGTAATCTCGACGGGAGCGCATCCGGCCAGAATGAACGGCAAGGCGAGCCATGCCGCAAGATAACCGCGCGCCCGTGGCATTCTGATGAATGAAGCACGGACCGGATTCGTAGCGCCCAGGCTTCGCATTCGTCTTCCCCCTTTTCTGCCTCATGGCTTGCTTTGACCTTGGGCCTGCGCGCTTCAGGGCCATTGCGCAGCGCCTCTGGCGGCGGCCCAGGTGCTTTTTTCTTTCAGTTCACTTGAAGAGCGTATAAAATGGGCCTGCGCCCTCACGATCGGAGGAGCGGCTGTGTCAGCGGAGCGCGGGAGCAGGCTTGAAGAGGATTGGCTGCGGGTGCTGCAACAGGACGAAAACGCGATCGTAACGACCTTGACGTGCTTCGACTCGAGCGAAGGCGAAACGCCGGCGCGGTTCGTCGCGCGCAAGTACGCGGAGCTGCGCCGTCTCGCGCGCGGGTTGGGCCACCACGCCGGCACGTCGCTCGTTCACACGGCTTATCGAAGGCTGGCGGAATCCGCGTCGCTGATTGAGGGGGACGGCCAGGGTTTCGCGCTCTTCTCTCTGGCGATGCGTCACGCCTTGATCGACCGTCTGCGGGCAGGCCGGGCGCAGAAGCGCGGCGGCGAGGCAGTCCATGTCCCGTTTGATCCGGGCCGGGACGATCCCGAGGACGACCGCCCGCGCTTCGACCTGATGGCGCTCCACGAGGCCATCGAGCGTCTCCGCGCCTGCGATCGCCGGAAATGGGAGGTGGTGGAGCACAAGTGGTTCGGCGGACTGAAGGACGAGGAAACCGCTGCGGCCCTGGGGATCTCACGCGCCACCGTCGAACGGGAATGGAAGTTCGCCAAAGCCTGGCTCCGTCAGCAGCTTTCAGTCGAATGAACGGCGCCCGGGCGGTCGCCTCGGTTTCGCCCATCGCCGCGATTCGCCGCCGATCGGGAAGCCCTTCCAGCGCCGCCACACGGCCGGCGCGGTGAACATGGACGTGAATCGATTTATCGAGCTTGAGACGCTGTTCCATGAGGCGCTGGCCCTGCCGGAGGATCAGCGCGCGAGCTTCCTCAATCAGCAGAAGGCTGTTGATCCGTCGTCCTTGAACACCCTTCGAGACCTGCTTCGGCAGGCTCAGCTTGATGAGGCGGATCCGCTCGAAGGGCGCGGCGAGCGTGGCGCGGATGGCGCGCATCCCTGGCTGGGCCGCATGCTCGGTTCCTTCGTCATGCGCGGCGTCCTCGGACATGGCGGCATGGGCACCGTGTTCGAAGGAGTTCGGGACTTTCCCCAGCAGCAGGCGGCGATCAAAGTGATCCGCCGATCGGCGGGGATCAGTGCGACGGAATGGCGCTCGCTGGCCCGGCGGTTTCGAAACGAAGTGAGCATTCTCGGGCGATTGTCACATCCCGGCATTGCGCACTTCTACGAATCCGGCATGGTGGACTGGGGAGACGGCGAGCAGCCCTTCCTGGCGATGGAGCTGATCCGAGGCACAGGACTTCTCGACTATGCCTCCGGCACGAGGACGACGGGCCGCGCTGCCCCTCTGGACGCCCGACGCAGACTCGAGCTGATCGCCGACGTGGCCGATGCCGTGCAGCACGCACACCAGAAGGGCATCGTCCACCGCGACCTCAAGCCCGGCAATGTTCTGGTTACGGACGACGGCGATGCCAAGGTGCTGGACTTCGGCGTGGCTCGGGTCTTGGAGCTTCAAGGCCAGCAGGCGACCCGACATACCCATAGCGGACAGCCTGTCGGCACGCTGGCCTACATGGCGCCTGAACAGGCGCGGGGCCAACTCGCCGACATCGACACGCGCGCGGACGTCTACGCCCTGGGCGCGATGCTCTTCGAGTTGCTCGCGGGGCGGCCTCCGCGTGAATTGCACGGGCTTTCGCTGGCGCAGTCCCTTCGAGTGCTTTGCGAATCGACGCCTCCGCGTCTGGCCTCGCTGAAGCCGGAGTATCGCGGCGACGTCGATACGATCGTCGCGAAAGCCCTGGCGCCGCGGCCTGAACAGCGCTTCGCCTCCGCCGGCGAGCTTTCCGGCGATATCCGTCGCTACCTCAACGACGAGCCGATCATTGCTCGACCCCAGACCACGATGGATCACGTGCGCCGCATCGTTCGTCGCCATCGCGCGTCCGTCACGCTCTCCGCGGTGGCGCTGCTGATGCTCGTGGCGGTGTCCGCCGTTGCCCTGATGGAGAGCGCGCGGGCGCGTTCCGCGGAACACCACTGGGCGGAGCGCCTTGAGCAGATCACGCAGCACGTGCTGCGCGATCTGGACACGCGCTCCGGCACGCTTGAGTTGCGCGCGGGCATGGCCGCCGACGCCCGCGAAGATGCCCGCGGGCTGCTCTCGCGCGACGAAACCAACCCGCAACTCCTCACGCTTACCGCGGACGCGGAGCGACAGTATTCCAACGTGCTCCATGAGCAGGGCGACATGACGGAAGCGCTGCAATGCCGCGAGGAGGCCTTTCGGCTGCGCGGCAAGGTCGCCGAGACACGCGGCATGGATGCGCTGTTGCGCCGCGCGCTTGCCATTGACATGGTCCTGATCGCCGATGTTCACTTCGCTCTCGGACACGCCGCGGACTATCGCAAGTGGCTCGAGCAATCGGAAACGATGACGCGGGCCGCGGCGGAGGAATCGCCTGCGGTGGAGAATCTTTGTGAACACGCATGGAGCCTGCAGCGACTCGCTGCCGTGGAGCTTCACGCGGGCAACATCGCCGCCGGCATCGGACAAGCCGAACGCGCGCTGGACATTTGCCGGGCCGTCCTGATCGAGAATCCCGACCACGCCTCAGCCCTGGGTTGCGCGCGTCAATCCCACACCTATCTGGGAGTCTTGCATGACTGGGACCGGGATGCGCAGGCTTCGATCCTGCACTTCACCGCCGCGCTGGAACTCGCCGAGCGCCTCTACCAGATCGACCCGCGCAACCGCGACCACCTTGTCGGACTCATGAACGCCATCGAAAGTCTCGCCGATCGAATGCCTCGCGGCGAGGCGCGACCCATGTACGAACGCGCCTACGCGCTGTCCTCCGCCCTGCTGGCGAACGATCCTCACCAGGTGGACGCCATCGCGTTCGCGCTGAACTTTGACTTGCGAATGGCGAATGCTGCGATGGACGACCGAGACGTCGAAACGGCGCGCCGGCTGGCACGCGAGGCGGTGGTCCTTGTTGAAAGGGCACCCAAACGCAACGCGCAGCAGCTTTGGGGAGCGGCGTCCGGGTTTCACAGCGCGGCAGGCTTGCTTCAGCAGACTGGGGCTGAGGCAGAGGCTTTGGAATGCCGCGCGAGCGCCGCCGCAGCGTGTCGCTCGCTGCTGGATCGGGATGACGCGCCGCCGGAGAGTTTGCGCGGCTGTGCCGAGATGATGCTTCAGTCGGGCGGCCAGGAGGAGATCGCGCTCGCCGAGAAACTTGCGCAGCGCGCCGTGGACACGGCCCCGCAGGCGACGTGTGCGCTGCTCAAGACCCTCGCCGACACGCAGATCGCGTCGGACCGCGTTCGTGAAGCCCTTGCCACTTTCGAGCGGGCAAGGCTGCTGGCAACGGAGGACGACACGCGAGCGGAACTGGCCGAACGCATCAACAACCTGACTCGCGAGAGCCGGGATGCGCCTTGACTTGGCGCCAGCGCTTCAGTGCCGACACTACCGCGGCCTGGTCCACACCCCGCGATCGTTGCCGCCACCTCCCACTGAAGGCAAAGGCGTCGAGTCGAACGAGCGCGTCTTCGGGGCATCCGCCGAGCCGGGCGCGGAGACTTCGGATGTGGAGGGAACGCCGCCGGACGCACGTCCGTTCGCCTTCTCCCGGTCCGCCTGAGTCTGGAAAAACTTGGCGAGCAGCGCCGCGTTCCCGCCGGTTACGACGGCGGCCTGCTGGTAGTCCTGCAACGCGTCTTCAAGCCGACCCAGCTCCCGCTCGCAATCGCCGCGGATCACCAGCGCGTCGACGTTCTTCGGGTCTTCCGCCAGCACCTTCGTCAACTCTTCCGTCGCCGCCGAATGGTCGCGGCGCTGCGCATGCGCCAGGGCGTGTCCCACGCGGCAA
Source organism: uncultured Phycisphaeraceae bacterium (assembly GCA_964526695.1). Lineage (GTDB taxonomy): Bacteria > Planctomycetota > Phycisphaerae > UBA1845 > UBA1845 > JABWBH01. The sequence continues at coordinate 48,818 of CAZGJA010000079.1, forward strand.
AGTGCGGAATCCGGCGCGAGGTCCATCGCCGTCTCGAACGCCTTCAGCGCGCTTTCCGCATCCTTGCCGAGGATGTCGGCCAGCCCCTTCATCGCGTGCGCGACGTGAAGATCCTGCTGAAGCTCGATGGCCGCGCGGATGTCCGCCTGCGCGGTTTCGGTCGAACCGGCCATCAGCGACGCCAGCCCACGCACGAGCCGCGCGTACGGATCGTCAGGCCGTGCCGCGATCAACGCCGTCGCGTCGGCGGCCATCAATTCGTATTTGCCCGTCTTTCCATACAGCACGGCGCGCACGTACAGCGCCGCGGCGTCGGAGGCGTTTTCCGAAAGCAGCACGTTCGTCAGGATATTGATGTCGAACGTCGGGTTGGTGCTTTGCAGCGCATCGAACAGCGTTTCGCTGCGACGATCCGAATCCGTTGGGTCGACCATGAACAGCACTTCGCTCAGCGGCCCGGCGTTGCGAAAAATCTCCACCGAGGCCGCCCGACACAGGCTCTGCACGGTGCCGAACTCCAGCCCCGCGGCGCCGAAGCCCAGCACGCTGATCAGCGGCTGCGTCAAGCCGGACGCATGTTCCGCCAGGCCGGAAGCCTGCTCCGCCAGCGCCGGGGCGTTCTTGTCGGCGATGTCCTTGGCCACCTCGAACACCTTGGATTCGGCGGGAAACAGCCCGGCGATCAGCTTGCCCAGCGGATCGGCCGATACGTTGCCCACTTCACCCGTCGCGCCGTTCGGCGGCGGCGGCGGCCCGTTATCTCCCGGAGGCGTCTGAGGTCGCGCGCCGGGCGGTCGCAGCCCGTTCTCGCGCGGGCCCGCGTCACGGCGCGCCTCCTGCCGTGTCTCCATTCGCCGGATCGTCGCACCCTGCCGCCAAATGACCAACACCGAGACCAGCGCCAGCAGCGCCAATCCGATCAGCGCCGCGCCGGCGCGATTGCGGTTCACCAGCCGCCGCGTGCGCTCCACCAGGCCGATGCGCGTCGCACGAATCCGGCCGGCCGACAGGAACGCGCGCAGGTCATCTCGAAACTCTCCCGCCGACGCGTAGCGCCGCTGCTTCTCGCGTTCCAGCCCCTTCAGGCAGATCGTCTCCAGGTCCGGCGGGATCGCGGGATTGATCGACCGCGGCTCGCGCATCTCGCCCGTCAGGATCTGCGTGATCACCGTCTCCCGCGTCTTGCCGGAAAACGGCGGCTCCAACGTGAGCCACTCGAACATCGTGGCCGCCAGCGAGTACACGTCGCAGCGCTGATCCACGACGCTGTCGCCGCGAATCTGCTCCGGCGCCATATACAGCGGCGAGCCGACGACCTCGCTGGTCATCGTGATGCCCGGCTGCTCCAGCACGCGCGCCAGGCCGAAGTCCGTAATGAGCAATCGCCCGTCACGGCTGAGAATCAGGTTGTGCGGCTTGATGTCGCGGTGGACGACGCCCTGCTGATGCGCGTAGTCCAGCGCGTCTGCGATTCGCGCGAGGTGCTCGGCGATGCGCTCGTAGCGCCCGCCGCTGGGCAGGTGCATGTCCGACCCGGCAAGAATCACGCCCGTGTCCGACGCCGTCAGCGAGCCGGCGCGCGCCGAACTCGATACGCCTGATGACGTGCGCGGCAGCACGCGCGTCATATCGAGGTCTTCGTCCGAGGCTTCAAACCCGAGCTTCTGCCGCTCTTCGCGGATCAGCTCGCTGAGGCTCTGACCCTCGATCATCTCCATCGCGTAGTAGTAGGTGCTGTTCTCCTCGCCGAGGGCGAAGATCGGGACGATGTGCGGGTGATGGAGCTTGGCGGCGGCCTGCGCTTCGCGCTGGAACCGGGCGATGCTGGCGCGGCTTCCGGCGATGTGCGGCGCCAGCACCTTCAGCGCGACGAGGCGCCGCAAGGAGCGTTGCCACGCCTTGTACACCGTGCCCATGCCGCCGCGACCGATGACCTCGCGCAGCTCGAACTCGCCGATCACCTGCCCGGGGCGCACCGTGCCCCCGAACAGCGCATCGCTGCTCGATACGCCTACCGCGTCGCCACCGCCGGGCGTCAGTTCGTTGCTTGCGACCATGTTCTCCTGCGCTTCAGCGTGGCCTGCCTCATGAAGGACGCCCCGGCCTCCTGCCGGTCTGTCAAAAAATGTCGAGTCGCGGGCCAACGCATCAGATGCGGCAGGCTCCCGACTCTCGCGCCCTTCGATGCGGTCTGGACCGCCCTCTATAGGTTCGCTCGCCGCGGCGAGTTATGCCATGAGAGGAATGCACAACGATTATAACCGAACTTGCAGTTGGGGGATGTCCCGCGCCAAGAGGTTGGACCGGACGGCGCGCCCGGACGTTAGCGGCTGCAAAGCAGCCTGATTGAAAAACGATGCAACCTATTGCTCAACATGATGTTGCAACGTTTCAATCCGGGGCCACCCCCAGCCACAAGCAAGGGCAAACCGAATCTCAGCAGCAAGCGAGACGCAGCTTTGGGGGTGCCGGTTCGACGCTGAGAACGCTGCCATCAACTCCGTTGGACAGGGATCGTCGAAGCTGCGTTGGGATAGACGCCCTCTCCGTGGCGTTTCCCGAGTCGTTGATAGGTTTGTATCACTTGGGCAACATAGGCGGACTCCTGCTCGGTCACGTCCCGGACGACCTTCGCCGGCAGACCCATCACCACCTTGCCCGCCGGCACCACCGTTCCCGGCGTCACCAGCGCGCACGCGCCGATCAGACAGCCTTCGCCGATGATGCAGCCATCGAGCACGACGGCGCCCGTTCCGATGAGCGAGCCACGACCCACGCGCCGGCAATGCACGACCGCGCGATGGCCGATCGACACGTCGTCCTCGATGTCCAGCGGCACGCCCGTCTGCGTGTGAATGATCGTCCCGTCCTGCACGTTGACGCGCGAGCCGATGCGGATGGCCGACACGTCGCCGCGGATCATCACGTGGTGCATGATGGTCACGTCATCGCCGATCGTGACCTCGCCGCCGACGTATGCCGTGGGCGCGATGTACACGTTGGCTCCCAGGATCGGCCGAACCACTCCGTCGCCCATGTGCACCTGCCTCCGCTTCAACTCGAACGTCGGCCGGCTTGATCTCCGGCTCACCTGCCCGTCCGCTCCCTTACGGTCGCGGCTCTGACAGGACGCAATCCCCACGAGGCGCCAAGCCCGTGCGCGCCTCACGCCGCCGGTCGCGCCAGCAGCACGTCGCCGATCGTCGCCGCTGCCAGCACGCAACTGACCACGCCGTTGATGGTGAAGAAAGCCACATTCACCCGCGTGTAATCCCCCGGGCGCACGAGGGCGTTTTCCACCACGAGCAGAACCGCCGCCGCCGCAACCCCCGCGTAGTACAACATCCCCAGCTTGCCGACAAATCCCAGCGCCACCAGCGCCGCCAGCGCGCAGGCGTGCATCGCCTTCGTGAGTGCCAGCGCCCTGGCAGCTCCGAGCCGCGCCGGCAGGCTGTGCAGCCCGTCGCGCCGATCGACCTCGATGTCCTGACAGGCGTAAATGATGTCGAACCCCCCGATCCAGCAGGTCACGGTCAGCGCCAGCAGCAGCGCCTCCCACCCCAGCGACGCCGGGTGAATCGCCAGCCACGCGGCCGCGGGGGCGAGTCCGATCCCCGCGCCCAGCCACACGTGCGACCATCGGGTGATCCGCTTCGCAAACGAGTAGCCGCACAGCACCAGCAGTACCGGAAGCGCCAGCCGCACGGGCCAGGGGTTTGCGTACGCGAGGTTGAACGTCGCGCACGCCGCGACGAACAGCGCCGCGCTGAGCGCGAGCATCATCCACGCCGCGGCTCGCGTGAGCCGCCCCGTCGGCAGCGGGCGATTCTGTGTGCGCGGGTTGCGCGCGTCGATGGCCACGTCCGCAAGCCGGTTGAACGTCATGGCCGCGCTCCGCGCCGCCACCATGCACAGCACGATCAGCCCCATCTGTCCCCACGCGGGCAGACCGCGCCCGGGAATGTTGCGTCCCGCAAGAAACGTGGCCATGAGCGCGAAAGGCAGCGCGAAGACGGAGTGCGAGAGCTTGACCATCTCCGCCCACACGCCCACCGGCGTCCACCAGCTTGACCGGATCGCTTCCACCACGTTTGCTCCGAAAGAACGGCACTCGAGGATATGAAAAGCCTGTTGCAAGCGCTCGATCAACAAGCCCAAGTGAGACGAACCTGAGTGCAATAAGTCCAAGTGTGGCACCGGTTTCCAACCGGTGTCTGCAGCACAGGTTTCCCAACCTGTGCGTGTGGCACCGGTTTCCAACCGGTGAGTGTAGCACAGGTTTCCCAACCTGTGCTGAAACGATCTTCAAACTCTACGAAGCAGCGCCACTCTGCATCGCCATGTACAACATCGCGAACTGCGAGAAGTCAAACAGCGCATGGGCCACGATCGCCGGAACAATCGAACGCCGCCATATGGTCACCAGGCTGAACGCCAGCGACAACATCGCGATCACCGGCAACGCCACCGCCACCTGCTCGAACGCGTGCAGCGCCGTGAACACCGCCGTGCTCACCAGCACCGCGGGGATCCAGCTCCCAAAGCACCGCCTCAGCCGCGGCATCAGGAAGCCGCGGAAAACCAGCTCCTCATAAAACCCGACCAGGATCGCCAGCCACAGGAAACCCGCAAGGCTCAGGTCGGGCAGCATGTCGTGCAGCTTGCCCTGATTCGCCTCCATTTGCTCTTGCAGTTCCGGCACGCAGAGCATCACGATGACCACGAATGCCAGCAGAAAACCGTACACGACACCGCACACCCCGATGCCCAGCAGCCCGTTCAGCGCCAGCCGTCGCACGGTCATCCCGACGGCCGCAACACGCTGGCCCCGAACACGGCACAACAACAGTATGAGCAGCGTCAGCAGCCCCGCCCGCACCGTCAGCATCGGCAACAGCCAGGGCTTCAATGCGGCCATGTCCAGCTCGCCGTCCGCATCCAGCGGAGCGCCATCCAGCACCGCCATGCCAATCCACAGCGCGATCTCCATCATCAGCGCCGCCGCCACGAGAATCCCCGCATCCGCCAGCGCCGCCCACCGGCCCGTCCGCTTCAGCAACATCGGATCGTGGTCGTCAGCGGGGGAGGCTGTCCACGGAACCGGCGCCTCGATCGGCCACGCGCTCCCGCCGGCAAAGGCGCCATCCGGGCGTGGTTGGATCTCGAAAGAAGCCGCGCTCGGCGGAAATCCGGATTGATGCTGCAGGACATCGACGCCTGCATGCGCGACACCCGGCTCATGCGGTAGGCCGTCGGCGCCAAGAGGCGCGAAACCGGGCAACGACAGCGGTCGTGCCCACGGCACGATTACAACGCGCGCGGGGGGCTCGCCGACTGGCTGCGGCGCGAGCGAACGCGACTCCGCATCACCGGGAGCGGGCTGTTCCGTGGTATCGTCGGGTTCGCGTGGATAGTCCAAGCCTGCCTGCCGCCTCTCACGACATCGGTGCGATTCGCCCAAAGCTGCTTACGGATTGTAACCCATGCTCCGCAGCAACCCAAGTCTTGTTTCCGCAAGCATCGACCGTGGAAACCCTCGCTTGCGCTTCGGGTTCGGAAAGGCGAGTCAGCCCAGCAATCAGAACCCAAAGCGCAACGGAGGGCGACGTTTGTCAGAACCGCATGGGAGGAGCGTGCCGATCATTACCGGCTCGGGTTGCGCTCATGGCGGCAGTGCCGCTCGGCGCACGCAGCCTCATGCGCCGCCGGGTTCAAGGGTCGTATCAACGAACGCCCGCCAATTCGCGCAACATCCCGGCGCGGGAGACGGGCACTCCTGGGCCGACGCCGCGTCAAACGCGCCGCGCGTGCGGTTGCAAATCGCGCACACGCTGAGCATGACGGGCACCTCGACCAGCACCCCCACCACCGTCGCCAGCGCCGCGCCGGACTCGGGTCCGTACAGCGCGATCGCCGTCGCCACCGCCAGCTCGAAGAAGTTGCTCGCGCCGATCAGCGCGCCGGGCGCGGCCACGCTGTGCGGCACGCGGAAGAGCTTCATCAGGCCGTACACCAGCGACGAGTTGAAGTACACCTGGAGCAGGATCGGTACCGCGATCAGGACCACGTGGAATGATCGCTTGGTGATGTTGTCCGCCTGAAACGCGAAGATCAGCACCAACGTGGCCAGCAACGCCAGCACGGCGATCGGATGAAACCGCGGCAGGAACGACTTCTCGAACCACCCCGCCCCGCGGCGGCGAATCAACGTTCGCCGGGTCAGCGCCCCGGCCGTCAGGGGAATGACGATGAAGCAGATCACGGCATAGACGAGCACCTTGAACGGAACGGTCAGCGCTGAGGCGCCGCTGATGAGGAACGTCACGATCGGCGCAAACAGCACGAGCATGAGCAGATCGTTCACGGAGACCTGCACCAGCGTGTAGGCCGCGTCGCCGCGCGTCAGGTAACTCCAGACGAAGACCATCGCGGTGCACGGCGCGGCGGCGAGAATGATCACGCCGGCGATGTACTGGTCGGCCAGCTCCGCCCCGATCCAGGGCAGGAACAGGTGCTTGAAGAAGACGTACCCGAGCAGCGCCATGCTGAACGGCTTGACCACCCAGTTCACGAAGCAGGTGATGATCAGCCCCTTCGGCCGCTTCCCGACCCCGACGATGGAGGCGAAGTCCACCTTCAGCATCATCGGGTAGATCATCAGCCAGATGAGCACGGCGATGGGCACGTTGATCTGACTGCCGCCGCCGAACTCGATGCGGCGCAGGGCGTCGATCATGCCGGGCAGCAGCTTGCCCAGCGCGATGCCGACGCCCATGCACAGCGCCACCCAGAGCGAAAGGTATCGCTCGAAGACGTTCAATCGCCGGATGTCAGCCGTTTCCGTCATGCCCGTCGCCTCAAGAGAACAGCAGCAACACCCCCACCAGCAGAATCAACGCGCCGGCCACCCGGCGCAGCACGTCGGCGCTGCGCGTCCAGCCGCGTGAGTCGGCCAGCCGCTGCACCAGACCCATCGAGGTTCCGCCGATCAGCACCAGTCCGCAATGACCCAGACTGTACGCCACGAGCAGGACCGCCCCAAACGCCGCCCCACTCAGCGGCACCACCGCCAGCAGCGCCAGCAGCACCGGTCCCGCGCAAGGCAGCGACACCAGCCCGAACAGCAACCCCAGCAGCAGCGCGCCCACAAGCCCCTTCCGCTTCGGTTGGACGCCGGCCGGCGCCGGAATGCGCACGTGCAGCAGCCCGATCAGGTGAGCGCCCATCAGCAGGCAGACGCCCGCCGCCACGTACGTCCACGCACTCGCCTTCAGCACCGAGCCGGCCGCCCACGCCGCCAGGAACAGCACCGCGAACATGATCGTCAGCCCGACGCTGAATGCCAGCGAAAGTGCAAACGATCGCCCCACGCCGCGCGACTCCTGCCCCGCCACGTAGCCGACCATCAGCGGCACCATCGCCAGCACGCACGGGTTCGCGGCCGTCAGCAACCCGCCGACGAACGCGGCCAGCGGCGCGAGCCAGGGGTTGCTCTGCACGACCTGCGCGAGGTTTTCGGAGAAGGACTCGAACATCGCGATGTCTTCTGTCACCTCTCAGGGTGTTCCACTTGCGGCGTACCGGCGTTTCCGGACGGTGCGGAGGAGACGCCCGAAGCGGCGGGGCTTGACGGCCTATACGTCGAAAGGCGAATGACGCCGTCTTCCATTTCGTAGATTGCGTCGAATACGTCCAGCGTTCGCTGATCATGAGTGACGACGATGACCGCTGCCCCCTGTTCATGCGCGACCTTCCAGAACAGCTCGACGACTTGCCGCCCGAGCTTTCCGTCCAGAGCGCCGGTCGGCTCGTCGGCGAGCACCACGCTCGGCTTGTTGGCCAGCGCGCGGGCGATGGCGACGCGCTGTTGCTCGCCACCTGACAATTCCGGCGGGTAGCCGTGCGAGCGGGCGCCGACACCCAGATAGTGGAGCAACTCGTCGGCGCGCTTGCGCGCCGCCTTGGCAGACAAACCGTTCAGGCGCATGGGCAGCTCGACATTCTCGCGGGCCGTCAAGAAGCCGATCAAATTGGCCTTCTGGGTGACGTACCCGATGAAGCGCCGCCGGAAGCTCCGAGAGTCGATCCGAGCGTGGGGTCCGTCGACCACGAGTTGACCTGCGATGTAGATGCGACCCGACGTGGGCAGGTTGATCAGCCCGACTGCGGTCAGAAAGGTGGACTTTCCGCCGCCGCTCGGACCGAGCAACGCCACGCATTGTCCAGCTTCGACGTGCACCGTCGCGTCGCGCACCGCAACGACCTCGGTATGGCCGCTGCCGTACACCTTGGTGAGTCCCTGTGTCTCAATGGCGAAGTGACTGCTCATTCCTTCATCCCATCAGGGCAGCGTTCGGTTCGACGCGCAGAGCCTTCCAGATTCCCAGGAAGCTCGCGACCACGGAAATCCCCAGAACAATCAGGCTGAGATTCAAGAGATCGTCTCCGGTGAGCAGGACTCGCCGCGGGAAGTACGGGAACAGCAATAATCCCAGACCGTAGGCGATCGCGTATCCGAACCCGCCCATGACGACGGCCTGCTGGAGGATCAATCCGAGAATCGTGTGGTTGGGCGCGCCGATGAGCTTCAACAGCGCGATGTCATGCAGCTTGTCGAGCGTCATGGTGTAGAGGATGAGCGCCATGATGAGCGCGGAGACGATCGTCAGCAGCGTCCGGAACAGCCCAAGCTGGCGACGAGCCTTCTCGACGACTCCCCGAAGCAGCAGGTCCGACTGCTGCTCCTGCGTGAAAGCCGTGACGTCGGCCCATGAATCCAACGTCGTCAATACGGCTTGACGGTCCGCGCCGGGTGTCAACCGGGCGATCACCGCACTGACCTGTCCGGGAAGCAGCACCGGTATGTTCGCGGCCAAGCCGCCCGCACGCTCGATCAGGCCGGGTTCGGTCTGACCCATATCGACTCGTCCCGTCCTTGCGCGACGTGACGCCCGCGCCAGTCGCGTCGCCTCGCCCGGCTCGTCGAATTGGACCGCGCGCGCGTCCTGCTCAGTGAAGAACGCGAATCCGTTGCCGCCTGTATCGGTCATGCCCTCGGTCTGTCCGACGATTTGATAGACGTCCTTCCCGAGCCGCAAGCTTTCGCCAAGGCGCAACCCGAGCGAGCGATCGGCGATCATCTGGAAGTGGTTCTGAGTAATCGCACCGCCGCCCCGCAACGGGAGCCACTCGCCACGATCCACGGGCCAGTCAAGCCCGAGCACGGCCATGCGCAGGGGTTTTCCCCCGCGCTCCCGCTGGAGCGTGTGGTAAACGAATGCCCGCGCGTTCTCAACGCCGGGCACGGCCGCCACGCGATCCGCAAGCGAGCGCGGCACACGCGAAATCTCTGCGAAGGGGCCGCGCGTCGCACGCTGTACGATCCACAAGTCGGCTCCCACGGTGTCCACGAGCAGCGTGGCCTCGTGGACCAAGCCGCGGTAGATGCCGGCCATGCCCATCACGATCATCAACAGCACGCCCACGCCCAACGTCGTGAGGGAGAAGCGGCCAACATGGTGGCGGATATCCCGCGAAGCCAGGTTCATCGCACGTCCACCCGCTTTCCATCGCGTAACACCGCGGCCGTGGGACTGGCCGGCACGATGATCCGCGCGCCCGAGTCGAGCCCCTCGCGCACCTCGACGCTTAGCGACCCGCGGATTCCGAGCCGCACCGGTCGCCAAGCCGCATGTCCGTCGCTCTCGACGAACACTCCCGACCGCCCATCACGCCAGACGATGGCGTGCAACGGCGCGGCGAGCGCGTCCGTCGCCCGCGCCGTCTCAATGAAAACCTCCGCCCGTTGACCGACCGCCCAGTTCTCCGGCAGCGTCTCGGCGCGGACGTCGACGATGAACTCGCGTGTCTCGCGGTCCGCTTCGCGCCCAAGCCGTACAACGTGTGCCGGGTAGCCCCGCTCTGATTCCGACCGGAACACCACACGCGCCGGCTGGTCTGGGTGCAGTCGGGCCATCTCCGTCTCGTCGACCCACGCCCTGACCCACATCTCGTCGGTATTCAGGAGCAGCAGGACGCCAGCCCCGGGGACGATCACGTCCCCGGGATCCCGGTCACGACGCGCCACCAAACCGTTGAACGGCGCCGCGATGACCGTGTCGGCCAGGCGCGCCTGGTGAAATCCGAGTGTCCTCTCAGCGACGGTCACCTGCGACCGCGCTTCCGCGAGCGCTGCCTCGGCCCGCTTCACGTCAGCTTCGGCCACACGTTGGCCCTCGGTCGCCTTGTCCATTTCAAGCGCTGTCGCGGTATTCGTACGGGTCAGATCCTCCGCGCGCCGAAACTCGATCCGCGCCATGTCCACCACGGCCCCCGCGCGCTCCACGTCTGCTGATTGGCGTTCGACGGTCAGAAGGGCCGTGGCGAGCGTGCTTTCCGCCATTTCCACCTGGCGCTTCAGATCGTTGTCGTCCAGCCGAACCAGAACCTGCCCCGCCGTCACGCGGTCGCCCTGGTCAACCAATACCTCAACGATGCGGCCCGATATTTTCGGGCCGATCGTCGCGCTCACGCGTGCTTCCAGCGTGCCCGTGCCCATGACCTCGGCAACGACCAGACCTGGTTTTACAGTAAGGCCCGTCACCGGCATGGGCGCGAAGCGGAACCAATACACCAGAGCGGCGACTGCACCGAGGGGGATAGCCACCTTCGCGACGATCCAGACGATGCGGCGCCAACGCCCGCGCTCTGACGCGGCGTTATTAGTGAACGGGACTGCTTGGACTTGCGTCATCACATTGCTCCGTTTGGCGACCGCGGCTGGGCGAGATCGTAATGCGCTGCGCAGCTCATCCGGCCCCCAGTTCCTTCAACTTGGCGATGATGTCCGATTTCGGCAGAAAGCCCTCGTGCCGCCAGACCTCCTTGCCCTCCCGGTCGAAGAAGATTTGCGTCGGGATCATCCGGATGGCGTGGGCTTTCCCGGCATCGGGATTCTGCCACACGTCGATGAACTCGATGACCGCCCGACCGGCGTATTCCTGCTTCAGCTCAACGAGGATCGGCGCCATCTGCTTGCACGGGACGCACTTGTCCGCGCCGAGGTCGAGCATGCGCGGAAGCCCCGCGGGTTGTGTCGTGGTTGTTCTTTCATCCCGCTCTGTCGATGCCGGCTGCGAAGGGTGACGCATCACCGCGACCGCGGCGACCGATACGACAATGACTCCCGCCAGCAGAATGCTGCGCGCACGGCTCGTGTTCATCAAACGACCTCGCTTGGATTTCGCGCCCCCTCTTCAACCGCTCATGACGCCGCGCCCGCGAGGATCCGCGTGATCTCGGCTTCGGGCGGCACCGTTCCGGCCGCGACGATCTTGCCATCCACGATCAAGGCCGGCGTGAACATGACGCCGCGCCGGGCGAATTCCCGGATGTCCTTCACGTGCGCCAGCTCATAATCCAGCCCGAGCTTGTCAGCCGCCGACTTGGCCGTCCGCTCCAGCAGTTCGCACTTGGCACAGCCCGTTCCGATGACCTCGATCTTCATGGCAATCCTCCCGCTTGAGCGACGACGGACGCGCCGCCTTGCGTCGCGCCGAACATCATTCCGACGACGGTCGCGACCACGACGATGATCGCGCTGAACGCGAGCGTCTTCTTCATCCCCATCACTTTTATGAGCACGAGCATGTTCGGCAGCGACAGCGCCGGTCCCGCCAGCAGCAGCGCCAGCGCCGGTCCCTTGGCCATCCCGTGCTCCATGAGCGCCTGCGTGATCGGCACTTCGGTCAGCGTCGCGAAGTAGAACAGCGCCCCGACCAGCGACGCGATGAAGTTCGCGCCAAGGCTGTTGTCGCCGACCAGCGCGGCGATCTGCTTGTCCGGCAACAGCGCTGAAATGAAACCCACGACGAAAACGCCGCCGAAAAGAAGCGGGATGAGCAGCTTGGCAAAGTCCCAGGTGTTGTGCATCCAGAGCTTGAGCTCGACGCCCTCGACCCAGCGCCACGTCATGATCGCCACCGCGAGCGCGCACAGGCCGGCCAGAATCCAGCGGACGTGATAGACGTCCATCACCCAACTTTTGGCTTCGGTGATTTCGATAATCTCGGTCTTGCGCAGGGTAAGCCGCTCTCCCGCGCGCACGCCGCCGGCGCTCTCCTGCACCTGGATCATGACTTCGTCGCGCATCTCCTGGAGCACGACGCCGCGGATCGCGGTGCCGTCCGTTCTCTGCACGATCGCGTCGCCGGGATTGAACCAGTCGCTGAAGATCAGAAAGCCGACCATGAATGCCAGCAACGCCGCGTTCTTCCACATGCGCCGCTTCGGCGCCGGCGGGTCGGGCATCGCCAGCGCCGCTTCGAGTTTGGCGCGCTCCTCCTTGCGGAAGAGCCTTGCCATGCCCAGCCCAACAATGAACGCGAACCCGACCGCGCCTAACGCGCGCCACAACCCGATGTCGAAGCCCAGCACCCGCGCCGTCAGGAAGATTGCAAGGATGTTGATGGCCGGACCGGAGTAGAGGAACGCCGATGCCGGTCCCAGCCCCGCGCCAAGCTGGTAGATGCCCGCGAACATCGGCAGCACGCTGCACGAGCATACCGCCAGAATCACGCCGGCGACCGACGCCACGGTGTACGCGACAAACTTGTTCGACTTCGGACCCAGATAGCGCATCACCGCGTCCTGGGACAGAAACGTGATAATCCCCCCGGCGATGAAAAGTGCGGGAACCACGCAGGCAAGCGTGTGATTTCGCGCATACCACTGAAGAAGTTTGAAGGCCTCGACGATCGCGCCGGACACCTTGGGATTGGCGAGCGGCAGGTAATACGCCGTCAGGAAGACGCCCGTAAACGCGGCCGCGATTTTCCATTGCCGGGAGACCATGCCCCGCCCAACCTTTCGCGCCAACCGGCTGCACGTTCCATGCCAATATGGCCATCAGGCCATGAATTGGGCGAAAACAAAGCCGCCTCAGGACCAACTCACCGCGGCTCCGCCCGCGCACCGCAGCACCGCCGGCTTCCCGCAGCAACTTCGTTTCATCGCAGCACCGCCTGCTGCGCCTTCAAGTTCGCCGCCAGCACCTGCTCGAGGCAGTCCCAGAAACCCTGCAGGCAGCACGCGTTCAGCTTGTAAAACACCATGACCCCGTCCTTGCGGTCCGCAACCAGCCCGGCCTGTTTGAGAACGGCCAGATGTTTCGACACCGTGGACTGGTCCGCCCCGACCAGATCGGTCAGGTCGCAGACGCAGACTTCGCGCCCGTCGAGCGCGTCGAGAATCATAAGCCGGCTGGGATGGGCCAGCGCCTTGGCGATCCTCGCGCGGGCGTCGTACCGTCGGCGATCATGTTTCGGTTTCAGCTTCATGGCTCAATGGCCCTCATACCATGAAAGCCGCGCATCGTCCATCCCGCGATCCCGCATCCGCACACGATTCCGCATCCGCACGCGACCCCAGCACAATTGCGCTCCAACTGCGGATTCGGGTGGCACGGTCTGGCGTACTCGCCAGGCCGTGGCGGAATGAGAACGGCGGGTGGCATGCTCTCGCTGTACTCAGCGTGAGCATGTCCTTCTCCCGGCACCGCGGCTCGCCACTCATCCGCGGGCGCATGGCATGCTCTCGCTGTACCCAACGTGAGCATGCTGTTCCCCCGGGGCCCTTTTCATGCCTGCCCCTCGGTCCCCTCGAGCCGGGTCAAATCACCTTCCGGAATCAGGCCTTCCGGGCCGAAACGTCCAGACTCGTGATGTAGTCCGCCGGCGTCGTTCCCGCGGGCAGGTGCGCGGCGATCTTGCGGTAGAGCGGATCCTGCAGCTCGGTCGCGGGTTTCACGCCCAGGCCTTTCGGTGTCAGGCAAATGTCAGTCAGCCCGGCGGCCTGCATTTGTCGCCGCGTCTCATCGACCGCGACCGCGCCGGCCACGCAACCGACGAGCGCCTCAACCATCTGGCGGATGGCCTCAGGCAGCGGTCGCAGCAGCGCCAGGTCCGAGACGGCCACGCGCCCGCCGGGCTTGAGGACGCGGGCGATTTCGCGCCAGACCCGCGGCTTGTCCGGCGAGAGATTCAGCACGCAATTCGAGATGACCACGTCAACCGCGTGATCGGCGACGGGCAGGTGCTCGATCTCGCCAAGCCGGAATTCGACGTTGCTTAGCCCGGTCCGCTCCGTGTACGCGGGGAGGTTTCGACGCGCACGGTCGATCATCTGCGACGTCATGTCCACGCCGATCACCCGGCCCGCCGCGCCCACCTTCGGACCGGCGATGAAGCAGTCGAACCCGCCGCCGCTGCCGAGGTCCAGCACGACTTCGCCGGGCTTCAGACCCGCGATCGCCGTGGGATTGCCGCATGACAAACCCAGATTGGCGCCGTCCGGAAGCGCGGAGAGGTCGCCGGCTTCGTAGCCGATGCTGCGGGCGAACTCGGTCGCGCCCGTCACGGATGAGCCGCAGCAACTCGTTGTGCCGCAGCAGCCGCCCTCGCCCTGCGCTGGGTTTGCCGAAATGGGCGCAGGCGCTGTGCCCGCCTCCGCGATCCGGCCGTAACCCGCGCGAACCTGCTCTCGAACCCGCTCCGCAGTCGTCGCTTCACTTTGCATGTTGGTCTTCCTTCTATGAGAAACAACCTGTCGCCGAATATGTTGATGTCATCACCTTCTCGAATCACACCAGGGGATTAACTCCGCAATGCTGTGGCACAAGTTTCCAACCGGTGTGTGTAGCACAGGTTTCCAACGTGTGTGGCACTGGTTCTCAACCGATGTTTGCAGCGCGGGTCTCCAACGTGTGTGGCACCGGTTTTCAACCGGTGTGTGTAGCACAGGTTTCCAACCTGTGCTTGGTTTCTGAGGCAGCAACCGAAAACGGTGCTTTCCTTCCGTCCAGTGACACGCCCTGCCCTCAGCATCCGCACCGCGATCCCGCGTTCCCTGGACAACACGCCTCAATCGAATCCGCCAGCGCCCGCAGCGCGCCGGCCCAGTCGCCGTAGCGCACGCTGTACAACACGGTCCGACCCTTCTTCTCCACATCCAGAAGCCCCGCCCGGCGCAGCAGCGACAGGTGCCGCGAAACCACCGAGAGGTCCACAGCGCAGCACGCGGCGATTTCGCTCACGCCGCACGCCCGCCCGCACTTCGCCAGGCAGGCAAGCAGCGAGACGCGTGTGGGGTCGCACAGCGCCTTGAACAGCCCCGCGTCGAGCATGCCGTCGATGGGCCGCCGCCGCCGCGCCGCCTGCTTCGGGCTGGTCGTCCGATGTTTGCTTACTTGCGTCATCATGCAAGTATACGACGCCCAAGGACCGGGGTCAAGCAAGGGCCACCGCACGCTACGACTCCCCATGTGGGTGGGTGGCATGGCCTGGTGTACTCGCCTGGCCATGGGACGTGGGTGGCACGGCCTTGCGTGCTCGCCTGGCCACGGGAGGCGGGTGGCATGGCTTGGCGTACTCGCCTAGCCATGGCGGATGCAGAACAGACGCACATGCTCGCGCCGCTCGGGTCCGCTGATGCGAACCCGTGTCCGGAAGGAACGGGCTGTCTGCCCCCGGAGCATGGCCAGGCGAGTACACCAGGCCATGCCACCCTGATTCGAAGTCAGAATGCGGTTGCCCTGCCTCTCCTCCGCGCAGGGTTGGCATGAGCAGCCTGCCAGCGATACTCTCGAATCGACGGTGCGCGTAGGGCGATTGGAGGCAACCGGGCTGGCCTTTTGCCGCGTCAGCAAATGGGGTCGACGTGCAGGAACTGGTGCTATCTCGCGGCGGGCATCTGCTGCTTGCCGAATCCCCGGAAGACGGCGCGGACGCCAAGCTTCCGGCGGCAACCACGGCCGCGCTGCGCGAAGCGGCGGAGCGCGGCACGGCCGAGTTGCTGCTCTGCCTGGCCAAGATCCCGAGCGTGCCCGCCTTGCCCGCGGTATTCGGCTTCTGGCGGACATTCGCCGAGCGCTACCTCACCGAGCTGTGCCACGTTCCCGAGCCGGCGGAAAACCTGCGGCAGCCCCTGCCCGCTCCGCTTGACGACCTCGCCGAGCAGATCGCCGCGGCGCCTCCGATGCGCGGCGGCGAATACCTGAACACGGAAACGCTCGCGGATCTGTGGCAGCAGTTGGACGCCGACCTGCGCCGCGAGATCGCCGCCCTGTCCGGCGGGCTGAGCGAGTGGCTGCAACAGCGCGTGCCGACGTGGCATCGCGTCGGCCGGGTCTGCTTTCACCTCGCGGAGAACAAGCGCGACGTCGAGTGTCCCTTCGCCTTTCTGGCGACGTATGCCCCGAAACTGCTCGAAGGCGGGCGCGTGCAATATCAGCCGCTCGGCCGCGCGCTGGAGGAATATGCCGGCGCCAAGAACCGCAAGCTGCTCGTCCACCTGCTCACGCCCGTGCAACGCGCGGTCCAACGGTGTCCCTGGGTCAAGGAGCTGGTGGACAGCGGAGAGGTGTTCCATCCGCTGCGGTGGACGCCGCGCGAAGCGCACCGTCTGCTGCGCGACATCCCCATCCTCGAAGAGAGCGGCCTGCTGGTGCGCGTGCCCAACTGGTGGACCAAGCGTCCGCCGCGCGTGCGGGTCGGCGTGTCGATCGGGCAGCGGCCCGTCTCGCGGTTCGGCGTCGATGCGATGATGGACTTCCGCGTGGAAACGACGCTGGACGGGCAGCGCCTCACGCCGGAGGAGTGGCGCGACATCCTCGCAGGCAGCGACGGGCTGGTGCTGCTGAAGGGGCAGTGGGTCGAGGTTGACGGCGAGAAGTTGAAGGAAACGCTCGCCCACTGGAAGCGCGTGGAGAAGGAAGCCGGCGGGGACGGGGTCTCGTTCCTGCAAGGCATGCGCCTGCTGGCGGGCGCGTCGATCGATGGCGACTCGTCGGCGCTCCTGCAGGGACACGATGCCGCATGGGCGGAGCTTCACGCGGGCGACTGGCTGGCGGAGTTGTTGCGACAGATTCGCGAGCCGGGACGCGCGGACATCGCCGTGCCGCCGCCGGACCTCCGCGCCACGCTGCGCCCTTATCAGGAGGTGGGCGTCAAGTGGCTGTGGCTGCTGACGCAACTGGGTCTGGGCGCTTGCCTCGCGGATGACATGGGCTTGGGGAAGACCATTCAGGTCATCACGCTCATGCTCCTGCTGAAGCGACAGCGCGGCGCCGCGAAATCGATGCCCATGCTGCTGGTCCTGCCCGCGTCGTTGCTGGCGAACTGGAAGGCCGAGATCGAGCGGTTCGCCCCCTCGCTGCGTTGCCTCTTCGTTCACCCCTCGCAAACCAGGCCCGCCGAGCTTGCCGGCATGGCGAAAGACCCGCAGCGATCCCTGGCCGGAATGGATGCGGTGTTGACCACCTACGGAACGCTCACGCGGCTGGAGTGGCTTGCGGCCGTGCCGTGGTCGATCGTCGTGCTCGATGAAGCGCAGGCGATCAAAAACCCCGGCACGCGGCAGACTCGCGCCGTCAAGCAGCTCAAAGGCGGCGCCCGCATCGTCCTGACGGGCACGCCCGTGGAGAACCGGCTCACCGACTTGTGGTCGATCTTTGACTTCCTCTGCCCCGGGCTGCTCGGCTCGGTCAAGGCGTTCGGCAGTTTCGTTCGACGGCTTGAAGATCGCTCGACGGATCAGTACGGCCCGCTGCGCAAGCTAGTCGGCCCGTACATCCTGCGGCGGCTCAAAACCGACAAGTCGATCATCGCCGACCTGCCGGACAAGGTGGAGCAGACCGCCTTCTGCCAGCTCAGCAAGAAGCAGGCCGTCTTGTACGAGCAGTCGGTGCGCGAGCTGGCCGAAGCGCTCAAGCAGCAGGAGGAAGGCATCGCGCGGCGCGGCGTCATCCTCGCGTTCATCATGCGCTTCAAGCAGATCTGCAATCACCCCGACCAGTGGCTGGGCACCGGCGCCTACGCCGCCGACGACAGCGGCAAGTTCCACCGCGCCCGCGAGTTGTGCGAGGAAATCGCCAGCCGCCAGGAAAAGGTGCTCGTCTTTTCCCAATTCCGCGAATTGGCCGAACCGCTGAGCGGTTTCCTTTCAACCATCTTCGGGCGCAGCGGCCTGGTGCTCCACGGCGGGACGGCTGTTGGAAAGCGAAAGCAACTGGTGGACCAGTTCCAAAGCGAGACGGGCCCGCCGTTCATGGTGCTCTCGCTGAAGGCGGGCGGCACGGGGCTGAACTTGACGGCCGCTTCGCATGTGATTCACTTCGACCGCTGGTGGAACCCGGCGGTGGAGAACCAGGCCACGGACCGCGCCTTCCGCATCGGACAATCCCGCAACGTCATGGTTCACAAGTTCGTCTGTCAGGGTACGATCGAGGAGAAGATCGACGCGCTCATCCGCGACAAGACGGCGCTCGCCGGCGACATCCTCGCGGAAGGCGTCCCGAAGCTCGTGACCGAGATGGGCGACGCGGAGCTGCTCGATCTCGTTCGGCTCGACATTCATCGGGCCATGGAGGAATAAGACATGGGCTGGGACTTTGGCTGGCGGCAATACGTGCCCGTGCATCAGCGGCGCGCCCAGGCGATGCTGGAGATGCAGAAGCTCCGCAAGAAGGGCACGAACATTCAGCCGGTGGTGATCGAGGGGCGGCAGATCGCCCGCACCTTCTGGGGCAAGTCCTGGTGCGAGCACCTCGAAAAGTTCAGCGACTTCGAAAACCGCCTGCCGCGCGGTCGCACGTACGTCCGCAACGGCTCCGTCTGCCATCTCGCCATCAAGCGCGGCGCGATCGCGGCGAAAGTCAGCGGCTCGGAAGTTTACGACGTGGCCATCAACATCAAGGCGCTGGCCAAGCCCCATTGGAAACGCGTCCGCGAATCGTGTGCCGGGCAGGTGGCTTCCCTCCTGGAACTGCTGCAAGGGCGGCTGTCCGATCACGTGATGACCGTCGTGACCGATCGAGACCAAGGCCTGTTCCCCAAGCCCAGCGAGATCACCATGGATTGCTCCTGCCCCGACTGGGCGGGCATGTGCAAGCACGTCGCGGCCGTCATGTACGGCATCGGCGCGCGCTTCGACACGAAGCCCGAGTTGCTGTTCCTTCTGCGAGGCGTGGATCACGAGGAGCTGATCTCCAAGGCCACCGCCAAGTCGGTCGTCGGCAAAGCGCCAAAGCAAGGCGGTCGAACCCTCGACGAGCAGAAGATCGCAGACGTGTTCGGCATCGAAGTGGCAGCGCCCACGGAACCCGCCCCGCAGGCGCCGCCCGCAAAGTCCAAGCCGCCGCGTAAACCCAAATCCGATGCGACCCCCGCGCCGCCGCGAACACCCAGCCGCCGCCCCAACAGCCGAGCCGCGGCCGCGCGCGGACGTGGATCATCGCAAGGATCGCGATGATTTGGAGTTGCAACCTGGATCGCTTCTTCAGACCGAAGGCGGCGGCGTCTTGAGCGTAATGGACACTGTCCACGCGCCACATCGATGCTGCGCTGCGGTGAAATGCAGGAGCCCATCACGCTCCGGGGCGAAGCCCCTGCGAACTTGCCTTCACCACGCGTCGCATGAGCCTGGAGAAGTTCGGCTCCTCCCGGCTGGCAAGCCGTGGCAAGACTCAAGACGGTGCACGCGGATCGTCACCCCCGCGCAGGCGGGGGTCCTGTCCGGCCGGAAGGACCGCTGGACTCTGTGTAGTTGCAGGCAACGAGCTGGATTCCCGCCTGCGCGGGAATGACGAGCATTGCCTTTCACCACGGACTCCTAGTGCTGACTCCGTATTCGTGTAGCGAGCCGGAGACTTCATTCCGCGCGAATTCGCGCGGATGAAGGCGTCATCGTTTGGAATCGTCGCTACGCGACATCGAACACTGCTCCCGTGCGAGTTGGCAAGCGGGAGCGATCCCCCGGCCCACGCCAATCAGGTCGTGGTGGGACTTGAAGCCGTGCATGGGGTCCGTCACCCCCGCGCAGGTGGGGGGGGGGGGGGGGGGGCCCCCCCCCAAAACCGTAAAATAAACCACATTCATTTTAGTTTCCTACGGGCCGCCCGCAGCCCC